>JAGBXX010000016.1 GCA_017629035.1 Alistipes sp. | reverse complement strand
GAGAGCAAGCGACTCGGTGTAAAGCTTTTCGGTGGTCAGTTCGCTAAGGCGGGTAACATTATCGTTCGTCAGCGCGGTACAGTACACAACCCAGGTGAGAACGTGGGTATGGGTAAGGACCACACACTTTTTGCATTGGTTGACGGTACAGTTGGCTTCTGCAAGAAGGCTTCAGGTAAGTCTTACGTTAGCGTTACTCCTATTGCAGAGTAATCGCGTAAAGCACAAAGAAAAAAGAGAGCTTCGGCTCTCTTTTTTTGTCTCTATGTGTGAGGTCGTGGTGCTATGGTGGTTCGGTGATAATTCGTGGTAGGGGGGAGTGATATCCCCTTTGTCATCTTGAGCGCAGCGTAGTCGAAAGATCTACTACGCGACATTGTTCTGTAAATGCCTTAAGCATTTTCTCTTGTCGACTTTGAGGATATTCTTCGCTATGCGCGGAATAATCAGTCGCACTCTGATAAGCGTTCGGTCGGTCACTTTGTCCGAAGAACTGACCTACCTAACACTTATCATCCTCTCATCACCGATCTTAATCAACATAAAAAAGGGCCACTCCATCAAAGAGTAGCCCTCCAACCTTTACACCTATGAGGAAGATTACTTAATCTCCCAAGTCTGACCCGAACGAAGCAAGTCGTCTACGCACTTAATCTTTGCAGTAGCCTTAACCTGCTCAACCTGCTCGGCAACCTTAACGTCGTATACGTTCTCGTCGTCAACATCGCGGATTACACCAACAGCAACTGGGTACTCTGGGTACTTCATAGCTGCCAACATAGAGTGGAGTGTAGTATCTGCGGTGTGAGCGTCGTGAGTGAGTACGTTGTCGAGAGTGTAGCCATCCTCGCCAACAGTAACAACCTTCAAACGCATATTCTCGAATACGAGACCCTTCTGCTTATCCTTGCCGAAGAGCATCTTCTCGCCGTGCTTGAGGTGTACGGTGTTCTCCTCGCGAGTAGCCTTGTCGCCTGCAAACAATGCGTGGGTCTTATCGTTGAAGATCATACAGTTAACCAACGCCTCGGTAACTGCCATACCCTTATGCTTTGCAGCTGCCAACAAGCACTCCTTGGTGAGCATAACCTCCTGGTCAATAGTACGTGCGAAGAATGTACCCTTTGCACCGATAACCAACTCACCTGGAGTAAATGGCTTCTCTACAGTACCGAATGGTGAGGTCTTGGTAACCTTACCGAGCTTGGTAGTAGGAGAGTACTGACCCTTTGTCAAACCGTAGATCTCGTTGTTGAATAAGATTACGTTGAGGTCGATATTACGACGGATAGCGTGGATGAAGTGGTTACCACCGATAGCCAACGAGTCACCGTCACCTGTGCATACCCATACCGAGAGGTCGGGGTTTGCTGTCTTGATACCTGTAGCAATAGCGTTCGCACGACCGTGGATAGTGTGGAAGCCGAAGGTCTTCATATAGTAGATGAAGCGTGACGAGCAACCGATACCCGATACGAATGTGAACTTGTTGTGAGGCTTACCCAAAGCATCTGCTACCTCGGGCATTGTGCGCTGCACAGCATTGAGAATGGCGTGGTCGCCGCAACCCGGACACCACTTAACCTGTTGATCGCTCTTGAAATCAGCGGGTGTATACTTGAAATCTGCCATAGTTCTATAACTTTTTTAGTGGTGTGGATTACAACATTGAATTTACCTTATCCTTGATCTCGATAACGGTGAATGGCTGACCCTCAGTCTTACCGTATGACTCGATAACTACGTCGCTGAACTGCTGACGCAAGTAACCTGCAAACTGACCCTCGTTGAGCTCGCAAACTACGATACGCTTGTAGCGCTTCAAGATGTCAGCTACGCCGTGCTGCAAAGGATAGATGTAGTTAAAGTGAAGGTGAGCAACGCTCTTACCCTCCTCCTGCAACTGCTTAACTGCGCTGTGCAAGTGACCACGTGTACCACCCCAACCTACAACGAGTACGTCTGCCTCCTCGGCACCGAATACCTCCAACTTTGGAAGCTCGTCGGCAACCATCTCGACCTTGCGACGACGTGTTGTAACCATCTCCTGGTGGTTCTTTGGATCGTGCGAGATAGTACCACGCAAGTGGTCCTTCTCCAAGCCACCGATACGGTGCTCGAGACCCTCCTTGCCTGGGAATGCCCAGCCGCGAGCCAACTTCTCGTTACGTGCGTATGGCAAGAACTCGCCCTCGCCCTCGCCGCGTGGTGCTACGATAGGAGGTACGATAGCTGGATAGTCGCTCATTGATGGAATCTTCCAAGGCTCTGAACCGTTAGCGATGAAGCCATCGGTGAGAAGCATAACTGGAGTCATATGCTCCATAGCAATCTTACTTGCCATAAATGCATAGTGGAAGCAGTCGCTTGGTGAAGATGCTGCAACAACAACCATAGGACACTCACCATTACGGCCATAGAGTGCCTGGTTAAGGTCGCTCTGCTCGGTCTTTGTAGGAAGACCTGTTGATGGGCCACCGCGCTGAACGTCAACAACTACCAATGGAAGCTCGGCCATAACTGCAAGACCCATAGCCTCGCTCTTGAGCGAAACACCAGGACCCGATGTTGTTGTCACGGCGAAGTTACCAGCGTATGCTGCACCTATAGATGTACAGATACCAGCGATCTCGTCCTCTGCCTGTACGGTCTTAACGCCGAGGTCACGACGCTTTGCCAACTCCTCGAGGATAACGGTTGCTGGAGTGATAGGGTATGAGCCACAGAAGAGTGGGAGACCCGACTTCTCTGATGCTGCGCAGAAACCCCAAGCTGTAGCGGTGTTACCATTGATTGAACGGTATACGCCCTTCTCCAAAGCTGCTGGAGCTACGGTATAGTTGTTTGCAAACTGGTGTGTATTTGCTGCGTAGTTGTAACCTGCCTCGATAACCTTCTTGTTAGCCTCGGCTACCAATGGGTTCTTCTTTGCGAACTTCGAGTCGAGGTAGCTCTTTGCATAGTCGTCAGGACGGTTGTACATCCAGAATACGATACCGAGGGCAAACATATTCTTGCACTTAACAACAGCCTTATTGTCCATACCAGAGTCCTTCAATGCCTCCTTGGTCATTGTTGTGATGTCGGGGATAACGACATTGTAACCCTCGAGACCCAACTCTGCGATAGGATCCATAGTCTTGAAGCCAGCCTTCTGGATGTTATCCTCGGTCATAGTGTCGCCATCGATGATGACAGTTGCCGAAGGCTTCAACCACTTGCGGTTAGCGATAAGGGCTGCTGGGTTCATAGCAACGAGCACGTCGCAGTAGTCACCTGGGTTGTCTACGCGTGATGAGCCGATGTGTACCTGGAAGCCAGATACGCCAGCCACTGTGCCCTGCGGTGCGCGAATCTCGGCAGGGTAGTCGGGGAATGTCGAAATACCGTTACCTAACAGCGCCGATGTGTCCGAAAAGAGTGTACCGGTAAGCTGCATACCGTCACCAGAGTCACCTGAGAAACGGATTACCACATCTTGCAGCTGCAGTACGTTTACATTGTCCATTGTAGTAAAGTTTGTAGTTTATGTAATATGTTTTATGTCTACCTTTTCGTATGACGCACACCCGATTTCATAGTACGCCATATTTTAACACAAATATACGAAAAAAAAAGATAGGGTGTATCGAAAAACTTAAATATTTTTTCAATACCTCCTGCTTTTGTCAATAATTGCGCAAACCTTGCCGATTTGCAGCCACGCTGCCTATGACTTGCCCACGCAGAACTTACCTATATTTATATATTGCTACTCGCACAGACATCCGTATTGCGACTACTTGTCATCCTCGGCCCACATAAAACAAGTGAGGCTACCCCGAAGGATAGCCTCACCTCAAATATCTTGCTTCGCTGTGCGATTACTTCAACGCTGCGTGAGCTGCTGCAAGGCGTGCGATAGGCACACGGAATGGAGAGCAGCTTACGTAGTTGAGACCTGCGTGGTGGCAGAACTCTACTGATGATGGCTCACCACCGTGCTCACCGCAGATACCGCACTTCAAGTCTGGACGTGTTGTACGGCCCTTGAACACAGCCTCGCGTACGAGCTGGCCTACACCGTTGCGATCCAATACCTTGAATGGGTCGTTCTTGAGGATGTTCTTCTCCAAGTATACTGGCAAGAACTTCGCGATATCGTCACGTGAGAAACCGAGAGTCATCTGTGTAAGGTCGTTAGTACCGAATGAGAAGAACTCGGCAACCTCTGCGATCTGGTTAGCAGTAACAGCTGCGCGTGGAACCTCGATCATAGTACCTACGAGGTAGTCGATACGGTCGTTACGCTCAGCGAATACAGCCTCTGCAGTCTTGTCGATGATGTTCTTCTGGTAGCGGAGCTCCTTGTGGTTACCTACGAGTGGCACCATAATCTCAACCTTAACAGGTGTGCCCGAAGCCTTAACATTCATTGCAGCCTCGATGATAGCACGTGCCTGCATCTCGGTGATCTCTGGGTATGTGTTACCAAGACG
>JAGBXX010000015.1 GCA_017629035.1 Alistipes sp. | reverse complement strand
GGCAGAACCCGTCGTGGTGCTTGGCCGTAAGTATCACCATCCTGAAACCTCCCTTTTTGAGCGTTGTGACCCACTGGTCACAGTCTAACTCCGTGGGGTTGAATAGGTTGGGGTCCTCTGTGCCATCGCCCCACTCCATATCGGTAAAGGTGTTGATGCCAAAGTGGATAAATGCCGTAAGCTCCAACTGCTGCCAGGCGTATTGCTCACGACTTGGCACAACTCGGCTTGCCATGTCGACCCTCTCTTCTGCTGAGGCATCCTCGGGAAAGTGAAGATGTTGGCTGTATAGCACCTCGTGTGTGGCGTGGCAGCTGGCAAGCAGTGTGGCTATGATTAGTAAAAGTATCCTCACTTGAAGTTTGTTTATAGCAAGAGGGTATCCGCTTGTCGCAGGACACCCTCATTGCCTAGTTTATAGATAGTCTACTACTTCTCTGCGAAGTACTTGTAGAAGTAAGGCAGAGTCTCGAGACCCTTGTCAAACTGGTCGAGGCCGTAGCTCTCGTTAGGAGAGTGGATGGCATCCTTCGAAAGACCGAAGCCGAGCAAGATTGACTTGATACCGAGGATATTCTCGAAGCCTGAGATGATTGGAATAGAGCCACCAGAGTAGAATGGAAGTGGCTTAACACCAAATGTTGTCTCCACGGCCTTCTCTGCAGCCTGATATGCTGGAAGGTCGGTAGGCGATACGTAAGGAGCACCACCGTGCAAGAACTTAACATCGACCTTCACGCTCTTAGGAGCGATGCGGCGGAAGTGCTTCTCAAAGAGCTTAGCAATCTTCTTGAAGTCCTGGTTAGGCACCAGACGCATAGAGATCTTAGCGTATGCCTTTGATGGAATAACGGTCTTAGTACCCTCGCCAGTGTAGCCACTCCAGATACCATTCACGTCGAGTGATGGGCGGATACCTGTGCGCTCCATTGTTGTGTAGTCGATCTCGCCAGCCACGTCGCCAAGGTCGAGAGCCTTCTTGTACTCGTCGAGTGAGAATGGTGCCTTGTTAAGTGCCTTGCGCTCAGCGTCTGAGAGGATGCGCACGTCGTCGTAGAAGCCAGGGATTGTAACACGGCCGAACTCGTCAGTGAGCGAGCCTACGAGCTTTGCAAGTACGTTTGCAGGGTTAGCCACAGCGCCACCAAAGAGGCCTGAGTGCAAATCCTTATCTGGGCCAGTAACCTCTACCTGCATATATGTCAAGCCACGAAGACCTGCTGTGATGGTAGGGCAGTCAAGACCAATCATTGATGTATCTGATACGAGGATGATGTCAGCCTTGAGTAGCTTCTTGTAGTCGGCGCAGAACTTGTAGAGGCTTGGAGAGCCAATCTCCTCCTCGCCCTCGAGCATGAACTTAACGTTGCAAGGGAGGGTGTCGGTAGCAACCATCGCCTCGAAAGCCTTAGCGTGCATGAAGAGCTGACCCTTGTCGTCGTCAGCACCACGGCACCAGATGCGGCCATCCTTGATCTCTGGCTCGAATGGGTTTGTCTTCCACTCGTCGATAGGATCCTCGGGCATAACGTCGTAGTGGCCATACACGAGAACAGTCTTAGCCTTAGGGTCGATGATCTTCTCGGCGTAAACCACAGGGTTACCCTCGGTAGGCATAACCTCGGCACGGTCAGCACCAGCCTTCACGAGCGATGCTGCGAGCCACTCTGCGCAACGCACCATATCCTGCTTGTGGAGCGAGGGCTGTGCGCTGATCGAAGGGATGCGAAGAAGGTCGAAGAGCTCCTCCAAGAAGCGGTCGCGATTAGCTTTGATGTAGTCGTTTGCAAGTTTCATAATTCTATAGTTTTAAGGTAAATTTACTCTTTACAAATTTGTTCTATTTCGGAAATAAAGCGCTTTGCGAGTGTGTCGGCCTCGGCCATCGTCTTAGCCTCGGTGTAGACACGGATAATAGGCTCGGTGTTGGACTTGCGTAGGTGCACCCAGTTCTCGGCAAAGTCGATCTTCACACCGTCGATATCGTTGACTCTCTCGCCTGAGTATCTTGACTTTATCGTTGCCAAAATCTTGTCAACATCGATCTCTGGTGTGAGCTCAATCTTGTTCTTTGATGCGTAGTACGCAGGGTATGTCTTGCGCAACTGAGACATGGTCATGTTGAGGCCTGCAAAATAGGTCAAAAAGAGACCAACGCCAACGAGTGCATCACGGCCATAGTGTAGCTCAGGATAGATAATACCACCATTGCCCTCGCCACCAATCACAGCGCCTGTCTCCTTCATCTTTGCCACCACGTTAACCTCGCCCACGGCAGCAGCTGCATAGCTGCAACCCTCGTAGCGTGAGGTCACGTCGCTGAGTGCTCGTGATGATGATAGGTTCGACACGGTGTTACCCTTGGTGTGCTTCAAGACATAGTCGGCAACAGCCACCAGTGTGTACTCCTCGACAAACATCTCGCCATTCTCCATTACGAATGCCAAACGGTCGACATCGGGGTCTACGACAATACCGAGGTCGGCACCCTCTTTGCGTATTACCTCCGAAATCTCTGTGAGGTTCTCGGGGAGTGGCTCGGGGTTGTGTGCAAACTCTCCTGTAGGCTCGCAGTTGAGCTCCACGACCTCGCAACCCAACTCCTTGAGTAGCTGTGGTATAACCACGCCACCAACTGAGTTTACTGCGTCGACAACAACCTTGAACTTGCGCTTGCGCACAGCCTCGACATCCACGAGCGGAAGGGCCAGCACCTGCTCGATATGCCTCTTGTTGAAATCCTCACGAAGCACCACCTTACCGATGTTGTCGATAGTGGGGTAATTGTACTCTGTGTCGTCGGCCATGGCGAGCACCTGCTTACCCTCGTCGTCGTTGAGGAACTCGCCACGCTCGTTGAGGAGCTTGAGGGCGTTCCACTGGCGTGGGTTGTGTGAGGCGGTGATGATGATACCACCATCGGCCTTATGTGTGATTACGGCCATCTCCGTGCCAGGGGTAGTGCAGAGTCCCACGTTGATAACATCGACTCCGCAACCAAGCAGTGTACCCTCGACAAGCGAGTCGACCATAGAGCCCGAGATACGTGCATCACGACCCACCACCACGGTGATACGTTTGCCAGGGTTCTTATCTTTGATAAGGCGTGAATATGCCGTTGTGAACTTTACAACGTCGATGGGTGTGAGGTTCTCGGCTGGGGTGCCACCGATAGTACCACGAATACCCGAAATTGATTTTATGAGCGTCATAACTTAAAAATTCGCTAAAAGATTTTGCTATTTCTGACAAAATTACTAATTTTACGCAGATATTAAAAATAAAAAGAGTAAATTTTATTTCGATATATGAGAACTATTCCCTCTTCTGAGCTGATAATCAATGCAGATGGCTCTATTTTTCATCTGCATCTGAAGCCCGAACAACTCGCAGATATAGTGATTCTTGTGGGCGATCCAGGTCGAGTGGCAATGATTGCCGACTATTTCGACACCAAGGAGTGCGAGGTCTCAAATCGTGAATTTTTAACCGTCACAGGAACATACAAGGGCAAGCGCATGACTGTGATGTCGACAGGTATTGGTATCGGTAATATCGACATCTGCATCACCGAGCTCGATGCCCTGGCAAATATCGACTTTGCAACACGCCAGGTGAAGGAGAACTTCCGTCAGCTCACGCTCCTGCGTCTTGGTACCTCGGGTGCTATTCAGCAGGATGTCGAGGTGGGCGAGGTTGTGTTCTCACGCACGTCGCTCGGCTTCGACGGCCTTATCTCATACTACGAGGGTCGTGACTCTGTGTGCGACCTTGAGCTTGAGCGTGCCTTCGAGGAGCATACCTCATGGTACTCTAAGCTCCCAGCGCCATACTTCGTAGATGCACACCGTGACCTCTTCGAGCTCTTCAAGGACACTACACGTGAGGGTATCACCATCGCAGCGCCAGGCTTCTACGCTCCACAGGGCCGCTGGGTGCGCATAGCTCCCCACGACATGAAGCTCAACGAGAAGATCGAATCGTTCCGCTTTGGCGAGCGCCGTATCACCAACTTCGAGATGGAGGGCTCGGCACTTGCAGGTCTTGCGGCACTGCTTGGTCACCGTGCAGCAACAATCTGTACAATAATCGCGCAACGTGTGGCAAAAAATGCCTGCACAGACTACAAACCATTTGTGCGCCGCATGGTCGAGATGGCTCTCGACAAACTCGCCTCGCTATAACCCCGCAGGCAACATAACGAAGAAATCGAAAAATAACAAAATAAATAACAACAAAGACTTATGAAATTTACAGTATCAAGTTCAGCGCTTCTCTCGCTGCTCGCAACAACAGGTAAGGTTATCAGCAACAAGAACACCTTGCCTATTCTCGACTACTTCCTCCTCGAGCTCAAGGACGAGGAGCTTACAGTGACAACATCTGACCTCGAGACAACACTCATCGGCCACCTCAAGGTCGACAACGTGGAGCGTGAGGGTGTTATCGCAGCTCCTGCAAAGCTTATGCTCGACTCACTCAAAGAGTTCCCCGAGATGCCACTCGAGTTCGACGTGAACGATACTACATGGGAGATCAAGGTTAAGTGGGCAAGTGGCTCACTCTCTATCCCTGGTGCAAGCGCTGTGAGCTACCCAGCAATGCAGGGTGTAGGTGCTGAGCACAAGGATATCCTCATGGATGTAGATATGCTCATCGCAGGTATCAACAAGACAATCTTTGCAACTGCAGACGACGAGCTCCGCCCAGTGATGAATGGTGTATACTTTAACTTCGAGGAGGGTAAGGTGACATTCGTGGCTACCGACGCACATAAGCTCGTGCGCTCAGTGGCTGAGTGCGTAGACTCAGACTTCAACGCATCGTTCATCCTGCCTAAGAAGCCAGCAAACCTTCTCAAGGGTATGCTCGTGAAGGAGAACGCCCCAGTACGTGTTATGTTCGACGCTAAGAACGTTATCTTCCAGCTCTCGAACCATAAGCTCGTATGCCGCCTTATCGAGGGTAACTATCCTAACTACAACGCGGTGATCCCTACAGCCAACCCTAACAAGGTGCTCGTAGATCGTGTTGAGTTTGTTAACGGCATTAAGCGTGTTGCAGTATGTTCTAACCCTACAACAAACCTTATCCGCATGGATATCGGTGGTAACAAGATTAGCCTCGCAGCACAGGATATCGACTTCTCAGTATCGGCAAACGAGACAATCTCATGCAGCTACGAGGGTCAGCCAGTGACTATCGGCTTCAAGTCGACATTCCTTGTTGAGATTCTCTCAAACATCGACACTCCAACCGTAGTTATCGAGCTCGCAGACTCTACACGTGCAGGTGTCTTCAAGCCTGTATACGACGATAAGCGTGCGTCGGAGGTGTTGATGCTTTTGATGCCGATGATGATCAACGCATAATTTTTTGTGATAAGGGGTCATCTGCGTCACCGAGCTTATTGCCCCGAATGGGAAATACGTCGAGTATGTCCCATCCGTGGCAATTGCGACTCGGCACCGCATCTAACCCCTTCTAACAAAAAATAGAATGAGGGGGGGATTGGACTAACCCTAAAATCGTGTGGTGGGATAAGAATTTGGTTCCCAGGTGCGTTAGTTGTTAAGCCGAGGTGCTTGCTCAGCACCTGCCCAACAGCCCGAAACGACACTATTGCAGACTATGAATCTAAAGCTAAAAAGACCGATAATATTCTTCGACCTCGAGACAACGGGCGTAGACACCTCGCGTGACCGCATCGTCGAGATATCGATGGTCAAGATTAATGTCGATGGTACAAAGGAGATAAAGACTCGCCGTGTAAATCCCGAGATGCACATCCCCGAGGAGGCATCGCAAGTACACGGAATATACGATGAGGATGTGGCTAACGAGCCTACATTCAAGCAGATGGCACGCTCCATGGCTCAGTTTATCGAGGGTTGCGACTTTGGTGGCTTCAACTCCAACCGCTTTGACCTTCCTGTGCTTGTCGAGGAGTTTTTGCGTGCGGGTGTCGACGTAGATTTCAAGCGTCGCAGCTATATCGACGTGCAGAACATATTCCACAAGAAGGAGCAGCGCACGTTGGTGGCAGCATACAAATTCTACTGTGGCAAGGATCTCACCGATGCACACTCAGCCCAGGCCGATACCATGGCAACGTACGAGGTGCTCGAGGCTCAGATTGAGCGCTATGGCGACATTGGCGACACCGTGGAGGCGTTGGCCGAGTTCTCGACACATGGCCAGGTGGTGGACTTCGCAGGACGCATAGGCCTTAACGAGAAGGGTGAGGAGATATTTACCTTTGGTAAGCACCGTGGTCGCAGCGTGGCAGAGGTATTCCGCACAGAGCCAAGCTACTACGCATGGCTGATGAATGGCGACTTCCCACAATATACCAAGAAGATTTTTACTGAGATACGTCTGCGTGAGGCAGCTAAGTAACAGAAAATAAGCTACAAAACAACAAAATGATGAGACTAATTCGTTCATTTCTAACACTCATACTCCTGCTTTCGGCAGTGTCGGTATTTGCCCAGGAACCACAGGTCGTTGTGGTAAATGGCAAGAAGTGCGTGGTGCACACCGTGGTCGAGGGCGACACTCTATACTCGCTCTCAAAGCACTACGACGTGCCCCTGAAGCAGATCATGGAGCTCAACGCCGAGGTTCAGGCAGACAATATGTCTGTGGGCATGAATCTCTATATCCCCTACAACGTAAAGAGCAAGAAGAGGTCTGAGGAGGCTTCGCAGGCTGTTGTGGAGAGTATTGTGGTTGATGGCCAGGAGATAGAGAAGGAGGCCAAGCGCCGTGAGAAGCGTGCTACGGAGCATGTCGAGGATCTCGTGGTAGAGGTTGTCGACTCTGTTGCCGAGGTTGTAGCCCAGGAGCCAGAGAGAGTAGCCGAGGCAGCCGCTGAGGAGCAGCCAGCTCAGGATCATGGTGAGATTTTGGGTGTTTCGGCCGACTCACTCATTAGCTTCATCTCGCATGGTGGCATGCACGAGTTATTGGAGCAGGAGGGTATGCAGCAGATTGATAGCATGGAGAGAGTTAGCAAGATTCGTATCCCCGAGTTCGCGCGCTTCAACAAGGGTGAGGTGCTCGACGTGGCGCTCTTGCTCCCTATGCACCGTAGTGGTAAGGTGGTGGGTGCCTTTGTGGACTTCTACCGAGGCACGTTGCTCGCTCTCGAGGATTTGCGCCGCCATGGCTACTCAATAAAGATGTCGGTCTACGACACTGAGCGTACGGCAGTAAAAATCAGCGAGATAATATCTCAGGAGTCATTCGCTGAGACTGACCTTATCATCGGCCCAGTATATGCCGATGAGCTTCAGGTGGTGTTGCCCTATGCCGAGCAGATGAACATCCCTGTTGTCACTCCGCTCTCGGACATCAACCCTGAGGATGTGACAAGCCCTGTGCTCTTCCAGATGCAGGCCGATGGCAAGTACAAGTATGATAAGTATGCCGACATATTCGACGGCAGCTGCCAGATTAACATCGTCTACGGCCCTACAAACGACAGCGAATATCTTGCCGATGTGCTTGAGGCAACAAGCCACCTCAATGTTCGCCACTTGAGCGCTAAGGTTGGTGGCAGAGGTGCTTCGTTCGTTCTGCGCAATGAGGATGGCACCGATGGTGCCGCCGTATCAGCAACATCGCTCATATCGGGAGCTGGTCGCAAGGTGGTGATCATTGTTGCCGACCGTGACTACCATATCGAGAAGATACTCACAACCATTGGCGAGATTACGAAGAAGTATGAGCATGGCTGCTCGAACGACTGCTTTGTCGTAGGCAACCGCAAGTGGGACGCTCTTCAGTATATCGAGCGCACAGGCTTCTACACCTCTGGTGTGTCGATGATCACCCCATACAACTCTAAGCGCACAGACAACGACGCCATTAAGCTCTTTGAGAGCCGCTTCTTGTCAAACTACGGTATTCTGCCTACGCCATACGCATGCCGTGGATACGATGCTGTGATGATGTTCTGCACAAAGATGTTTACAGGCCTCGACAAGTATATCATGCTCGAGAGTATCACACCTCTTGCTACCACCTACAAGTTTAAGTTCGAGGATGGCATGTTTGTAAATACTGAGTGGGTAAACATTCAGTATCAGCGTGACTTCACCGTGGTTTACAAGTAAAGAGCCCCTCTATGGCAAACAATATGTCACCAATACCCGAAAAGACCATCGAGCGTCTTAGCGAGTATCGTCGCACGCTGCTCAAGTGTCATGCTCAGGGTATCACCCACATATTCTCGCACGTGCTCGCCGGTATGCATGGCATTACGGCGGTGCAGGTGCGTCGTGACCTTATGCTCATAGGTTTCTCTTCGGATACGAAGAAGGGTTACGACGTGAAGGTGCTCGTTGACTTTATCGACAGCATACTCTATAGCGAGCAGACCATGAACATGGCCGTGATAGGTATGGGTCACCTTGGTCAGGCTGTAACCCGATACTTCAACGGCAAGGGTCTTAAGCTGCGTATCACGGCGGCCTTCGACGTTGATAGCAACAAGGTGGGTACTACCATAGATAATATTCCTTGCTACCATATCGACGAGTTCGAGAGCCGTGTTGAGGAGCTCGATATCAGCATTGTTATTGTGTCGTCGCCAACGTCGGTAGCCTCGACGCTTGTCATTCCAATCATCAACGCCGGAATCAAGGGCGTTCTTAACTTCACCTCTGCGCCGCTCAACTTCCCGCAGGGTATCGTCGTGGAGAACTACGATATCACAACGCTGCTCGAGAAGGTTGCCTACTTTGTTAAGGTTGCCGAGGAGAGCCAGAACTAACTATGACGCTTCACTACGGCTTCGAATCGTTACCCGAAAATCTGCGTACGGTAGTCACCGTGGGCTCGTTCGATGGTGTGCATGCTGGTCATCGCACGCTTCTGGCGAGGCTCCGGGCGCTCGCCTCACGCCTTGGTGCTGAGAGCGTTGTGGTAACCTTTGAGCCACATCCACGCATAGCCATGGGTCGTGCCGAGGGCATGCAGCTGCTGACATCTGTCCAGGAGCGTGCGCTGCTGCTTGGCCGCTATGGCGTAGATAGGGTTGTCGTCGTGCGCTTCGATGAGAAGTTTAGAGAGCAGGGCTTTGAGGAGTTTGTCCGAGGCTCGCTCGTTGCTAAGCTCGGCATGGTGGGCATGGTTGTGGGCTACAACCACCGCTTTGGCCGTGGCAGCGAGGGTAACTTCGAGAGTCTTGGCCCTGTGGCCCGTGAGCTGGGCTTCGAGCTTGAGCGTGTGGAGCAGTACACCGACTCGGGCGATAAGGTGAGCTCTACGGTGGTGCGTGGCCTTATGGAGCGTGGCGATGTGGAGCGTGCTCGTGAGGTTATGGGCCATGGATATATCATCATGGGTAGAGTCGAAGGCGGTCTGCTGAGGGTCGAGGATGAGTATAAGCTGCTTCCCGCCTCGGGTATATATCGTGCCCTCATCAATGGCGTGGAGCAGAGCGTGGATATTCGTGGCAGAGATATAGTTCTAAATGTTGATAATCAGGATGTAATAATTGAGATATGAAGAGTTTTACAACGCAGATACGTGTAGAGTATCACCATACAGACCAGATGGGTATTGTGCACCATTCGAACTATATCAAGTTCTTCGAGGTGGCACGTACCGAGTGGCTTAGAGCCATCGGCCTTACCTATGCCGAGATGGAGCGCCGTGGTGTGATGATGCCTATTGTTGATGTGGCTATCAAGTATCGCCAGCCAGCCTACTACGACGAGCTTATATCTGTTACGGCTATGGTCGAGGAGCTGCCTATGGCACGCATGGTCTTTAACTACGTTGTTCGTGGCGAGGATGGCCGTGATATCGCCTCGGGTTCTACCACTCTCGGTTTTATCGACAGCGTCACACGACGCCCTCAGCGTGCGCCTATCTGGCTCATGGAGGTGCTTAAAAAGCTCGAAGAGTAGTCTTTATGAGGGGTAAATTTCGTTTTGCAATATATCTATTCGTAGCCCTTGCCCTGTTTTCAGGCTCGGGTGTTATCTATGCTCGCTATACCTCCTCAAGGCAGCAGCCCGAGGGTGTGGTGGCACTTGGAGAGAGTGTTGCTAAGGATTTTCGCATGGCTTTGGAGACTATGCCCTCGAGCCGTGAGCTCTGGCTTCGTGACTCTGTGGAGCATGCCGAGCGACTTGCGGAGTATAACGCCAAGGAGCGTGATAGCCGAGTGCTAAGTATTGCCTGTGTGGGCGATATGGTGCTTGGTGTGAACTATCCCGATAATGCCCCCTTGCTCCCCGTGCACGATGGAGCACACCTCTTCGATGATGTAAGGGAGTATCTGCAGGGTGCCGATATTGCTGCTGGCAACTTGGAGTGTCTGCTTCTTGACAAGGGTGGTCAGCACCGCATTGTCCACGACCCTAAGTATGCCTACTTCTTCCGCTCGCCCGAGCGATATATCAACCACTTCATTAATGCTGGCTTCGACTTTCTCTCTATTGGAAACAACCACCTGCGTGACTTTGGCGAGGTGGGTGTTAGCTCCACGCTCAAGATCCTTGAGAGGTCGGGTATTGCCTATGCGGGCCTCAGACACCGTGCCGAGATAGATACTCTCGAGCGTGATGGCGTGCGCTATGGCTTCTGTGCCTTTGCACCCTTCGAGGAGATGTGCGACATACACGACTACGACCTTGTGCGTGAAAATATACGTAAGCTGAGGGAGGATTATCAGTGTGATATCGTCATCGTGGCGCACCATGGTGGTGCCGAGGGTGGCAGTGCCTATAGAGTGCCACGTGAGCGTGAGTGGTTTGGCGGTGGTTATCGTGGCGATGTCTACGAGTTTTCGCACCTATGTGTCGATGCAGGTGCCGACCTCGTGTTTGGCCATGGTCCTCATGTAGTACGAGGCATGGAGCTCTACAAGGGCAAACTTATAGCCTACTCGCTGGGTAACTTCTGCACGCCATATAAGATAAATATCTCTGGCCGATGCGGCTATGCTCCAGTGCTTATTGTAAAGCTTGGTGTTGCGGGAGATTTTCGTGGTGGCGAGATTATCTCGGCTACGCAGCGCACACGCACAGGCCCTAAGCGCGATGCGGAGCGTGTTGTGGTGCGTGAGATGCAGCGACTAAGCAAGCTCGACTTCCCCGAGTCGAAGCTGGTGATATCGGATGATGGAACACTCTCGGTAAGTGAGTAAAAAATAGGAGCCTATCCTTCGGGGGTAGGCTCCTTTAATTTTATATAGGTAGGCTAACTACTCGATAAGCGAGATGCTGCGCTGGATGAACTCTGTGAGGTTCTTGCCCTTGAGCATGCCATTAGAGAGCAGTGCGAGGTCGATGATTTGGCGTACCTTGCGGTTCTTGCTACCAATCTCCTCAAGACGGCTATCACGCTCGGTGCGTAGCTCCGCAATGCGCTTCGATAGCGACTCACGCATATCACGCTCCTCAGCGGTGAGCTCATCATCCTTCTTATCCTTGATAACCTCCTCAAAGCGGCTCTCCTCCTGCTCTGCAGCAGTGATCTTCTTGCCCATGGTGCGTAGCTTGTCGCCATACTCGTGCTCCACCTCAGTGAGGATGTCGAGGACGATAGGGTGGTTGCCGTTCACGGTGATTGTGAAGTTATCGGGCATATCTCTGTAGAAGCGGCTCATCTCGCCACCCGAGGTCGCTGCCATATCCTTCATGCGGCGCATAAACTCATTCTGCGTAATGACAACGGGCGCTGCATCCTCGGCCATAGCCTCGAACGATACGTGGTAGTGTATCTTCTCGTCGGTAGGCATCTGGCTCTCGAACACGGGGCGCATGATATCCTGTTGCTCTGTCGAGAGCGACATGGTGTGCTTCTGCTCCTTGCGGATGAGGTTGTCGACTACATCGGAGTCTACACGCACAAAGCGAACCTTCTCGTTGCGTGACTCGAAGTACTGGATATAGTGGCTGTCGAGCTGTCCGTTCATCTCGAGGATGTCGTAGCCCTTAGCCTTGGCTGCCTCCACAAATGAGTCCTTGCCAACAACGTCGTCAACATAGAGCACTACAACGAAGCCATCCTTGTCGGTCTGTGCCTCACGAATCTTCTCGACATACTCCGCAGAGGTGTAGTACTTACCCTCGATACTCTTCCAGAGCATGAAGTTAGTGGCCTTGTCGGCAAACTTCTCGTCTGTTAGCATACCATACTGGATAAATATCTTGAGGTCGTCCCACTTCTGCTCGTAGTCAGGGCGCATGGTGTTGAATAGCTCCTGAAGACGGTCGGCAACCTTTCGAGTGATGTAGCTCGAGATCTTCTTCACGTTAGCATCGCTCTGCAAGTAGCTGCGTGACACGTTGAGAGGGATGTCGGGAGAGTCGATAACGCCGTGAAGGAGTGTGAGATACTCGGGAACAATGCCACGCACCTCGTCAGTTACGAATACCTGGTTGCAGTAGAGCTGAATCTTGTTCTTCTGAATCTCGAAGTTGTTCAACAGCTTAGGGAAGTAGAGTATTCCCGTGAGGTTAAATGGGTAGTCGATGTTGAGGTGGATGTAGAACAGTGGCTCCTCGCTTCCTGGGTATAGGTCGGCGTAGAACTCCTTGTACTCCTGCTCTGTGATGTCGGCCGGCTTGCGTGTCCAGAGAGGTGTCACGTTGTTGATGATGTTATCCTCCTCGGTGTCAACATACTTGCCCTCTTTCCATACCTGCTTCTTGCCAAAGGCGATAGGCACAGGGAGGAAGTGGCAGTACTTGTTGAGCAGCGAGGCTATCTCTTCACGCTTGGTAAACTGAAGACTCTCTTCAGAAATGTGGAGCACTATGCGTGTACCTCGAGGTAGCTTCTCCTCAATCTCCTCCATCTCAAACTCTGGCGAGCCGTTGCAGCTCCAGTGCACGCTATTAGCCTCGTGGCGATACGACTGTGTGAATATCTCCACCTTGTCGGCAACCATGAACGATGAGTAGAAGCCGAGGCCGAAGTGGCCTATGATAGCCTGATCCTTGTACTTGGCCATGAACTCCTCGGCACCCGAGAATGCTATCTGGTTGATATATCGGTCTACCTCCTCGGCGCTCATACCGATACCACGGTCGGTGATTGTAAGGGTCTTTGCCTCGCTATCAACGTCGATGTGGATTGTCATGTCGCCCAGCTCGCCCTCGGCCTCACCCTTAGAGTGGAGGGTCTTGAGCTTCTGTGTAGCGTCTACGGCATTTGATACCAGCTCACGAAGAAATATCTCGTGGTCCGAGTATAGGAACTTCTTGATTACGGGGAAGATGTTTTCGGTTGTTACCCCAATTTTTCCGTTTGTCATAGTATTATCTGTTTTTTATAGTTTGCCGTGATAAGAGCGCATCTGAGTATTAGCCTTGTCTGCCAAATGCTCACATACGCCTCACTATTTTTTACTCTGCTTTCATACTTCTTACCCTACGACAAACGGTGTGCCAAGCCTCCGTTTGTGACATTTTGGCAGTCGCAGTGGCAGAATATATAATAAATTAGGTGCCCAACTTTCTGAGTTGTGACACCTAACTTCTATGTCTATATCTATTGCCTATTCGAGTGTAACCTCCGTGAGCCTGCGCCCGAGCTTGTGAATGTATCTCTCTATCTCCATTCTGCGTTCATACGTCGGCTTCTTTGCGCCATTCACATATTGTTGCATTAGAGTCTCGTTTATGCCCATGGCACGAGCCACCTGCCTTACATTCAGCTCAGGAAAGGCGTTGAATAGCTCGCCTATGCGATTTCTCTCCAATGTGAACTTAGTTGCATGTTTCTCCATAGCTTTGACGGTTTACACAAAGGTAACGATAATATCAATACTCGCCAACTATTTGACGTTTTTTGTACCTTAACGAGCCCAAAAATCTAACAATAATCTAAATAATCACTCAAATATGCGGAAGTATTATCAAAAGTAGCGTGGGTATTATTTTTAATACCCATGGTGCTATCGGGTGTCTTAGTAGTATGATGAGTGCGCCCATTCGATAGCGTGGGTATTATTTTTAATACCCGTGAAGTGTTGGGGTGCGCAGTAAAGGGTGGTTGTTCTAAAGTAGTGCGGGTATTATTTTTAATACCCGTGAAGTGTGGAGTGTCTTAGTAGCAAGAGCGAGTGTGTAACCCAAAGTAACGTGGGTATTATTTTTAATACCCGTGTGACTTGTCTGGTGTCATAATAGGTAAAATCAAACTCCAAGGAGATGCGGGTATTAATTTTAATACCCGTGAAATGTGGAGTGTCCTAGTAGCAAGGGCGAGTGTGTATACCAAAGTAGCGTGGGTATTATTTTTAATACCCGCGTAGCCTAGGAGGAGTCTTACTGAGTGCTGGGATGCTTTCTCTCCAATAGCATGGGTATTAATTTTAATACCCGTGTAGTGTTTGGGTGCGCAGTAAAGGGTGGGTGTTCTAAAGTAGTGCGGGTATTATTTTTAATACCCGTGTGGCATTAGAGAGCATTATAACAAAAGGGTGAATCAAGGGTATTATTTTTAATACCCGTGTGGCTAGGGGGACTTGTTTGGTGTGCTACAAAAGAACTCCGTATGGACACCAATCCATACGGAGTTTTAGTTGTTATGTGGCCTGAGCGTTGCGCTTACTTACGCACCTCGGCACCAGCCTTCTGCTCGAGCTGTGTCTGCAGGTTGGCCATTGTGCGCTCAATCTGCTTGTCGGTGAGTGTCTGGTTCTTATCCTCGAGGATGAAGCTCAAGGCGTAAGACTTCTTGCCCTCAGGGAGCTTGTCGCCCTCGTATACGTCGAAGAGCGATACTGACTTCAGGAGCTTCTTCTCTGTTGCAAAGGCGATAGAGCGCAACTCTGAGAACGACACGCTCTTGTTTACGAGCAGAGCGAGGTCACGCTTAACCTCTGGGAACTTAGAGAGCTCCTTGAACTGCACCTTAGCCTTCTTAGTCATCTTGATAAGCTGGTCGAAGTCGATCTCGGCGAAGTATACCTCCTGCTTGATGTCGAACTTCTTGCGCACGATAGGCGATACAACACCCATGCGCAACACCTCCTTAGGACCCTGCTTGAATACAATAGCGTCGCCGTAGAGGTCGCAATCAAGGCTCTCAGACTGCAATGAGTAGATGTCGATACCAAAGCGCTTCAACAGACGCTCCACCGCAGCACGCAGTGTGAAGAACGATGCGCCCTCAGCCTTACTATTCCACGAAGCCTGTGTAGCAAGACCTGTTACGGTGATACCTATGCGGTAGCTCTCCTCGTACTTAGCGAGCACGTTCTCCTCCTGAGCCTTCTCAGCATTGAACGCATAGCAGTTACCCACCTCGTACATGCGAAGGTTGGCGTTACGACGGTTCACGTTGAGCTCCACAGCCTCCAGTGCGTTGAACATGAGCGTCTGGCGCATCACGTTGAGGTCCTGAGAGAGTGGGTTGATGATCTTCACACAACGCTCCTGAGGGTACGATGTAGAGCCCTCGTAGTACGAAGCCTTGGTAAGAGAGTTAGACATGATCTCGGTGTAGCCGTTCGATGTGAGGAAGTCCGAAGCTACGTTCTGAAGACGAGCCTTGTCTGGCTTTGGAGCGTACGACAAAGTAGAGTTTACATGGTCTGAAATCTCAATGTTGTTGTAGCCATACACACGCAAAACATCCTCCACAAGGTCTGCCTCGCGCTGCACGTCGACACGGTATGGTGGTACTGCAACGTGCAATACCTCGCCCTCACGACCACGCACCTCGACATCGAGAGCCTCGAGAATAGTCATGAATGTGCTCTCAGGAATATCCTTGCCAATGAGCTTGCGAGCACGCTCCAAAGAGAAGTCGAACTCGAAGTGCTTAGCTGGGGTAGGGTTGATGTCGATAATCTCAGATGTTATGCGGCCACCTGCCAACTCCTGCATGAGCATTGCGGCACGCTTGAGTGCATATACCTGGATATTTGGGTCGATACCACGCTCAAAGCGGAACGATGCGTCGGTGTTAAGACCAAAGCGCTTAGCTGTCTTACGCACCCACACTGGGTGGAAGTAGGCGCTCTCGATAAATACGTTCACGGTCTGGTCGCTGATACCAGAGTCCTGACCGCCGTATACACCTGCGATACACATTGGACGCTCTGCTGAGCAGATCATAAGGTCGTTGGCAGTGAGTGTGCGCTCCACGCCGTCGAGTGTCACAAACTTCTCGCCCTCGACAGCCGAGCGTACCACAACCTTACCACCCTCGATCTTATCTGCGTCGAAGGCGTGGAGTGGCTGGCCAAGCTCAAAGAGAACATAATTGGTGATATCCACGAGGTTGTTCTTAGGGTTGATACCCGCAGCACGCAACTCGTTCTGCATCCACTCTGGCGATGGGGCAATCTTACAGCCGCTCACGGTGATACCTGCATAGCGTGGTGCTGCCTCGCTGTTTACCACCTCTACCTCAATGGTGCGTGAGGTGTCGTCAACCTTGAAGTCATCGACCGAAGGGAGTGTGAACTCCACCTTCTCGCCACGGCTCTTGAGGTATGCTGCAAGGTCACGTGCCACGCCGATGTGCGACGCTGCATCTACACGGTTAGGTGTAAGACCGATGCCGATAAGATAGTCGTCGGCGATGTGCAAGTACTCCTTGGCTGGTGTGCCCACCACGGCCTCTGCTGGGAGCTCCATGATACCCTCGTGGTTGCGGCCAATGCCGAGCTCATCCTCAGCGCAGAGCATACCGAGCGACTCTACGCCACGAATCTTGCTGCGCTTGATTTTGAACTCCTCGTCCGAGTCGATAGGGTACAACACTGAGCCCACAGTGGCACACATCACCTTAAGACCCTTGCGGCAGTTGGCTGCGCCACACACAATCTGGAGTGGTGCCTCCTGACCAACATCTACAGTGGTGATGTGAAGGTGGTCAGAGTCTGGGTGATCCTCGCATGTGAGCACCTCGCCCACAACAACACCCTTGAGTCCACCCTTGATGGTCTCAATCTTCTCGAACTCCTCGACCTCGAGACCAAGCTCGGTGAGAATATCTGCCATGCGCTCTGCCGAAATGTCGGCCTTGAGATATCGCTTAAGCCAGTTGAATGAAATGTTCATAGTTATCTTGTTTTTAATTATTTTTCCGATGTAATGGCTACAATCGCACAAAGATAGGAAAAATAAATTAAAAATTTATGCATCTAAATCGCTTTTTGACTCGACGTTAGTAAATTCTAACCTGCACGTTGTTCTTGAGTGACTGCAAAACTCGGTATGTGAACCAATCCTGATCGTTGAAGTTGCTCGATGTGTACTCCTTGTAGGGCTTTGTCCAATTACCCGTAATGCGGAAGTACTCGTCGTTGTCGCTCCAGAGCTTGCGCTTCTTACTGTAGTTGTTTATGGCGCCAGTCTTGGTGTTCACCGAGAGTGTCTCACCACCCGAGATACGCACATACTCCGACTTGTTTGGGTTGAACTTACCTACCAGCGTGAGTGTTATGGTGCTGCCGCTGATGGTGTATTTACCCACCTCGAATAGCTTCTCGCTCGAGCCGTCGATTCTATTCTTCATATATGTGCCGTCGTCAAAGAGCAGGAGTAGGATATCCACCCACTTACCCTCGACATTGGCCTTACCAGTGTATGCACCCTCGATGCTCGATTGAGTCACCTTGCTCATAGGCGTGTGGCCTGCGTCGTAGAATGTGCCGCTGAAGCACGAATCGCCAAGCGAGGTGTAGCTATATGGAATGGTAATGCTCTTGAGCTTGCTGCAACCGTAGAAGGCGTAGCTCTGGATTGTTGACACGTTCTTAGGTATTGTCACGCTCGAGAGGCTCGTACAACCGTAGAAAGTGTGGTGTCTAATGCTTGAAATATCCTTTGGTAGCGATACACTTGCAAGGCTTGAGCATGAGTAGAATGCCCTCGCGCCAATGTAGGTCACACTATTTGGAATAGTCACGCTCTTGAGCTTTGAGCAGTAGCTAAATGCGCTGTCGTCAATGCTTTTAACACCATTTGGAAGTGCTACGCTTGTCAGTGCGCTACAGTTGTAGAATGCACTTTCTCCAATCTCGGTAACTGTGCTTGGAATGGTTACACTTATGAGGTTAGTACAGTCATAGAATACGCCGTTGCCGATCCTTGTTGTTCCCTGAGGTATCTTTACGCTCTTAGGGTTGCGACCGAGCAGTAGCTTGCCATTGAGGTCGTAGATCTCTGTATGCAGAATACAACCATATTGATTTTCCCCATCGCAGACATAGTCAATACTGAAGATTGTTGCGAGCTTTGCAACGTTTATCTTCTCGGGTACAGCGCATCCGAATGCCTCAAGTCCCTCGTTGATTGTAATGCTTGGTGTGATACATGCATAAACTCGCTCGGTGCTAGCGCCCAATACCATATTCTGGAGTGACTCGGTGTTGGTGAAGATGTCGAGATTGATACTCTCGTTGCATCCGCCCGTGCTCTCTTCTGTCACTGCCACTACCACTGCTTCAGCTGCAACTTCGGTTGTAGCTTCCACTACCTCCTCGTCCGTATATGTATCTGTCGCTTCCGTCTCCACTGCCACCTCTATTGTAGCCTCCTCTGTGTTGTTTGAGCCGTATACGTATTTGATTGTATCATCGAGTATTAGCTCCTCGATATACTCGTTGAGCATAACCTCTTTGATGTTGTCGCAACCCTGTATTGCTGAGGTGTTGAACGATGTTATTCCCTCGCCAAGTTTGAGGTATTCGAGCCCTGCAATAGTGCTGAATGTGTTGTCGGCAATCGAAATAATGCTATCAGGAAGTGTTATGCGCTTGAGCTTGCTAAATGACTTGAGTGTGTTAGAGTCAATCTCGGTAATACCCTCCCTGATTATGAGCTCGCTGATGGTGTCGAATCTATACTCGTCGCTCTGAGCTATCACTCCGATAAATTCGCCAATGCTCATCGTCGCAAGCTGTGTGCAGTTCTCAAAGGCCGTAGGTGCAAGCGTTGTGATACCTGTGCCCAGAGTCAACTGCTTGAGATTGTTGCAGCCGTAGAATGCTCTTGATGCAATCTCGGTCACGCTGTTAGGAATCTCAATCTTCTGAACTCCACTGCCAAAGAATGCGCTATGGCCAATCGAGATAATGCTCTCGGGGATTACGATATTCGAGAGTTTGCTGCAGTTGGCAAATGTCTCCTTTCGGATCTCGGTTATACCATTTGAGAGTGTCGCAGAGCTTAGTCCAGACTGCTTGAATGCACCCTCTCCAACCTCTGTTACGCTATCGAGCAACTTGATCGACGATAGTTTCGAGCACTCTGTAAATGCGTAGTCGCCAATTCGAGTAACTGTGAGTGGCAAGTCGATAGTTTTCAATGATGTACACTTGGCAAATGCTCTATTGCCTATTGACTTGATACCCTCGACAAGAGTAATCATTGAGAGCTGCGAGCAACCCTCAAACGTAGAGTCGCTAATCTCGGTTACGGTGTATGGGATTTTGATGCTTGTGAGCGCTTTGCACCATGCAAAAGCACCCTTGCCAATCTTAGTTACGCTATCAGGGATTGTGATGCTACTGATGCTTGAGCAGCCATTAAATTTGTTGGCCGCAATCTCCTTGATTGTGCTCATCAGGTTAACCCTCTTAACCCTTGGGAATGTCGAGCTGAAGTCGGCTATGCACTCTATTGTCTTGCCTATTGTTAGGTCGTAGAGGCAGTCGCACGAGCTGAAGGCGTGCTCGTCGAGATATGTCACGCTGTCGGGGATAGTGATCTGTCTTAGCTCAACACAACCATGAAAAGCCGAGTTGTCGATTCTCTGCAAGCCACCTGGTAGGGTAACATATTTAAGTGATGTACAACCTGAAAAGGCATACTTATCAATTACCGTAAGGCTCTCACTCATAGGTGCTATGGTGATGCCTGTGCAGCCTGAGAAGGCGTGCTCGCCAATCGTCGTAACACTTCCCGGTATGGTTATGCTTGTGATTGTTGAGCGGTTGATAAATGCTTCGGTGCCAATGGTTGTGAGCGCACCCTTGAATATGATTGTTCCTTTTCCGTTCTTCTTGTCGAACTTGTGTAGGGCGATTTTGCAGTCAAAGGCGTCGTTGTTGAGATCTTCGAGCTTCTCTATAGCTTGGTATGTTATCACACTCTTTACCTTATCCTTCTTCGCCGCAAGTGCCGCTGTTGAGCTTGTGGCAATGAGCATAAGTAGTGTGAATAGCCATGTTAAGTGTTTCATAGTCTATTGTTTATTAAACAGCATAAGTGCCCAGGGTTAACTGGGCACTTGTGATTTTTACCTTATAAACTAGAGGTTTGCAAGGCAGTAGTCCACCATCTTCTGACGTACGTTGGTCATGTCGTGTGGACGCATAGAGTGGTTCTGGTCGGGATATACCATCATGTCATACTGCTTGCCCGCCTTGTTCAGCGCACGGCACATCTCCATAGCATTCTGGAAGTGTACGTTGTCGTCGGCAGTACCGTGGATGATGATAAGACGAGTCTTGTCGCTCAGACGCTCTGCGTGAGTAATAGGCGAGTTGTCGTCGTATCCCGCAGGGTTCTCCTGTGGCAAACCATTGTAGATCTCAGTGTAGATAGTGTCGTAGTAGCGCCATGATGTCACTGGAGCCACAGCGATAGCCATCTTGAAGATGCCGTCACCCTTGAGTGCGCAGTTCAGAGCCATGAAGCCACCGAACGACCAGCCGTAGATACCTATGCGCTCGTTGTCGATAAACTCCTTGCTGCCGAGGTGGCGGGCAAATGAGAGCTGATCCTCAACCTCGCAGTGGCCAAGGTTGCCGTAAGTCACCTTCTTGAACTCCTCGCCACGGAAGCCTGTACCACGTGCGTCGCAGCATGCTACGATGTAGCCGTTGCGTGCCAATGTCTCCTCCCAGTCGTAGGTGTAGCGGTTGGCAATCTGCTGTGAGCCAGGACCTGAGTACTGAGTCATGAGCACTGGGTAACGCTTTGCAGAGTCGAAATCCTCGGGGTAGATGAGGTAGTATGTGAGCTCGTCGCCACGCTCTGTGGTGAAGGTGTAGTAGTTGCGCTGGTAGCCTGGAGCCTCGGTGTTAGGCTCGTCGATCATGAGCGAGCATACCTCGCGACCCTTGGTGTTGTATACGGCAGCCGTAGGGTAGCAGTCTGTTGCTGAGTGCTCGGCAGCGAAGTAGTTCATGTTTGCCGATGGGTATACTCTCCAGTAGCCAGGCTTCGAGAGCAAGCACTGCTTGTTTTTGCCATTCACGCCGATAGAGTATAGATGACGCTCCTCGGGCGAATGCTCGGTAGACATATAGTATATAGTCTTCTTATTAGGCGAGATGCCCACGATCTCTGTCACCTCCCACTCACCTGATGTGATTGCGCTGAGGCGGCCCTTAGCCACAGAGTGGAGGTAGAGGTGGAACCAGCCTGCTGAGGTCTCCTCACGCACGATGAAGCGGTCGCCGTCGATGAAGGTGATGTTTGAGTCGTTGGGTCGCTCCACGTAGCGGTCATCCTGCTCGTCGTAGATCTTCTTCTGCGAGCCATCCTTCTCGACCATGATCACCTCGAAGTGGTTCTGGAGGCGGTTGACACGGTAGTAGAAGAGGTTGCCAGCAGGGGTGTAGTCGATGCGTGGGATATACTGGTCGGTCTGCTCGCCAGTGAATATCTGACGTGTCTGCTGAGTCTCGATGTTGTATACGTGGAGTGTCACGATAGAGTTGCAGTCGCCAGCCTTAGGATACTTGAAGCTGTAAGCCTCGTTATAGAGCTTGCGGTCGAAGCGCATCATCTCGAACTCAGGCACCTGGCTCTCGTCAAACTTGAGGTATGCTATCTCCTTGCCGTCGGGCGAGAAGGCATAAGCCTTGGTGAAGCCATACTCCTCCTCGTAAACCCAGTCGGTGGTACCGTTGATTATGTGGTTCCACTTACCATCGTCGGTGATATTGTAGATCTCGTTTGTTGCGAGGTTGTAGAGGAAGATGTCGTTGTTGTAGGCCATAGCAAGGTGCTTGCTGTCGGGCGAGAACGATATGTCACGCACGTCGTCGATCTTGATTGTAGAGCCATCAGGGCAGGCGATGTAGTAGATCGAGGTGTATGAGTGACGATATATCTCCTTGCGAGGGTTGCCGTTGTCGTATACCTCGTAGATAGCCATCTGGCCATCTGGCGACTTGCTATACGATAGCACATAGTGGTTTGGTGCCATTGACTTGAATACCACCTCGCCCTCATGAGGGTTGGTGTAGTCGTAGAGCAGGACATTCTCGCCGTCGAAGTTCATAAACTTGTCGGTACCCTGGAGTGGTGTGAGCGACGCTGGTGCGATGTATCGCGGTGTCGCCTCGCTGTTCTGGTTGCGCATCTCGGTGTAGCTTACCTGAGCCATGGCTGAGAGTGCAATGGCTGAGAGTACGATGCTAAAGAAAACTCTTCTCATAATTCTATCGTTTTTTAATTTTTTGCCAATCTATTTTGGTGCCTATGCCTGAGGCTTGGGACTAAATGTCGTCCATGCCAAAGTCGTAGCTCAGGCGCTTACCTGTTGTGAACTTCGAGTTGTCGAGCTTGGAGTTGAACTGATCCACCGTAACACGTATATTCTCCTCGTATGGTGGCATCAGCAGGTCGAAGTTCAGTGCATAGTTTATCGCCGTCTCGATTATCGCCACGAGAGCCTCGCGGTCGATCTTGCGAGTGCCAAAGGCCATGGGGCGCACCAGTGTCTGACGCTTACCCTCCACCCAGAAGCACTTCTCTCGGTTGATGAATATGCGGCCAATGAGATATCCCTCGTCGGCATTACGGTTATACTTCATAGAGTCCGAGAGGAAGTTGTAGATGTTGATAACGCCGATGTAGGAGTTATCTCTATCCTGCTGCAGATAGTTGTTCTGCCAGATTATGTGGTTGTGGTCAAACTCAAAGATGTCGGTGTGCATCTGGAAGATGAGTATGTCGCTTGCCACTTGCAACTGTGCCTCGAACTTACCACGGTCACGATACTCGATACGCACACGGCGGTCGAGCTTGCCGTCGAGCTCATCATCGATCTCCGAAGCCATCTCGAAGAGTGTCTCCTTGAGGTCGTTGAAGGTTGAGAACGTGTTATCAAAAATTTGCTGCTTGAGTGTCGATTTTTTTACTATCGACTCAAGAATTTTCTCTCGTAAAGTGCTCATATCGTTGTGTTTTAGTTTTCGTTGTTACTATCTAAGACGTATTAACTCGTCGCCCTCAAACATGATATCCTCGCTCAGGTTATTGAGCTTCATGAGGCTCTTTAGGCGAATACCGTATATCTGCGAGATAAGTCTGAGTGTCTCACCCCTCTTTGTGCGGTGTGTGAGTCCCTCGCCACGCCAGTGCGATGCCTTGCGCTCGACATATACCACGTCGCCAGCCTTGAGCTCCAGCCTCTTTGGTGCGTCGTTGAACTTGCGCAGTGTGCGCTGCGAGAGCTCAAAGAGTTTGCCTATAGATTTGTAGGTGTCGCCCTCACGTGCAATGACATAGTTGGCACGGTTTGTCAGATATACGTTGTATCCGCAGTGCGAGTTTATCGTCACACGGAAGTTGTTGGGGTCGATGCCTCGGTCGGCATAGGCCAGTGTCTGGTCGGCAACCTCACTCTCAGGGGTGATGTCGCTCTTAGGCTGCTCCTTGGGTTTGCCAAGGCCGAGCTTCTGGGCCATGTAGTCGTCGTAGAGCTTGCGACCATTCTTGCGGTCGAGTAGGTAGAGCTTCTCGCTCTCGATCACGTTTATCAGACCCTCGGCATAGGTTGGTGCTGTGGCATATCCCGCCTGCTTGAGTCCCTTGGCCCAGCTTATGTAGTCGTCTGTATCGTAGCTGAAGAGGAAGTTGTAGCGCTCACGTGTGTGCAGAAACTCGGCATGGTCCGCAAACGACTCCTCGGCCGAGGTGTAGGCACGGAAGCACTCTCCCTTGGCATCATCGTCGTGATATACCTTGGCGCCTGTCCACTTGCTGCCACACTTGATACCGAAGTGGTTGTTTGCCGTGCGGGCGAGTACGCTATTTCCCGAGCCCGACTCTACGATAGCCTGTGCCATGGTTATGCTTGCAGGTATGCCATATATCTCCATGTGCTCGATAGCCACGTCGGCCCACTTGGCGATATACTCGTCACGTGTCATCTTACCCTGTGCCATGAGGCTCTCGCTGCAGAGCATGGCTGCGAGTGCTATTGTGGTGATTTTGAGCGCTGAACTAAGTCTTAACATTGTCTTAATCGGTTTGTATGATATGTTAGTTTTGAGTCGCATGTTGCTTTTATATGCAAAGATAGTTTTTTTCTCGGTTATAAACAACAAAAAGGGCGACTACTTTGTAGTCACCCTTGCGTTTTTTTTGTGTTAACTCCTAAAACTGTACCTCTGGAGCTCGCTCAGCACCCTCCTGAGCCTCGAACATCGTGCGCTTGTCGAAGCCAAATAGGCCTGCGAGGATGTTTGTTGGGAAGCGGCGAATCTTCACGTTGTAACTCTTCACTGCCTCGTTGTAGCGGTCACGCTCAACCTTGATACGGTTCTCGGTGCCCTCGAGCTGTGCCTGGAGCTCAAGGAAGTTCTCATTAGCACGAAGTGTAGGGTAGCTCTCCGATACGGCGATAAGGCGACCGAGTGCCGAGCCTACCTCCTGCTGTGCTGCCATCCACTCTTGCATCTGCTCAGGTGTTGCTGTCGATGCGTCGATACTGATCGATGTCGCCTTGCTGCGTGCCTCGACTACATCCTGCAATGTCTTCTGCTCGTGCTCCGCATAACCCTTCACGGTGTTTACAAGGTTAGGAATGAGATCCGAGCGACGCTGATATGCGCTCTCGACATTTGCCCATGACTGATTGACATTTTCGTCGTTCGAAACGAGTCCGTTATAGCCCGAAATGGCCCATACTACTACCACGGCCAATATGCCGAGGAAAATCCATAAACCTTTGTTCTTCATATTATTATATTTTTATTGTGTTTCACTTTTGTTACCAGCGTGAGCCGCCGCCACCGCCACCAAACGAGCCGCCGCCAAAGCCTCCGCCAAAGCCTCCGCCCATGCCACGGCCACCAAAACCGCCCATGCCACCGAAGAACATCGGACCACCCATGCCACCGGGGTGCTTATCCTCGTGGCTTGTGCGTTTATGCTCCGAGCCGCAGTGTGGACATACAAGGCGCTCCACGGTTATGCGCTCTGTTCTGGTATCTTTTATAACGACCTTCTCAACACTGCGCAGTCCTATCTTGCCACAGTTGGGGCACCTCAACCTTTTGCGCTCGCCTATAATCACCATGAGCAGTGGGAGGATAATGAGTAGTGTTATGATTATCATCACAAATACAATGTCTACCTCCTCCTCGTAGTCGTCGTTTAGGCCCTGGTCGAGCTCGCCACCCGTGAGTAGCTGGTCGATAGCTCGCATACCCTCGACCATACCTGTAGAGTAGTCCTCGTTGCGGAAGTGGGGAAGCATGAATTGGCGCTGAATACGCACGCATAGAGCGTCGGGGAGTACACCCTCAAGGCCATATCCCGTCACAAAGCGTATCTCGTGCATATCCTTAACTAGCAGGATTCCCAGTCCGTTGTCACGCTCCTCGTTACCCACGCCCCACTTGCTAAATAGTTTCATTGCAAACTCGTGAGGATCACGTGGATATCCGATGTTGTTGAGTGCAACGATCGATACCTGCGCAATGCCACGATGGCGCAACGAGTAGCACAACGAGTCGAGTGTTGCGACTGCCTCGGAAGATAATATTCCATCTTGGTTTACCACAAAGCGGTAGCGATTCTCGGTCTGTACGTCTACAATATCATTCACGCTGTAGCCCTCGGCCTTGGCACCTGCCGCAAGGCTGAGAGAGAGAATGAGTATGATGATAAAACGTCTCATATAATACATATATATAACTAAAGCGAGCCGTTAATATTGCATACCGACTCGCTCTTTACTTCACTTTGTTTGGTCAAATTATCGCTTGCTGTCGATAACCTTGCACAGACGCTCGAATACCTCGTCCATGGTACCAAGACCATTGATCTCAGAGTATTTCTGCTGCTTGGTATAGTGGTCAGCAACGATAGCTGTCTGCTGGCGATAGATCTCGATACGGTTGCGGATAACCTCCTCCGAAGCGTCGTCCTTGCGGCCTGAGTCCTTGCCACGGAGCAAGATGCGCTTCACGAGCTCCTGCTCGGGAACATCCATGAATATCATTACATCAACCTTTGAGTCGATCTCCTGGAGCATTGTGTCAAAGATCTCAGCCTGAGCTGTTGTGCGGGGGAAACCATCAAAAATACAACCCTTGTCCGAGTGGGTGCTCATATAGTCACGCACCATCTCTACGACGATTGAGTCGGGGGCAAGCTCGCCTCGAGAGATGTAACCCTCCATGCTACGACCAAGCTCTGTGCCTCGAGCAATCTCCGAGCGGATAACCTCGCCAGTAGAGATGTGGTAGAGGTCGTAGTGCTCGGCTAGACGCTGTGCCTGAGTACCCTTACCACAGCCTGGTGCGCCGAAAAGTATTATATTAAGCATAAATATTGTTGGTTTAGTAATTGTTTGTTTCAAAAAATTTGAGGCAAAGTTATATTTTTTTTTGCAACTTTCCAATCTTAAAAGTAATTTTGCAAAAATTTTTAAAATAGACCTATGAATAAGACTAAAGGTACTGAGATTGCTGCGCTCGGTGAGTTCGGCCTTATTAACCGCCTCACAAAGCCTCTTTCTAAGCGTAATAACTCCACTCTTATGGCTGCTGGCGACGATGCTGCGGTCATCGATTTGGGCGATGAGGTTCTTCTGCTCTCGAGCGATATGCTCACCGAGGGTGTCGACTTCGACCTTAGCTACTTCCCACTTAAGCACCTGGGCTACAAGGTTGTGGTGCGTGGTGTGAACGATATTTTAGCGATGAATGGTCGCCCAGAGCAGATTGTCATCTCGCTCGGAGTATCGGCAAAGATCTCGGTCGAGGCTCTCGATGAGTTGTACGAGGGTATGGAGGCTGCTTGTGCGGAGCTCGGTGTCGATATCGTTGGTGGCGACACTACCGCCTCGATGAATGGTCTTATTATCAATATATCGGTTGTTGGCCGTGCTAAGAAGGAGAGTGTGGTCTATCGTTCGGGCGCTAAGGAGCACGACCTTATCTGCATCACCTCTAACCTCGGTGCTGCCTACATGGGTCTGCATCTGCTCGAGCGTGAGAAGCGTGTGTTGAAGGATATAGCTAATCCTGAGCCTAAGTTCGCAGGCCATGAGTATCTTCTCGAGCGCTACCTCAAGCCACGTGCTCGACAGAATGTGTTGAAGGCTCTCGAGGAGCAGGGTATTCGCCCAACATCTATGATTGATCTCTCGGATGGGTTGGCTTCGGATTTGCGTCAGATTTGCCTTGCTTCGCAGTGTGGCGCAAGAATATATCTTGAACGTATTCCTATTGCTCGACAGACAACGGAGCTTGCCGAGGAGATGCATATAGACCCTGTTATTGCGGCTCTTAATGGTGGTGAGGATCACGAACTTATGTTCACTGTGCCTATCGATATGCAGGAGAAGATTATGGCCCTTGGTCTTGTTGATGTAATTGGCCATATTACTCGCGAGGAGGCAGGTGTTGTTCTCGTTACACCCGATGGCGAGGGTATCGCCCTCAAGGCTCAGGCCTTCGATAGATAGTAGCGGGGATTTCGCTTGTAGATATACCCCACGAGGATAAGCAATAAGAGTGATGATTGTGGCGCCAAGGCCCGTCGTCACTCTTGTTGCTTTTGTCGTTTTTAGAGTGGCTGATTCTAACTTTATTGAAAATTTTGCTCTACACTTTGTGTAGTTTTGATATTTTTGTTATCTTTGTGCTATTGTACACGTACAAAATTTTAATAACTATATCATTATGACACACGAACAACCTAAAACTTCACTTCCGGAGAACGCCTATCGCGAGCTCAAGCCAGGCGAGGAGTATCAGCCAATCATGTCGGCCGACTCTACACCTAAGGAGGTAACTCCCTACTCAGTTACAGTAGGTATCATCATGGCAGTAATCTTCTCGGCTGCGGCAGCATACCTCGGCCTTAAGGTTGGCCAGGTATTCGAGGCGGCAATTCCTATTGCGATTATCGCCGTTGGTCTTGGTCAGATGCGTGGCGGTAAGAACATGCTCGGCCAGAATGTAATCATCCAGAGTATCGGTGCATCATCGGGTGTTATCGTTGCGGGTGCTATCTTCACACTCCCAGCGCTCTACATCCTCGGCCTCGATGCACAGTTCTACCAGGTATTCCTCTCATCACTTCTTGGTGGTATCCTCGGTATCGTGCTTATGATTCCTTTCCGCAAGTACTTCGTTAAGGAGATGCACGGCAAGTATCCATTCCCCGAGGCTACAGCAACTACCGAGGTGCTCGTATCGGGCGAGAAGGGTGGCTCACAGGCTAAGATTCTCGTTGTAGCGGGTCTTATCGGTGGTCTTTACGACTTTATCGTGTCGACATTCGGTGCGTGGGTATCTTCGATCTCTACACAGATGTGGGGTTGGGGTAAGGCCTTGGCAGCAAATGCTAAGCTTACACTCGGTATCAATACCTCAGCAGCCGTTCTCGGTCTTGGCTACATCATCGGTTTGAAGTATGCCTTGATTATTGCTGGTGGTTCGGCTCTTGTATGGTTTGTGGTTATTCCTTTGGTTAACCCACTCCTCACTATGTTCGATCCAGCAACCATCGGCGACACGCTCACAGGTATGGGTATCAACCCCTCTGAGCTCAACACTCCAGAGGGTATCTTCCGTGAGATTGGTCGTCCACTCGGTATTGGTGGTATCGCTATGGCTGGTCTTATCGGCATCATCCGCCAGGCAGGCATCATCAAGTCGGCATTGTCGTTGGCTAAGAACGAGCTCGGTGGCAAGAAGGCAGCTACTGTTGAACCACGTACACAGCAGGATATCTCTATGAAGGTTATCATGACTGTAATCATTGCGGCACTCGTTGCAACACTCTTCTTCTTCCAGTTTGGTGTGTTGAACAACTGGTTCCAGACAATCATCGCCCTTCTTATCGTATTTGTCATCGCATTCCTCTTTACTACCGTTGCAGCTAATGCTATCGCTATCGTGGGCTCTAACCCAGTATCGGGCATGACACTTATGACATTGATTCTCTCATCACTTGTTCTTGTATCAATCGGCCTTGAGGGTCAGAGCGGTATGATTGCAGCCCTTGTGATTGGTGGTGTGGTCTGTACAGCGTTGTCTATGGCTGGTGGCTTTATCACCGACCTTAAGATTGGTTACTGGCTCGGTACAACACCTAAAAAGCAGCAGACATGGAAGTTTGTCGGCACATTTGTATCGGCAGCAACTGTTGCAGGTGTTATGATTATCATGAACAAGACATACGGCTTTGTTGGCGAGAATGCTCTTGTAGCTCCTCAGGCTAACGCTATGGCAGCTGTTATCAAGCCTTTGATGACTGGTGGCGCTACACCATGGTTGCTCTACGGCATTGGCGCAGTTATCGCACTTGTGCTCACCTTCATCAAGCTCCCAGCACTCCCATTTGCACTCGGTATGTTTATTCCTATGGAGCTCAACGCACCACTCGTAGTAGGTGGTCTTGTAGCATGGGCTGTTAACCGTCATAAGAACGCTGAGCAGGCTAAGGCTAACAACAACCGTGGTACACTCATCGCATCGGGCTTCATCGCTGGTGGTGCTTTGATGGGCGTTGTGAGCGCTATCCTTGCATTTGCAGGTCTTAATCTCCAGCTCGAGGGCTGGGCAGGTGGCTCGGGTGCTGAGTATCTCGGCATTGTGATGTATGCAGCAATCATCGCATACTTCATCTGGCACTCACGCAAGGCTAAGATTGGCGAGTAATATTGCGTGGCTAAAACGAAAATTAATGAAATAACCGAAAAAAGAAAAATATAAGACTATGGACTTGAAAGATAGATTTTTGAAGTATGTATCGTTCGATACTCAGTCGGACGAGTCGAGCACATCGTTCCCATCGACCGACAAGCAGCTCGTGTTGTTGCGCCACCTCAAGGAGGAGCTCGAGACTATTGGCCTTCAGGAGGTCACTATGGACGAGTATGGCTATGTTATGGCTACCTTGCCAGCAACTAAGGGCTACGAGAATGTGCCTACTATCGGCTTCATCTCGCACGTAGATACTGCTCCAGATATGAGCGGCGCAAATGTTAAGCCACACATCGTGGAGAACTACAACGGCCGTGATATCATGCTTGGTCACGACTGCTGGCTCAAGGTCGAGGAGTTCCCTGAGCTCTCATTCTTCAAGGGTCACACACTCATCCACACCGACGGTACTACACTCCTTGGTGCTGACGACAAGGCAGGTGTTGCCGAGATCGTGACAGCTATGGAGTGGCTCGTGGCACACCCTGAGATGCCACACGGCAAGATTCGCGTGGGCTTCACTCCTGATGAGGAGATTGGCCGTGGCGTGGACTACTTCGATGTTAAGAAGTTTGCTGCCGACTTTGCATACACCATGGATGGTGGTATGGAGGGTGAGCTTGAGTACGAGAACTTCAACGCTGCAGGCGCTAAGATCGCTATCTCAGGCCGTAACGTACACCCAGGCATGGCCAAGAACAAGATGATCAACGCTATCGACATCGCTTGCGAGCTCAACGGCTTGCTCCCAGCTTCGGAGCGTCCTCAGTTCACTGAGCACTACGAGGGCTTCTTCCACTGCGTAGGTATCAAGGGTAGTGTTGAGGAGGCTGAGATCAGCTACATCATCCGTGACCACGACTCAGACAAGTTCGAGCACAAGAAGCAGCTCATGTGGGACGTTGTGAACTTCCTCCAGCGTAAGTATGGCGAGAAGGTGCTCACACTCACACTCAAGGATCAGTACTACAACATGCGTAAGATGGTTGAGCCACACCCACAGGTTATCGAGAAGGCTAAGCGTGCTATGATCGAGGCAGGTGTTAAGCCACAGGTTAAGCCTATCCGTGGTGGTACCGACGGTTCACGCCTCTCGTTCATGGGTCTTCCATGTCCAAATATCTTCACAGGTGGCATGAACTTCCATGGTCGCTATGAGTATGCTTCGCTCACAACTATGCAGCGTGCGATGAATACTATCATCAACTTGGCGCGCATCTGGGCTGAGTAATTTCCGTTATAAGGCATCATCTGCGTCACCGAGCTTATTGCCCCGAATGGGAAATACGTCAAAGTATGTCCCATCCGTGGCAAATGCGACTCGGACACCGCATCTAATGCCTTCTAACAAAAATTATGGAAGAGTAGGTGAGTAATTAGTAGCGTAGGTCTTGTGTGACCTCGATTTCGGAATATCAACTACACCCAAACTACTAATTGCTAATTACTAATTGCTAATTTGTAATTAAATGAACAACCAATTTGGATATATGAGAGTTGCAGCGGCTGTACCACGAGTACATATCGCTGATGCCCATCGCAATGCCGAGGGTGCTCTCAAAATTATGCAGGATGCCTTCAAGGAGGGTGTTGAGATTGTTGTTATGCCCGAGTTGTCGCTGGTGGGTTATACCTGTGGCGATATGGTGCTTCAGAAGAAGTTGCTTCGTGACTCTGAGCAGGCTCTTGCCTGGCTTATGGAACAGACTCAGGATATCCCAACAATCGGTATCGTAGGTCTTCCGGTGGTATATGCCGATCGTCTTTACAACTGCGCTGCGGTCTTTGGTCAGGGTGTGTTGTGGGGTATCGTGCCTAAGTCCTACATCCCTAACTATGGCGAGTTCTCGGAGCTCCGCTGGTGGGTGTCGGGCTTCGGTATTCGTGACCGTGTGATCCGTTTTGCGGGTCAGGAGTGTCCTTTCGGTGCCGACCTCATGTTCGATATTCACAACGTGGAGTTCGGTGTTGAGATCTGCGAGGATATGTGGGTGCCTGTGCCACCATCATCAATGCAGGCAGTGCAGGGTGCTAAGCTGCTGTTTAACCTCTCGGCATCGCCCGAGTCGGTATGCAAGCACGACTACCTTATCTCTCTTATTGCCGAGCAGTCGTCACGAACTATGGCAGCCTATGTCTACGCCTCGTCGGGCCATGGTGAGTCATCATCAGACCTTGTCTTTGCGGGTAATGCCGTTATTGCTGAGCTTGGCCGTGTGTTGGGCGTCAGCGAGCGTTTCGTGCGCAACGACCGCATGGTTATCGCCGATATCGACGTGGAGTATATCTCAACACGCCGTACAGCACGTAACACATTCTACTACCCAGAGGCACCTGAGATGCGTGTTGTAGAGATCGACGTTGACGAGATTATGCACCATGGCGATGTACGCCGTCATATCGAGCCTATCTACTTCGTTCCCGAGGATGAGGCGGCACGTGCGGCACACTGCCGTGAGGTCTTTGCTATCCAGAGCGCAGGTCTTGCTCAGCGCCTTGAGCATACTGGCTGCAAGACTGCCGTTATCGGTATCTCTGGTGGCCTAGACTCTACATTGGCACTCCTTGCCGTGTGCGATACATTCGACCTACTTGGCCTTGATCGCAAGGGTATCATCGGTGTTACAATGCCTGGTTTCGGCACTACCGATCGTACATATCAGAACGCCCTTACTATGGTGCGTGAGCTTGGATGCACGCTTCGTGAGATCTCTATCAAGGAGGCTTGCGAGCAGCACTTCAAGGATATCGGTATCGACGCTTCAGAGCGCTCTGTGGCATACGAGAACTCTCAGGCACGTGAGCGTACACAGATATTGATGGATGTAGCTAACCTCTGCGGCGGTATGGTCATTGGTACTGGCGACATGAGTGAGCTTGCTTTGGGTTGGGCAACATACAATGGCGACCAGATGTCGATGTACGGCATCAACGCCTCAGTGCCTAAGACCCTTGTTAAGCACATGGTTGCTTGGTATGCCGAGAATCGTGCTGAGGGTGCGTTGCGTGACTCGTTGCGTGATGTTGTGGCAACGCCTGTTAGCCCTGAGCTCTTGCCAGCCGATGGCGATAATATTGCGCAGAAGACCGAGGATATCGTTGGTCCATACGACCTCCACGACTTCTTCCTCTACTGCACTCTGCGTCGTCGCTATGCCCCTACCAAGATTGCTATGCTTGCCTCTATTGCCTTCGAGGGTGTCTACGACAAGCCTACAATCCTCAAGTGGCTCAAGGTGTTCTTCCACCGCTTCTTTACGCAGCAGTTCAAGCGTTCGGCAATGCCCGATGGTCCAAAGGTTGGTGCTGTGGGTCTTTCGCCACGTGGCGACTTGCACATGCCATCCGACGCCCAGGAGCGTGCTTGGCTTGCTGAGGTCGAGGAGGTTGAGCGTGAGCTCGAGTCACTGGCTTAGGACCTTAGGACAATAATATTGGTGCTACGAGCGTTAGGTGTATAGCTGCGCTCGTAGCATCTTTTAGATAGAAAACATTTTAGCTTAAATAGTACTATGAAGAAGATTTTGGCTATTGCCGTGTTGCTCGTGGCATTCAGTGCTTCGGCTTCGGCACAGACACTCGTTGGTAAGTTGCTCAAGGGTGCTGCTACTGAGATTATTGATAATGTTACCGATGGTAAGCTCTCGGAGGTGCTGCTCGTAGGCTCGTGGAGCTATAGTGAGCCCGCTATCGAGCTCAACTCGTCGGAGAGTAAGGCTCTTGCCGATATTGCAAGCTCAGCACTCGCAACATCACTCTCAACTAAGCTCACTAAGGCCTATGAGTATGTAGGTATCAAGCCAGGTAGCTACTCATTTACATTCAACAACGACAACACCTTTACTTCGGTTATTGGCAAGCGTAACTTTGCGGGAACCTATACCTACGACGCTGAGACCCACGCTGTGGAGCTTAAGTTCGACTCAAAGCTTATCAACCTCGGTACGATGAAGGGTTTTGCCTATATCGATGGCCAGAACCTCAAGCTTGTCTTCGACTGCTCACGCCTTGTGAACTTCGTTACGCAGCTTGGTGCTAAGTCGACATTGCTTAGCGGTGTTACCTCGCTTGTTAAGGGCTACGAGAGTGTTATGCTTGGTTTCGCTTTTTCAAAATAGTCAACTATGCGTCGTGTAGCAAACCTTCTACTTCTTGTGCTCGCGCTTGCTCTTATGCCCGATAGCGCATCGGCACAGTTCGATCTATCTAAGGCCCTTGGAACGCTCTTTGGCAGCCAGTCTAAGAGCCAGACAGCGCCTGCCAACGACCCATATAAGAAGCTCGCTGAGCAGGCTCCTGCAGCCTCTACACTCAATGGCACTTGGACCTACGACTCAGCAACCTTCACCTACGTGGGCACTAATCCACTTGCTGATGTTGCGGTGGCGCAGCTCGACCCAATCATTGTCGATGTTTTACGCCAGATGGGTGTGACCCGTGGCACAGCAGAGCTCGATTTGGAGTCGGGCAAGGGTGTGGTGTCGCATGGTAATAGCGAGATCCGTGGTGAGTATAGCTATCAGCGCTCTACGGCGGGAATCGTCGTATCTACTACCTACGAGGGTAAGAGTGTGAGTGTGTCGGGATATGTTAAGTATAGCTCGGATATGCTCACCGTGTTGCTCGATGTCAAGCAGCTGGTTAAGGCTATTAAGAGCGTATATCCAGAGTATAAGAACGACCAGAACGTGGTGCTTGTCGAGACTCTGCTCAAGGATATTGGCGATGTATATGCCGTAGGTAAGTTCAAGCGTAAGCAGTAGCTACCTACGCCTAAAATATAAATAGGAGTTATCTCAATCGAGGGATAACTCCTATTTATTATATCTATACGTTTGAGGTTCTATGCGTTGCTCTCTTGCTCCAGCCACCACTCGGCCCAGCTGAGGTCGTCGGGTGTTGTGAGCTTGAGGTTTGTGCGCTCGCCCTCGACCAGCGAGATCTTGTGTCCCAGACGCTCCACGACCGAGGCGTCGTCAGTAAACTCTGTGTCGAACTCCTGCTCGTAGGCCTTGCGTAGTAGTGTAGCGTCGAATATTTGAGGTGTTTGCACAATGCGTAGCTCTGTGCGAGGTACTATCTCGGAGCCCTCTACTGTCACACGGCGGTATGAGTCGGCAACCTCCATAACGGGAATCGAGGCGCCACTACGCTCTGCATCGAGCATTGTGCGTATTATCACTCTCTTGCTCACCAGAGCACGTACGCCATCGTGTACTGCAACATACTCTACCTCGGGCGATAGAGCCTCGAGGCCGCACTTCACGGAGTGAAAACGCTCCTTGCCACCTGCCACGCAGCGATGTACTGCAACATCAAAGCGTGCTACGAGGTTGCGCCACATCTCGATATCCTCTTTGGGAAGTACCACTACGATCTCTGCGCCAGGCATAGCCTCGGAGAAGGTGTTGATGGTGCGTGCCACCACGGGCATGCCACCAAGGAGCAGAAACTGCTTGGGTATAGCACTCTGCATGCGTCGTCCTGAGCCTCCTGCAACGATTATTACTCCTCGCTTTGCCATATTAGTTTCTTGCCAAAACCGAGCTTGTTGTCGGTGAGTTTCATCATCTTAGGGCTCACCATCCACAGGCTTAGTGGCGCCACGGCAGCATAGGGGAAACGCTTGATATAGCGAATCTTGGCCTTGTCGTCGCCACGCATGGCCTGTCCGGTGATTTGCAGACCCTCGATAGCGCCCACGATGCGTGTTTCGCGCACAATGCTGAGTGCTACATTGGGGTTTTTATCCATCTCCGAGCCATGACGTGTCGCAAGGTCCGAGGTGAATACGAATAGGTTACGCTCCGAGTCGTAGGCATAGAAGCAGTTGGCAACATAGGGTTGCTCGCTACCAGGCTCAAGTGTAGCAAGTGTGAGCACATGGTGCTTCTTGATAAACTTTACTATACGCTCGTCAACGACCATAGGGTAGCGCTCTCTTTAGTTGCTCTTTGTGCTATCTGCCGCCTCTTTGGCCTCAGGCTCACGGCGGAAGATCTCGTCGTCGGTTACACGGTCGCCCTCTGGCGCTGTGCCCTGAAGCTCAGAGATAATGCGGTCACGTATGAGCTCAAAGTCGCCACGATACTTCTTAGCAATAGGATCCTGTGGCTGCTGTGTCACCTTGAGTGGGTCGATAGGTGTGCCATTCTGCCAGATACGGTAGTCAAGATGTGGGCCTGTTGAGGTACCTGTCGAGCCTACGTAGCCGATAAGCTGACCCTGCGATACTCTGCTACCCACCTTGATACCCTTAGCAAAGCTCTTGAGGTGGAGATAACCTGTCTGGAGGCCTCCTGAGTGCTTGATATAGATGGTGTTACCACCGCCGCCACCCCAGCCAGCCTTGATGACTGTACCGTCAGCTACGGAGTGTACTGGAGTACCCATAGGCGCTGCATAGTCAACACCGAGGTGAGGACGATATATACGATACACGGGGTGGAGTCGCTTGTGGGTAAACTTAGAGCTGATGCGGGTGTACTTAAGTGGTGCCTGCAACATCTGCTTACGCAATGACTGACCATCGTAGTCCCAATACTTGAGCTTGCCGTTCTCGTCGGCATAAGGGATAGCGTAGATAGTCTTGTTGCCGCTTGTGAAGCTTGCGCCGTAGATGCGGCCAATGCCTACTGATGTTGTGTCGGTGAACTTCTCATCGTAGATCACGGCAAAGCTATCGCCCTCCTGGATGCCGAAGAAGTCGACAGTCCACTTGAAGATATCCTCAAACTCACTGGCAATAGCATAGGGCATGTTGGCCTTCATGATAGCGCCCCAGAGTGATGAGGTGATCTCAGCACGTGCACACTGGCGCACGATGCGCACAGGAATCTCGTTGAGCGATACGTGTACCGAGTCGCCCACGAAGGCAAATGTAACATAGTCGGTATTTGACTTCTGGTAGACCATGTAGTCCAGCACCTCACGTCTGCCTGTTGAGTCCTCGATGGTGCGCTTAAATGTGGTGTATGCACGGTCGGCACGAATCTGCTTGAGCGAGAATACCTCCTCGGCCTTCTTGCTTAGTCTATCTACCTTGCTGGCAGATATGCCATGACGATCCAAGATTCCACCTACGGTCTCGCCCGAGCGGATAGAATCGGTCTCGACGGTGTAGGGTGTAGAGTCAATGCCAAAGATATATACAGGCTCGGCCTCGAGAGCGTCGCTGTACTCCTCGCCATAGAAATCGCCAAATTCACCATGATTATCAGCCTCGTTGTCGGACGAGTTACCGCCACAAGCTACTGCAAAAAGAGTGAGAAGTGCTGTGGAAAAAATAGAGAATTTTTTCATGATTTGCAAAGTTAATCAAAATTTGCGAACCAAACGAATAATTTGGTTATTATTAACCACGGAGAGCAAAAAAAAGAGGTGTAGTGTTGGTTGTTATCAAAAATAATCGTATCTTTGACGAGATTGTATAACTATGTTTGGACCAAAGTAACTGCTGATGAAGCCTCTGTTGACCATACTCTCGTGGATATATGGAGCGGTGATAGCTATTCGCCATCGCCTCTACAACTGGGGTGTGTTCAAGAGTTACAAGTTCGACATTCCGGTGGTCTGTGTGGGTAATATCACCGTCGGTGGTACGGGCAAAACGCCTATGGCCGAGATGCTTATCTCGGAGCTTATGTCCTCCTACCAGATAGCCATGCTCTCTCGAGGCTATGGCCGCAAGACTAAGGGATATCACGAGGTGCAGACTTCGGACAGCTACCTCAAGGTGGGCGATGAGCCTCTCCAGGTCAAGCTTAAGTTCCCCGAGACTGTGGTCGTTGTCTGCGAGGATCGTGTCTCGGCAATTCAGCGAATAATGAAGGAGCACCCCGAGGTAAATCTCATAATCATGGACGATGGCTTCCAGCATAGACGTGTATGTGCCAAGGTTAATATCGTTATTCTCGATGCCACACGCCCTGTGGAGCAGGATAAGCTCATGCCCCGAGGTCGTCTGCGTGATCTTAAGTCACGACTCTCGGAAGGCCACTTCTTCATCGTGTCGAAGTGCTCGGAGCAGATGACTAAGCTCGAAAAACGTCTATGGCGCAATAAGTTACACACGATAGAATATCAGAAGGTCTACTTCTCGCACATCGTCCCAGGCGATATTGAGCCTCTGTTCCACTTCGAGGAGCGTGAGCATATAGACTACGGCTGTCAGGCGATATTGCTCGCCGGCGTGGGCAACCCCCGACCATTTATTCGAGAGGCGCAGATACGATTTAACATCGTCGACAAGATGATCATGCCCGACCATTATGTCTACACACGTGAAGATATGAAGCGTCTGGATCAGATGCTTGCGCAGCACCCTCGTGCCATAGTGCTTATGACCGAGAAGGATGCTGTGAAGCTCTTTAGAGTGAAGAAACTCCCTGAGCGACTACGTCGTGCGATGTACTATCAGCCTATTGTTACTGAGCTTATGGAGGGCCCTGACAAGGATTTTATTGGCCACCTGATTGAGGAGATTGAGTTTAAGGATGAGATGGGCGTGCGTTCGAAGCGCAAAGAAAATAATGAGATAATATTAGAGGACGAAGAGATATGATTAATAAGGTAATTCTTTTAGGAAATGTGGGTCAGGACCCTGAGGTTCGTACCCTTGAGAGTGGTGTTAAGGTTGTTCGCCTGCGTTTGGCAACAACCGAGCGTGTGTTCAACCGCCAGACTAACGAGACAACAGAGCACACCGAGTGGCATAGTGTGACCCTGTGGCGTGGCCTTGCCGATGTTGCAGATAGGTATGTTCGCAAGGGCTCGCAGATATACATCGAGGGTCGTATTCGTAGCCGTGAGTGGGAGAAGGATGGTCAGCGTCACTTTGGTATCGAGATTGTTGCCGACGAGATGAAGCTTCTGGGACGTCGCACAGATGGCGCTCCACAGAGCTCAGGTTATCAGACTGTTAGTGCTCCACAGAGTGCCTACCAGCCACAGCAACCTCAGTATCAGCAGCCACAGCAACCTCAGTATCAGCAGCCACAGCAACCTCAGTATCAGCAGCCACAGCCACAGCCAGTGGCTCCACAGGTGCCTGCCGAGGATGCCGACGACCTGCCATTCTAAGTCTTGAGGCAAATGTGACGAATAAGGGTTGTCCCATACTTGGGACAACCCTTATCTCTATTTTGTGATGTTCTCGTATCGCTCCTCGACCTTAGCCCAGTCCACCACCTTGAAACACTCCGCAGCGGCATCTTTGCGTATGTTGCGGTAGTCGAGATAGTAGGCATGCTCCCACACATCGAGGCATAGAAGTGGGTGTAGGCCGTCAGTGAGCGGTGTGCCCGCATTGGGCTTGGTGATGACATAGAGCATGCCATCATTATCAGCTGCAAGCCACACCCAACCCGAGCCAAAGAGCGAGGTGGCAGTGCTCACCATCGACCTCTTAAGCTCGTCGACCGAGCCAAACTGCATCTCTATAGAGCGTAGCAGCTTACCCTCGGGGTGGTGTCGAGCGTTTGGGGCAAACTGCTCGAAGTAGAACACATGGTTCCAGGCCTGTGCGGCATTGTTGAATATTGCGCCCTCGCTCTGGCGCACGATCTCCTCCAGAGGCATTGTGGCGTAGCGTGAGCCCTCGATAAGCTCGTTGAGCTTGGCAACATAGCCAGCATAGTGTTTGTCATGGTGAAAGTGCATGGTCTCGGCCGAGATATATGGCTCGAGAGCGCCGTAGGCGTAGGGTAGCTCGACAATAGATATCAGAGCTGCGGCAACAGTTGTAAATGTCATAATCCTGAGTTTTATGTTTAACACACTCTCGACCTACAACTACTATACCACAGACAAAGAGGGTGCCCCGCAGGACACCCTCTATATAAATATATGTATGCTACACTACTCGATAACCACGAGTGGCTGATCAGCAGCTACGGTGTCGCCCTCGGCAACGAGCAAGCCAAGAACCTTACCAGCATAGTCAGACGAGATTGAGTTCTCCATCTTCATAGCCTCGAGGATCATAACCTCCTGACCGATAGTCACTGTATCACCAGCCTTAACCTTGATCTCGATAACACGGCCTGGGAGAGGTGCGTTAACAGTCTTGCCATCAGCAGCAGTAACCTTGCGCTCAGCAGCTGCATCGCCCTCAGCATCGTCCATAGAGTCGGCAACCTCGATAAGGATAGCGTCGGCAGCTACGGTGTCGCCCTCAGCAACCAAGATCTGCTTAACGAAGCCAGCATAGTCAGTTGTGATAGAGTTCTCCATCTTCATAGCCTCGAGGATCATAACCTCCTGGCCTGCAGATACCTTATCACCAACCTTAACCTTGAGCTCGATAACACGGCCTGGGAGTGGAGCACATACTGTCTTACCAGTTACAGGACGCTTGCCACCAGCAGCACCACCAGCCTTAGCGCTCTCAATCTCGATGATAACGCCCTCAGCCTGAACAGTGTCACCCTCCTTTACGATGATCTGCTTAACACGACCAGCGAAGTCCGAAGTGATAGAGTTCTCCATCTTCATAGCCTCGAGGATAGCCACCTCCTGACCTACGGTAACCATATCGCCAACCTTAACCTTGAGCTCGATAACACGGCCTGGGAGTGGTGCAACGATAGTGTCGCCAGTGATAGGCTGAAGCTCTACTGCCTCCTCCTTCTTGAGTGATGGATCAGCAGCAACCTTCTCAGCATAAGCAGCCTCCTTGATACCTGTGAGGTAAGCCTTGGCTACGAGTGGGAACAACTCGAGCAAGAGCTCCTCCTTCTCGTTCTCTGCCAAGAGCACGCCACCTGCCTTCTCCAATGCAGGGTTAGGCTGCTTCTGGTACTTAGATGTGTCGTATGGACGCTCCTCGCGGAAACCACAAATCTTCTCACGGAAGTCCTCAGAGATCTTAACAGGAGTACGACCGTAGTCACCCTTAACAAGACCTACGAACTGAGCACTCTTATTGGTGTACATTGCACGACCTGCCTTCTCGTCCATAGCGCAGTTCACGGCCTGAGCACCCACGATCTGTGATGTTGGAGTTACGAGAGGTGGAAGACCTGCAGCCAAACGTACTGGAGGAATAAGCTCCATGGCACGTGGGAGGATGTCCTCAGCGCCGAGCTGCTTGAGCTGAGCTACCATGTTAGAGTACATACCACCAGGGATCTCAGCATCCTGAACGAGCTTGTTAGGAGCTGGGAAGCCGAAGTATGCCTCGATAGCCTGAGATGCTACGAGAAGCTCATCCCAGTTCTCCTCCTGTGCTGCCTTAACGCAGCGGTCGAGCAATGCGTCAACCTCGGCAGGAACCTCGTCAGTAAGAGGGTTGAATGGCTTTGGAAGAGGCTTCTCAGCACCGAATACTGAGAGCTCAAGCTCCTTGCGGATATCCTTCAACTGCTCGTTGATCTTAGCCACAGCCTCCATGTTAGCGCCGAGCTCAATGCCGAGCTTCTTACAGAAGAGGTATACAAGCTCAACAGCTGGAGCACCTGTACCACCACCAAACCACCAGCAGTTAGTGTCGACGATGTCAACACCTGCAACGATAGCTGCATATACAGAGCCAAGACCGTAGCCTGGAGTACAGTGTGTGTGGAAGTCGACAACTACGCCGAGCTCCTTCTTCAAGAGCTTGATAAGACCAGCTACACGTGCAGGTGGAATCAAACCTGACATATCCTTGATAGTGATCATGTCGGCGCCGAGCTCTGCCATCTGGCGAGCCTTGTCGAGGAAGTACTCGTCGGTAAATACCTTCTCGTGCTCCTGGCCGTCAGAGTACTTAGGATCTACGGTGTAGCAGACAGCGCAGTCAGCGATACCGCCATACTGCTTGATATACTTGATAGTCGACTTAACGTTGTCAACATCGTTCAAGGCGTCGAAGATACGCATGATACCCAAGCCGCTCTCGATAGCGTTGCGTGAGAAGCCGTCGATGATCTCGTCGGTGTAAGGAGCATAACCAAAGAGGTTACGACCACGTGAGAGAGCAGTGAGCTTCGATACATCGCCTACGGCCTTCTTGATAGTCTCAAGACGGGTCCAAGGGTTCTCGTTGAGGTAGCGCATCACAGAGTCGGGCACAGCACCGCCCCATACCTCCATAGCGTAGAAGCCTGCATCCTTGTAGTAAGGAAGACAGCGGTCTACCTGCTGCTGAGTCATACGTGTTGCGAAAGACGACTGCTGGCCGTCACGCAAAGTAAGGTCACGAATTTTCAGGATCTTTGTCATAGTTTACAAAGGTTTTATTTGTTAGTTTTTAGGTTTAGTTTCTCGGTTATACAGACGTAGTCTGTCTGTTCGAATAACAAATTTAAGCAATATTTCCCCCAAAAACAAATATTTTTATTAAAAAATAGGGTACATACTCTAATTTTGCAATCAATTTTTATTTTCGGGCCTGCCGTAGCCTCCAAGCTATACTATTTGGGTGCTCTTTTAATGAAAAAAGGGTGTCCAAACCGCTTGGACACCCAGGAGCAATGCTATCGCTCTTGTATGTAATTTCTATATCTGCTCCACATACTATTTAGGTATTTTACCTTGCTGCCTGCGGGAACGTAGATAGTCGTCTCTTCGGGTATAGAATCCTCGTTGATTTTAGGGGGCGCAGCGCACTCCATGGTGATGTGTGACATGCCATCACAACCGGAGAATGCACTATCTCCAATGTAGGTTACACCCTTTGGTATAGTTATAGTTTGTAGCTTCTCGCACCATACAAATGCACAAACTCCAATCGTCGTTACGCTATTGGGAATCGTTACACTTGTCAGCGAGGTGCAATTTTCAAATGCACAATCTCCAATCGTCGTTACACTATTGGGAATCGTCACACTTGTCAGCGAGGTGCAATCTGCAAATGTATAATCTCTAATCTTTGTTACGCTATTGGGAATCGTCACACTTGTTAGTGAGGTGCAATTTGCAAATGCATTATCCTCAATCATTGTTACACTATCGGGAATAGTTAAACTTGCAAGTGAGGTACAGCCGTAGAACGCACCTTCTCCGATGTCGGTAACGCCCTTAGGTATAGTTATGGTTTGTAGATTCTCACACCATAAAAATGCCTCACTGCCAATATATGTCACGTTCTTGCTCATGGTGACACTCTCCAACATACTGCATTTGCCGAATGCCAAGTCTTCAATCTTCGTTACACTATCTGGAATAGTTATCTGTTTGAGGTTAGAACACTCTCCAACTAGATGAAACTCGATTGTTGTCAAATTTTCTGGAAGTTTTACGCTCTTTAACTCAAAGCAATTAGCTAATGCCTCCGCTCCAATTGTGGTTACAGAGTCGGGAATAGAGATGCTACCAAGGCTTATGCAAAACAAGAATGCTTTTTCATCAATAACCTTGATGCCATCGTGCAATGTTACTCGTTGCAAATTTTCGCACTCGTGGAATGCGTATTTACCAATGCGTGTTACACTTCCAGGAATATCAATGCTCAATAGGTTTTCGTAGCCTTTGAAGTATTCGTCCGCAATCTCAGTAATGCAATTACCGAGTACGGCATTAATCTTGAAGTTATATACTTCTTTGAGTAGGTGCTTGAGAGCCTCTATGTTGTCTGTGGTAACATTCTTGATATTGCAGCCAAAGAATGGGTTGTCAGTGATGGTATTTAGGTTCTTACCTATGGTGATATTTGTAAGATTACTGCAGTATTCAAATGCGTTTAGTCCAATCGATCGAACTCCATTGCCGATAATTACGGTTGTGAGGTTGTTGCAATACTCGAATGCGCAGTTGCCAATCTCGGTTACGCTGTCTGGAATAGTTATGCTTTTGATGCTGCTACTACCATTGAATGCATAACTGCCAATCGATGTAATGCTATTTGGGAGGATTAGGCTCTTGACGTTGCCGCAAGATAAAAACGTACTTCCGATATCATTGATGCTCTCGCCCAACACAAGATTGAAAGATCCTAATTTGTCGTTGTACACAACATCGTTGCGTCGTACCAATGCGCTGAGCGAGGCCTTGCTGTCGGTTGTGACATTTTCGAGCCCTGTACAACCAGAGAATGAGTTGCTTGCAACAGATGTAACACTATTTGGGATAGTGATGTTTCTAAGGCCTGAGCAGTTCTTGAAAGCGTGAGTTCCAATCGTGAGTACGCTGTTAGGAATGTTAATGCTACTCAATCTCTTACAGTTGCTGAAAGTCTCTGAATCGATTTTCTTTATGCCATTTGGAATGGTTATGTTCATCAAATTTTCGCAGCCACTAAATGCTTCACTTTGAATGGTTGTTACACTATTAGGGAGTGTTATCTTTTTGAGTTTTGTGCAGTTGTAGAATGCTCTATATCCAATATGTTTTAATGTCTCGGGCAGTGTTACGCTCTTTAGGCTTGAGCATTGGCCGAATACGTTGGCCTCGATTGATGTAACACCGTTTGGAATGTTTATGCTCTCAAGCTTGTTGCAGTCGAATAGTGCTGCTTCGCGTAGTGTTGTAACACCACTGCCCAAAGTTACGTTTGTGAGGTTTTTGCATCCACTTAGTGCCGATTTGCCGATGGTTGTAACGCAGTCGGGAAAGGCTATGCTCTCAAGTGATAGCATGCCGTAGAATGTCTTCTCTGCGATAGTCTTAATTTCGCCCTCGAATTGAATAGTGCCCACCAAAGTCGCCTTATCGTACTTGTGTGCGGCGATTTTGAGTCCAAATGCCTCCTTGTTTTCGAACTTTAGCTTCTCGGTTGCTGTGTAGCTGATAGTTGATGTTATTCCCTCCTTTGCCGCTGGGGTAGCAAATAGGCTGGTGACAAATAACACCATTAGGGTTAATAGTGTAGTAATGTGTCGCATAGTAGTTTCTTTATTAGTTTATAATTATGTTATTCATTGTGAGATAGCAAAATTAAATATTTTTCCCCAAAAGCGTTGATGTACTGCAAAAAAAAGAGGCTATTCTACACGTGGCGGAATATCCTCTTTGTTTGCTATTTCTGATCTACGGTCTGGTGTAGTATCACACGCTCCAGTGCGCGCTCGCAGACTGGGCAGAAGCGCTCGGCAGTGTTGTTGCGCATGCGGCAGACATCTGTTGGGCGATAGATACCCTTGGTACGATAGCCACCACCTTCGTAGACACCCACGGTGTAGTTCTTTGTGCGTTTCTCGGTAACCTGGGTTGGGATCTCGATCTTCTTGTCGACCATATCGGCCCACTTTGACTCGAAGTCTACGAGAGTAGTGATATTAGGCTCCCATGGCTCGTGTGTGAGTGAGTGCATCTCGTCGTTGTTGTCGCCATTGTCGTAGAAATACTCGTCGCCAAGACCTCCGAACGAGTGGCCAAACTCGTGAACTACCACTGGACGGAAGTCACGGTGGTGAGCCGTAGTGAGGGTGTATGAGTTGTAAATACCACCACCGCCGTAAGTATCTGTGTTAGCGAGGATTATAAAGTGCTCGCAAGGGATATTTGTCGTCAAGTCGTACATGGCATATACGTTGCCCGATGTGAGGTAGCGGTCCATGTAGAACGTGAGGAAGTTTGAGCCCACGGCAGTCTCACGCCATGCACCCTGCTGAGGCACGCTCACGTTGCTATCTATTGATGGGCACTTCACGGCAATGAAGTTGAACTTATCCTTATGGCTCTTGAATGGCTCGTACGACAAGATCTCGTCGGTGGTAATCTGCGCATCCTTCATAAAGATATCCATCTCCTCTGTGGTGTAGCCCTCGGCCAAGATCACCACGTCGATAGCCTCCTTCGAGTCGCCACCCTTGTGTAGATACTCGTAGGGTAGTGCACTCTGCTTTGAGCGGTCACGGATAAGACGATCCTCGGGAGATATGGTGTGGCGGAGCTTGCTCTGCTTGCCTGTGTTGTCACGCAACACCAACTCGGCAACAACGCTGCTCTTAGGCATAGGCACGAGGAGTGTGAACTCAAAGCTCTTGCTTATTGTTGAGGCCTCGGGTGTTGTGATCCACTCCTGGAAGAGTGATGAGAACGATGTCTTGTAGAGCACAGCACCACTCTCTACGTCGTAGAGTGTGAGGTCGCCATTGCCCTCGAGAGGTACGTTGCTAAGGTTTACACGACGTCCCCACCAGCCCTCGGTTGCGGAGAGCTCACGCAGGGCGATATACTGCTCCGAGCTATTGCCTGCAAAGGTGTAGTCAATGCGCAGAGTATTATCCGTAAAGTTAGTTTCGAATGTCTGTGCCGAGAGTGAGGCGAGTGCTGCGAATATCGCCACGGCAGAAAGAATGAGTCGTTTCATATAGTTTTTCTGGGTTTAAATTTCTACTGACGACAAAGATAGCAATTTTTCGTAAATCAAGAGGAAACTCTTCCACTTTTTTTGTACCTTTGCCGATTATAAAATTAGAAAAGAAATGCGAAATCTACGAAATATTATATTAGCCCTAAGTTTGGCCCTCGTGGCACTTGCAGTGCCATTTAGCGCCGAGGCACAGCGCCGCAAGGTGCCAAAATATCTTGCCGACTCACTCTCTGCCGCTCTGCGCCGTGTAACACTCAAGGAGGTCGCTGGTAGCCATGTCAAGGTCAACGAGATAAAGCTCCTGGGCGACGAACTATCTGAGCGTGATACCACCTCTGGGGAGCAGGAGTCAAAGCCTATTATGGAGATTCGTGCCTCGGTCGAGTTGGCCTTCTATCCCATGCGTCCTGAGAGCATTGAGCGACTCCACGAGGCTGTGCGCAAGGTGCTGCCCAAGGAGTTCAAGGATTATGACCTGAAGCTCTATGCCGACGGCTGTGCTATCGAGCGACTTATTCCGCAGTACTATACCGAGAACCGTGATGGAGGCTCGTTTACCAACACCTCGTCCTCACCTCTTGTTACTCGCCTGAGCCGTGTGTCGCAGCCAACAAAGGGCCTTCAAAACCGACATATAGCCCTCTGGCAGAGCCATGGCCGCTACTTTGATAACAACACGGGCGAGTGGAGCTGGCAGCGCTCACGACTCTGGGAGACTGTCGAGGATCTATATACCCAGAGCTACGTCGTTCCCTACCTTCTCCCCATGCTTGAGCGTGCTGGTGCCTCGGTGTTGCTGCCTCGTGAGCGTAGCATGCGCAGCGAGGAGCTAATCATTGATAACGATAAGGGTATCGACGATAGCTCGTATCAGGAGCAGGGCGAGTGGAGTAGTGCTGGCGTAGGCTTTGCCCACCTCAAGAGCAGCTACCCCTCGGGCCACAACCCCTTTACTGATGGCACATCACGCAAGGTGGCGACTCAGAGCAACAAGGAGGGTGTGGCACGTGCCACATGGTCGGCAGCAATCCCCGAGTCGGGAGTATATACCGTCTACGTATCGTACTTTAGCGATAAGCGCTCTGTTGTCGATGCACACTACACTGTTCATGCCTCGGGTGGCGACCATGAGTTCCTTGTCAACCAGCGCATGGGTGGTGGTATGTGGGTAGCACTTGGCGAGTTCTACTTCGAGGCGGGCGACCAGGTAGAGCTTGTGTCGCTGGATAACATATCGAAGTCGTCGGGTGTTGTCACTGCCGATGCAGTTAAGATTGGCGGTGGTATGGGTAATATTCATCGTGAGGTGCACGCCTCGTTGCGTAGCTCGCAGCGTGAGTATGCCTCGGAGGTGAGTGGCTACCCACGCTTTACCGAGGGCTCTCGCTACTGGCTGCAGTGGTCGGGCTTTTCGACCGACGTATATGCACCCAAGGGTGGGGTAGATGACTATAAGGATGACTATATGTCACGTGCTCGCTGGGTCAATGCCCTTATGGGTGGCTCGGAGCGCCTAAGCAAGCAGAAGGGAAAGTCTATCCCCGTGGATCTCGCCCTGGCGTTCCACTCTGACGCAGGTGCTCGCAAGAGTGAGAGTGTGGTGGGTACACTCGGTATCTACTGCACCAGGGATAATAAGGGAGAGTTTGAGGATGATATATCACGTCTGCGCTCTCGTGACCTCACGGATATCGTCATGACGCAGATTGTCGAGGATCTACGCCAGAGGTACGACAAGCGTTGGTCACGCCGTGGTATGTGGGATAAGGCCTACTACGAGGCACGCTTACCGTGGTGTCCCACAATGCTCCTTGAGCTGCTCTCGCACCAGAATTTTACCGATATGCGCTATGGTCTTGATCCACAGTTCCGCTTCGACGTTAGCCGTGCGATATACAAGGGTGTGTTGCGCTACCTATCGAGCCAGTATGGTGTGGAGTATGTTGTGCAGCCGCTGCCTGTAAATAGCTTTGCCGTGAAGCTCAAGGGTAGTAAGGTGCAGCTTAGTTGGAGAGCTACGGTCGATGAGCTGGAGAGTAGCGCTACGCCCGACTACTATATATTATATACACGCATCGGCGATGGTGGTTTCGACACAGGACGCAGGGTCGATGGCACAAGTATCGAGCTCGAGCAGGAGTCTGGCAAGATATATAGCTATCGTGTCACTGCCGTAAATGAGGGTGGCGAGAGCTTCGACTCCGAGACTCTTGCAGCAGCCGTGGGCAAGTCACGCAAGACAGTTATGGTGGTCAATGGTTTTGACCGAGTATCGGCCCCCGAGAGTCGTCATGATGAAAACAATGCTGGCTTCTACAACTCGTACGACAGTGGTGTGGCCTATATCGAGGATATATCGTTCATTGGCGAGCAGACCAACTTTAACCGTGCGCTCTACCAGTCGCAGAACGATAATAACGCCCTTGGACAGTCGTATAACGACTACGAGAGCGAGGTTATCGCTGGCAATAGCTTCGATTTTGTAGCTCTCCATGGCCGTGCTATTGTGGTTGCGGGCTACTCGTTTGCCTCGGCCTCACTCAAGGCCGTAGAGCAGGGCGATGTGGAGCTTAATGGCTATGCTGCCGTGGATCTCATACTCGGCAAGCAGCGCAGCACTAAGGTGGGTAGTGGCACGGAGTATCGTTTCCAGGCTATGCCCGAGGCGCTGCAGAAGCGACTCAAAAGTTACACGCAGTCGGGTGGCTCGATAATGGTTACAGGCAGCTATCTTCTCACCGATACATGGCAGTCGCCCGTGGCTAAGGAGTCTGATCGTAAGTTTGTCGAGGGTGTGCTTCATGCGACCTTTGGTGGAGCTATGGCTACACGTCGTGGCGATGTCAAGAGCCTCACGTATAGCTTTATGAAGGATGCCTACTCCGTAAAGTTTAACACCGAGCTTAATGATAAGATATACTGCGTTGAGTCGCCCGAGATTGTCAGCCCAGCGGGCAGTGGTGCTTATGTGGCTATGCGCTATCGCACCACAAACCAGAGCGCCGCAGTGGTATATAATGGCAAGTATCGCACCTTTGTCGCAGGATTTCCGTTCGAGACCATTGTCGACGAGGGCGAGCGCAATAAGATGATGAAAACGGTTCTTGAATTCCTTATAAAGTAGTCATGGCTATATCACGACACAATCTTCAAACAATACTCATGCCCCTGGCTATGGTCGTGGGTGCTTTGTTATGCCGACCCTTGGCGGGTGTCGAGGCTGCGAGTGGCAATATGCTAACGCCACTGCTTATTGCCTCGATGCTCTTTGTTACGTTTTGCCGCATAGATATTCGCCAGATGCGTCTTAGGTGGGTGCACCTCGGCATGCTTGCAGTGCAGTTTGTGGGCGCAGTGGTGGTCTACTACGTCACGCTGCCTCTGCTTGGCGCTACGGTGGCCCAGGGTGCTATGATCTGTGTACTTGCCCCTATTGCCATGGCGGCAGTCGTTATCGCTGGTATGCTCGGCGCAAACGTTGCTCCCATGGTGACATATAGCCTTGTCTGCAACTTCGTGACAGCCCTGCTTGTTCCTCCTATGCTCCACGCCTTTGGTAGTGGCAGCTGCACCTTTGTCGAGATTATTGGCCGTGTGGCGCCTACGCTCATTGCCCCCTTTGTTGTGGCGCAGTTGTGCAGATGGTTGCTCCCTAAGCTTGCCCAATGGGTTGCCACGCACTCGATCATATCGTTCTACCTGTGGCTTGTGTCGCTGATCCTTGTCATGGGCCGCACCACGCTCTTTATTATGAACTCCGAGGCGGAGCTATATGTCGAGATTCTGCTTGCCGTAATCGCCCTTGTGTTGTGCGTGGCGCAGTTCTCGCTCGGCAGGTGGATGGGACGCTTCGAGGGCGACGTGGTGGCCTCTACGCAGTCCGTAGGCCAGAAGAACACTATCTTTGCGATATGGCTCTCTCTCAACTTCCTCGACCCCGTGGCCTCAATCGCCCCAACAGCCTACATCGTATGGCAAAACCTGATAAATAGCTACCAGATCTGGAAGTATAACAAACGAAAAGCTATAAAATAGATAATAAAAAAGGGAGTCATTAGCGTGACTCCCTTTTTTGTTAGGTATGTAGTAGATTTACTTGATCTCCTCACCGAAGAGTGTTGCCGAAGAGCAACCAGTGATACGTACCTTCACATAGTCGCCAATCTTGTGGTCGCCACGGTCGAATACCACCATCTTATTCTGCGATGTGCGGCCTGAAAGCTGCTCCTCGCTACGCTTAGATGTGCACTCAACGAGGATCTCGAACTCCTTGCCTACATCACGCTTGTTACTCTCCTCCGAGAGCTTATTCTGAAGGTCGATGATCTCCGTAAGGCGGCGAGTCTTGACATCCTCAGGGATGTCGTCGCCGAGGTTGCGCTGGGCAAATGTGCCTGGACGCTCCGAGTACTTAAACATGTAGGCAAAGTCGTAGCCCACCTCACGCATGAGTGAGAGTGTTGCCTCGTGCTCCTCCTCGCTCTCGTGGGCAAAGCCTGCGATGAGGTCGGTGGTGATAGCACAATCGGGCATATAGCGACGAATAGCCTCGACACGCTCCAAGTACCACTCACGAGTATACTTGCGGTTCATGCGCTTGAGCATCTCCGTAGAGCCTGACTGCGCAGGGAGGTGGATAGCCTTGCAGATGTTAGGCATTGAGGCCATAGTCTCAAGGAGCTTATCGCTGATATCCTTAGGGTGTGATGTAGCAAAACGTACACGCAAGAGTGGTGAGATCTCAGCCACCTGCTTCAATAGCTCGGGGAAGTCGACCTCGCCTGTGCGGTAAGAGTTGACATTCTGACCCAAGAGCGTAACCTCACGATAGCCATTCTCGAAGAGTGTGCGTGCTTCGGCAACGATGGTCGCTGCATCACGGCTACGCTCAATACCTCGGGTGTATGGCACTACGCAGTATGAGCAGTAGTTGTTGCAGCCACGCATGATAGCAATAAAGGCGCTCACACCATTGCGGTCAAGGCGCACAGGGGCGATCTCGGCATAAGTCTCCTCCTTCGAGAGCTCCACATTGACGCCCGTAGAGCCGTTGTCCACCTCACGCACAAGGTGCGGCAGGTCACGATAAGAGTCGGGGCCAGCAACGATATCTACACCCGTGCCACCCTTCGTGAGCTCATCCTTGAGGCGCTCGGCCATGCAGCCGATGATGCCGATGATAAGCGATGGCTTCTGCTTGCGCTTATGACGCATCTCGCTGAGTCGACCCCAAATGCGCTGCTCTGCATTATCACGTATCGAGCAGGTGTTGATCAACACGATGTCGGCCTCATCGAGATTCTCGGTATAACGATAGCCCTCCTGCTGCATGATCGACACCACAATCTCCGAGTCGCCAACATTCATCTGGCAACCGTAGGTTTCGATATATAGCTTGCGACCGCTGCCGGTCAAAGGGCGTAGGTTGTTAACTGAAATATTCATAGTTGTTTTGGGGTTGGATGTTACTCTGTAGGCATGCCGTTCTCCTCTGGGAATGGCTTGAAGCCCTGGCCAAAGGTGTCGTAAGCGTCGGTAACAACAACAAATGACTTAGGATCGAACTCCTTGATCTTGTTCTGCACGTTGCGCACCTCCTTGCGGTTAACAACGAGGAAGATCATCTCCTTGTCAGCATCGGTGTACATACCCTTAGCCTTGATATAGGTACCACCACGGTTGAGCTCATGGAGGATGTAGTGACGCATCTTGTCAGAGTGCTCGTCGCAGATGATGTAGAGCAACTTATCACGTGAAGCACCGTCGATAGTGTAGCCCAAAACCTTAGCATTCACGAAGATACATACGCCAGAGTAGAGCGAGAGCATAACGCCTGCACCTGGGCCGTCGATACCCACGCCAAAGCCGATAACCACCAAACCTGACAACACGATGATTGCATCCGAGAGCAATACGCCGTTGGCAAACTTCATCTTAGCAAAGCGGTGAAGAAGCATACCTGTGATATCTGTACCACCTGTTGCTGCGTTGTTGCGAATCACAATACCTACGCCAATACCGCTGAATACACCACCGATGATTGCTGCGAGCATGAGGTGCTCAGAGAGGTCGATCTGGCCGCCGAGAAGCTGTGTTGGGTCGAGTGCCTCGATAGCCTGCTTAGATGGGTAGACAAGGTAGTCCATGAGGTTCATGATACCAGGGGTGATGAACGATGCAAAGATTGTGCGACCGCCAAATGTTCCACCAAAGAGAATGAGTGCTGTGAGAATAAGTGGCACATCGAACATATAGCCAAATGTACCCACCTGGATTGATGGGAAGAGGTTGTGGAGCACCAGGGCAAGACCATAGATACCACCAGGCACCAAGTTGTAAGGGTTGATGAAAACGACAAATGCAATGGCAACCATAAAGCAGCCAAAAACAATCTGTCCCATTGATGACCACCACTTAAGGTCGCAGATTGACTCCTTGGTTGATACAACCATCTGAGAGAGCTTAGTAGAAATATTCATAAATATGCAAAAACTATAGTTTTATTCATAAATAACTTCCAAAGATACATTAATTTTTGGAAACAACAAAAAGGTTGACCGAAATTTTTATCAACCACCAATTTTGTTCGGCCAATATCGTACTTGGTGGCGATGAATTTTTGGTGATTAAAATTTTTTTGTTAACTTTGTCTAAATTATGTGCTGTCCGAGGGTGGACAACATGTTGTAAATCAATTTAATATAGAGTTTTATGGAGACTTGGGGAGTATTGACCTATTACACTGCTTTCACAATTCTTGTTATCGGTTATTTGCTCGGTTCTATACCCAGTGCGGTGTGGATTGGCAAGAAATATTATGGCATAGATATTCGTGAGCATGGCTCGAAAAATGCGGGTACAACCAACATGTTGCGTGTGCTCGGCAAACGTGCCGCTCTTCCGGTTTTTGTTATCGACTACTTCAAGGGTTTTGGTGGCGTTATGCTCACTGCACTATTGCGCTACGATAACTCTGTGAGCGAGGCCTGGTTGATCAACATGCGTATTATCGCAACAGTGGCTGTGGTGCTCGGACATATCTTCCCAATCTTTGCCGGTTTCCGTGGCGGTAAGGGTGTTGCTACGCTGCTTGGTGCAGGTACTGCAATCTATCCTCCTATCTTGCTTATGTGCTTCGGTATCTGGTGTTTAGTATTTGCAATTTCGCACTACGTATCACTCGCTTCGATGGTTGCTGGCTGCTGCTATCCGCTGCTTGTGATGATATTTGCTACCATGACCTACGATCCTGCAGCACCTTTCCAGAGTGTGCCATTTATCATCTTCTCGTGGGTCGTTGCCGTGCTTCTTGTCTGGACTCACCGCAAGAATATCGGCCGTCTGCGTGACGGTACCGAGTCGCAGATTTACCTCTGGCTCAAGCCCGAAGAGAAGGCCGAGAACAAGGGTGATAATGGTGGCGAGGGTGGCCTCAAGACCCTCGAGTCTGTGATCAAGAATGCCTACTACGAGTCGAGCATGAGAGCTCAGGAGGAGGCTAAAAAGGGCGAATAAATCACCACTACATATTTAATTAGCGAGAAAGTTTCGATTATTCCGAAATTTTCACTATCTTTGTACTCTAATTTGCAGGTAAGTAATTTAAGAGAAAAGATACGAGATGAAGAATATTCGCAACTTCTGTATTATTGCACACATCGACCACGGTAAGAGTACCCTCGCTGACCGTCTTTTGGAGAAGACAAATACGCTAAATCAGCGTGAGATGCAGGCTCAGGTGCTCGACGACATGGACCTTGAGCGTGAGAAGGGTATCACTATCAAGAGCCACGCTATCCAGATGGAGTACAAGGCTCGTGATGGTCAGATGTATACACTCAACCTTATCGACACCCCAGGACACGTCGACTTCTCGTACGAGGTGTCACGTGCTATCGCTTCGTGCGAGGGTGCACTCCTTGTTGTTGACTCAACACAGGGTATCCAGGCTCAGACAATCTCCAATTTGTATCTCGCCCTTGGCCAGGATCTCGAGATCATCCCCGTGCTCAATAAGATCGACTGCGAGTCGGCAATGATCGACGAGGTTAAGGATCAGATTATCGACCTTATCGGCTGCAAGGATGAGGATATCCTTCTTGCTTCGGGCAAGACAGGTCAGGGTGTCGAGGATGTCCTCGAGGCTATCATCGAGCGTATCCCAGCACCTAAGGGCGACGAGAATGCACCACTCCAGGCACTCATCTTCGACTCAGTGTTCAACCCATTCCGTGGTGTTATTGCATATTTCCGTGTATTCAATGGCACTATCCGCAAGGGCGACCATGTGAAGTTCTTCAACACCGGCAGCGAGTATGATGCCGACGAGATTGGTGTGTTGAAGCTCAAGATGGTTGCTCGCGACGAGATCAAGGCGGGTGACGTAGGTTATATCTGCTCGGGTATCAAGAACTCGACAGATGTCAAGGTGGGTGATACTATCACCGCCGTGGCAAACCCATGTACCGAGTCTATCGCCGGCTTCGAAGATGTCAAGCCTATGGTCTTCGCCGGCGTATATCCAGTCGAGGCTGACCAGTACGAGGATCTTCGTGCCTCGCTCGAGAAGCTTAAGCTCAACGATGCCTCGCTCACGTTCGAGCCTGAGAGCTCTCTTGCCCTCGGCTTCGGCTTCCGCTGTGGCTTCCTCGGACTCCTCCACATGGAGATCATCCAGGAGCGCCTATACCGTGAGTTCGACATGGATGTAATCACTACCGTGCCTAACGTATCGTACCACATCACCACAACCACGGGCGAGGAGCTCGAGGTGCACAACCCTTCGGGCCTTCCGGAGATCACCAAGGTCGCAAAGATCGAGGAGCCATATATCCTCGCACAGATAATCACCAAAGCCGACTTCCTCGGCAACGTGCTCAAGCTATGTATCGACAAGCGTGGTGTGATGAAGAATCAGACATTCATCACGCAGGATCGTGTCGAGGTGAACTTCGAGATGCCACTCTCGGAGATCGTCTTCGACTTCTACGACAAGCTCAAGAGTATCTCTAAGGGCTACGCCTCGTTCGACTACCACCGCACAGGCTATCAGATAAGCAAGCTCGCAAAGCTCGATATCCTCCTCAATGGCGAGGCTGTCGATGCGCTCTCGTCGCTTATCTATGCCGACCATGCCTACGACTTCGGTCGCAAGATGTGCGAGAAGCTAAAGGAGCTCATCCCACGCCAGCAGTTCGATATCGCTATTCAGGCAGCTATCGGCGCAAAGATTATTGCCCGTGAGACCGTGAAGGCGGTGCGTAAGGATGTTACTGCAAAGTGTTACGGTGGTGATATCTCACGTAAGCGTAAGCTCCTCGAGAAGCAGAAGGCGGGTAAGAAGCGTATGCGTCAGATTGGTTCGGTACAGGTGCCTCAGTCAGCCTTCCTTGCGGTTCTTAAGATGGATTAATTTTATCGTGATAATGGGCCATCTACGTCGTCTGGCTCGTTGCCCCGAATGGGGAAATACGCAAACTTATGCTGCGTCTTTGTGATAGGGGTTTGTCCGTGTCGCAAGATTGTAGCAACGACCAAGAGAATAAAACTAACCTACTAATAACCTATGAAACGAATTGTTCTAACACTTTTGTCGCTAATGGCGCTTGTGAGCGTATCGGCCCAGGGTTACCAGCCAACGGCTGAGAATCTTAAGAGCCGTAAGGAGTTTGCCGAGGATCGTTTTGGCATCTTCATCCACTGGGGTATCTACAGCATGTTTGCTCAGGGCGAGTGGTACTTGCAGAATGCGGGCCTCGACCGTGACGAGTATGCTAAGGCTGCCGATGGATTCTATCCTCACCGCTTCAATGCCGAGGAGTGGGTATCGGCAATCAAGGCTTCGGGTGCAAAGTATATCTGCATCACATCGCGCCACCACGATAGCTTCTCGATGTGGGACACCGAGGCTTCGGACTTCAACATCGTCGATGCAACACCTTTCAAGCGTGATGTGCTCAAGGAGCTCGCCGAGGAGTGTCAGAAGCAGGGTATTGCCCTCCACTTCTACTACTCGCATGCCGACTGGTCACGTGATGACTATCCACAGGGTCGCACAGGCTTCTGGGTGAAGGGTCGTGATAGATCAAAGACAAGCTACGATAACTACTTCAACTTCATGAATCAGCAGATTACCGAGCTTCTCACGAACTATGGCCCTATCCGCTGTATCTGGTTTGATGGCTGGTGGGATCACGAGGAGGATGCTACTCCATTCGACTGGCGCTTTGACGAGCAGTATGCCATGATTCATAAGCTTCAGCCATCGTGCCTTGTTGCTAATAACCACCATGTTACACCTTTTGAGGGCGAGGATGTTCAGATCTTTGAGCGTGACCTCCCAGGTGAGAATACCCATGGTCTTTCGGGTCAGGAGATTAGCAAGCTCCCTCTCGAGACATGCCAGACAATGAATGGCATGTGGGGCTACAAGGTGTCTGACCAGGAGTACAAGTCTGCAAAGACACTTATCCGCTACCTCGTGAGCGCAGCGGGCAAGGGTGCCAACCTGCTTCTCAATGTTGGCCCTCAGCCTAATGGCGAGCTCCCAGCAGTTGCTGTTGAGCGCATGAAGGAGATGGGCGAGTGGCTCGCAGTAAATGGCGAGACTGTCTATGCTACCGAGGCTGGCGATGTAAAGCAGCAGGAGTGGGGTTGCACAACACGTAAGGGTGACAAACTATATGTTCATATCTTCGAGCTCGACCAGGATGTTCTCTACATGCCTCTCGAGTGCAAGGTGACATCTGCCAAGCTCTTTGCTAATGGCCAGGCGGTGAAATTTAAGAATGTTGCTGGCGGCGTACTTCTCGAGGTTGGCAAGGTTAGCGATTGCACAGATTACATCGTTGAGTTGCGCACGGCTAAGAAATAGCTCGAAATTATTGGCAAAAAGATAGAAAACTATTGAAAATTATCGCAGTCCACGGTTGTGGATTGCGATTTTTTTTCTATCTTTGCACGATTAACGCGCGAATGTGTACGTGGGTTTTAAGCGTTTGCGTTGCGCGGAGCATTGAAAGAACAAAAAAACAAATAATTCAAAACTTTTTAACAATGCAGAGTAAAGGTATTATTAAGTGGCTTGCAGCGCTCTTGGCGTTTGCATGCGTCTTCCAGCTCTCATTCACCTTCGTAACACGCAAGGTGGAGGCAGATGCTGCGAAGCAGGAGAACCCACAGGCTTATCTCGATGAGAAGTGGGATGATGTTGTTTACAACCTCGGTATCGTTAAGTACACTTACGAGGATTGTAAGAATCGTGAGCTTAACCTCGGTCTTGACCTCAAGGGCGGTATGAACGTTATGCTCGAGATCAAGGCAGAGGATGTTATCCGTGCTAACGCTGACAGCAAGGGTGTAGTTCGCACCGACGCTGAGCTCAACGCTCGTATGGACAACGCTTTGTTCGAGGCTTCAAAGGTTGAGGGTGCTTCAGCAGCTGTTGACGCATTCATCGCAGCAAGCAACGAGGAGGATCTCAAGAAGATCTTCAACGTGACTGACGTTACAGTCTTGGCTACAGACCTCAAGAACCTTATCGATGGTTCAGTAGGTGCTGCTTTCAACGTGTTGCAGAACCGTATCGACCTTCTTGGTGTAACTCAGCCTAACATCCAGCTCGTAACAGGTACTAACCGTATCTCTGTTGAGCTTCCAGGTGTTAAGGAGCCAGAGCGTGTAAGCAAGCTTTTGGCTTCTACAGCTAACCTCGAGTTCTGGGAGGTTTACTCTAACGAGGATATCAGCGAGGTTACATCTGTACTCTACAGCGAGGAGCTCAACGAGGCAGTTCGTGACTATCTTCTTTTGAACGGTGTTGCTGAGGACGAGGTTGAGGCTAAGTTGCCACGTAACCTCCTTAGCATCTCATTTGACTTCGTAGGTGCTGACGGCCAGACTCACTCATCTATGGCTTACGCTCCACAGGTTGGTGCTGCTCAGAAGGAGAATCTCCAGACTCTCTCAGAGTACTTCCGTTTGCCAGCTGTTAAGGCTTTGTTCCCATCAGACCTCCAGTTTGCATGGTCAAACAAGAGCGTTAACGATAGCTCTAACGGTGCATTCATGCTCTACGCTTTGCGTGGTTTGAACGGTGTTGCTGCTCCAGTATTGGATGGTACAGGTATCACTAACTCACGTGCTCAGGGTGGTCAGAATGGTGGTTTCGAGGTATCTATGACAATGGATTCTGAGACATCTATCAAGTGGGCTGACATCACAGAGCGTAACACTGAGAAGCAGATTGCTATCGTATTGGATGGCTATGTATACTCTGCTCCAGTATCACACGGCCGTATCGATGGTGGTTCATCATCAATCACTGGTGGTTTCAATGTTCAGGAGGCTGAGGATCTTGCAAGCGTTCTTAACTCAGGTAAGGCTCCAGCACCTGCAACAATCATCTACTCTGAGGTTGTAGGTCCATCACTCGGTGCTAAGGCTATCAACGACGGTCTTGTATCGTTCGCATTGGCATTCTTGCTCGTGTTGGTTTACATGGCATTCTTCTATAAGGGTGCAGGTATGATGGCTAACATTGCGTTGTTGTTCAACGTATTGTTGCTCATGGGTGTTCTCGTATCATTCGGTGCAGTATTGACACTCCCAGGTATCGCAGGTATCGTTCTTACTATGGGTATGGCCGTAGATGCTAACGTTATCATCTTCGAGCGTATCAAGGAGGAGCTTCGTGCAGGTAAGGGTCTTTCGTTGGCTATCGAGGATGGTTTCAAGAATGCTTACTCAGCTATCATCGACGGTAACCTTACTACAATCATCACTGGTGTTGTACTCTTCTTCTTCGGTACAGGTCCTGTTAAGGGCTTCGCAACAACTTTGGTTGCTGGTATCATCACATCGTTGTTCTGCTCGATCTTCATCACACGTGTGCTTATCGAGGCTCGTGCAGCACGCAAGGGTTCAATCTCGTTCTCTACTAAGTTCTCTGAGAACTTCTTGCAGAACGTTAAGTTCAGCTTTATCTCTAAGCGCAAGGTATCGTACATCGTTTCTGGTACTCTCCTTGTTCTTTCAGTTATCTCGTTCGTAACACTTGGTCTTAACAAGGGTATCGACTTCACTGGTGGTCGTACATACGTTGTTAAGTTCGACCAGACAGCTAACGAGGATCAGCTCCGTGCTAACCTCGACGCTCAGTTCTCAGCTTTGAAGGATGCTGCAAACACTTCATTCGAGGTTAAGCAGTTCGGTGGTGAGGATCAGGTACGTATCATCACTCAGTTCGAGCCTACCGAGGCTATGATCGCTGAGGCACGTGTTGCTGCTGGTAACGAGGATATCGACGCTAACTACATCGTAGCAAACTTCATCTACGAGGCTTCGAAGGATCTCTACACTGAGACTATCGACCGTGAGACATTCATCAACCCAGATAACGGTAAGGGTATCACATCATCTGAGCAGGTGGGTAGCGCAATCTCTGGCGAGATGACTGCTAACTCAATCCTCGCAGTTGTCTTCTCACTCATCGCTATCGGTCTTTATATCGCAATCCGTTTCCGCCGTTGGCAGTGGGCTTTGGGTGCTACTGCAGCCCTTGCACACAACGCTTTGTTGGTTATCGGTTTGTTCTCAATGCTCTACGCTGTTATGCCTTTCAACCTCGAGGTTAACCAGGCATTCATCGCTGCGATTTTGACTATCATCGGTTACTCTATCAACGATACAGTGGTTATCTTCGACCGTATCCGTGAGTACATTGGTCTCTATCCAAAGCGCGATATGAAGTCTAACATCGACTCGGCTATCTGTGCTACATTGTCACGTACAATCAATACATCAGGTACTACTCTTGTAACACTCTTGTCTATCTTCATCTTCGGTGGTGAGACAATCCGTGGTTTCGTCTTCGCTTTGATCCTTGGTGTTGTTATCGGTACTTACTCTTCAGTATTTATCGCTACGCCTATCGCTTACGATCTTCAGCGCAAGAAGGCTTCAAAGCTCACAGAGTAGGCTATGTAGGCTGAAATTTAGCACTAAAAGCTAATAAAATAGGTCGCAATCTTTTGAGGTTGCGACTTATTTTTTTAACTTTGCATTGTGTTATTAATAAATGACTATGCGTAAAATTGTAGATCTATTCAAAAAGCTACTCAGCTATATCTCGCCCGTCTATGTTACGATGTTGGTGGCAGCCTTTATTTTGTGGTATATCACCAAGCTTGGTGAGGTCTATACCACGGAGTATCCTATCGAGGTTATTGTCGACGATGAGCATATCGATGTTGACTGCACCATTCGTGGCAAGGGCACTAATCTTATAGTCTACACACTCTTCACGGATCGCGATGTCTACGAGATTCCCTCGACCGAGCTCACGTTCGATATGGAGAGTCTTGCCGAGGATGGTACACCTATGCACCATATTGCTACTACCTCACTGCAGCAGGCTATCTCGTCACGTCTTTCAGGCGTGGAGGTGGTGTCGGTAGGTGCTGTGCCCCCAATTCGCTATAAACTCATGTGCGAGTAAAGAGTATTCACTTATAATATATAAGGTATGTATAAGGTTGGAGTAACTGGTGGTATTGGCTCGGGCAAGAGCGTTGTCTGCGACATGCTTCGTGAGCGTGGTGTTGCAGTCTACAACAGCGACCAGCGTGCCAAGGAGCTTATGGCTTCAGACCCACAACTCAGAGAGCAGCTCACCGAGCGTTTCGGTGAGGAGTGCTTCGAGGGTGGTGAGCTCAATCGTGGCTATCTTGCCTCACGTGTCTTTGGCAACAAGGAGGAGCTCGAGGCACTCAACGCCATTGTTCACCCCCGTGTGTTGGAGGATTTTGAGGCGTGGGCCGAGGCTGAGGAGGGTTTGTATGTGGTCCTTGAGTCGGCTATATTGTTTGAGTCGGGTTTTGACTCTAAGGTCGATGTTGCTGTTGCCGTTATGGCTCCCGATGAGTTGCGTATTGAGCGCACTATGCTGCGTGATGGCGTTACTCGGGAGCAGGTTGAGGAGCGTATGCGCAACCAGCTCAGCGACGATGAGCGCTGCGCACGTTCGAAGTATGCCGTTGTGAATATCGAGCTCGACGAGTTGGAGGACGATGTCGAGCAGTTGCACCGCCGTCTAAGCTATGATGCTCGCCACAAGGAGTCTTAGGCTCTCCGAGGCGCAGGTCATGGCCATTATCAACCTCACGCCCGATTCGTTTTTCGCCTCAAGTCGCAACCTCACAATCGAGGATGTGCGTGGTAGTGTGGAGTCTGCCATCAGCCAGGGTGCTACGATACTCGACCTTGGTGGCTACTCGTCACGCCCTGGTGCCGATGAGGTGTCGCTCGAGGAGGAGTGGCGCAGGGTGCGCATGGGCCTCGAGGCTGTGCGAGATGCGGAGCAGGGTGTTGTGGTGTCGATCGATACCTTCCGCTCGGAGATTGTGCGCAGAGCCTATGCCGAGTTTGGAGAGTTTATCGTCAACGATATCTCGGCAGGCGAGCTCGATAGCGATATGCTCAGAGTTGTTGCCGAGCGCAATCTTCTTTATGTCGCCATGCACATGCGTGGTAATCCCACAACAATGCAATCTATGACACACTATGAGAGAGGTGTTGTTCAGGAGGTTGTTGACTATTTCAAGACCCGCACCGAGGCACTTATCTTGGCGGGTATCGATCCTAAGAATATAATTCTTGACCCCGGCATTGGCTTTGCCAAGAGTCCGGAGCAGAACTACGAGCTGCTGACACATCTCGAGCCGCTTGCGGAGCTTGGCTTTGAGCTTCTTGTTGGCGTATCTCGCAAATCAATGATATATCGACCTCTCGGCGTTGGTCCCGAGGAGTCACTTCCAGGCTCTCTGGCCTTTGCCTGGGAGGCGTTGCGTGGCGGAGCAAAGATCATTCGTGTCCACGACGTAGCCCCCACACGCCAGATTGTCGACCTCTATAACCACTATAACAGGCCGTAGCATGATTAAGGTAGAAAATATTGTCAAGCGCTTTGGCAACTTAGAGGTGTTGCATGGCGTCTCGCTCGAGGTTGCTCGTGGCGAGATTGTATCGATTGTTGGTGCGTCGGGTGCTGGTAAGAGCACTCTGTTGCAGATCATCGGCACGCTCATGGATGCCGATAGCGGCAGTGTTACCATCGACGGTATATCGCTCGAGGGTATGAACGATGGCGCACTCTCGGAGTTTCGTAATAAGCACGTGGGCTTTGTCTTTCAGTTCCACCACCTGCTCGAGGAGTTCTCGGCACGTGAGAATGTTATGATGCCTATGCTCATTGCGGGCCTTTCGCGCCGTGATGCCGAGTGCCGTGCCGACGAGCTGTTGCAGCTTGTGTCGATGTCGCACCGTGCGGAGCATCGCCCCTCGGCACTCTCGGGTGGCGAGCAGCAGAGGGTGGCTATCGCCCGTGCTTTGGCTAATCGCCCCTCGGTAGTCCTTGCCGACGAGCCTACAGGAAACCTCGACACGGCAACACGTGACGATATACAGCGCCTCTTTTTTGATCTGCGTGAGCGCACAAATCAGACCTTTGTCATTGTTACTCACGACGAGGCACTTGCCCAGATGTCGGACCGTAAGATTGTTATGAGCGATGGATCTATTAAATAGCGACCTCTCACGTGAGGAGCTTCGTGACCTGCTCGAGTCGCTCCACGACAGATACAATAATACCAGCTTCATCGAGCCAGACCCTATCAGTGTGCCACACTCGTTCGAGGGTCGTGTGGATCGTGAGATTGCGGGCTTCATGGCCTCGACAATCGCTTGGGGAAACCGCAAGGCTATTGTTACGAGCGCACACCGCATGATGCGATATATGGACAACTCGCCCGAGGACTTTGTGCGCAATGCCACGGATGGCGATCTTGCTCGCCTACGTAGCTATGTGCACCGCACGTTCAATGGCGATGATTTCAGAGATTTTGTCCTCTGCCTGCGCCATATTATTCAGGGCTGGGGCTCGGTTGGTGGATACTTCGAGCAGCGATATAGCGAGTGTGGCGACTTGCGTCGTGTACTCTCCGATTTCCGTCGTGAGTTCTTTAGTGTGGAGCATAATCCGCACTGCGAGAAGCACCTCTCGTCGATTGACCGTGGTGCTGCTTGTAAGCGCTTGTGTATGTATCTTAGATGGATGGTGCGCCGTGATGATAGGGGAGTGGACTTCGGCCTCTGGAGTGGCATACCTATGTCGGCACTATACCTTCCGCTCGATATCCATACTGGCCGCATAGGCCGCTCTATGGGTCTTTTGAGCCGCAAGCAGGATGACTGGAAGGCCGTAGAGGAGATTACTGCCACGCTGCGTGATATGTGCCCTGAGGATCCTTCACGCTACGACTACTCGCTCTTTGGTCTTGGTATCTCGGGCGATAAACTCTAAGTGAGATGTTTCGTTTTAAGCAGTTTTCGGTCGCCGACGAACTCTGTGCCATGAAGGTGGGCACTGATGGCGTGTTGCTCGGTGCCTGGGCAGATGTCGAGCATGATAGTCGTATCCTTGACCTTGGCACGGGTAGCGGTCTTATTGCGCTTATGCTTGCGCAGCGAAATCCTAAGGCTGAGATTGTGGCGCTCGACATAGATCACGATGCCGCTATTCAGGCAGAGCAAAACTTTGCGCAATCGCCATGGTCCAATCGTCTGAGTGTTGTTTGTAGCGATATTTCGGACTTTGCCTCGGAGCGTAAGTTTACGCATATTGTTTCTAACCCCCCATATTTTGTCGACTCGCTTCACTCGCCCAATGCGGCACGCACGGCGGCACGTCACGCCTCGTCGCTTCCGTTTGCTACGATCATCAAGGCTGCCGAGCAGTTGTTGGAGAGCGAGGGTAGGCTGAGCGTGATACTTCCAAGCGATGTTGCTATGCTCTTTCGCCGTGAGGCCTTCGAGCACCTGTGGCTCAGTCGACAGATAGACATCGTGACAAAACCAGGCGAGGAGCCACGACGCACAATGATGGAGTTTATATTCACTACCAAGCCTCTCATGCCACGTTGTAGCACCATGCTCATGGGCTCGGAGCAGGCAACAAAACTTACCGAAGAGTTCTATCTATAAATAGTAAAGGCTACCCTTCAGAGGGTAGCCTTTACTTATTTACTCTACATCGAGCTGTACGCACTCAATGCCCACCTTTTCCAGCAGGCGAATGCCGTCGTCAGAGCGGTATGGATCGGCATATACCACACGTCGAATACCTGCCTGAATGATCAGCTTGGCGCACTCGATACATGGCGAGGCGGTGACATAGAGTGTCGAGCCATCGCAGTTGTTTGCGCTCTTGGCAACCTTCGTAATGGCGTTAGCCTCGGCATGGAGCACGTAGGGCTTGGTCTTGCCCATATCGTCCTCGCAGATATTCTCGAAGCCAGCCGGTGTGCCGTTGTAGCCATCCGAGATAATCATCTTATCCTTCACGAGCAATGCTCCCACCTTGCGACGTACGCAGTATGAGTTCTCGGCCCATACACGTGCCATCTGCAGGTAGCGAACATCGAACTGACGCTGTTTCTGCTCTTTGTATCCCATACTCTTAAGGCGTTATGCCATCTTACCGTGGCAGTGTTTGTACTTCTTGCCCGAGCCACAAGGACATGGCTCGTTGCGGCCCACGCTCTTGTCGACTCTGATAGGTGCTGTCTTGCCCTTATCGCCCTGGCCTGCAGCGGCAGCAGCAGCCATACGTGATGCCTGGAGCTTGTTAACGTCAATTTTTGACTTCTGCTCCTGAGCCTCCTTCATCGAGTCGGGGTTGTTCTCACGCACAGCAATGCCCGACTTGTTGATCAAGGCAAGTACGTTGCGGTTGACATCCTCGAGCATCTTGGCAAAGAGCTGGAACGACTCGAGCTTGTAGATAAGGAGTGGATCCTTCTGCTCGTATGTTGCATTCTGCACGCTCTGACGCAAGTCGTCCATCTCACGCAAGTGCTCACGCCATGCGTCGTCGATAGTGGTGAACATAGCCACCTTGGCAAACTCACGGTAGATCTCCAAGCAGTCACTATCCTTGCACTTCTGCAACTCCACAGGGATAGCATAGCGCAGACGGCCATCGGTGATAGGGAATGCAATGCGCATATCCATGTGGCCCTCACGATCCTTGTAAATCTTCTCCATTGTTGGACGCACCATGTCGGCAACAGCCTTCGACTTACGCTCGAAGTGTGCTGTGAGATCCTGACAGATAGTCTCGATAATCTCCTTTGGCTTCATTGCGTCGAACTTATCCTCGCTAATCGATGTCTCGCAAGCCACCTCACGCATGAGGTCAAACTTGAACTCCTCGTACGAGCAGCCCTCGTGTGACTCCACAAAGCGGAGTGCATAGTCCTGGCGCAAGTTGTTGAGGTCGATGTCGATACGCTCACCATAGAGTGCGTGGCGACGACGAGTGTAGATAACCTCACGCTGTGAGTTCATAACATCATCGTACTCCAACAGACGCTTACGCATACCAAAGTGGTTCTCCTCGACCTTCTTCTGTGCACGCTCAATAGCCTTGGTCATCATGCCTGCCTGGATAACCTCGCCCTCCTGAAGACCCATCTTATCCATCATCTTAGCGATGCGGTCAGAGCCGAAAAGACGCATGAGGTTGTCCTCCAAAGAGACGAAGAACTGTGATGATCCTGGGTCACCCTGACGTCCTGCACGACCACGCAACTGGCGGTCTACACGACGGCTCTCGTGGCGCTCAGTACCGATGATTGCCAAACCACCGCAATCCTTAACCTCGGCCGAGAGCTTGATATCGGTACCACGACCCGCCATGTTGGTAGCAATGGTAACCTGGCCGTTGCGACCCGCCTCGGCAACGATCTGTGCCTCGAGCTGGTGCTGCTTAGCGTTGAGGACGTTGTGCTTGATACCACGAATCTTGAGCATACGGCTCAAGAGCTCCGAGATCTCGACACTTGTTGTACCTACGAGAACTGGACGGCCCTCGCCAACAAGGCGCTCAACCTCGGCAATAACGGCATTATACTTCTCACGTGCGGTCTTGTAGACAAGATCCTCACGGTCATCACGAATAACCTGCTTATTTGTTGGAATTACCACAACATCGAGCTTGTAGATGCTCCAGAACTCCGAAGCTTCGGTCTCGGCAGTACCGGTCATACCTGCGAGCTTGTGGTACATACGGAAGTAGTTCTGAAGGGTAATTGTTGCGTAGGTCTGTGTTGCATCCTCGACCTTCACACGCTCCTTAGCCTCGATAGCCTGGTGCAAGCCGTCAGAGTAGCGACGACCCTCCATGATACGACCTGTCTGCTCGTCTACGATCTTAACCTTGTTATCGATAAGTACGTACTCAACCTCCTTCTCGAACATGAAGTAGGCCTTGAGCAACTGGTTCATGGTGTGTACACGCTCCGACTTGATAGCGTAGTCCGAAAGGAGTGCATCCTTCTGCTCAGCACGCTCCTCGGGGCTGAGGTTGCTATTCTCAATATCTGCAATGCGAGCACCGATATCTGGAAGCACGAAGAAACCATCCTCGTTGAACTGGCGTGAAGCAACCTCGTGACCCTTATCCGTAAGGATCAAGGAGTTCATCTTCTCGTCGTGGATTACGAAGTTGTCGTCGGTAATCTCGTGCATGCGCTTCTCGTTGTCCTGCATGTAGAAGTTCTCGGTCTTCTGCAACAGAACCTTAACACCTGGCTCCGAGAGGAACTTGATGAGGGCCTTGTACTTAGGCATAGCCTTGTATGCACGCAACAGGAGCTTACCAGCCTCAAGGTGGTCACCCTCGTTGAACAGACGCTTAGCCTCGGCAACATCCGATGACGACATCTTGCTCTGCAAGTCGTAGATATACTTTGCCGAAGGCTGGAACTCAGCAAAGAGCTGGTCGCCACCCTTAGGCACAGGGCCTGAGATGATAAGTGGGGTACGAGCATCGTCGATGAGCACTGAGTCGACCTCATCGACAATGGCAAAGTGGTGCTTGCGCTGTACGAGGTCCTTAGGTGCTGAGGCCATGTTATCACGCAAGTAGTCGAAACCAAACTCGTTGTTGGTACCGAATGTGATATCGGCCATGTATGCCTTGCGGCGCTCCTCGGAGTTAGGACGTGTGTTGTCGATACAAGCTACCGAAAGACCGTGGAACTGGTACATAGGGCCCATCCACTCGGCATCACGGCGTGCGAGGTAGTCGTTGACAGTAACGACGTGAACACCCTTGTGTGCCAAGGCGTTGAGGAAGACTGGGAGTGTAGCCACCAGGGTCTTACCCTCACCCGTAGCCATCTCGGCAATACGGCCCTTGTGAAGTACAACACCACCAAAGAGCTGTACGTCGTAGTGAACCATATCCCACTTAATGGTGTTACCACCTGCTGTCCATACGCTGTTGTAGATAGCCTTGTCGTCCTCGATAGTCACAAGATCCTGGCGCACGGCTGCGAGGTTGCGGTCAAAGTCGTTGGCTGTAACAACCACAGTGTCGCTCTCGGCAAAACGGCGTGCTGTATCCTTCATGATGGCAAAAGCCTCAGGGAGGATCTCGTCGAGCTTCTGCTCAATCTTGTCGTCGATACGCTTTGTTGTGTCGTCGATCTCCTTAGATATGCGCTCTTTATCCTTGAGCGATGTCTCGGGACGCTCCAAGAGCTCCTTGTTCTTTACGATCAAAGCCTCGTCGGCTGCGATAAATTCGGTGATAGAGTTGCTGAGGGCTGCTGAGCGAGCACGCAACTCATCGTTAGTCAATGCCGAAATCGAAGGGTATACAGCCTTGATCTTGTCGATATAGGGTGTGATCTCCTTGCGATCCTTATCGGCCTTTGAACCGAAGAAAAGTTTAATAATTTTAGATGCTATATCCATATTTCAAATAGTTATTTGCACGTTAATTCTCTATGTGTGGCACTTGCTCACGCCGTTGGGGCTGAGGCCAAGGCACATAATTCGTGCAAAGTTATCAATTTTTTGGCGAAAATACAACAACGACACCCATGTTTTTATGCGTGCGTGCGTGTGTGCGAGGAAAAAAGAGTGCTAATTGTGGCGCTTTAGGCTACTTTCTAAGGCGTGAGGCGAGGGGACACTGCTCGCAGCGCTGCTTTGAGCAGTACTCTTTGCTAAGCTGTATGAGTGCCTGGCTCAGGAATGCATCGCGAGGCTCAATGCCTGCGTCGTACCAGGGCTTGGTGTAGCGGTTGTTCTCGGCGGCTATATCCTCGAGAAGGTGCACGGCGTGGTAGGCAAACTCCTCGTCAAGCGAGTGGTTGCCATAGGCGTGAATGAGTGGGGCTATGAGGTTGATACCCAGAAGGTCGCTCTTGAACTGTCCTATGCGACTTATCGAGGCCTTGATTTGTGTGTTGGGCACAAAGTGCTCGAGCCAGTAGGGCGAGGCGCAGCCACTAAAGAGCTCATAAACATCACGGCTGGTGCGACAGCTTAGGGCGCTATGTATCGAGAAATCCTTGTTGTGCAGGCATGCTGCCAGCTGCGCAAGTCGAAGTGTGGGGTGGTTGGCTCGATAACGGCTAGCAAGATTCCACTCCTCGGCGCTCATGCTCTCCAGCCCGTATTTTGCCTTGAAGTGGTCGTGCTCCAGACGTAGACGATGGATGTAGTCATCCTGGGGGTATAGGTCGAGAAGTCCGGAGCAGCCAAGAAGCAGTGCCTCGAGATTTACTATCGAGGAGTTTTCGCGCATGAGCACATAGTTGCTCACGATGTGTGCTAATCGGGTCATTGGCACCTGGTTGTCCATGCCGCCGAGCACCTTGAATAGCATGATGTGGAACGTCTGGTTCCAGTTTTTGCCCGAGGACTCGAATATCGAGATTATGTCGTGGCGTTTGCGTGTTAGGCGTTCGCAAGCTAAGGCGACAAGCAGTGCCTCGAAGTCGATGCTTCTCAGACACTTGATATGCTGAGTGCAGGCCATCGACTTGGCTCCAGCCTTGAGCTGCTCGATGCTTAGCTTGGACTCCATAACCTTTGATTTAGAATAGGTTAAGCTCAATGAGTGCCTCCTCTGACATCATTGACTTATCCCACTGAGGGTCGAACGTGAGGGTGATATTTACCTTCTCCACGCCCTCGACCTTGCCCACCTCACGGTTGATGTCGGCAAGAAGTACGTCGGCCATAGGGCAGTTGGGCGCTGTGAGTGTCATGATGATCTCGGCGGTGCCTGTAGGCTCGAAGTTAATCTCGTAGATAAGTCCGAGATCGTATATGTTGACAGGGATCTCGGGGTCGTATATGTTCTTGAGTGTCAGAACAATGTTTTTCTCAATTTGAAGTATCTGCTCGGGTGTCATACTCCTAAATATTACTGTTGTTTTGAAAATACCAATGCATAGAGTTTCATCTGCTGAATCATAGCACGAAGTCCATTGCTACGTGTTGGCGACAGGTTCTCGCCCAGGCCTATTGCGTCGATGAAGTATAGGTCGATAGCGGCTGCTTCGGCTGCGCTGCGGCCATTCATCACACGTATGAGCAGGGCGATGATACCCTTGGTGATGATAGCGTCGCTGTCGGCAGTGTAGTATACCTTGCCCTCACGTAGCTCTGCTGCCACCCACACACGTGACTGGCAACCCTCGATGAGATACTTCTCGGTGCGTTTGTCGGCCGAAATCTCGGGAAGCGAGTCGCTAAGGCTGATTAGATAGTCGTACTTATCCAACCAGTCGTCGAACATCGAGAACTCCTCTATTATGCTCTCCTGTATTGCGTCTTGTGTCATATTTTATATATTGTTATACTCTTGTTATTCAAACTCTTGAAGCGGGCGCTCGGTTGTAGCCCATGGTGCTGCAATGCCCATAATGTGGCATAGTGTTGCACTCAGCTCGGTCATCTCCACACGGCGTGTCACGATGCGGTTGTCGCCACGCTGACGTGATACGATGAGTGGCACATGACGGTCGTAGTTGTAGCCCGATGTAGGCAGCGAGCGGTAGTCGTCGTCCTCGAGGATGCATCCCGGTATAAGGTCGATGATAACATCGCCTGTGCGAGCACCAAAGAACGACTCTTGCATCAGATGGGTGCGGTCGCCACCAAACGAGGTGTTGCGCATCGAGGTTGATGATATCGCTGTCGAGATGCCCTGAAGCTGAAGTAGGAAGGTAGCCACCTCGTCGCATATATCGCTGAATACGAGCTTCTTGTTGGCTATCGTCGCATGATTTAGATAGAGCGAGTTGTTGGCAAAGCCTACAACATAGCTATCCGAGCCGTAGCGGGCACCGAGATAGGCGTTCACGATGACCTCCATCTGGCGGTTGTTGAAGCGGTGACGTGGGGCGCTGCCTGTGGCGTTATACGAGGGCGATGTACCCTGATCCGAGGTTACTACCACAACAACATCTGTGCTGTCACCCACCTGGCTATATACCGAGTCAAGGAACCATATAAGATCCTTATCCAGGCGGTAGAGCATATCCTCGTACTCGAACGACTCAGGACCATAGGTCTGGGCGATGTTGCGTGCTGTGTCGAGGTAGATGTTGAGAATATCGGTGTCACCGTCTGTGCCAAGTGCCTCACGCTTCATGAGCTCCTGGGCAAAGTGGAGCACGGCGGTGTTGCCTGCAGGCGTGAGCGAGAGGTTGTCGTAGTCGCTCTTGTCACGCTTGAGATTTATGTCTGTGATAATCTGCGTATGCTTATCCTTAATGCCCTCTACCACAGCGATTTCGTAGTTGCGGTATGTCGCAGCCTTGTAGATTGGCATCCAGCGGTTTTCTATATACTGCTTGTTGTTATCGCCCTTGTTGTACTCGGTGATCCATTCTGGGAGCTTGGTGCAGTATGCCGACGATGTTGTCCAGTATGTCTTGTTTGTCTCGGCCCAAAGTGCCATGCCACGCTTGCCGTTGAGCACTATTGCCGAGAGTGGCTCGAGGGCTACGGTGTAGAGCTTCGACTCGGGGCTCTCCATGAGGAGCATGTCGCCATAGGTTGGTGCCATAAGTCGGTGTGCCGAGTAGTTGCCCGTGCCCGTGCTGAACTCTACGGGGAATGACTTGTTGTCGTTAATGAGCCATATCATCGAGGCGTCGGTGTGGCTCCACCATCTGTCACCTACGATGCCATGCACCGCAGGGTTGGCTCCTGTGGTGAGTGTCGCAAGGCCCGAGGCTGTTGATATCGCCGAGAAGTCGTAGTATGCCTCGGTGTAGGTCACACCCTCCTGCATGAGGCGGCGAAAACCATTCTGCGTGAAGTTGCCCATGTAGCGCTCAAGGTCGTCGCTGCGCATAGCGCCCACAACGATGTTTACCACCAGGCGTGGTCGCTCGTTGCTGGGTGTCGTCTCTGCTGCTCTAGTCGATATTGTCGCAAGGCCAAGAGTGAGTAGGCCAAGAAGTAAAATTCGCTTCATAGTGTCAAAATATTCGGCAAATTTACAAATTTATTTGTAACATCTGCTCAAAATACTCTCTTTCTTTGCTTAAATCGACGCCCGATATTCCACGTATCGCCTCCAACTGCCTGCCACAGAACGCCTTATACTCCTCTGCCTCAGGGTTAAAGGGGCGGTGCTCCGTGGCCTGAATAATCTTGTCTACTGCGCTTTTGAGCCTTAATGTCTCGGGACTTAGGGCCGTGTCGTAGAACTTGTTGATGATGTAGTCTACTGCTATGTCCGATGGGTGGAGCATATCCGAGGCGTAGAAGCGGTAGTCACGCAGGTCGTCGAGCATGATCTCATACGAGGGGAAGTAGTGCACTCGCTCGGGGTGAGCCTTGCATATACGGTCGATAGCCACACGCAGCGTAGACTTGCTCAGCGAGTTATCCTCCAACCCCTCGCCAATATGTCGTATCGGGCTAAGGGTCAGGAGTAGGCGTCGTGGCGTGAGTGACACTATGCGCTCGAGAGCCTCGACACACTCATCTACGGAGAGCAGCTCACGACTAAAAAGCGATGCTGGTTGCTTGTGGCAGTTGGCCACAACATTGCCCGTGGAGCGTAGGCGATATACCCAGGCTGTGCCCAGTGTGATGATGATAATATCACTCTCTGTAATTGCCTTACCACCAGTGCTTAACGCACTATTTATTGCTGCTTCTACCTCATCGTGTGTTGTGCCCGAAATCTGGGAGTGTGCCTCATAGCTAAAGTACCTATTGCCGAGTTCTACGATCGACTCCTTGTCGACAGTCCTGCCACTTGTCATAGACTCCATGCTGCGAGCTATCGACTCGGGGTTAAAGAGTATGCCCGTGGGTGAGTCTACGACACTAAACTTGCTTCGAGCAAGTCGGCGAGATATGTTGGTTGCAAAGCACGAGCCGAGTGTAACTATGCGGCTCGAGTAGTCGAGGCGTTCGCCCCATGGCTTAATCTTTAGTTCGGTACGAAACATCATATTATCCGATGATATATTTGCTCTTTGGGAGCAGTGATACTATCTCCACGACGATTGCCGTGATTGCCATTGTGAGCATGGCCGAGACAACCATCACAAGGGGTGTTGCCATGCCCCAGCTATTCACCCAACCGAACACGGGTACGAGTACAAACATGTGGGCAAGATAGATGCCATAGCTGCGTTTCGAGATGTGAGCAACGAAGCCATACATCTTGCCACCACGCTTGATAAGACGAAATAGTAGAAATACTGCAAGTGTCTCAAGCGCAGGACCGAGCGTTGCAAACGACCAGCTGAGCTCCATATCTACAGCCAGGTCTATGCTCTCGTGAATAGGGTAGCTGTCGGGGATTGCATTGTAGAATGGGATGGCTGTAATTGCATAGCCCAGAGCGAGCATGGGTAGTGCTACTGCAAGGGTCTTGCCAACGCCCCAGTCGACATACTTGCGTATGTAGTCTGCTGCCACAACGTAGCCTATAAAGCCACTTATGTAGTAGAGCGTGCCAAACTCGTTCCAGCTTGCCTCACCCCATATTCCCTCTGTGCCTCGAATCTCCAGGCCAAGTTCACGGATGAAGGGGACTGCCGTGGCTAATATCCATATCGCTATGAACATACGCTCGCCACGTGCCGATACTCGCTCCAGCCAGGGCGATATGATCGGCATGATGAGATATACACCCAGCATCATATATACAAACCATAGGTGGCCGCTAAGGGGCAAAAAGTTGAACGTTAGTGACTTAATATTGCCCAGAATGTCGATGTCGCCACCCGAACCCCACGCAGGGATAAGGGCATAGGCAAGAGAGAAGATGATAAATGGAACGACAACACGCTTCACACGTCGGTAATAGAAGTGCTCCGTGGAGTCCGCAACAGGAACAAGCAGATAGCTCGATATCATCACAAAGAGTGGTACTGCAATACGCAGCAATGAGTCGATGCAGGTAACCCATAGAGCGTCGCTTCTCGATGCTATCACTGTACCACCCTCGCCGAGGTAGAATGGCTCAATGCAGTGTACAAGTATGACCATAAAGCAGGCTACAACACGTAGGTAGTCGAGAAAGTATACTCGGTTGTCGGTAGATTGTGTTCTCATTAAAGTGCGATTTTTGTTGATTTGCATCTGCGAAGATACAATATTTTATGATAATGATGAAAAAAAATAGTAACTTTGCAGTCAGTAGTTTAATAATTAGAAAAACTCATTAGTTATGAAGAAAAATATCGTTTCGTCATTCGATGTAGACCACCGCACTCTCGGTGCTGGTTTGTACCTTCGTTCGGTCTACAATATCAACGAGGAGCTCGCTGTGCGCTCTTGGGATTTGCGCTTCCGTGCCCCTATGGCTCACGCTCCACTTGGCTCGGGCGAGGTGCACACCATCGAGCACCTTATGGCCTACTATCTGCGTCTTGATGAGAAGATTGGCTCGAGCATCGTGTCGTTCTGCCCTATGGGTTGCAAGACAGGTTTCTACCTCTCGACAATGCAGAATGTTGAGGCTGAGGATGTGCGCCAGGCACTCGCCAAGGTATACAAGCAGGTGTTCCCACTGAAGTCTTCGGAGGATATTGTTGGTCTTAACGAGGTTCAGTGTGGCAACCCAGGATTGTTTGCCATCGACTCGACAAATGCCGCTATGGCAGAGTATATGCGTACGCTCTTTACTGCCACTGAGGCTGCGGAGCTCGGTATTGGTAACGTATACGAGAAGTGGTGGTAGTATGAAGATTTTGATTTGTGCTCCAACATCACGAGAGTATCGTGCCATGCGCTTTGCTCTTGATAGGGCCGAGGCTCTCAAGCATGAGTATGAGTTGCGTGAGGTAGGTATCGGTAAGGCGTTGTCTTCATCTGGCGTGTCACGTGCACTCACGTTGGCGGAGATCGAGGGCGTTAAGTTCGATATGTTGGCCGTTGTGGGCTTCGCTGCGGCGGCTCTTGGCCGTAAGCAGGGCGATATTATCATGCCATGCAAGGCTATCCACCACGACGCTATCATCCCCGAGGGCTTCTGCCCCGAGATTACCGACCCACGTATGTTGTGCGGCAAGGACGAGGAGTATGTATTCACGGGTGATTCGTTTGTCAATGCCGACATCGTGCGTGATATCAAGGCTCGCTTTGGCGTAGAGTGCGGCCTGTTCGATATGGAGATTGCCGCTATCTGCCAGGTTGCGGAGCTCTATGGCAATATCCCCGTTGTTGCGGTGAAGTATGTTTCGGATGTCCCCGAGGCGGGCCACTCGGAGCACTCGTACGACGAGTTTGCCGATGCACACTCCGACTTCACTCCATTGCTTGAGCGCTTGGAGCAGTTGTAGGGTAGAGCTACATATATAAAGTAGGGAGGTTAACGAATTGGTTAACCTCCCTATTTGTTTAGTCTTTAGAGTGTTAGTTGATGCGGAAATCCTCTAATACCATAAGACCCTCGTAGCTACCCGTAATCTTGTTGCCACGATCGTCGATAAGGTCGAATACCACTCTGTGAAGACCCTCGCCCGCCTCCTCGATGGTTATCGAGCCACCAAATATCGGGGCAGTAGCTCCACTATGGCTGTCGCTCTTGAGGCGTGTGTACCACGAGTAGGCGCTATATCCGTCAACATCGAAACCACCCTTGATAAGCACCCCTGTTGAGTAGATATCGTCCGAGGCGGTGTAGGTGCCAAGAGGTATCTCGAAGAGGTAGTCCTGGTCCATTATTTCGACATATATCTGCTCCTTCGAGGTGTAGTTTTGGAAGTATAGACCCCACATATAGCTATCGGTGTGGTAGTAGTTGCCAAAGCAGTCGGCATAGGATAGGGAGTTGTCGGCATTGAAGAGCACCTCAATATCGCCCTCGAGTGTCGATAGAGGGTTTTCGGGGAACTCTGGCTCCTCTGGTACTTCTGGTACTTCGGGCACCTCAGGCTCTGGGGTTATAGGCGCCTCCTGCTCGGGCCCGCATGATGTGAGCAGGCCCAAGAGGAGTGCTGTGGTAATAGCTATGTTGGCTAATAGTCGCATGACGTTTTACTTTTTGCGTGGTTGAAGTGTTGTGCGTGTGGCATTGGCACGTGTAGCGTGAGCACGTGTGCCGTAGATCTCGCCATAGGCTGTGCACACGCCACTAATCTTATTGCCCAGGTCGTCGACTACGTCGATAGTCACGGTGAAGGTGTCGTCGCCATTATCTACGATATTAATCTCTCCACCAACAATAGGCGCTGCACCAATGATGCTATAATCGGAGTCGTAGAGGCTGTACCATGACCACATGGTATTGCCGTCTCCATTCACATAACCAGGAAGTGCCATCTGTGCCTCGTTGAGGTTGTTAGTGATAGGGAACACTCCTACGGGGAACTCTGCATCGGTAGAGGTGAGAAGCTCAAAGCAGAGGCTGTCGCCCGAAGCGTAGTCGTCGATGAAGTACATCCATGTATTCTTGCCAATGACGTAGTAGTCGCCATAGCACTCAGCAAAGATAGCGCTATCGACAAACTCGATTGCAAGGTCGCCAGTGAGTGTTGACTGCTCCTCGGGAGCCCATGCTGGGCCGAAGTTGTCGCTATTGTCCACCACGGTCTGCTTGCAGAAATAGTGGTGCTCGTTGCCCTCCTCGTCTATGAGCTTAGCCTCGATGCCCTGCTCAGTAACTGTGACGCTACCCTCGACAAAGAATATCTCCTGACCCTCAGTGTCGTTTGAGATGTAGAGCGATGAGTAGTAGGCGCCGATAGTGCCTGCGGTGGCGCTGTCGTTAATGTCGAGAGTGTATACGCCCTGAGGAACAGAGAATGAGATGTTTAGATTCTCGGCAGGCTCGCTTGCGTATAGGTCGAGGAAGAGGTATGTGCTATTTTCGAGGAGCGTAATCTCGCCAGTGATGACGTCGATGCAGTTCTCCACGTTAGAGAGTGCCAACGAGTAGTTGTAGTCATTCTCGCTTGCGCCATACTGGTTGCCAAAATAGAGGCCCGAGATATGCTCAAGCTCGATGTATGTTGGCTCTGGTTCTGGTTCTGGTTCTGGTTCTGGCTATGGCTCCTTTGCCGCCTGCAGCAGAGCAACCTCGAACGACAGTTCGCCGTATGCCACAACAACCGTAGTCTCACGTGTCTGCTCAACATCGTTGGCAGCAACGGTGAATGTAACGCTATCGGCAACGCTGAGGTCCATAACCCACTCTGCCTGGCATGTAGCCTCGAGCTCCGTGCCCTCAACCTTGTTCTCGAGAGTGTAGCTGATAGTACCCTGGCCACCCTCGGCGCTAAACTCAAGTGTAGCCTCGGATGTAAGTGTCAAAATAGGATCTTTGAGCTCGGGCTCGGGCTCTGGTTTAGGCTGTGGCTCGGGCTCGGGGGTCTCTGGCTGGCACGCAGCAAATGCGACCATAGATAGAAGTAGAAGTAGTCGTTTCATGTTAGTATGTTTTAGTTGATAATAATTCTCTTAGTACAAAGTTAACTTTTTTTGTGAGAAAAACAATCTTTTTCAGCGCCAGATGCACAAAAAAACCACCGACACGTCTATGTCGGTGGTCTATTATTATCGCTACTTGAGCGAGATTAGCGTGCCTGCATGTACAACTCGTGGTACTTGTTGTACTTCTCCATCATGCCATCCATGTCACGAAGACGGAAGCAGAGGTTGTTGAGGTAGCTGATAGTTGAAGCGTCGTCTGGCTTAATCTCGAAAGCCTTCTCCAACCATGGAATAGCCTCGGCAAATACGAGGTTAATCTTGTCGTTCTCAGCGTTGTAGTCATCGTAGCTGAGGCCTGTGTTAGCGTTGAGAGCCTCAACCAATACGTTAGCCTTCTCGATGATGAAGTAGCCAGTGTAGAAGTATGGCTCGAAGTCGTTAGGACGCAACTCAGCGCACTTCTCGAACGACTTGATACACTCCTCGTACTGCTTCATAGCGTTGTAAACACGGCCACGACCAAACCACAAGTCGTAGTTTGTAGGATCAGCCTTCAAAGACTCCTCGATCATTGTTGTGAGCTCAGCAGGATCGCCAATACCCTCCTCAGCAGTGTAGAGGTTCATAAGACCATCGAGGATTGTAGCGTTCTTAGGATAGAGCTTGATACCCTCCAACAAAGCGTTCTTAGCCTTAGGAAGGTATGTCTCGCGATCAGCCTCCTTCTGGCCATAGTAGCTGTGGAAGAGGTAGTAGTAGATGTTACCAGCCTCATCCTTGTAGCCAGCTGCAAGAGCCTCACTAAGGATAGCCTCGCTCTTAGCAAAAGCTACTACTGCAGCCTCGCCCTGAAGACCTGAAGCGTAGATAGTGTTGAGCAAACCAGCATTGTAGAGGTTAGCTGGGTTAGCCTTAGCCTCAGGACATACCTGCTGTGCACGGTAAGCGAGCTCGAAGTTGTATGAAGCCTCAGCTGTCTTACCAATGAGGTTGAGAACGTCGCCCTGCTGTGCAAGAGCGTTAGCAAGAGTCATTGCGTTAGCTGCAATCTTAGAGCCGAGCTTTGGATCCATCTCGTAAGCCTTCTTGTAAGACTCGATAGCTGTCTCAGCCAAGTTCTCCTTGATAGACTTCTTCTGCTCCCAGCCTACGATCATGTATGTCTGTGGGTTAACATATACGTCTACGTACTCATAAACGCATACTACAACTGGTGAGCCCAAGAACTCGCCCTCAACCATATTGTCAGGCTGACCAACGGTCATCTGGAGAGTCTGAACAGGGATGTCACGGAGCAACTCCTTAGTAGGAAGCATGTAGGCGTCGGTATAAGCCTTACCGTGAGCATTCCAAGTAGCTGCCTTAGTGTTCTTCTTTGCATCTACGATAGTAGCATCTGCCTTGTTGAGCTTAGCAACCTCCTTAGCAGTGCTTACCTTCTGAGCATTTGCTGCAGGCGCTGCGAACATGAGCAACGCTGCTGCCATAAACAAAAACTTCTTCATAATTCTTTCTTATTTTTAGTAATTATTCGTTTGCATTCTCTTCTGTTGCAACCTCAGTAGCAACCTCTGCTGTGCCCTCTGCAACGCCCTCGAGTGTTACGATATCCTCATCCTCGTCGGTCTTTGGCACTGCAGTAACCGATGCGATAGAGTCGCCCTCACGCAAGTCGATAACCTTAACACCCTGTGTTGCACGGCCAGCTACACGAATCTGGTCGGCCGAGGTGCGGATAGTAAGACCCGAACGGTTGATGATCATCAAGTCGTTGTCGTCGGTCACAGCCTGGATAGAGATGAGCTTACCAGTCTTCTCTGTGACGTTGATAGTCTTGACACCCTTACCACCACGGTTTGTGATGCGGTACTCCTCGAGGTCGGTACGCTTACCGTAGCCATTCTCCGAGAGTACGAGTACATCCTCCTTTGACTCTGGCTCGATAGCAATCATGCCGATTACCTCGTTATCATCGTCGATAGAGATAGCACGCACACCCGAGCTTACACGGCCCATAGGACGTACGGTTGACTCGTTGAAGCGGATGGCACGACCCTCACGTGCTGCGATCATGATCTCTGCCTGGCCACTTGTGAGCTTAACCTCGATAAGCTGGTCGCCCTCTCTAATAACGATTGCATTGACGCCATTAGTACGTGGACGTGAATAAGCTTCGAGAGTTGTCTTCTTAATTATACCACGCTTTGTACACATAACAAGGTAGTTGTTGTCTACGAACTCCTTGTCGTTGAGGTTCTTAACGTTGATATATGCTCTGATCTTGTCGCCTGGATCAATCTGGATAACATTCTGAATTGCACGACCCTTAGATGAGCGTGTGCCCTCAGGAATCTGGTAAACCTTGAGCCAGTAGCAGCGACCCATCTCCGTGAAGAACATCATTGTGTTGTGCATTGAAGCCACGTAGATATGCTCGATGAAGTCCTCGTCACGTGTTGCGCTACCCTTGGCACCCTTACCACCACGGTTCTGTGTGCGGTACTCAGCAAGTGGGGTACGCTTGATATAGCCCATGTGCGAGATGGTGATAACCATATCGTCGTCGGCATAGAAGTCCTCAGGGTTGAACTCCTCCGAAGAGTAGATAATCTCCGAACGGCGCTCGTCGCCATACTTCTCCTTGATCTCCTGCAACTCGTCCTTGATGATCTGCATCTGCATGTCGACATTCTCGAGCACGGCACGCAAATAGTCGATTGTGCGCATAAGCTCTGCCTGCTCTGCCTCGAGCTGCTCACGCTGCAAGCCTGTGAGCTGACGCAGACGCATCTCGAGGATGGCTGCTGTCTGCAACTCCGACAAACCGAAACGCTCCTGAAGGCGTGTACGTGCCTCCTCAGTGGTCTTCGACGAGCGGATGATGTGTACAACCTCGTCGATGTTGTCCTGAGCAATGAGCAGACCATTTACGATGTGCAGACGCTCCTCGGCCTTCTGCAAGTCGAAGCGTGAACGGCGGATAATAACATCGTGACGGTGGTCTACGAAGTGGCGCACGAGATCCTTAAGGTTAAGGAGCTGTGGACGACCATTTACAAGGGCGATGTTGTTAACGGCAAACGACGACTGAAGTGGGGTATTCTTGTAGAGAGTGTTGAGCACCACGCTTGCTACGGCATCCTGCTTGAGGATGATCACGATACGCATACCGTGGCGGTCAGACTCATCGTTGATATATGAGATACCCTCGATCTTCTTCTCGTTGATAAGGTCAGCAATGCGCTTAATCATCTCGGCCTTGTTGACCATATATGGGATCTCGGTGATTACGATGCACTCACGACCCGATGCTGTGTGCTCAATCTCGGTCTTAGCACGCATAACCACACGACCACGACCTGTGAGCAACGCCTCCTTGACACCCTCGTAGCCGTAGATGATACCGCCAGTAGGGAAGTCAGGACCCTTGACATAGTTCAAGAGCTCCTCGCACTCGCAATCAGGGTTGTCGATATATGCCTGGCAGGCGTCAACGACCTCCGAGAGGTTGTGAGGTGCCATGTTTGTAGCCATACCTACGGCAATACCACTTGCACCATTCACGAGCAAGAGTGGAATACGTGTAGGAAGAACAGTAGGCTCCTTCAAAGTATCGTCGAAGTTCAAGCCCCAGTCGATAGTCTCCTTCTCGATGTCGGCCATAACCTCGTCGGTGATCTTCTGCATACGTGCCTCGGTGTAACGCATCGCCGCAGGTGAGTCGCCGTCCATAGAACCAAAGTTACCCTGACCCTCAACGAGTGGGTAGCGCATAGACCAGTGCTGGGCCATACGTACCATAGCCTCGTATACAGAGCTATCGCCATGTGGGTGGAACTTACCGAGTACATCACCGACGATACGGGCACTCTTACGAGTAGGCTTGTCGTGCGTGAGGTTCAACTCAGCAGCCATATCGTACAAAATACGACGGTGTACTGGCTTCAAACCATCGCGCACATCGGGCAGTGCACGCGACACGATTACCGACATAGAGTAGTCGATATATGCCGCCTTCATCTGCTCCTCGAGGTTGACCTTAACTATTCGTCCGGTCAAACCTGTTGTGTTTTCTGCTTCTGTCATTATTATAGTTTTCTTTTGGTTTGCGGTGTAGTTCCGCATCCTTTTTTATGTTTCGTTTGCTCTATATATTTATATATATAGGTGTGCAAATTTACGCCATATTTTCGATTCTAACAACTTTTTGCGCCAAAATATTGCGTCACGAAGCTTCGATTTTGTAAAAATACCCCCTTTTTGCCCCTTTTTAGCCCATTTAAGCGCATGTTGGAGTTTTGTCGAGGGAGTGTCGAGAAAAAATATATGATGCAACAAAGGCTGCTCAACAGTGGTATTGAACAGCCTTTGAGAATAGCCTTATTTTGCCTATTAGCTCTTCGATGTCATAATTTTGAGGATCATTGCATCTGTCTGGTTCATCGCATCACGACCGATGTCTGTGAGGTTGCGAATTGAGCGGTCTACGTCGTCGTCGATGATACCCTCAACCGACTTCACGCAGCGGTTGTTCATGGCCATGAGTGCTGATACAACGGCTGTAGATACGCCCGAAGCACACTTCATAGCGCACGAAGGCTTAGCACCGTCGCAGATCATACCAGTGAGGTTGGCAATCATATTCTTAACAGCCTTGGTAACCTCCTCGTAGCCACCACCCATGAGATAGGTGATACCGCATGATGAGCCAGTAGCTGCAACAACGCAACCACACAATGCCGAGAGGCGTCCGAGGCTCTGCTTGATATAGATAACTGTGAGGTGGCTGAGGATAAGAGCACGCACCATCTGCTCGTGCGAAGCACCTGTCTGCTCGCCATATACCACCACAGGAACTGTCGATGTAAGACCCTGATTACCACTACCTGAGTTACTCATTACGGGGATCATAGCGCCCGCCATACGTGCGTCGCAAGCAGCTGTTGTCATGCCCACAATCTGGCAGTGGAGCGTGTCGCCCATCACATTGCGCTCAGACTCCGAGCGGAAGAGCTTGCCGATAGAGTGGCCATACTCGCCCTTGAGCGACTCGTATGCTGCGTTCATGTTAAGACGGCGTGCCTCGAGGATAAACTCGATCTCCTCGAGTGGTGCGGTCATTGCGAAGTCCCACACGTGGCGAAGAGTGAGCTCAGGATCCTTTGGCTCCTCAACCTTTGTGCCCTCAGCGCTGTTGCCAGCCTCGAGCGAGAGGAGAACCTCTGCGTTGCGTGAGATGTGCACAAAGCGTGTGTGGCCACCTGCGATGATTGCTACGGCCTTGTTCTCGCCAGCCTTAACCTCGATCTCGATATATAGCTTCTCCTCGATATTCTCCTTGAGCGATACGCTGATGCGCTTCTCGTCGATAAAGCGGCAACCCTCCTTCACGGCCTCCTGGTCGCCATCCTTCAATACCTCGAGTTCGTACTCCGACTTGCCCACAAGAGCGCCGAGAGCCATGGCAATAGGCAGACCTGTCATGCCAGTGCCGGGGATACCCACACCCATAGCATTTTTGAGTACGTTGGCGCTCAGGCGTGCCTCGATATGCTCGGGACGGCAGCCCAGGGTCTCTGTAGCCTTAGCTACGCACAACGCAACAGCAATAGGCTCAGTACAGCCGATTGCGGGGATAATCTCACGATTCATAAGGGCGATAATCGCCTTACGCTCTTCTGCGGTAAATTGGTAGTTCATATCTTGGTGTAGTTTTTAGTTGTCAACACGTAAATTCTCATAATATTCCACGAAGATACGAATTTTATATTAAAATTCCAATATCTTCACTCTTTTTTGTTGAATACGAGTGTAAACTATACTCTATGCGTAGTCTTCGGGCGATGATGTGCCATAGTGCATAGGCTCCTCGTTGTCGTGTAGTGGGTGCATCTTCTCCCATACCTGTGCCAGGAATGGGTTGCGTGCAGCCTCCTCGTCGTAGCGCCATGGCGAGGGCATGCACTCCTCGCACCAGTGGCCACCAAGAAGGATGAGCGTAGGCGAGGCCTCGAAGCGGTGACCCGAGGCACACTCCCACTCGAGCTTTGTGCGCATATCGCCCTTTATCATGCTCTTAGATAGACACTTGCCACCTCTAAACTCTGCTGCCTGGCGCATATCCTCGATGTCGAGCTCCGAGAGTGGCTTGCTCTCGTCGTAACCGTGGTTCAGGCGCTCAGCCTCGGCCTCGTCTGCGAGCTCAATATCTCTCATCTGCTCCCACGTGCCGATAGCCTCACGCTCCTCTAAAGAGCCGAAATATGCCCTAATGCGCCCCATGTCACGACGCTCCACCCAGCCGAGGGTGCCGAAAATTTTATCTTTGGCAATATGGCGCATCACAGGCTTAATGACGCATGCTGGGGCAATCTTGGCAAGTGAGTAGAACCAGGGTAGTGACTTGGCCATCGAGGCAAAGTATTCGCCCACGGGTGTGTTGGCCCTGAAGTGCAGATACTCCTCCAACTTGTCGGAGTCGAGGTAGTACTGTCCGTGGAAGTTGTGTGTGGCAAACCACTTAGTATCAAATATTTTCTCGGGAGGAGGACAGTTTATCGCCTTTAGTAAGTAGCACTCAAAGTCGTAGTTCGTGAGTCGATACTCCTTGCCACTACCTATGTTGTAGAACTTGCACCAGAACTCCTCGGGCACGTCGTCGCCGCAAACATTTGCAAGCAGTCGTCCTGAGTCCTCCACTGTGGCCCACTCCAGCACGCCACGTATGGGCACGTGGAACATGATAGGGTCCATGTTCTTGAGAATAGCGGGGTAGAGTATTCCCGACTGGCGTAGGCTAACCCAATACCTTAGCCCCGACTCGGCAAAGATACGCTCGGCACGACACTTCGATATGGCATAGTAGTCGAACATCGAGGGGAATATGGGGTCGCCCGTGCGTCCCCAGTGTAGCGGCTCACGCCTGTCGCCCGTCTCAGCCACGCTACCGATATATACCACTTTTATATTGTCGCTATTTGGCTGAGCCTTAACGGCATTGACTATGTTTTGTGCAGCGGCAACATTCACCCTGAGTACGCTCTTGGGCTTGTAGTCGGCACTTGGCGACACCATGCCTCCCACGTGCAACACATAGTCTGCGCCCGAAACGGCTCTTAGCACATCCTGATAGTTAGTCAAGTCGCCCCACACCACACGTATCGAGTCGCCATATTTTGATAACTTGGCACGATTTCTCTTTGTGTCACGTACCAGTACGGTGATGTCGAATCTATCTCGCTTGGACAGTAGCTCGCTGAGGCCCGCAGAGCCCATGACGCCTGTTGCGCCTGTCAATAACACTCGCTTTTTCATAATGTTTACACTCTTTACCGATTACAAAGATAACTATTTTTGTGAGAAAAATCGCTTTTGGCTTTGGCATCCCAAAGATTTGTATTTATTCAGCAATGTTATTGTGTTGAATATTTGTTTGATATTGTTGTGGATGATAAAATTTTCTGCGAACTTTTGATAAAGTCGAATAAAAGTATTAATTTTACGTAGCTATTTAGAATATTATTTTTGCAACATAATGTTTATATCATATTTAGTATGAGAAAAATCTTTACACTATATGTCCTTCTGTTGATGTCGTTAAATTTGTTTGCGCAGGATTCTGGTGTTTATATGACTGCCAAAACGACTAAGAAGGTTGCTGGTATTCCTGAGAATACAATGCTATCCATAAGTGGTATATCATATAGACTCGACCCTATTTACTCAACTCTTGTATGGAAAATTCATACTGCTGAATACGGAACTTTGACCCTGGAATCGGTTAATAATAAACAGTTGCCGCTTGTTTTTTATGTAGATGATATCCAAGGTTATTGGGATCGATTAATAATTAAGGAGGTTATTCCTGGATACCTAAATGCTGCAAAATTGTATACTGATCCGTATCAGTATGAACTGAGAAGTCAACTGGAAAGTGAAGCTCTGCAATTTGTTACTTGGATTAGGGATAATGGAATGGAGCTAAATGACCCTTATCTCCAAAGTTATGTGTATAGTTTAGTTGCTAAAATTGCGCCCAAATATCTTTTTGATGCTCGTACGACAAACGTTAATGTTGTAATAATTCAGGATCCATCGCCTAGTGCAAGTTGTTATCCAAACGGAACTTTAGTGATAAATAGTGGTTTGTTTTCGACGATACATAGTGAGGATGAGTTGGTTGCAGTATTAAGCCACGAAATAGCACACTATGTACTCGATCATCATGTGCGAAATATTAATGAGATCGAAAAGAATCGCAGACGATCAGAGATATTTGCCGGTATTGCAACTCTGGCTACAGCTGTTGTAGAGGGTGTTGCTGCTGCAAATGGTAACAATTATATGCCAGGATTGGCTACGAGTGCGGTGGCTATGATGTCGTCTGCTGCAGTTGCTTCTGTATGCGAAGATTTAGGAATGGAATACAACCATGAGCAGGAGTATCAGGCCGATCGAGTTGCTTTTGAAATCTTGAGTATTTTGGGTTACAAACAAGAGGCTATGGCTACGGTGTTAAGTAGAATTGAGCAAGATTTTGATGTCTACAAAGGCGCCTCTATGTATATTAGTTCCGAAACTCATCCAAGTATAAATAGCCGCATTAGCAGGCTCGGTGTGCCTAACTTGGATAGAGATGTTAAGTTTGAGCAAATAGTGTCGTTTGCGGTGTCAAATGCAGCGATGTTGAGATATGGTCAAGGAAGATTTGTGCAGAGTTTATCTATAATTGAACAGAATATCAAAAATGGTGTAGCTACTGATAAGGACTATGTTTTGAAGGCTAAGTGTCTGCTTGCTTTAGAAAATTCTCAAGCTGCTATTAATGAAATCTTATCTCTATTAGAAATTGCTAAACATCTGGATTCAACAAATCTTGATATTTACAAGACCGAAATACTTGCAATATTAAGGGGTGGTCAAATGGATGCGGCCATAGCGAAGTTAACAGACTATTTGTCAATGCTTTCGGAAGTAGATACAATGAATAGTTTGACAATGTTGTTCGTTGAGCAGGAGATTGATTGGTCTAAAGATATGTTAATAAAACTTAATGCATTGAGATAACCCGAGCATAAATACGAAAACAATCATTCATAGAGTCTTATCGATATAAAAGTTTCGTTTTTGCAAAATATTTGCTCTGAATTTTGTTAAAACTAAAATATAGTTTTAACTTTGTATGGATATGATATAAGAATCAAATAAAAAAAAGTATAGAATTATGGCAGGTAAAGTTCCTACTCCTCACATTGGAGCACAGTATGGCGAGGTAGCCGATAGAGTAATCATGGCGGGCGACCCTCTGCGCGCTAAGTTTATGGCCGAGAACTTCTTGGAGAATCCCGTGCAGTACAATAGTGTGCGTGGCATGCTCGGATATACAGGTACTTACAAGGGTAAGCGAGTATCTGTTCAGGGCCACGGCATGGGTATACCCTCAATCGGTATCTACACCTACGAGCTATTTAACTTCTACGACGTGAAGCGCATCATACGTTGTGGCTCGGCAGGTGCCTATCACCCCGACCTCAAGCTCGGCGACGTAGTATTTGGCATGGGCTCGTGCACCGACTCTAACTACGGCTCGCAGTTCAACCTCCCAGGTACCTTTGCCCCTATTGCAGATTTCGAGCTTCTGCGTGCTGCGGCAAACAAGGCTGAGGAGCTCAACATCCCATACAAGGTGGGTAATATTCTTGCCAGCGATGTCTTCTATGGCGACGACGCCGAGAGTTGGAAGCAGTGGCAGAAGATGGGTGTGCTGGCTGTCGAGATGGAGGCAACGGCCCTCTATATGAATGCTGCACGTGCGGGCAAGAGTGCACTCTGCATCTGCACAATCTCTGACTCTCTGGTTCATGGCACAGCCTGCTCGGCCGAGGAGCGTCAGACATCGTTTACCAACATGATGAAGATCGCGTTCGACATCATCTAATTTGATGTGATAGTGGCGCTCTTGGTCGTTATGCCGGCCCTTGTATGAGTTAAAAACTATCTATGAGTTTTAATGGGTTTCTATGCTTTAAGAGCATTTTAACCCATTTTAACTTATCTAACCCATTGATAATTAGCCTATGTTGTCAGTTGTAAATACTCCCGTGGAGCGTATTCCCGATATTGTGGCACAACAACGACGCTACTTTGCTACGTACAAAACATTGTCGCTGGAGTATCGTTTAGATATGTTGCGTCGTCTGCGCAAGGCGATAGTTGAGCATGAGCATGAGCTTGTCGTAGCGTTGTACCGCGACCTGCACAAGAGCTACGAGGAGGCATACCTTACGGAGATAAGCATCGTGCTAGGCGAGATAGACAACTTCTTGAAGAACCTGCCACGCTGGGCTGCACCCTCAAAGAAGAAGACGCCGCTCAAGCTCTTCCCCTCTAAGAGTGCCGTTATCACCGAGCCTCTTGGCGTGGCTCTTATCATCGCTCCGTGGAACTATCCCGTGCAGCTGCTCCTAAATCCTCTTGTGGGCGCTATCGCTGCAGGCTGTACGGCTGTACTGAAGCCCTCGCCCTATGTCCCTAATGTGTCAAAGGCGTTGGCGGAGTTAATAAAAGAGTGTTTTGATGAGAGCTATGTGGCCGTGGTCGAGGGTAATAGAGAGGTAAATGCGGCGCTGCTCAAGGAGCGCTACGATGTTATCTTCTTCACTGGCTCGCCCGCACTTGGCCGTGTTGTCATGCGCTCGGCAGCCGAAAATCTCACGCCTGTAATTCTCGAGCTTGGTGGCAAGAGCCCTGTGATTGTCGACAAGAGAGCCAATATTGAGCTTGCCGCAAAGCGTATAGCCTGGGGCAAGACCCTCAATGCTGGTCAGACATGTATCGCTCCCGACTATCTGCTCATTCATCGTGATGTTAAGGAGTATTTCGTCGATAAGTTTGCCGAGGCTGTGCGTGAGCTTCATGGAGAGGATGTGGCACTAAGCAAGCACTATGTACGCATGGTCTCCGACGCAGCATTTCAACGTGTTAGTGGCTACCTCGCTGATGGTGATATAAGGTTTGGTGGCAGGGTAGAGGCCATGGAGCGTTTTATCGAGCCTACGCTGCTGGATAATGTATCGGTCGAAAGTGCTGTGATGCGTGAGGAGATATTTGGCCCTGTGCTGCCGATGATAGATATCGAGAGCATAGACCAGGCTATAGAGTTTGTAAATAGCCGAGAGAAGCCGTTGGCACTCTATGTCTTTGCTGAGGAGCGTGATGCTGAGCGTGTGATTAGCCACACGTCGTCGGGTGGTGCTTGTGTCAACGATGTCATCATGCATATTGCCAACGAATATCTTCCCTTTGGTGGCGTGGGTAACTCGGGTATGGGTCGCTACCACGGCCGCGACTCGTTGTATGCCTTCTCGCATCGCCGTTCGGTGCTCAAGACCTCGTCACGCATAGACTTGCCATTTAGGTATATGCCCTATAGATGGTTTAGGTGGATTAAGAGTCTGCTGTAGTAAATGAGGTCAATATGGCAGCTTTTTACTATATTTTTCCTATCTTTGTCGGGAGTAATTATTAGAGAAACCATTTGAATTATGAATAGAACGCTTAAAACTATCCTTACGGTCGTGGTGTCGCTGTGCACTGCGCTCGCTGCAAATGCTCAGGACTTGTCGTCACAACGTGGTGAGTCTCAGGACTTGGGCTCGTTGCTCGGTCATCGTGTTGACCACGCAGGTCTTGTAATCAACCCAACACCTCAGGCCCTCTATCAGATGCGAGGTCTGCCTGCCGATATCTCAAAGGGCGTGGCACTCAAGGGCGAGGCTAAAAAGTTTAAGAAGGAGATTGACTTTATCAAAGTACGTGGCTGTGGCCTTAAGCTCACAATAAATTATGTCGATAGTTTTGCCAAGGATAGTGGTGTGCCCAATAAGTCGGGTGCTTATACCCTCAAGGTAGACCACTCGAGTGGTATCGCCATCGAGGCCATTGATGAGCTTGGTGCATTCTACGCTATCCAGACTCTGCGCCAGATTGTTGAGAGCCCAGTAGCGCAGAATGGTACTATCCCTTCGCTCGTTATCCGTGACTGGCCCGATTTGAAGTATCGTGGCGTTGTTGAGGGCTTCTACGGCGAGCCATGGTCACACGAGGCACGCTTGTCGCTTATCGACTTCTACGGCCGCTTTAAGATGAACTACTATGTCTATGGCCCTAAGGATGACCCATACCATAGCTCTCCATACTGGCGTGAGGCATATCCCGAGGATGAGGCCGAGGAGATTCGTGAGCTCGTTGAGGCCTGCAAGCGCAACCGTGTACACTTTGTATGGGCGGTGCATCCAGGTAAGGATATTAAGTGGGAGGAGTCTGATATTCAGAACCTTATCCGTAAGTTTGATGCTATGTATCAGCTTGGCGTACGTGCCTTTGCTGTTCACTTTGATGATATCGAGGGTGCGGGTACTAACCCATACTACCAGACCGAGCTGATGAATATCCTTACGGAGGATTTTGTGAAGGCTAAGGGCGATGTTGAGCCATTGATCGTATGTCCTACGGAGTACACACGCCTCTGGGCTAACCCTACGGAGCGTGGTAGCCTTATTATATATGGTAACGAGCTAAATCCTGAGTGCGACGTATTCTGGACTGGCGATGCTGTATGTAGCGACCTTACGGAGCGCACCATGGAGTGGATATCGTCACGCATTCAGCGCCCAGCGCTCTTCTGGTGGAACTTCCCCGTTACGGACTATGCTCGCCATATCATCATGCAGGGCCCTGTATATGGTCTTGCAAACACCATGGACGAGACCAAGACCCGTGGTATCTTGAGCAACCCTATGGAGCATGCCGAGGCTTCAAAACTTGCCCTCTATAGCGTTGGTGACTACGCATGGAATGTTGAGGCTTACAACGCCATAGATAGCTGGGAGCGTGCTATTGAGTTTATCGCACCTGAGGTCAAGGAGGCATACCGACTCTTTGCTATCCACTCGTGCGACACCGAGACTGGCTACCGCCGCTATGAGTCGTGGGAGACCGAGACCTTCGACTTTGAGGAGTACGACGAGGTGCTTGCTGCCAAGTTGCTCGAGGAGCTCAAGCGTATCGAGGCTGTGCCCGAGCAGATGGAGGCGATGAAGAATAAGGCCCTTCTCGAGGAGCTTCGCCCATGGTTGGTGGAGTTTGCCAAGCTTGGCTCACGCTGCCGCAAGGCTATCGAGGCCTATGAGTTGTTCCGTCAGGGCAACTACGAGGCATTCTGGGCAGCTTATGTCGATAACCTTATGACCGAGGCCGAGGTTGAGATGTACGATGCTCATCGCTCAGGTACTATGAAGCTTAAGCCATTCTACGAGCGTATGATGGACGGCATGGCCGCTGCATACTACGAGGCACTCACTGGCGAGAAATCATCGGTTCTTGCCGCTTGCGGAACATACCGTTCGCTCGGCGCTCCACAGGCTAAGTATATGTTCGACAACGATCTTGAGACTTACTACCACTCGGGCGAGGGTCAGCGTACCGACGACTTTGTTGGCGTAGACCTCGGCGTGGCACGCAAGGTGCGTGAGGTACGTGTTATCCAGGGTCGTAACTCGGTTGACGATGTGGACTATTTTGACCATGTAGTTTTGGAGTACTCGGTTGATGGCAAGGAGTGGGTTGCTATGGCTGAGCCAATGCAGGGTGTCTACGATATTGAGTGGCGTGGTGAGCCTGTCGTGGCTCGTTATGTTGGTATTCGTAAGCTCGAGTCTAAGAAGCGTAACTGGCTCGCTATCCGCTCGTTTGAGATCAATCCTGTGGCTGAGTCGGAGTATGGCTGGGATGCTAATCCATTCACGTTTGTCGATGCTCACGAGGCTGTTGTAGCTACCGTTGCCGAGGGTGCAACTACTGCACAGTTGCTCCTTGGTAAGCTCTCTGAGGGTGCTTATGTTGAGCTTCTGGATGGCGAGCGCAAGAGTGTTAAGCGCATCGAGCTCACGCAGCCAAACACTAAGCTCGATATCCCTGCGGGTGTAGCCTATCTCGCAATTCAGAACGAGGGCGGTGTCTACGAGGTTGTCTTCAAATAATCGAAAACTATATATGCGTTGTGGGGCTATCCGTGAGGGTGGCCCCACATCATTTTTTCGGGGCGCTGGGGGCGAGGCTTTTCGAGCTAAATTTCCAATATGATGGCTCTTTCGCAGCCTCAGTTTTGATATTTCGAAGAATTATCCTACCTTTGTAGGATATTAATTTGTTTGATATGAGCCCAAGAGCAAAGAAAACATTGGAGCCTAAGGAGCCTAAGAGCCCCGATACAAAGGCCGAGAAGAGGTATGTCGAGACGCCGCTGATGAAGCAGTATTACGAGATTAAGGCGGTGCACCCCGATGCAATACTCCTGTTCCGTGTGGGTGACTTCTACGAGACCTTTGGCGAGGATGCTATCAAAGCGAGTAGCATTCTCGGCATCACGCTTACACGTCGTGCCAATGGCGCTGCGTCGTATGTGGAGCTTGCGGGTTTTCCATATCATGCCCTTGATAACTATATGCCCAAACTGGTGCGTGCCGGTGAGCGTGTAGCCATCTGCGAGCAGCTCGAGGACCCCAAGATGACCAAGAAACTGGTCAAGCGTGGTGTTATTGAGATGGTCACACCTGGTGTTGTCATGGGCGAAAACCTTATTGCCGGCAAGGAGAATACCTTCCTTGCGTCGGTATACTTTGGCAAGACAAAGAGTGGTGTTGCCTTCCTTGACCTCTCTACAGGCGAGTTCTATGTTGCCGAGGGCAATGATAGCTATATCGATAAACTTATATCCAACTTCCAACCCAAGGAGATTGTCTACCAGCGTGGCCGTGAGGAACATTTTGCCGATGTCTTCGGCTCGAAGCACTACACCTATCGCCTCGATGAGTGGGTATTCTCGGAGTCTGTCAACCGTGACAAGCTATGCAAGCAGCTCGGCGTGCAGAACCTCAAGGGTTTTGGTATCGACTCGATGTCGGAGGGTATCTCTGCCGCAGGAGCTATTCTCTACTACCTGGAGTTTACCGAACATAAGCAGACGGCCCACCTCTCATCTATCCAGCGCATTGACCGTGAGGATTTTGTATGGATCGACAAGTTCACAATTCGCAACCTCGAGCTCTTTGCCTCGAATGGAGCGCTCTCGAAGTGCTCGTTGGTCGACATTCTCGATCGCACACGTACTGCCATGGGTGGTAGACAGCTCAAGCGCTGGGTGGCTATGCCGCTTATGGATATTGAGAAGATTAAGCTCCGCCAGAATATCGTTGAGAGAATTCTCACCGACTCGGAGCTTGCCGAGGCTATGCGTGAGCAGATATCGCTCATCGGCGACCTGGAGCGTATAGCATCACGTGTGGCTACGCAGCGAGTAACACCCAGAGAGCTCGTGCAGCTCAAGCACTCGCTTGCAGCAATCGAGATTTTGCGTGCCCTCATGGAGTCTACCGACTACGAGCCACTACACACCATAGCGTCAAAAATCGACCCGCTCAGCTCGGTGCGTGAGCGTCTTGAGAGAGAGATATTCCCTGACCCTGAGAGCAACCAGATACAGAAGGGTGGTATTATTGCCACAGGTGTCTCGGCCGAGCTCGACGACCTGCGCCGCATAGCCCTCCATGGCAAGGACTACCTCCTCTCGTTGCAGCAGCGTGAGAGCGAGGCTACGGGTATCCCTTCGCTCAAGGTGGCATATAATAACGTCTTTGGCTACTATATCGAGGTGCGCAATACGCATAAGGATAAGGTTCCTGAGAGCTGGATTCGCAAGCAGACGCTTACGGGTGCTGAGCGATATATCACCGAGGAGCTCAAGGAGTACGAGCAGAAGATTATGGGTGCCGAGGAGCGTATCATTCAGATTGAGACAGAGATATATAACGCCCTTGTATCGTACATCAGCCAGCATCTTGCCGTGCTTCAGCGTGATGCCCATATTGTGGCTCGTGTGGACTGCTTGCAGTCGTTTGCAGCTATTGCTCGTGAGCGCCGCTATGTGCGCCCTGTGGTCGATGATAGCACGGTGCTCGACATTAAGGATGGTCGTCATCCCGTTATCGAGACTCTTATGCCTATTGGCGAGGAGTATGTGCCCAATGATGTGCAGCTCGACAACGATAACCAGCAGATTATCATCATCACAGGCCCTAATATGTCGGGTAAGTCGGCACTCTTGCGCCAGACAGCACTCATAGTGCTCATGGCCCAGATGGGCTCGTTTGTGCCAGCACGAGCAGCGCATATTGGTGTTGTAGATAAGATATTTACACGTGTAGGTGCTTCGGATAACCTCTCTGAAGGCGAGTCTACGTTCATGGTCGAGATGTTGGAGTCGGCAAGTATCCTTAACAATATTTCAGAGCGCAGCCTCGTTCTTCTCGACGAGATTGGCCGAGGAACAAGTACCTACGACGGTATCTCGATAGCATGGGCCATGGTGGAGTATCTACACAACAACTCTCATGGTGCGGCAAAGACCCTCTTTGCCACGCACTACCACGAGCTCAACGAGCTTGAGAATATGTTGCCACGTGTGAAGAACTACCACGTTACGGTCAAGGAGATCGAGAAGACTATCGTCTTCCTGCGTAAGCTTGTGCGTGGTGGTACCGAGCACTCGTTTGGTATCCATGTGGCTCGTATGTCGGGTATGCCCCGTGAGGTTGTGCAGCGTGCCGAGGCTATCCTTGCAAACCTGGAGAAGGTCTATGGCTCGGGCGAGATTGTCCCCTCGGGTAGTATCAAGCAGCGTGGCAAGCGTCACGGTGTTGCAGCGTCGGCAGCAGCCACCAAGGATAATATTCAGCTCTCGATGTTCCAGCTCGACGACCCTGTGCTTGTGGCCATACGTGACCAGATAAAGGGTCTTGATATCAATTCGCTTACGCCTCTTGAGGCACTCAACAAGCTTAATGAGATTAAGCGAATTACAGGCCTATAGTGTGCTACGCACAACTAAAGTGATGCAAAAAAGCTAAAAATTAGGTTTTTACATTTTTTATAATTACCTTTGTCGCCCAAATGACTACACAGGAGCAATACATAGAACGCCTCAAGGAGTTGGTTGTCGCTGAGTTCGGTCGCAACATCACCACCACCGAAGACTGCATCGCACTGTCGAATGCCGTCAACGAGAATGTGGGTATTGTTATCGATATCGAGTCGCTCGAGCAGCTCTTCACGGTAGAGAATTCTCACACGGCACCACGCCCTGTGATGCTCTCCTCGTTGGCTCGCTACGTCGGCTTCACTGGCTGGAGTGACTTCTGTACTGCTCGTGATATCACGCCTGCCGATGATGTCGACCGCCTACCTATCGTGCGTCGCTGGGGTGTGATCATACTCACTGCTGTGGCCGTTATCACCGTTATCATCAGTGCCATTGTGCTCATTAGCCGTGGTGCGAGCGACGATGACGAGGGCTTGAATGTAGATAGCCGTTTTCGCAGTGTGGAGAGTGCTTGGGTGTCACGCACCTCGGAGCGTTGCAACTCGCTGCGTGCCTACTACAACGAGAACGACGCCGAGCGCTACAACCAGCGTGTAGATAAGTATATATCGAAGTATCGAACAATGCTCGAGCGCAACGTTAAGAACGAGGTCGAGAACTATGCTCTTCAGAATAAGATAACTGTCGACAACGCCACAATAGAGCAGACCGCCGACATCATTATCCAGAAGTGTATCTCGATGTGCGAGAGTGTCAAGATAGAGTAATACAATTGCATAGGCATAAAGCAATATTGTTTGCACGAGGGTATCTAACCGAAATAGGTTGGATACCCTTAACTTTTGCTCGTAAGTGGAAGGGGAATTTAGAGATTAAAGAACGGTGAGAGGAGATATGGGCCCATACAAACATACCCGAGCTACAAAAAAAGACCACACGGGTTACAAAAACGTAACCCGTGTGGTTGGTTAATGTGATAAAGTGTGTGAATAAGTTAATTTGTAGGGGCTGAGCCCCGTAGGTTCTAATATGGGATATTGTTCTCGGCCTTGAAGTTAGAGTACATGATCTCGTCCTCGCCCTCTCGGTAGCTCAGGTAGAGCTTAGTACCACTAACACGGAAGTAGAGAATGTCGCTATAAGAGTATGGAGCGCCATAGCCTGTAGCGATGATCATGTTGCCATCGATAACATATCTGAAGTCACCGATCATCTTGTTACCAAGGCTCTTGGTGCCAGTAGAGTTGTAGGTAATCTCGTAGACATAGCCGTAGGTTGGAGTAGTGAACGAGTAGTGACGCTCGATATACTCATCGTTTGGACCACGGCCAACGATTGCGCTCCAGTCGCCCACGAGCTGGTCGTCGGCATCCTCGGTTCTAACAAATGGCCATACGATAGTCTCACCCTCATACTCTGTGCTCAGTATAAGCATGTCGTCGCCCTGGAACTCATAGTTCCACTCATCCCAATCCTGTTGGTCAACAGGGCCACCATTAAAGCGAAGGTAGAGCTTGCCATCACGAAGCTCATAGTCAATGGTTCCAATATCGAAGCCTACCATGCGGCTCTGATCATACTGGCCAACCCAACGATCGCTTCGACCATTCTCGTAGAAACGCCACTCCCAGTCGGCGTGTGTGCAGAACATATCATTGGTATACTCGACATGTCTTGTCCACAAACCATAGAACTTAGCTGTCTCGGCAGTAATCTCCTCAATCTCTGGATCGATAATAGTCTGTTCGGGCTGCTCGAATGGAGCGGGCTCCTTTTCGCACGATACTGCTACGCTCACAGCGGCAAGCATAAGCAATAGAAAGATAGACTTTTTCATAGCTCTTAGTTTTATAGGTTAAACAATAGGTTATACTGGTTCTCGATTTTTTCTATCACAAAATTACTCGGAAAAAGTTTTGCAAAACAAAAAACGACCTACGAATTTTAGTCCGTAAGTCGTTGAAAATCAATAGATGTTAAAAATATTTGTTTTGCAGCGCAAACCAAAAGTTTTGCAAGCCTACTTTTCGAGCATATCACGAAGGAAAATCGAGAGGTTGGTGTCGCTCTCCGTAAGGCCGAGCTTGCGTCGAATGTCGGCACTCTGGTTGTAGTGTCGTGGCTGACTTGTGTAGGCCTTGATATCCTTACCCCTCAAGCCGATTGCATACAAACAGCAGATGTTTATCTCCTCATCAGACAAACCTCGCTGCTTGAGAGCAGAGATAAACTCGGGATTGTTGCCCTCGATGGTGAGGCGTGTCGACTCGATAAAGCTCTCCTTATCGGCCAGTAGCAACTCCAACTCCTCATAGGCCTTTTTGTTGGCAGATGAAGTGCCCGTAATCTGCGAAATGATAACCTTGTTCAGTACATCGAGTCGTGCCTTGATAACAGCCTTTGCCTCCTCCTGCACGCTCGAGTCCTCGACCATCTTTGTCAAGGCATCACGCTCGGCAATGGCATCGGCATAGAGCTGCTCATACCTCTGCTTCTCAACCTCCAACTCTCTGTTCTTAGCACGGCTAATTTGCAATCGGAGGCGGATAATATTTAGAGCATACAGCAGAGCTGTCATAATAAACAGGCACGCCCAAATAGTGATAGTTCGTTTGTTCTTTGCCTCGGCCTCCTTGGCCTTTGCCATCTCCAAATTATAACGCTCCTCGACAAACTTTGTGTCTTGTTGCATTTTAGCAAAGATGTTAGTAGAAAATATATCTACATACTCTTCAAATATTTCAAGAGCATTTTTGTGGTCACCTAAGCTTTTATAAACTTCGTATAAAATTGCAAGATACTTTTTCTCTTTATATTCATTACCTTCTGTATCATATTGTGATAAAATAGATAGTGCCTCATTGTACTTATGCATTGTATAATATGCATTTGCTACTGTAAGCCAGTCTATATTAGGAGATGGAATGGAGTTAATATATTGATGTATGGTTTCATCAATTTCTTGCTCTGTTCCATATCTTATTAGGTAAGTGATGTATGTTGAATAAAAATCTGTTAATATGGTAATATTCAGACCATCCAACATCAGCTTACACTCTTCAATGTAAGGCAAAGCCTTGTCATGCTCATTTTTTAAGGTGCATCCATTGATAATTCTAATTAAGCAGAATACATAACTATTGTATTCTTCTGCTTGCTTGAAGTATAATGCAGCACTTTTATTAGACTCTATAAAGTTGTCGAAATCATACAAATCATAATATATATTGCTTTGCGCAAAGTGTATTCGCGCTATTGTCAATACATCATTAGATTGAGAGCCAACAGAAAGTGCATTTACAAAATACTCCATCGCCGAAGTATCATTGCCAGCATTCTGATAAATGCGGCCCTGATAGTAGTATGTGCGGAGTTTATCCGTTGCCGAGCCGTTATCCTCGTAATAGTCAATAGCGGGTTGCAAGACCTCAAAGTCAGTCTTGTCGATAACATTCTTATCCAACGCCATTGAGAGTAGCAAGGCGTGCTTTGCTCGCTCCTCATCACCAACGAGTTCATCGGTGTTAATAGACTGTAACACCTTCAGAAGACTATCGGGTCGCTCCTCGATATTGCGCTCCAGCTCGGTAATAGTCGCCCAATGCTCGGAGTGACGGTTGCACGATGCCAAACAAAGGCCAAGAACCAATATAGTAAGTAGTCGTTTCATAAAAGCCTGCTTATTTTCTACAAAGATAAGTAAAATCTATCGTAATAGTGCAAAATAGGTGTGGGGATAATATATCTATAAACAACATATAAAAGAAGTTACCGCAGTAGTCTCTTTTATGTGTCATTTAGGAATATTAAACGCCACTACATTGTGCCACGGTATGTGCCCTTCCATATGTAGTAGTCATCCTTTGCGCGTAGCTCAAAACGAAACTCAAAAAAGTCATCGTCAATAAGCAGAATGCGCATCTCGCCACCCTTGATAGCTATGTCGCCCTGTGGAGTGCCGAAGCTTACGGTTGCGATATCTACATAGGGCACTTCAGCCCCTGTTGCATCTACGATAGGGTAGTCGCCCTCGGCAAGCTCCTCGGCGTAGATGTCGAGTGATAGGGTGTAGTCACCGCCAAAATCTATATGATATCTGCCGCTCTCAACCTCGTTGATTGCTACGCTGTCAAGCGCAAACTGACGGTCAAACTCCATGAAATCTGGTAGCAAGCCGCAATACTCGAACTTAACCTCACGGCCCAACTCATCGACAACATCTACATCGAAGATATAGTTATATTCGTCGTCTATCGAGATATTAACCACACCACTCACAAGCTCTCCATAACGGCCGTTAGCTATGAACCATGAGTTTTGAGAGTCTATATCGCCTGCTGCGAGGTCGCCCTCATCGCTCTTAACGCTATACTCGCCAGGCTCAAGATACATGTCGTTTTGTTTGACAAGATATGTGTCTAATACAAGCGTAGCCTTGCCGTCTATCGTGTTGAAGGCTATCGTTGCACTCTTGCCCTGCTCCCTCTTGCGGATGTCGGGGCTACTGAACTCTATGCCAGAGATGTCGTAGTGGGGCATATCGCCTACATAGTCATAGATCTCAACCTTGTAGAGCGTATCGCCTGCATAGAGGTTGGCGCTGATAGAGTATTTATCCCTAAACTCTCGGTGAGGAATATCCACCACAACATCAATCCTGTCGAAATATACCGACTCATCGCCATTGGCAAAGCTCAGGAACGAGCGCTTGGCATCGATACCCGCATTGATACCGCCATCTGTTGTGTAGCTGCCCTCGGGAAGCATCTCGCCAGCCTCGGCATTGAACACCAGGGTAAGCTCGCACTCGGGCTTTACGTTGGTAAAGAGAAGTGCAAAATCGGTGTCGGCATACTCCTCGTTCAACAGGCGGCGCACAAGGTCAAAGTCGAGAGCCACCTCATCGTAGTGCTTGGGTGCTGTGGTCACAATCTCGTAGGCCACCTCCACGCCCTTGCCACTCTTTGCAGCTGCAGCAATGAGGTATGGGGTGCTGCGCTCAAGGTTATCCACCTTCACTGCGTGTGCCTCGTTCACCTTCGCTGGCTGGCCAGCAGCCAATATCTGCTCGGCATCGCACATACCCTCCGAAGCCTTAGCCACGATATACCTCACTTCGGTTGCATTCCTAGACTCAATCTTGAACGAGATTGAGGTGTCGGTCGTTGACTCAACCGCAATCTTCACACCCAGCTTTTTAGCCCCGTTAACCTCCGGCTGATCGCAGCCGACAAATAGAACTGCCACACCCATGATAAGTGGGTATAGGAGAGAGTTGTAAATTAAATTTTTCATAATCCTAAAATTTATTTATTATGTACTAAATTGTCGCACTTATAACCATTCTCTTTATTTGCTTGTTTTAGCCATTTTGACGGTCTCTCGAGTTTTTACCTACAAATTTACCCCCCCCCTCAATTTTCCAAATTTTAGGGCAGAAAAATGCATTTGAAGGGCTATTTTTCTTCTCTATCATACTACAAAGTTACTCGGAAAAAGTTTTGCAAAACGAAAAACGACCTACGAATTTTAGTTCGTAAGTCGTTGTAAATCAGTGGTGGATGAAGATGTTTGTTTCGCAGCGCAAACTAAAAGTTTTGCAATGCTACTTTTCGAGCATATCTCGCAAGAAAATTGATAGATTTGTGTCGCTTTCGGTAAGGCCGAGCTTGCGTCTAATGTCGGCACTCTGGTTGTAGTGCCTTGACTGATTTGTGTAGGCCTTGATGTTCTTACCTCTCGACCTATAATGTCGCCACCTCATCACCCTTATGCCCACACCCTCACGGGTTACGTTTTTGTAACCCATGAACACGAAGTGGGTATTAATCATAATGAGTGGGGTTGTTAAGTAGTCCGTGGCAGATAGGGTAGTGTTTGCTGCAATCGTGAAGGTTCGGCACGTAGCATAAAAAAAAGACCTCAGCCGTGGCCGAGGTCTTGATCGTAAAGTATAGATACCCTGAGGGCTATTTTGTCTCATCGACAAAGTGCTCAAGAGATTTCATGATGTTGCGTGAGTGCAGGATCATGGTCTTGGTCTCGGTGAGGATGTTGAAGAACAACATATTTGCCGACGATGAGCCACCAGTGTCACGCAAGCGGCGTAGCTGGTTCTGCATTACCTCGTCGATAAGGTCGAACATCTCGTCACGCTTAGTGAGGATCTCCTCCATGCCATTGAACGAGCGAGTGCGAAGCATGGTGTTGATCTGTCCGAAGATCTCCTCCACACGGTCGTTGATACGCTTAAGGTCGTAGACCTGCTCCTTGGTCAAGCCAGTATGGTTGTTATCCACGTGCTTGTAGCATGGGCGGGTGATATGTAGGAGAGCCTTGCTGGTCTCAGAGATATAGTCGACAACCTGAACATAGTAGTGTCCTGTGCGCACGTCGTTATCCTCGAGTGAACGCAACAGAGGCATAATCTCGTACTTCTGCTGACGTGTAGAGTGGTAGAACTCCTCGGCCTCACGCACCATGTCACGAAGGATCTTGCGGTTCTCCTTGAATACTGCCACAATAGTGCGGTCGTAGATGAGCGTAACCTTCTCCATAGATGCACATACATGCTCAGTATATGAGATGAGTGCCTCCTCGGGGCTCTTCTTGAGAGCATCCTCGATGCGAGCCACTGCCGACTCCTCGGTCTTCTCATCCTCCTTCTTAGGCTTGATGTTGCTCTTGATAACAAGGCCCAAGCATACGATCGTAACAGCGATAATAGTGATGCTGCCACCATAGGCGAGTGCCAGAGTAACGCCCAGAGCGATGATAAATCCACCCACGGCAGTGATAAACCAACCCATGATAACGGTTGTCACGCCAGTGATGCGATATACTGCACTCTCACGGCCCCAAGCACGGTCGGCAAGCGATGTACCCATAGATACCATAAATACAACGTACGTTGTAGAGAGTGGCAACTTGAGCTGAGTACCTATAGAGATAAGGATTGCAGCAGCCGTAAGGTTCACAGTAGCACGAATCAAGTCGTAGTTAACATCGCCACGCTCCTCCTCGGGAAGTGCCACAAAGCGGCTGTCGATGAACTCACGCACACGCTTAGGAGTGATAGCCACGATAGCGTCGTTGATAGCACGTGCACCACGCACAATACCTCGTGAGGCCATTGTTGCCTCGCTATTTGTTGGTGCCTCCTCGCTCTGTGACGATAACTTGCGCTCGGTCTCGATAACACGCATAGCCTTCTTCGAGGTGAAGAGTGTGATGACCATCACAAGGCCCGCTGCGCACATAATCCAGAAGTTAGCCTTGGTAGGCTCCGAGAGCTGGCTCATAGACTCGATAACGCCATCAGAGCTCTGAGCAATCATGTATGAGTCGTAGCCGGCGTATGGCACACCGATAAAGTTCACAAGGTCGTTACCCGCAAATGCAAGCGCTAGAGAGAATGTGCCTGCGAGGATCGAAACACGCAAGATATTCACCTTGCAGCGCTGCAAAATCCACAACAGAACAGAGCTAAATGCCCAGAGTGCAAGCAGCGAGATTGTGGTGTTGTCGTTAACGTAAGTGATAAGAGCCTGAGGGATGAGTCCTGAGCTCTTAAGACCCTTGAATACAGTGAAATAGATGATACCTGCCACTGTGATACCACACCACAAAGCGCCGTAGCGGCTAAAGATCTTGTGGTAGCGGAACGAGAATATCACACGTGATATATACATGAGCATGTGTCCTGTGAGGAAGGCCAGCACCACCGAGAGCAGGATACCCGAGACGATTGTCAGCGCATTGCCCGAATTGATATACTCGCCCACGCTATAGCTTGTGTCGCCGCTCCATACATTATAAAAGGCAAGGGCGAGGGCCGAGCCCAGCAAGCCAAAGACGAGTGATACGGTGGTAGATGTCGGAAGACCCAGCGAGTTATAGATATCCAGAAGGATGATATTCGAGAGCATCATACCCAGGAAGAGAATCATGATCTCCTGATAGGAGAAACGCTCGGGGTAGAATACGCCACTACGTGCTACATCCATCATGCCGCTCGAGGTCATGACACCCACCATGACGCCAATACCTGCAACGGCAAGAATAACATTTTTCTTGGCTACCTTGGAGCCAAAAGCTGAATTAAGGAAGTTGACAGCGTCGTTCGAGACGCCAACAATGATACCCATGACTGCCAGAAGGGCAAGGGTGATGACTATAAATAGATCCATAAAAAAATAGGTTTCTTCCCACAAAGATATATAGATTTTGTTACAAAATTGTTACAAAAATGTTACGGAATGTAACAAAAAGCAAATTTTATGACACAAAATGCTCAAAAATATTTGAATATAAAATTGCTTATTCGCAAAATTATGCATATATTTGTAACTATTAATATCCATCTGTAGCCGATGTTACAGGTGCAAAATATGGGAAACAAGAGTATTTGATACAAGATGAACAAGTATCGTATATTGGTTGTCGACGACGAGGAGTCGTTGTGCGAGATCCTCAAGTTCAACCTCGAGCGTGAGGGCTACGAGGTGACTACAGCGCTGAGTGCCGAGGAGGCGCTCACGTGCGATCTCGGTATATTCGACCTTATGATTATCGATGTTATGATGGGGGAGCTCAGTGGCTTCGGCTTTGCACGCATACTACGCAAGAAGAGCGAGACGGCCGAGACACCTATCATCTTCTGCACAGCACGTGATAGCGTGGAGGATAGAATCAAGGGCCTTGATATTGGTGCCGACGACTATATCCCCAAGCCATTCTCCGTTGCCGAGGTTGTTGCCCGTGTTCGCAGTGTGCTGCGCCGCTCCAAGCGCCATGCCGCCCCCGAGTCGCAGCCAAGCCCCTTGCCTGTGGGTGATGGCATAATCACCTTCGAGGGCCTCGAGGTGAATACCATGCGCAAGGTATGCACCGTTGATGGCGAGGAGGTGTCGCTAACACGCAAGGAGTTTGATATTCTGGTGCTGCTGCTCGAGTCACGAGGCACGATACTCTCACGTGAGCAGATAATGAAGCGAGTGTGGAGCAACGAGGTGGTGGTGCTCGATCGCACTATCGACGTGAATATCACACGAATGCGCAAGAAATTAGGACATTACGGAAATTATATTATAACAAGAACAGGATATGGCTACGGATTCGAAGCGTAAATTGTCAAGCTACCGCGGTGGCACATTTTTGCTGCTCGCACTGCTTATCATAGCACTAATTTTTGGATTTATCGTCCACCATTTTGTCGTTGTTAAGCACAACTCACTCTCGACACATACCGACGAGGGTACCTTTATCATCATCATCTGCGTGGCACTCCTCGCAACTATTATCTCGCTGGTGCTGTCGGTGCGTCTAAATCGCAACATCCGCAACCTTACGCAGATTGCCGAGGCTATGGAGAATGGTGCCGATATCGAGTCTATGCCCGAGTTTGCACGTGACGAGCTTGGCGATATATCGCGCAAGATTATCGATCTGTATCGTCGTCTGCGCCAAGCCTCGAGCGAGGTGGAGCGTGAGCACGATAATGCCATGCACGAGCAGCAGGAGAAGTTGCGCATCAAGCGTCAGCTAACGAACAACATCAACCACGAGCTCAAGACCCCTGTGGCAGCTATTCAGGGCTATCTCGAGACTATTATCACCAATCCAGATATGAGCGAGCAGGAGCGTAGCTCGTTTATCTCAAAGTGTTATACACACAGCCAGCGCCTCACACAGCTGCTCACTGACGTATCGACAATCACACGCATGGAGGATGGTAGCAACCGCATAGAGTGTCAGAATGTCGACCTGCGTGCCATTATCGAGGAGATACGTGATGATATCGCTCTGTTGCCCGACGAGCGTCGTATGCGTGTAAACCTTACCCTCCCAGAGCCTATGATCGTTAAGGGTAATACCTCGCTGCTGATGTCGATATTCAAGAACCTTACCGACAATGCCATTGCCTACTCGGGTGGTCGTGATATCTATATCAAGGCTACTGATGGCCCAGAGGGTATGTATACAATCACTGTGTCGGACAACGGTATCGGTATCGACGACGAGCATATCTGCCATATCTTCGAGCGCTTCTATCGCATCGATGCTGGCCGCTCACGCAAGCTCGGTGGCACAGGCCTCGGACTCTCGATTGTGAAGAATGCGGTCTTGTTCCATGGTGGTACTATCGAGGTCTACAACCGCAAGGTCGGCGGCCTGGAGTTTAAGTTCACGCTGCCTAAGGTCAACGCTTAGACCTATATCTATATAATAAATATGGCTGCCCGACGGGGCAGCCATATTTTTTTGTGCTATATGCTTTTTATTACTTCTTCTCAGGAGCAGGCTGAGCCTTGAGCTGCTTCTTCTCGGCAACGATAGGCTTGCGTGCTGGCATCGAGATCTTTGCTGGCTGACCAGCACCCTTCGCAGGCTTAGCCTCGACCTTCACGCCCTGGTTTACAACCTTAGCAGGCTGACCGTTAGGTGCTGTGAGCGATACCTTGGCAGGGGCCTGACCCTCGATCTTAGTTGGCTGTGCTGGGGTGATGAGCTTTGGAGCAACCTTGTTCTTGGTGATCTTGTTGAGCTCTACAGTGATTACTACAGGCTCGCCAGGGATGAGTGACTGAGCACGTACACCAAACTTCGAAGGTGCCCAGATGGTGATCTTACCGAACTCGCCGATGAGTGGCAAGCAGTGCTTGATAGCTGGGATACGGAACTGCTCGAGGACAATCTTCTTGTTGATCATCTGGTCAATCTGCTTGTTTACCATCTCGATGCGGCTGTTGCGTGCATCGTCGGTCATGCTTGTATCCTGCTTGAGCTTCTCGATAGCCTCGTTAGCCATCTTAAGGCGTGAGTCTGTAGACTCAACAAGGCGACCACGGTAGCTATATACAGCGTAGTTTACTGCGATGCTATCCTGAACCTCTGGCTTCACACCACCCTCGTTGTCGATGCGGTAGTAGATAGTGTTGCCGTCGATCTCGAGAGCCTGAACACCTGGCTTTGTTGCGATGTCAGCCATCCAAGCGTCAGCCGATGTAGCCATGTTCTTAGTGATATCAGAGATCTGAGCCTTGCGGATAAACTGCATAGCATCCTCAACAGTGATCTTTGTTGACTCGTTGATAAGGCTGTCTGCCTGAACGCTCTTCACGTCACGAATACCCTCAGCGATGTAGTGTGCGTTGAAAGGTGTGTTCTGCAACATGAGCATTGTAGCATTCACACATGCCATCTTCTCGGTGAGCATTGCGCTTGTGAAGTTCTCGTCGTAGATCTCTGGGATCTCGATAGTGACATCGCGAGAGAACATACGCTGACGCATAGCGTTCTGGTAGGGCATAAGACGCTCAGAGAGCTCACGCTGGATAGACTCGAGAGTCTGGAATGAGATAAACTTGTTGCTAAGAGTGTTGATGAATGACTGAGCCATCACCTCGTTGTCGTACTTAAGCTCTGGAGCCTTGAGCTGGAGGTAGAGAGCATAGTTCATACCCATAGCATAAGAGAGTGTGTCGAACTCGGCATTAGGGTCGTTGATAGTGCGGTTCTCTACCTCGGCGAAGTAGAGCTTGTCGTTGTTGCCGCACGACACAAGTGTGGCAATGAGCGCCACAGCAAAAAAGATTTTCTTCATAGTTAATAATTTATAAATGTTCATTTATCGTTTCGCAATATCCCTGAGATGAACCTCGTAGAAGAGCATCTGGTTAGGCTTCACGCCAATCGAGTCGCAGCCCGCTGAGCTGAAGGCCAAGGCCGAAGGTATCCACACCATCATGTGACCACCAGGGCCGATAAGGCGCACAGCCTCCTGAAGACCCTTGGGGAGTCGGCTGAGAGGGCAGCGTAGCGTCTTTTTCGACATATATGTAGAGTCGAGCTTCTCGCCCGCAATATTCTGCACCGTATAGTTCATAACCACGCTGTCACGGCTGTTGCGTATAGCGCTCTTAACATCGCCCAGGTCGATAATCTTGTACGTGAGTCCTGAGTTTGTAGCCACATACTTACGGTCGCTCTTGCGCAGATCATCCAAAAACTGATTCTCGAGGGCCTTGGTACGCTCATATACGTCGAAGTTCATATACTTCAAAAAGGCGTAGCGTGCCTCGTCGTCGTTGAGCTTGACATCGGCATTGTAGACATCCTTGATAGCCTGGCACACAACGTCGATATTGATGAGCGAATCCTTGTCAAAGAGGTTAAGACCCATGTTCATGCCAATGGCATACGACACTGAGTCGATACTATTCTCCATGACGATGTTATCCGAGCTCGAGCCACCACGATTACACGCCGCAGTGCCGAGGATAACCAACATGGCCACGAGGGCCAAAAGTCCATTCTTCATATTCTAAAGTGTAGTTTATTTCTCTCTCTTGGTTAATGCTATTATGAGCGCCGAGCCGAGCAGTGCCGCCACGGTAGAGCCTATGAGGATAGATATCTTACCCTTGTTGATAAAGTCGAGCTGTGTGGCCATGTCAAAGGCGAGGTTGTCGACAAAGATAGACATGGTAAAGCCAATACCACCAAGACATGCCACGGCAAAGAGCAATCCCCATGATGACGAGGCGGGACGCTCAGCAATACCGAGCTTGATGGCAATGTAGCTAAATAGCGAGATACCGATAGGTTTGCCAAGCACCAGGCCAAAGAATATACCCATGCCTATTGATCCTATCTCGGCGCTATACTCAAATATGTTGAAGTAGTCCACTGACTCGATATGCACACCTGCGTTTACGAGTGCAAAGATTGGCATGATAAGGAAGTTGACATAGGGCATAAGCAGGTGCTCAACACGGTGGCTCATGCTCTCTGCGCCATCAGAAATCTGCTTCATGCGGTGTATATGGTACAGACGCTCCTCTTCAGCTCGGTTAGGGTCGGCAATCTTGTCGGCCTCACGCAAGCCACGCTCGATGATATCTGCCTTGTGGAGATAGTATGAGCGGCTGTAGCGAGGTGTTGTAGGTATGAGCATGGCCATGGCTACACCCGAGATTGTGGCGTGAACGCCCGAGTAGTAGAACAGAATCCATACGATACATGCTGGTATGAGGTAGGCAATCATCCTAAACTCGCCCATGCGACGCATGAAGTAAACACCAACCATGATTAGTATCGCAATGCCGAGCAGTAGCAAATTTGGTGTCTGACCATAGAACAGTGCAATCACCAGAATAGCGCCAAGGTCGTCGGCAACAGCCAGTGCCGTGAGGAATACCTTGAGGGATACAGGTACTCGGTTACCAAGCAGCGACATGATACCTATGGCAAAGGCGATATCCGTAGCCGTAGGTATACCCCAGCCACTTATGCTCTCTGTGCCGAAGTTGAAGGCTGTGTAGATTATCGCTGGAACCAACATTCCGCCCAGCGCCGCCACAATAGGCAGAATAGCCTTCTTGGGTGTGGATAGCTCTCCGTGTGATAGCTCACGACGAATCTCAAGGCCCACGGTGAAGAAGAATACCACCATCAGGGCGTCGTTTACAAACTTCTCGACGGTCATCGACTCAGGGAAGAGCTTGCCGTCAACCCACAAGCCGAGCTCCATGTGTAGCAGCTTGTGGTAGAGGTGCGATGTGGCGGGTAGGTTGGCAAGCAACATCGCTATTACTACGCACACCACCAGGACTATACCACCAGCCCAGGGTGCCTGCAAAAAGTTGTGTCCACGCTGTGAGAGGATGTGAAAATGTTTCACTCTTCCAAATTTCGTAAATATCGACATACAGCCTAAGGTTTTAGTTGCAACATTCTTGTGTGAGTTAGAGTACGTCGTCGCACTCGGCATGCTTGAGCGCCATGCTACACATCTTGAAGAGTAGTCGAGCAGCAATCATTGCATCGGTCTTGTCGTCAACATCGGGCACCACCTCCGTGAGGTCGAAGCCCACGATCTTGCGTCCCGAGGCCACGATCTTGCCAAAGAGATATACCACCTCCGGGAAGCGTAGTCCTCCCGAGATAGTTGAGCCGGTGTGTGGGGAGCACTCCACGGTGAGGCCGTCGATGTCGAGCGAAATATATACCTTCTCTGGTAGCTCGTTGACAATCTCGTCGGCTATGGTTGACCAGTTTACACCCTCGAAGTGCTGTGCCCAGATGTATTGACCCGTAAATAGACGTATGCGCTCATCGCTCTCAGCACGTTCCCACTCACGTGGGCTGAACTCACGCACGCCTACCGACACGAGCTTGTCCACAGCCTCCACATCACGAAGCACGTTGTGCATGATCGAGGCGTGGGAGTGTGTAAATCCGTAGCGCTCCTCTTTGAGGTTGCAGCTGGCGTCGATGTGCAGAATGCCTATGTGGCCGTGGTGCTCGCCCACAGCACGGATATTTCCGTAGGCCGTAGACTGGTCGCCACCCACAAGACCCACAATCTTGCCATGCTCGAGCCACTGCTTTGACTGCTTGTATATCTTGTCGTTGATACTCATTGAGGCCTCGTTGATACGTCGCAGACGGCGCTCATACATGATATTGTCGAAGAGATACTCGGCGTCGGAGTGGCTTAGCGATATGATCTTGTCGGCGTCCGAACGCAGACGATGCGATAGATCCTGGATAGAGTAGTCGATTGGTGCTGTGGCTATGCCCTTGCGCCAGCTGTTGGGGGCTGAGGGCTCGTAGAAGTCGATAAAGCGTGATGCCTCGATGATTGCATCGGGGGCATAGGAGCTACCTGCTCGAGTAGATACTGTGGTATCCCAGGGGGCCGATATTAGCACCAGAGCAGCCTCCTCGGGGCTTAGTGGTATGCCGAAATAGTTTCCGTTGTCGGGAATAATGGCATTGGGATCAAACTTTCTATCTTGCGTTGACATAGCTGTACTTTTTAGTTTTTAAGGGTAAAATAATTTCACCGCACCACACTAAAATATCATGCAAATATAGTATAATTTTTGGAAAATTGAGTATCTTTGTAAAAATTTACTACGTAAAAGGAGTGTAAGCGGAGATTATGCGTGTAGTCATCGATCAAGATATCCCATTTATTCGGGGTGTGTTGGAGCCCTATGCCGAGGTGCGCTACGAGCGTGGAGTCGATATTTCGGCCGAGATGCTCGAGGGTGTCGATGCACTCATTGTCCGCACTCGTACCCGTTGCAATGAGGCGCTGCTTGGTGGCTCGAGCGTTAGGTTTATCGCTACGGCAACCATCGGCACCGACCATATCGACATGGACTACTGCTCGAAGCATGGTATAAAGGTGTATAATGCCCGAGGATGCAATGCTCGAGGTGTGTTGCAGTGGGTGGCCGCAGCACTTCGACACGTTGTGATGGCTGACGGTAAATCTCCCGAGGAGTATACATTGGGCGTTGTTGGCGTGGGCTCGGTGGGCTCGCTGGTGTCGGAGTATGCCTCGAGCTGGGGTTTCAAGGTCTTGGAGTGCGATCCACCACGCAAGGAGCGTGAGGGTGGCGACTTCCGCTCGATAGAGGAGCTTGCAGAGCGTTGCGACATACTCACTTTTCACACTCCGCTGGATAGTTCGACATATCATCTGCTCGACGACACACTGCTTGCAAAACTGCGCCCCGAGGCTACGATACTCAACGCCTCACGAGGTGGTGTGGTGGATAACTCTCTATTGGCCAATTCTTCGCATAGATATATATTCGATGTTTGGGAGAATGAGCCTCTGCTCGATGCTCGTGTGCTCGCAAATAGCGCACTTGCTACACCCCATGTTGCTGGTTACTCGCTCCAGGGAAAGGCTAATGCTACTGCAATGGTAATTAGTGCAGTAGCTCAATATTTCGAACTCCCTATTGTTGATTGGTATCCCTCTGAGGTCGAGCCTACGAAGATACGCAAAATTGGTTGGAAGCAGATGTGCGATAGTATAGAGGAGTACTATCCTATTTCGGAAGAGAGCGCCTATCTTAAATCTCATGCCGAGGAGTTCGAGAAGATTCGCAACAGCTACTCCTATCGCAACGAATATTTTTAGCTCTCGGGGCTCAATAATTGCTCTCTTGCATTAGTAAAATAAATAAATCTTCACTCTTAGGCTACAATCATAGCCTTTTTTTGTATATTTGTACTATTAATCATAGATTAATGGCGATGAGACGTTCGCTTTTTCAACATATTTTACGCATATTTCCTGCCGAGGTGGCCCACAACATCCGCCTTGGTATGTTGCGTTTTGTCGGTGCTCTGCCCCTTGGTAAGTGGTATCTTAGACGAACTCTTGCGCCCCGTACCAACAGCCTTGAGCGTGAGGTTATGGGCATACACTTCCAGAATCCTATCGGAATTGCCGCAGGCTTCGACCCCAATGGCGACCATCTCACCGAGCTTGCATCTACAGGCTTTGGCTTTGTCGAGATAGGCTCTGTGACACCACGTCCTCAGCCCGGTACGCCACGTCCTCGCTTGAGCCGTATTCGTAAGCGTAACTCGCTGCTAAACAACTCGGGAGCGCCAAACTTGGGCCTTGAGTATGTTATGCGTAATGTGCGTCGACGAAATAAGTTTACACGCAACCTTGTGATCGGTTGCAACATCGGCAAGCTCACAACAACACCGCCAAAGAATATCGTCAAGGAGTACCTGCGTGTGTTCCGCAATATGTATCAGTATGTCGATTTCTTTGTTGTGAACCTCTCGTGCAACACTGCCGCAAAGCAGTTTGTGCCACGCACTCGCGAGGAGATATTGTCGCTCATCGAGCCTATGTTTGAGTTCCGTCGTGGACAGCTCGACTATCGTCCTATTCTGGTTAAGATATCGCCCGATATGACACAGGAGGAGCTCGATATAGTTGTTAGCATACTTATCGAGACACCACTCGACGGTATCGAGGCGGTGTCGGGCTCAACGGCCCTTGCCAACGAGGAGAGGGGAGCAGTGTGTGGCGCTATGCTTACGGAACGTGCACTCGAGGTGGTGCGCTATGTTGCCCAGCGCAGCGACTACAACTATCCGATTATCGGCTCGGGAGGTATGATGACACCCGAGGATATTGAGCGAATGTTCGAGGCGGGAGCATCGTTGGTGGCGCTCAGCAGCGGTGTGCGTGAGAATGGCCTCAAGCTATTGCGAAGGACAACCAAGCGTATTGCATCAAAGAATTTAACAACCCGTAGGTAGATGAAAGCGACAGTAATCACCATTGGCGACGAGATACTCATCGGACAAATCGTAGACACAAATACCGTGTCGATAGCTCGTCAGCTCAATAACGTAGGCATTCGTATTGCCGAGAAGCTCTCTATTGGCGACGACAAGCAGTCCATAGTTGAGACTCTTGAGCGTGCAGTACGGAATTCTAATGTTGTGATTATTACAGGTGGCCTCGGCCCAACTAAGGATGATATAACAAAGCACACTCTTGCTCAATATTTCGGCTCGAAGCTCGTGTATAACGAGGTTGAGGGTGAGCATGTGCGTGGACTCCTGGCACGTCGTGGTATACCATTCACGGAGCTCAATCGTGGTCAGGCAATGCTGCCCGAGTGTTGCACCGTGCTACATAATGCCCACGGTACAGCACCAGGTATGTGGTTCGACACACCAGAGGGTGGCGTTGTAGTATCGCTGCCAGGTGTGCCTTTCGAGATGGAGCACCTTATGCAGGATATCGTTATACCTATGCTTAAGGAGCGCTTCGAGTTGCAATCTATCGTGCATCGCACGCTTATTACCCGTGGTATCCCTGAGTCAATACTTGCCGAGCGTATTTCTGAGTGGGAGGATGCACTGCCTGAGTATCTACATCTTGCCTATCTTCCCTCGCCCAATATTGTTCGCCTGCGACTCTCTGCTTATGGCGTTGATGGCGAGGTAGCCGAGGGTGAGATATCTCGCCAGTTTGAGTTGCTACGCTCGATTATTGGTGATAATATTGTGGGCTTCGAGGGGGCAACTATCGAGCAGCTTGTGCACGAGATAATGACGGCAAAGGCTCTAAAGCTCGCTGTGGCAGAGAGTTGTACCGGAGGTACTATCGCCTCAAAGTTTACCGCCATGCCGGGTGCTTCGAGCTACTTCATGGCGGGTGTTGTGAGCTACTCGAACGAGGCCAAGCGTGATATTCTTGGTGTGAGCATGGATGATATCATCACCTATGGAGCTGTCAGCGAGCAGGTGGCCTGCCAGATGGCCGAGGGTGTGCGTCGTGTTGCGGGTGCAGACTACGCCATAGCTACTACGGGCATTGCGGGCCCTGGTGGTGGCTCCGAGGCAAAACCCGTGGGCACGGTGTGGATTGCCGTTGCTACGCCGAGCAAGACATTTGCACTGATGCGCAACTCGGGAACTGACCGAGGACAGATAATAAGTCGTGCCTCGGCTTACGCAATAGAGATGCTATACCAGGAACTTAAAGGATTATAACCGAACACAAACATAAAGCTATGATTCGTTCAATCTTAGACACTGACCTGTACAAGTTTACAACTTCGTACGCCTACTTCAAACTCTACCCACAGGCTATCGGTACGTTTACGTTCAACGACCGTGCGAAGACAGTCTTCGACAATGACTTCTTGGAGGACCTCAGGGCCGAGCTTAAGGCCTTGGAGCGTATCTCGCTCTCGGACGATGAGTTTGAGTACATGATTAAGAATTGTAAGTATATACCCCAGAACTACTTCGAGTGGTTGCGTGGCTTCCGCTTCGACGCCTCGAAGCTCAACGTGTGGCTCGACGAGGAGGGTCATCTTCAGATCAACGTGACTGACTATATGTATAAGGTTACGCTCTACGAGATCCCTGTGCTTGCTACCGTGTCGGAGCTCTTCCACCTACGCAATAGCTACGACGCTGAGGCTATGATTGCACGCCTGGAGCAGAAGGAGCAGATAGCTCGTGAGAATGGCCTTATATTCTCCGACTTTGGTACTCGCCGCCGCTTCTCGTACGATGTGCAGCGAATGGTTGTCAAGCACCTCAAAAATAACCCTTGTGGATGCACCGGTACGTCGAACTGTCATCTTGCCATGGAGCTCGATATGAAGATGATTGGTACCTATCCCCACGAGCTGCCTATGTTTATCGCTGCGGTAAATGGTGGTCCACGTAATGCCAACTACCTTACGATGGAGGATTGGGTTAAGGTCTACGACGGATATCTCGGCACGGCGCTTACAGATAGCTTCGGCTCGGAGGTATTCTTCAATAACTTCTCGAAGAAGCATGCCTGCTTGTTTGATGGTGTGCGTCAGGATTCGGGCGACCCTATTGCATTTATCGACATGGCTATCAAACGATATAAGGAGCTCGGTATCGACCCTATGACCAAGAGTATTGTCTTCAGCGACTCGTTGAACTTTGAGAAGGCGGTGCAGATTAAGAAGGCTTGCGAGGGCCGTATCAAGTGCATGTTTGGTATCGGCACCAACCTCACGTGTGACACGGGCCACGCTTCGTGCAATATCGTGATGAAGCTCTCGTCTTGCCAGATTAACTCACGCAAACCAAAGGAGTTGTGCGTAAAACTCTCGGATGTTGAGGGTAAGGAGATGGGTGATCCAGATGAGGTACGTGTATATCGCTACCTGCTGCGTAACCAGTCGGCCCGCAACGAGTAGAGTAGTGGCGTAAAAAAATAAGGAAGTTAAGCTCGGAGTTTTCGAGGCTTAACTTCCTTATTTTTTGTGCGTTGTTACTCGAAGAAACGCTCGTCGAAGTTTACCAGGTAGATGCGCTCTGTAGCACGTGTTATTGCTGTATATAGCCAGCGGAGCATATCTTTGCTCATCTGTTCGTCGCCAAAGAGGCAGCGATCCACAAATACAGCCTTCCACTGACCACCCTGTGCCTTGTGGCAGGTTACGGCATAGGCAAACTTTATCTGCATGGCATTAAAGTGTGGATTTTCACGTATTGCCTTGTATCTCTTTGACTTAACGGTGATGTCGCTATAATCCTTCTCCACCTCGTAGAATAGTGCCTTGCTCTGCTCGCGTGTGAGCGATGGGGATTCGGATGATAGTGTGTCGAGGATTATCTTTACCTGCATCTCGTAGTCGTCGTAGTCCGGAAACTCGAGCACAGCCTCGGCAAAGCGGAAGCCGTAGAACTCCTCAAAGCGGCGTAGACGTTTCAGGCGTGCCACGTCGCCATTGGCAACAAAGGCCATGGGTGAATCCTTGTCCTGCTCGGCATAGTGGTAGTTGTTCTTCACGATCATGAGCATATCGCCACTCTCAATCTCCTCCTCGGCCGAAAGGTTGTAGCGTCGTATTCCCTCGTTGTAGCGGTTGGCACGTTTGTTCGAGCGTGTGATTACGATGGTCTCATCACGGCCAAATCTGTCGTAGCAATCCTGAAGCTCCTCGAGTAGCTCGCCGCCCTGCACCTGACGAAAATCGGGAAATGACATGTCGAAGTGCGGAATCTCGAATATGCGGTTCTCGAGCATGCAGCGCAACATCGTGGCATTGAACAATATACCCGAGTCTTGCGACTGTCGCACAACCTCGTCCATGGTGGCATACTCAACCTCGCCGTAGGGTAGTAGTGTCGAGGGCTCGAGTGCTGGGCTGTAGTCGTCGCCCACAGGGGGTAGCTGTGCGTCGTCGCCTACGATCATGAGCCTGCATCGCTTGCCACTGCGCACGTATGTCACGAGATCTTCGAGAAGGTTGCCCGAGCCAAATGTTGCACCCTCGGTGCTTGAGGCCGAGAGCATCGACGCCTCGTCGACGATGAATACTGCGTCGTGCTCACGATTGTAGTCCAGCGAGAAGCGTGACTCGTAGTCGGTGATGCTGCGCTCGCGATAAATCTTTTTGTGTATGGTATATGCCACCTCGCCCGAGTAGCGTGTGAGTACCTTGGCGGCACGTCCCGTAGGTGCGAGGAGTATAGGCTTGATACCCAGGGTCTTAATGGCGGCAACAAAGGCTGCGATTATCGTTGTTTTACCCGTGCCGGCATATCCGTTGAGCAGAAAAATAGAGCCAAAATCGTTGTTCGAGAGCCACTCTGATAGACTCTCGATAATTTTTTTTTGGTTATTTGTTGCTTCAAACGATAATTTTGCGTAAATTTGTTGCGATATATGGGTTTTAAGCATAAGGCCCCAAAAATTGTTTAGTGTTAAACGACGATACAAACTTAATAACAAATAATCAAAAATGAAAAGAGTATTTCAACTTTTGTTGCTTGTAGCTATCGTTGGCCTCGGTTATTGGATCTACGACATGATCGCGGTTAATGTAAATGCTGAGAGTCAGATTAAGGACCGTGAGGGCGTTGTAATCGAGAAGGCTAAGGTTATCCGTGACCTTGTTCAGGCTTACAAGGACTCTCGTCCAGACAAGAAGTACACAACTAACTGGGACACTATCATCGAGTTCGCTAAGAATGGCGTGATCATCGAGAAGAGCGAGATCTATGACGAGAACAACCTCGATAACAAGGCTAAGCTCGACTCTATCCGCAAGGTTAATCCAAAGTGGAAGAACGAGAAGGTAGACTCTATCAAGGTGCGTGAGGCTATCCTCAAGCATGCAGGTTATAACACTGACGAGGAGATCGAGAACCTTCGTTACATCCCATTCTCAAACAACAAGGAGTTCCAGCTCGATACTGTTACTTACGTGATGGGTACTTACAAGTCGCACCTCTTGCGCTGCCACGCTCCTTACGTAGACTTCCTCAATACTGAGGAGTACAACCAGCAGTTCTGGAACATGCTCGAGACTAAGTTTGATCTCTTCATCGCTAACTCTGAGGCAAGCGATCAGATGAAGAAGATGAAGGCAGACGGTCTTAAGAATGCTATCCAGAAGGTTGACGATAAGGAGAACGCTGGTAAGAAGGTTGCTAAGTATTCTATCGGTAGTGTTGTGCCTATCCCAATGGATATCGAGTTCTTTGGTGTTACTTTCGGTAGCCTCGAGGAGAACTCTGATAAGGGTAGCTGGGAGGATGGTCGCTTGGAGTAATGACCATGAGCTTAACAATTCAAAGCAAAGTGTCCATCCGCCTCATGTCGGGTGGACACTCTTTTTCGGTAGCTGCTGTCGAGGAGCTGTCGAAGAGCGGTGCGAGCGAGTATGTCGTTGAGGTTGCCACTCACAAGACTACACTTGTGCCTATTACCATGTTCCGTGAGGAGTCTGCCCAGGAGTATCTCTCGATGGTAGGCCTTAGACCCTCTCACGACGAGGTGGTGGTATTCAGCCCTGAGCTCGATGATAGGGTAGCTGTGATGGCCGTGAGCAAGGAGTGCTATGCACACCTTAGCTTGGTGCTTGGTGGCGCCATTGCCTTTGTATCTCCTCTGCAGATGGGTCGTGTGCCCAAGGAGGGTGCTATCATGGAGCTTGCGGGCGATACTCTCTTCGTGCGTATCTTCAACGGAGGCATGATCTTTGGCGAGGCTATCGAGGTGCGTGGCGATGCAGATATGCTCTTTGCACTCGAGAGTATCGACCAGGTATACCATATATATAACATGCGCGTGCGTGCGAAGGGCGACATTGAGCGCCTAAAGCGTTGTTCAAAGGATCTATTCAGTAATTTGGAATGCGAATAATTAGTGGAAAATATCGTGGCCGCACAATCGTTCCGCCACGTAACTTGCGTGCTCGTCCTACGACCGACTTTGCCAAGGAGAACCTCTTTAATGTCCTTGTCAACCTTGTAGATTTCGAGGAGCTCGACGTGCTCGACCTATTCTCGGGTACTGGCTCTATAAGCTATGAGTTTGCCTCACGTGAGGCACGTAGTGTGACCTCTGTCGAGGTGAATAGCGTGCACCACAACTTCATCCGCCAGACTGCCAAGGAGCTCAAGTTTGAGAATTTCTATGCTGTCAAGGCAAATGTTTTCCTCTATTTGAAGAGCTGCACCAAGCAGTTTGACCTTATTTTTTCCGATGCACCCTACGATTTGGAGGGTAGTGACGAGGTTATTAAACTTGTGTTTGAGAAAAATTTGCTTCGTGAGGACGGATTTTTGATTTTTGAGCACTCAAAAGATCAAAATTTCTCAGAACATCCAAATTTCTGGCAATCAAGAAGTTATGGTAGTGTTCAATTTTCGTTCTTCAAAAAAGTGTAATTTTTTTTGAAAAAAGTTGCGAAAAAATTTGCAGAATAAAAAAAAAGCAGTACCTTTGCATCGCAATCAAGAAATAAAGGGTTGCAAGTTCTTAAAATGGTGCGTTAGTTCAGCTGGTTAGAATACGTGCCTGTCACGCACGGGGTCAGGGGTTCGAGTCCCCTACGCACCGCCAATTTAAGACAACAAAGCCACTCAATCGAGTGGCTTTTGTTTTTTTGTCTATGCGGCATTATGAGTAAACTCCTCGCCGCATATCCCCAAAAATAGCCTCGCAAATCTGCGAGGCTTTGTTGTCTTTGTCCATGTGTAGCGCACTGCTCACATTGGGTGGGGTTGAGCCGATATGGTGGTGGTTTATTGCTCGACCTACGGTCTGCGCTGGTTTAATAGGGTATCGGCTCTACTGCTTCGCAGTTCGAGTCCCCTACGCACCGCCAATTTAAGACAACAAAGCCACTCAATTGAGTGGCTTTTGTTTTTTTTGTCTATGCGGCATTATGAGTAAACTCCTCGCCGCATATCCCCAAAAACAGCCTCGCAAATCTGCGAGGCTTTGTTGTCTTTGTCCATGTGTAGTGCACTGCTCACGTAGGGTGGGGTTGAGCCGATATGATAGTGGTTTATTGCTCGACCTGCGGTCTGCGCTGATTTAATAAGGTATCGGCTCTACTGCTTCGCAGTTCGAGTCCCTACGCACCGCCAGAAAGGGTGGTTTAGGGCCATTATCCTCTCTATCCTCCTTACTCTCCCTAATCTCCCTAATCTCTCTAATCGTTGCTCTATAGCAAGCAAAAACCCCGAGAGGGATGCTCTCGGGGTTTGCTTACTCCTACTATGGGCCGTACCCAAGTTGGGAACTATTTACTCAAGGTTGAGCTCCTTCTTCAAGGCGTCAATCTTGTTGTCGAGAGCCACGAGAGTCTCGTCGAACTTATCAACGCTCTCGAGCTTGGTCTTAACGCCGAAGTAGAACTTGATCTTAGGCTCGGTACCAGAAGGACGTACAGATACCTTTGTGCCATCCTCAGTGAGCCACTGGAGCACGTTGCTCTTCTCGTCGATGCCCTCAATAGGCTTGCGCTCACCTGTGCGTACGTCGAGCTCCTCAAGAGTCTTGTAGTCCAAAATCTTGATAACTGGCGAGCCGAGCAATGACTGTGGAGGGTTCTGGCGGTAGTCAACCATCATCTGCTGAATCTCGGCAGCGCCATCCTTACCCTTGCGAACAACGTTTACGAGGCCCTCACGGAAGAAGCCATACTTAACATAGAGCTGCTGCAACCACTCGTAGAGGGTGATGCCCATAGTGTCACGAGCCCATGCTGCAGCCTCGGCAACGAGCGTAATAGCAGCAACGCCATCCTTATCACGCACGAAGTCGCCAGGAAGGTAGCCGAATGACTCCTCGCCACCACCGATATACTTAGTCTTGCCCTCCTGCTCACGGATGATCTTTGCAATATACTTGAAGCCTGTGAGGCAGTTGTAGCACTTAACGCCGAAGTGCTCAGCCACAGCGTCGGGCATCATTGATGTAACGATAGTCTTGACGATAAACTCCTTGCCTGTGATCTTGCCGAGTTCTGCCCAACGAGTGAGCTGGTAGCAAGCCAAGAGCACGAGGGTCTGGTTACCGTTAAGGAGCACGTAGTCGCCCTTGCCTGTGCGGAGAGCCACGCCGAGGCGGTCTGCATCAGGATCGGTAGCCATAGCGAAGTCAGCACCCTCCTTCTCGGCACGCTCGATAGCCATAGCCATGGTCTTGCGCTCCTCAGGGTTAGGTGATGCTACAGTAGGGAAGTTGCCGTCGAGAACCATCTGCTCCTCGACACATATAATATTATTAAAGCCGTAGTTGCGAAGTGACTGAGGCACGAGCTTAACGCCAGCACCGTGAAGAGGTGTGTAGACGATCTTCATGTCGTTGTACTTAGCCACAGCCTCGGGTGAGAGTGAGAGCTCCTTGATAGCTGCCAAGTAGCGCTGGTCAAACTCGTCGCCAAGGATGTTGATATTCTCGGCATTCTTGCCTGTGAGCACCTGGTTCACGTCGGTAACCTTCTGCACCTCGTTGATGATGTTAACATCGTGTGGAGAGGTAACCTGCGAGCCGTCGTTCCAGTATGCCTTGTAGCCGTTGTACTCCTTAGGGTTGTGCGATGCAGTAACCATAACACCAGACTGGCAGCCGAGCTCACGGATAGCGAATGAGAGCTCTGGTGTTGGGCGCAATGCGTCGAAGAGATAGACGATAAAGCCGTTTGAAGCGAAGATATCGGCAACACGCTCGGCAAACATGCGAGAGTTGTTGCGGCTATCGTGTGAGATAGCTACCTTGATCTGCTCGCCCTCGAAATTCTTCTTGAGATAGTTGGCAAGTCCCTGAGTAGCAGCGCCTACGGTATATATGTTCATGCGGTTTGTACCCACACCCATAATACCACGCAAGCCACCTGTACCGAACTCGAGATCCTTGTAGAAGCTCTCGATGAGCTCGTTAGGGTTGTTCTCAATCAACATACGAACTTCCTGTTTTGTCGCCTCGTCGTAGTTGCCATCGAGCCAAGCCTGAGCTTTGGCCATTACCTGGTTGTCAATAACATTTGCCATAATACTATTAATTTTATTTATAGATTATATATCAGCTTTATAAATTTCTAATATGCAAATATACAAAATTTTCTTCATATATTACAGTATCAGCACATTAAAATATTTAGCAAAAATTTAGCCGCCCGAGCCTTATTAAAAAAAATGAAATTTGCAACTGTTTTTCGATATTATTTTAATAAAATTATCCACATCTTTGCAATGTCGAAACGCACTTATTGCTCCTGGCAAATCGAGTGTGATATAAGCAAAAAATTAGGTGAATAACGCAACTTGTTGAAACAGAGTAGTAAAGCTGTTTCGGGGCCTTTATCGCCGTTTTTTTTAACCACTGTTGAGAACAAAAAATGATGCAGATCGAAAAATATAACGAGGTATGGCAGGACTGCCTTGACCGTCTCAGCGGCTCGATTACCGAGGAGGAGATTGTCAAGTGGTTCAAGCCTATTCGTCCTATCGACTTCGATGGTACGAACCTCAGTCTGCGTGTTCCCAACGAGAGCTTTGTGACAAGCATCGAGAAGCGCTACTTGAGCGTGCTCCGTCCTATTATCGCCGAGCTCTATGGTGCTGGTACTAAGCTACATTACGCTGTGCCACGTCGTGCGCAGCAGCAGAGCACCGAGGCCTCAGCCTCGCAGGTGCCACAGTTTGCAGCGCCAACCGACACTGCAAATATAAAAAATCCTTTTGTAATTCCGGGCATTCGTCGAATAATGTTCGACCCACAGCTCAACCAGAACTACACTTTCGACAACCATATCGAGGGTGAGTGCAACCGTCTTGCTCGCTCTGCGGGTATGGCAGTGGCTGTGTCGCCAGGTACTACGGCCTTCAACCCGCTATATATCTATGGTGATTCAGGTCTTGGTAAGACCCACATCGTGCAGGCTATTGGCCACGAGGTGCGTCAGCGTCACCCCGAGCTCCAGGTGCTCTACGTCTCGATGAACAAGTTCCAGGCGCAGTTCCAGACAGCATATAAGAATGGTGAGATCACTGACTTCATCCAGTTCTACCAGATGGTCGACGTGCTTATCATCGACGATATTCAGGAGCTTACGGGTAAGACAGGTACTCAGAATGCCTTCTTCAACATCTTCAACCACCTCCAGCTCGCTGGCAAGCAGCTTATCCTTACATCAGATAAGCCACCTGTGGAGCTTAAGGATATCGAGCAGCGTCTGTTGACACGTTTTAAGTGGGGCTTGTCGGCCTATTTGAGCGTGCCCGACTACCAGACTAAGATCAAGATTATCCGTGCCAAGGCTCAGCGTGCAGGTGCTGTGATTCCTGAGGATGTTGTCACCTACCTTGCAGAGAACATCTCGGCAAACGTGCGTGAGATCGAGGGTGCATTGTCATCGCTCATTGCCAATGCCTCGTTCCTGGGTCGCAAGATTACAATCTCGTTGGCTAAGGATATCCTCAAGGTATATGTCAAGCTTACGCAGCGTGAGATTACTATCGAGCATATTGTTAACATCGTCTGCGAGTACTACAATATCGACCTCGACACCTTCAACTCGGCAAAGCGTACACGCGATGTTGCGCAGGCACGTCAGGTGGCGATGTATATGGCAAAGCAGCATACCAAGGCTCCGCTCACGGTTATTGGCTCGTCGATTGGTGGTCGTAACCACGCCACAGTGCTCCATAGCTGCAAGGCTGTAGCCGATGCGATGGATATCGACAAGCAGTTTAAGGCGCAGATTGAGGAGATTGAGCGACTCGTATTGAATAAGAATTAATAATACACTAAATAAAGGTGAGCCCATCCAAATTGCTTGGATGGGCTCTTTTTTTTGTATATTTTTCCTATATTTGCATTAAGATAATCATTAACTTGCTAAGCAATGAAGAGAGTTATTCTACTATCTATAACACTACTCCTATTTGTATCGGGAGCTATGGCGCAGGAGCAGACGTCGTCAAACACATTCTTCAAGGATATGAGTACACGTGACTATAACCGTATACACTTGGGTTTCAGCCCGATGAATATCAGGTGGCAAGATAATGCGGATGCGAATTTCAAGCTATGCCCGCTATCGAAGAGCGTTAGCGTGGGGTATCTCCACGGTAGCAACTTGGTAGAGAGCCTACCGCTATATATTGAGTATGGTGCGTCGTTCCAATACTCGTTTGGTATGTCTAACGATGAGAAGAAATACGGAAGTGGTACAAACTACAATGTCAATACCGTAAAGATGTACTCGTTCAATGTGCCAGTGAACATATCTCTGCGCTTGGGCTTCAAAAATAATAAGATTGGTATATTCCCATACGCTGGCCTTAATATGCGATACAACGTAGCTGGAAACATTGAGAAGTTCAAGGGCGCTGTAATAGGTAATGGCTTTGGCGCTATGGGCGGAAGCCACACCACGACATACAAGCTTTTTGATAGCTCCGACGACAAATATGCTATGGGCGAGAAGGCACTCAATCGCTTTCAGTTGGGTATAAACGCTGGCGTAGGCTTCACATTCGGCAAGTTTTACGTCGGTGCTGGATATACTGCCGATGTTACGAAGATTGCAAACAATGCCAGGAGGGAGTATGTTGGAAGCCTCGGTGTTGTGAATATCTCGGTAGGCCTGTCGTTCTAAGGCGGCGTGCTTAAATAGAAGAAAAAGCCCACCCAGAGTTTTTTGGATGGGCTCCTTTTTTTGCAAGCTGCTAAGTGAGTGGTAAATTGGGCCCTTATGTGCCACTCGTGGCTCTACGCCCAGCTCGAACATGCCTTTTATTACAACTCTTTAGTGTCGTTTCTTTGCTGAAATAGAAATAAATTTGTATATTTGTAATAAATTATAAAAAGTGAGAATGTTTTGCTGGCCAGAGTGACCTCTGTCAGGCAACGAAAATGAAAACAAAAGAGATGAAGAAAATATTGATGCTTATCCCTGCTTGGGTGACGATGATCTTAGTGTGTGGCAATGGTATGATATCGACGGCCTCTGCGCAGGAGGTGTCGACAGAGGAGACTGATACGCCTGTTGTCTATTTTAACATTGCAGAGATAGAGAGCTTAGACTCGATTCTATCTGTGAGAATACCACCTATCGCTGCTGCCGAAACACTTCAAGAGGCGCTCGAGAGCCCTGCTGAGGAGGTTGCTGTGGATGCCGCTGATAAGCCCTACGAGAACGTGATGGTGAAGAGGGCTGGTAGAGATAGATATGGAAGATATACCATACAGTGTGCAGCGCATGTAAATGGACGCCTCGGAAGAGCGGGATACTACTCGCAGGGACACGCATACCAGATCCTAACCCAGTTTCCATCGGTAATAAATGGCTATACCAAGGTGACCATTCCCTCGCTTTCGAAGCTGAGCTGGGAGAATAGGGTGCCTGCAGTCCTCGATATGCACCGCCAGGCTGCCGATTATGTCAAGGACAACTTTGATATATCTAAGCTCGTTCCTGGAGCATACTACGTGGTTAATATGTACTACACTACAAGCCCTTATATGTTGCAGTTCTTCTACGCAGCTCGAAAGCAGGGTACACGCAACTACGGAACACATGTCGGTGTGTTGTACTACAGCGCTGAGCATAAGACCTGGATTGTGGAGCACAATATCCATGGCAATGTCCACTACGACGCCTTGGAGTCGATTCTTGGAGGAGTCTCAAATCCACATAAGTATGGTGTAACATCGATCTCGAAGGTGTCGAGATAGGTTCGTACATAGCTAAAAAATAGGTCCGTATTGCACTTCGCAATACGGACTTTTCGTTATCTGTCTTTCCTCTCTTCTACGGGGCCTTAGGGACTACTCTATGCGAGTGATGGTAAAGACATAGGAGTTGGGTATAAACTCTGAGTTTGTCGTGAGCCTTGCCTCGTTCTCGTTGATAAATTCCACGTCGTAGCTTATCTCAATGCCCTTGCTCTGCTCAAAGCCGCTCTTCATAGTCGCTATTACATCCTCACGAAAGGCGTTAAGTGTGGGGTCATCGAAGCTAATTTCGAGGTTCTTGAAGTCGTAATTGTTCGATGCGTATGTGAGGGTGCCATCGCTATATTGCCAGGTGCCACTCTCTATGTACTCCACAAACATCGACATCTGAAGCCCCTGAATGTTCATATCGATCTTGAGATAGGCGTATATCTCGTATGTGCTGTCATCGTTGAATGTCTGCGTTACATGTGTCTCCTTGTACTGTGCACCAATGGCCTCCAACATCGCCTTCTGTGAGCCTGGCGTAGAGTTCCATTTGCCTACGAGTGATTGTGCAGATAGACCGAACGATGTTGCCATGATCATGGCTGCGAATAGAAGTGAGATAATGCGTTTCATGCTGTTTAGGTTTTAGTTTGAGGCTAATTGTTCTTGGTGGGCGAACGTGTTCGCTCTACGAACTTATAACGCAAATATACGAAAAAATATTGCTGGTTGTAGCATGCCGTGAAAAATGTGAGGTAAATGGCGCTTCAGAATATCGAAAATCTGTCGCAGAGTTTATGTTATAAATATGCAGATATGCGCATAATTGCTGCATACGCTTCACGGCTCTTAGATAGGGTAGTTCGCCGCACCTATTTATATAATAAGAGGGTAGTCCCTAAGCTGGGGCCACCCTCTTACTCTTTTATTGTTTGTTGAGTGATTCTCTATTTCGAGTAACTGTCGAAGCTGCCGTCATGGTAGAGTATGAGAATGCGATCAACATCCTTCTGCACATTTTGCGTGCGTGAAAAAATGTTAACCAACTCATTTTTCTCATCAGTTTTGCTCTCCGAGATTTTCATATTCTCCTCCATGCTGCCTGTTGCTCCAGTCTGCAGATCACTCTCCGCAGCTGGGAATAGGGTGCTGTCGCTCGAGTGCTCGCTCTTGTCACGGAACATCTCCGAGGAGTCGAGTAGGAGCCAGTCGGGATTTAGCTCTGGAAAGGCACGCAGAATTTTCACCACAAGATCGTAGCTCGGCTTGTTGCGGCCTGACAAGATGTGGGAGATACTGGATGGCTGTATTTCGAGCATTCGTGCGAAAGATGTCGCAGAAAGCCTCTTTGTTTTGAGCAAAAGGTCTATTTTATCCCTCATTTTCGATAATTTTTACAAAGATAAACATTTTATTTTTGTAATGCAAATTTCGATACAAACGTAAAGTGTTGATAATTGTTAACAACTCTTACATTTGTAAATAAACGAATTATGGTAAAGAGACAAAATTCAATTCAAGTTAAAACCTCTTTATATAAAATATCTAAAACACTATAAATCAGTGTTAAATATATAATTCAATACAATTTGTATAGGTTAACCCCCAAAGTGGGGTGTTAGGCCCTATTTAGCTGTAATATGATTAAGATAAAAATCGTAACTATGTGATAATCAGTGGTACAAAAATTAATATTCAGTATTTGAATAATGCTAAAAATCGGGTTAAATCACGTGTTTAATGATGTAATTTGTAAAATGACAGATGTAACTATTAACACTATTAATCGCAGTTGTCGCTAGTTACAAAAGTAATAAATGGTTGATATTTACAAATGTGAGATTGTTACAAATGTAATTACAAATGTGAAATTTTAATAAAAAAAGTGCGAATGACACTCTGTTTAGATGTCCAGATGTTAATAACTCTTTAGAGCTATATATTATGTTAAATAAACAAATAGGTAGAGTCTTAATAACACCCTACCTATTTAATCATCAGTAAGTTACGTAGTTGTTAACAACCCCTATTACTGAAGCGAATTTGCTATTTCTACGAACTCTTCTGGAGTTAATTTAAGCTTTTCACGGCCGAAATCAACATCTTTTTCGGTGTTCATAGGTATCAAATGTATATGTGCATGGGCTACTTCGAGGCCTAAAACCACTGTTGCGACCTTCTTGCACTCTGTAGTTGCCTTAATTTTCTTCGCAATCTCTTTTGCAAATACGATCATCTCCTGAAGCTCGTCGTCCTCCAGGTCGAAGAAATAGTCAACCTCACGCTTTGGAATTACAAGTGTATGTCCCTTAGCCAATGGAGCGATGTCGAGGAATGCGTAGAACTTATCGTTCTCTGCCACCTTGTAACTTGGGATCTCGCCCGCTACAATTCGTGAAAAAATTGATGCCATAATACGGTTTCTCTTTTAGTTAAAAATTACTCTATTTTTGCATTTAGTTATTTTCGCTTAAAATTCATGCTATCTACGCCTTCGTAGCTTAGACATTGAGCGTACGTCGTACCTGCTCCATACCCTTTATGCTGCGAATATTCTCGATAAGCTTATTCAGACTCTCTATATCCTTGACATATATACTCAGCTTGCCCTCGAATATGCCGTCGTGCGACTGCACGCTAATTGCTCGCATATTTATGTTAAAGTCAGCTGTGATAAGTTTTGTTAAATCGAGGATAATTCCTGGGCGGTCTATGCCGTAGATTTCGAGCGTCGCAAGGTACGACACGGCCTTCTGCTGCGACCAGCGTATCTCATCACGAATGATATTTTCGCCATGTTGTGCGGCAAGGCGTATGAGTGTGTCGCACGTAGATTTGTGTATCGTCACTCGCCCTGTTTCGGGATCACGATATCCCACAACATTATCTCCAGGGATAGGCTCGCAGCACTCGCCCATTATAGGCTCGTCTTCGTGATTGTGAGCGTGGGGCTCTGTCTCAAGAGCCTGCTCCTCGAGTGTCTCGGCCTCGTCGTCGAGATCTAGGTCGAGCTCCTTATCCTCCTCCTTGCTGCCAGGTAGAAGCACCTTCCAGAACTTCAAAATCTTGCGAGAGGTGTTCTCCTTAAGTAGCTTGTCGAGGTTGTCGAGCTTGATGATGCCAGCACCAATCTTGCTGTATAGCTCATCCTTGTACTTGCAGTCGTAGGCTGGCAGCAGCTTGCGCAGCACACGGCCACTTAGCATCACACCATGCTCGCTGAGGTGCTCGGCGAGTATCTGCATACCATTCTCTACGTTGTTCTGCTGCTCGCCCTTCATAAAGTCCTGAATGGCCTGTCGAGCCTTGCTCGTCACAACGCCATCGAGCCACTCGGCCTTGGGGCGTGCGTTCTCAGCCGTGATAACCTCTATCTGGTCGCCACTATTCAGTCGAGTGGTCACAGGGGCTATACGGTGGTTTATCTTGGCGCCAATGGCATGGTTTCCGATGTTGGTGTGTATCTCGTAGGCAAAGTCGAGCACCGTAGCTCCGTAGGGGAGTGTCTGCGGCTCGCCCTTGGGCGTAAAGACAACCACGTCGGTCTTATAGAGCGAAAGTTTGAAGTTGTCGAGGAACTCGTGGGCATTCTCCGTGTTGCTGTTCAGCGCCTCACGCACCTTGCGTAGCCAGCGGTCAAGACCATCCTCCTCCTGAGTTATCGAGGCGTGCTTATACTTCCAGTGTGCTGCGAAGCCTCGCTCTGCGATGTCGTCCATGCGCTCGGTGCGCACTTGTACCTCGACCCATATTCCGTCGGGGCCCATCACGGTTGAGTGTAGAGCCTCGTAGCCGTTGCTCTTGGGTATGGATATCCAGTCACGCAGGCGGTCGGGTTTTGGTGTGTATATGTCCGTCACGCAAGAGTATATCTGCCAGCACTGAGTCTTCTCCGAGGGGAATGGTAGGGTCTTGAACACAATGCGTATGGCAAAGAGGTCGTAGACCTCCTCGAAGGGTATCTCCTTGCGGCGCATCTTGTTCCAGATGGAGTATATGCTCTTTACACGAGCCTTCATCTCATACTGGAAGCCGTTCTTGTCGAGAACCTCTTTTATAGGGGCCATAAATCGCTCGATATACTGCTGGCGCTCGGGCTCTGTATCCTCGATTTTGCGGCGTATCTCCTCGTACTCCTCGGGAAATCTATAGCGCATGCATAGATCCTCGAGCTCCGACTTAATGGCGTGTAGGCCAAGGCGATAGGCCAGTGGCACGAAGAGATATATCGTCTCGCTTGTGATCTTAATCTGCTTGTTATGGGGCATTGCGCCGAGTGTGCGCATGTTGTGCAGGCGGTCGGCAATCTTGATGATTATGACACGCACGTCGTCCGAGAGCGTGAGCAGCACCTTGCGGAAATATTCGGCCTGCTCCGAACTCTTGGAGTTGAATACTCCAGCCATCTTCGTTAGTCCATCGACCATCGAAGCGATCTTTGGCGAGAATATGCGGGCAATATCCTCCACGGTGTAGTCTGTATCCTCGACCACGTCGTGCAGGAGTGCTGCGACAACCGATTTCTTGCCAAGTCCAATCTCACGCACTGCGATGAGTGCCACCTCGATTGGGTGTATTACGTATGGCTCGCCAGAGCGGCGACGCACACCCTTGTGCGCCTCCTTGGCAAGGAAGTAGGCACGCTTTATGAACTGCCAGTCGCCCTCGCGGCGGCATATCTTGGCCTTCTCGCAGGCCTCGACAAGCTCTTGCCACTTCTCTTCAATCAATATTTCATCTTGTGGCGTGTACTCCATAACTTGTTGATTTATATATGCCAAAGCACGACTACCATCCCTGATAGTCGTGTTTGGGTCAAAATAACTTTGTGTGTAGCCTCTGCTACTTCTCTCGTGCCTCGGTCATAGCCTCACGCACACGGAGCTCGATCTCCTCCATGAGCGCTGGGTTGGCCTTGAGTGCCTCCTTTACTGAGTCACGGCCCTGGCCAATCTTCTTGTCGCCATACGAGAACCATGAGCCCGACTTGCGGATGATGTCGAAGTCAACGCCGAGGTCGATGATCTCACCCATCTTCGAGATACCCTCGCCAAACATGATGTCGAACTCAGCCTTCTTAAATGGAGGTGCCACCTTGTTCTTCACGACCTTAACCTTGGTGCGTGTTCCGAGCTGCTCCTCGCCATCCTTGATAACCGATGTGCGGCGGATGTCGATACGCACGCTGGCGTAGAACTTAAGGGCATTACCACCCGTTGTTGTCTCAGGATTACCATATACCACGCCAATCTTGTCACGCAGCTGGTTGATGAAGATGCATACGGTCTTGGTCTTAGATATCGAGGCTGTGAGCTTGCGTAGAGCCTGTGACATGAGGCGTGCCTGAAGACCCATCTTCGAGTCACCCATCTCACCCTCGATCTCGGCCTTAGGCGTGAGGGCTGCCACAGAGTCGATCACGATGATGTCGATGGCGCTTGAGCGAATGAGCGAGTCTGCAATCTCGAGTGCCTGCTCGCCGTTGTCGGGCTGCGATACGAGGAGGTTGTCGACATCTACGCCCAGCTTCTGTGCATAGTAGCTATCGAAGGCATGCTCAGCGTCGATGAATGCTGCAATACCACCAGCCTTCTGTGCCTCGGCAATGGCGTGAATGGCGAGCGTTGTCTTACCTGATGACTCAGGGCCAAAGATCTCGATAACACGACCCTTAGGATAACCACCTACGCCAAGTGCCATATCGAGAGTGATTGAGCCTGTAGGGATCACCGGAACGTCGGTAACCGACTCGCTCGACATGCGCATGATTGAGCCCTTGCCAAAGTCCTTCTCAATTTTGTCCATTACGGCCGACAACACCTTGAGCTTGTCGGCATTAACCTGTGCTTTTTCTGCCATAATATATATCTTTTTTTGTTTATTCCTTGTCTAATAGCTTGATAATCTGGCCGTACGCATCCTTAGTGTCTACCTTCTTGATGATATGCGTAACACGTGCCTCGCTATCCAGAATGAGTGTTGTGCGAACAATGCCCATATACTCTCTGCCACACATCTTCTTGAGCTGCCATACGCCCACAGCCTCAGAGAGTGAGTGGTCGGCATCCGAGAGGAGTGTGAAGTTGAGCTCGTGCTTTGTGCAGAAGTTCTGGTGCGACTTCACTGAGTCGGGGCTCACGCCCACAATTTTATATCCACGTCTTTTGAGTTCCTCCTTGCCATCACGCAGGCTCTTTGCCTCGAGCGTGCATCCCGAGGTGTTATCCTTGGGGTAGAAGTAGAGTATTGTTGGTGAGCCCTTGAGCTGGTCAAGTGTGAACTCGTTGCCCTCGGTCGTGAGGCTACGAAATGCGGGTATCTGATCTCCTAAATTTATCTTAATCATAACTCTTTGCTTATTTATTATGACTCAAAGTTACGATTTTTTTTCGTAACATCATACATTAGAGCCTTACTTTTTACTTATGCGGGTATAAGCAATCGTTATGCCGTGCGTGTGAGCTTGACCTGTGCTCTGAAATCGGCTTCCGAAGTGTTTAGTTTTGAGCGACATACGGGGCAGCGTATAGCACACTCAGTGTCGATATGCTGCAGCTCATCGAGGTTGTCGTGGCGCATTGTTCGGCTGTTGGTGTAGAACTCGAAGTTTGTATGGTTGCCGCAGTGACGGCAGTCGATTGTGTAGTTAAGGCTCATAGTCATTTTGCATTTTAGGTTGTTAATTCCTGTTTCTGGGTGCAAAGTAACTATGCTTTTTTGACAGGTTGTGTCAAAAGAAAAATAGAGAAAAATTTTCGTGCTATTTGAGTAGTTTTTCCAGCTCACGCATCTGATCACGGTAGCGTGCGGCGGCGAGATAGTCGAGCGACTTGGCGGCACGTGTCATGTCGTCGTGCGCCTGCTTTATAAGCTCTTTGATGCGCTCGGGCGTCTGGTATTCTGACATACTCTCAGCAGCCATTGCTGGTGCGTAGTGATCCTCCACGAGTGGATATACGGTCATATTCTGAGGCTTCGTGCTCTCTCGCTCGCTGAGCAGAGCACTCTGTCCATTGCCACTACGACCGGCCTTGCGTGGCATCACGCCATGCTCAAGGTTGAAGGCTATCTGCTTGGCACGGCGGCGGTTGCTGTCGGCTATTGTCTGGAGCATGGAGCGGCTCATCGTGTCGGCATACATTATCACACGGCCATTGGGGTGGCGTGCGGCACGTCCTGCGGTCTGTGTCATTGAGCGCACATTACGCAGAAAACCCTCCTTGTCGGCATCGAAGAGCGCCACGAGTGATACATCGGGCAGGTCAAGACCTTCACGCAAGAGGTTCACGCCCACAATCACGTCGATCATGTCGTCGCGTAGGTTGTCGAGCACCTGAACACGATCCATCGTGTCGACGTCGCAGTGTATGTAGCTATTGCGCACACCTATGCGGTCGAGGTACTGCGATAGCTCCTCGGCCATGCGCTTGGTGAGTGTTGTGACAAGAACCTTGTTGCCCTTGCGCACCTCGGTATTTACCTCCTCGAGTAGGTCGTCGATCTGATTCTCCGTGGGGCGCACATAGATTGCTGGGTCGATGATTGCCGTGGGGCGCACAAGCTGCTCGATGATATGTCCACGGCTACGGCTAAGCTCGTAGTCGGCAGGCGTTGCACTCACGTATATCTTTGTGGGTGTGAGTGAGTTAAACTCGTTGTAGCGCAGTGGGCGGTTATCCTTTGCTGCAGGCAGTCTGTAGCCGTAATCTACGAGGTTCTCCTTGCGTGCTCGGTCGCCGCCATACATACCTCGAATCTGGGGTAGTGTGACATGGCTCTCGTCAATGACTGTGACAAAGTCGTCGGGGAAGAAGTCGAGCAGGCAGAAGGGGCGTGAGCCCGCCTCACGGCCATCGAAATAGCGTGAGTAGTTCTCTATACCATTGCAGTATCCCAGCTCCTTGAGCATCTCGATGTCGTACTCCACACGGCGCTTAAGACGATCGGCATACTCCTCCTCGTTTTGATCCTGGAAGAATTTTATCTGCTTGCCTAGGTCGAGGGTTATCTGGTCTATAGCCTTTTGTCGGCGCTGCTCTGTTGTCACGAACATATTTGCCGAGTATATCTTCATGCTCGTGAGCGAGCTTAGCCTCTGTCCCGTTGTGGGGTCGATGTTGTGTATCGACTCGAGCTCGTCGTCGAAGAACGTGAGGCGGAAGCACTGGTTGCCAAACTCGCCATAGGCTGTCATGATGTCTATGGTCTCGCCCGTAACACGGAATGTCGAGGGCTGAAGCTCTCGCTCCGTGCGAGTGTAGAAGGCGTCTATAAATCTGTGTAGTAGGGTGTTGCGCTCATAGCATTTGCCTACCTCTACCTCTATGGCTGTGGCATGAAAATCCTCGGGATTACCACATCCGTAGATGCACGACACGCTCGACACGACGATGACATCTCTACGTCCTGAGAGTAGCGATGTCACGGTCTTAAGGCGTAGCTGCTCGATGTCGTCGTTAATCGATAGCTCCTTCTCGATGTATGTATTTGTCGTGGGGATGTAGGCCTCGGGCTGGTAGTAGTCGTAGTAGGATACGAAGTACTCCACGGCATTCTCGGGAAAGAAGTTTTTGAACTCGTTGTAGAGCTGCGCTGCGAGCGTCTTGTTGTGGCTCAGTACGAGTGTGGGTCGGTTTGTCTGCGCTATTACGTTGGCTATGGTGAATGTCTTTCCCGAGCCTGTTACACCTATGAGCGTGGTGTGGTCGACGTTGCTCTGCACAGCGTCGACAAGCGCCTTAATGGCCTCGGGCTGGTCGCCACGGGGCTCAAGGTTGGTAACAAGTTTGAAATCCATAGTACGTATAGCGATTAAAAATGGGGTTGTCGTTTGCTTTTGACAACCCCTTATGTGTTAACTACTTCTCGATATTTTTGAAGTAGCGGTAGGTCGATACTTTGAGCTCCTCGGCAGCACTGTCGTCGCATACGATTATGCCTGCAGGGTGTGTCTGCAATGCCGATAGTGTCCACATGTGGTTGTAGCTTCCCTCGATGGCGTGGCGCAGTGCACGTGCCTTCTTAGGGCCTGTGGCAAGGATCATCACCTTGCGTGCCGAGAGAATTGTTGCCACACCCACGGTGAGTGCCTGGGTAGGTACCTTCGAGATGTCGCCACCAAAGAAGCGTGAGTTCACGGCGATGGTGTCGGGCGTGAGGGTCTTGATGCGTGTGCGTGACTCGAGCGATGAGAATGGCTCGTTGAAGGCGATATGTCCATCCTCGCCTACGCCACCCATGAAGAGGTCGATGCCTCCTGCCTCGACAATAGCCGCCTCGTAGGCCTCGCACTCGGCCATGAGATCCTCGGCGTTGCCATTGAGGATATGTACATTCTTAGGGTCGATGTCTACGTGCGAGAAGAAGTTGTTCCACATGAATGAGTGGTAGCTCTCAGGGTGTGACTCCTCGAGGCCCACATACTCGTCCATGTTGAATGTCACGACATTCTTGAACGACACCTCACCCGCCTTGTGCAGGCGAATAAGCTCTTTGTATGTCTCGAGAGGTGTTGAGCCCGTTGGCAAGCCGAGCACGAAGGGGGCGTCGGTCTTTGCTGCTTTGGCCTTGATCTCGTTTACGATATGTGCGGCTGCCCACTGAGCAACCTCTGCTGATTTATCTTTGATGATAACTCTCATAGGGATTATTTTGGATTAAAACATTTTTACAAATACCTCAATAGCCTGATACTCAGCCATGCCGAGCTTGTCGTATAGCTTTGCAGTGTTCTGCGTACGCTCCTCGGCACGCTGCCAGAACTCACGGGTGTCGCTGCCAGGGAATGGCACGATATCCTTCTGTGAGAGGTGGCGATAAATGGCGTGACGCTTCTTGAGCATCTCGTCGGGCGAGAGTGGCACGGCCATATCTACCAAGCCGAGGTTCCACTCCATCCATGCGCCACGGTAGAGCCACAAGTGGCACTCCTCTCTCCAGTCGTCATCCTTGGTGCGGTCCAAGGCCTCGAGCAGCGCCTCGATACATATACGGTGTGTGCCGTGAGGGTCTGCAAGGTCGCCTGCAGCGTAGATCTGGTGAGGACGTATCTCTCTGAGCAGCTTGACGATGATGTCGATGTCTACATCAGAAATCGTGCCCTTCTTGATACCTCCAGTCTCGTAGAATGGAAGGTTGAGGAAGTGGGCGTTGGTGTCGGGGTTAAGGCCAAATGAGCGCACTGCGGCACGTGCCTCAGCACGGCGTATAGCACCCTTGATGTCGAGGAGCTTGCGTGGCTCAGGCTCGCCGCTTCGCTTCGCTGCGATAATCTCACGCACCTCGTCGTAGCTGTTGCCCAGGCCGAGCTCACGTGCTGTGTCGATGTTCTGGATGACAACGTCGTCGTGCACGGCAACATTACCCGAGGTCTGGTAGGCCACATGTACGTCGTGACCCTGCTCCACAAGGCGGATGAACGTTCCACCCATAGAGATAACATCATCATCGGGGTGTGGCGAGAATATGAGTGCTCGCTTAGGGTATGGCAACGATGGTGCAGGACGTGTTGAGTCGTCGGCATTAGGCTTGCCACCAGGCCAACCTGTGATGGTGTGCTGGAGGTCGTTAAAGACCCTGATATTGATGTTGTTATATGTTCCGCACTTCTCCAATAGCTCGCCCAATGAGTTCTCGATATAGTCCTTGTAGGTGAGCTTGAGGATAGGCTTGTTTACCTTGTTGCAGAGCCATACCACGGCCTTACGCACAAACTTAGGTGTCCAGATACATGGACCCACGAGCCATGGTGTCTGCTCACGTGTGAGGTTCTCGGCGGCATTCTCGTCGATAACCATCTCTATGGCGTGGTGCTCCTGAAGGTGGCTTGCTGGTACGATGTCCGAAATCTCACCCTCCACCACACGCTGCACAATCTGCGCCTTCTCCTCGCCCCATGCCATTACCACGATGCGGTCGGCACGCATGATTGTGCCAAGACCCATGGTGATAGCCATCTTTGGGGTGTTGTCGAAGTCGTGGAACTGCTGCGACTGCACCTTGCGTGAGTTGTGCGAGAGCTCCACGAGGCGTGTCTGCGACTTGGCATAGGAGCCCTGCTCGTTGAATCCGAGCTGTCCCTCCTCGCCCATGCCGATGATCATGAGGTCGATCTTGCGTATCGACTTTTCGTAGGCTGCGCAGTACTCCGAGATCTCGCTCTGTGGCACTGTGCCATCAGGGATGTGGATATTCTCGGGGAGTATGTCGATAAATTTGAGAAACTCGTCGTGGATACGGAAGTTACGACTCTGCTGGTCGGTGCTCTTGATAGGGTAGAACTCGTCGAGTGAGTATACCGCAACATTCTGGAACGATACCTCGCCCTCCTGATAGCGCTTCACAAGCTCACGGTAGAGGCCCATAGGTGTTCGTCCTGTGGTTAGTCCGAGCACGAATGGTGGTAGCTCCTCGTAGATGTCACGTGCCGAAGCTATCTCTCGGTGGTTGCGTATCATGCGACAGATGATGTCGGCAACATACTGCACACCGTGATACTCGCTCTCGAATACACGTGTGGGTATACGCTCGTAGCGATGCACAATATCTTTGGGCGCAGACTCCTTGTCCAGACCGCCATGCTTGGGAAGTTGATACTTAGTATTCATCATATCTCGTTTTTCTCATTAATTTCCTAAGGAAATATTCGCTTTGACTTTCAAAGTTATAAATTTTTTGCCAAATATGCGAATAATGGGTGTAAAATCTTCCAATTTATGTAAAATCGCTCGCAAACTCACTTGCAGTAGCCCCAAAAAAAAGAGAGCCTAACAATGTTAAGCTCTCCAAAACTTTGGTTTGTGCCCCCTAATTGCGGTAGGTGATTTCGTAGACTGTCAGTGATATAGGGGTAAGTGCTTCGCTTCGATACCTAGTCTCCTCAATCATATTTCCTCGTGAGTCGTATTTGTAAATATATTTATAGCCCAACGAGCCATCTGATTCGTACACAGCCTCCTCAATCATATTTCCCGATGAGTCGTATTTGTAAGTGTGCTTCCTATCCAACGAGCCGTCTGATTCGTACCTAGCATCCTCAATCTTATTTCCCGAGGAGTCGTATTTGTAAATATATTTACTGATCAACGAGCCATCTGATTTGTACCAGGCCTCCTCAATCATATTTCCCGATGAGTCGTATTTGTAAATCTTCTTACCGCCCAACGAGCCATCTGATCCGTACTCAGCCTCCTCAACCATATTTCCCGATGAGTCGTATTTGTAAATCACCTTCTCAAACAACGAGCCACCTGAGTTGTACCTAGCATACTCAATCCTATTTCCCGATGAGTCGTATTTGTTAATACTCTTACCGCTCAACGAGCCATCTGAGTTGTACGAAGCACTCTCAATCCTATTTCCCGAGGGGTCGTATTTGTAAGTGTACTTCCTATACAACGAGCCGTCTGAGTTGTATTCAGCATACTCAATCTCATTTCCCGAGGAGTCGTACTTGTAAATACACTTACCGTCCGACGAGACATCTGAGTCGTACCAAGCCTTCTCAATCATATTTCCCGAGGAGTCGTACTTGTAAATACACTTACCGTCCGACGAGACATCTGAGTCGTACCAAGCCTTCTCAATCATATTTCCCGATGAGTCGTATTTGTAAATCTTCTTACCGACCAACGAGCCATCTGATTCGTACCCAGTACCCTCAATCATATTTCCCGAGGAGTCGTATTTGTAAATAGCCTTATCAATCAACGAGCCATCAGGGTTGTACCAAGCCTCCTTAATTACATCTCCAGCATCATTAAAATAATATTTAACGCGATCCCGAATGCCTCCTCGCACAACCTCTCCAAACTTATCCTCGAGCTTATACTGTGTCTTAACAACCGACTCAACATCGCCATATAGAGGAAAATCCTCCTTCCAGCCTTGACGCTCGGGAGCCTCAGCCTTTAAGTCATACGAGCTGAACAATGCAGCTGTAGTGATAGATAATAGTAAAAATATGCGTTTCATAATTTGTGAGTTTTATCTATTTTATCTTTACTCACAAAAGTAGCAAATATCGAAGATTAATGCAAATATTTTAGCAAATAGCTTCTGCTATCTCGATAAGTGCACTACCCCTGCAGTTCAGCTATGCCTCCCCTCATTACCGTAAAGCCCCAACAACCCAGATATGTTTATTCCTTTTGATACCCAGAACAAGCCCCACCTATAAAAAAAGAGTATCACCCCTATAACTCACGGGTTACGTTTTTGTAACCCGTGACAATGTGGGGGGGCGTAGATTAGAGAATAAAAGCAGGATGGGATGTGTATACTAGTTGTCGTGAGATATGATTTGAGCGCGGGTTACGTTTTTGTAACCCGTGACAATGCGGGGTATTGTTGGATAGTGTGGTGGAGTAGGGAATGTAGGGAGGTTAGAGAATTAAAGCAGAGAGCGTCCGGCATATTCGCCGAACGCCCTCATATACATTGTGCCGTTGTCATACTAATTGCGATAGACAATCTCGTAAACTGCAATAGGGGGTAAACACTCAGGATTCTCTTCTGCAGGTGCCTCGATAATGTTTCCGTGCGAGTCGTACTTGTAGGTAATCTTTGTGAGCAACTTGCCGTTTTCGCCATAGTATGACACCTCAATCATATTTCCATTAGAGTCGTATGTGTATACTTGCTTCCACGACAACAACCCGTTTCCTTCGTATCCGGCATACTGGGTCAAATTCCCATTAGAGTCGTATTTGTAGGTATCCTTACCATAATATACACCATCTTCGTATATAAGCCACTCGGTCACCTTTCCCGCAGAGTTGTATTTCCAAATATGCTTAGAACGCGTTGAGTCGTAGTATATATTCCATGAAATCTTATTTCCTCGAGAGTCATATTTCCAAATATGCCTATAATTCACTGAACCATCTGAGTTGTAACTATACGCATCGGTCACATTTCCATTAGAGTTGTATGTGTAGTAAGTCTTACAGCGCAACGAGTTGTTTGAGTTGTACTCAGCCATCTCAATCATATCTCCTCGATGGTCGTAGATATAGGTAATCTTTTCATTCAACGAGCCGCTAGAGCTGTATGAGGCCTTCTCGGTCATATTTCCCTTAGAGTCGTATTTATACGTCTCCTGACCCCACGATGAGCCATCAGGGCTGTAACTATCCTTCTTGGTTACATTGCCAGCCTCGTTGAAGTAATATTTGGTAGAACCCATAGCTTCACCTCGACCGGTATTGCTACTCTCTGTGTTACACTCATAAAGTGTCATAGTTACCGACTCAACATCGCCATATAGCGGAATATTCACGTCCCAACCATGGCGTTTGGGGGGCTGAGCAATGGCCGATACACACGTGCTGCATATAGCCACGAGAGCCGCGGCAGCGAACATAAATACGCGTTTCATAGTCTATTTGGTTTGTTTGTTGTTTGCGGTTATAGTAATACAAAGGTAGTAAAGATTGCAATCAATCGCAAGTATTGCCCACGAAAATTTCTCCTTCTCACGTAAAGAAAAAGTCCTATCTCCGTTGCTGAAGATAGGACCTTTGAGTTTGTTGGTGATATGTTAGAATATCTGCTTGCGGATGATTGTCTGCTCACGATCGGGACCCACAGATACAACTGCTACCTCCACACCTGTAAGCTCCTCAAGCTTAGCGATATATGCCTTAGCATTTGCTGGAAGCTCGTCGTAAGACTTGATGCCTGTGATATCCTCCTGCCAGCCGTCGAGCTCGATATACTGAGCCTCTACACGCTCGAGCTGAGCGATAGTCGAAGGCACGTAGTCGATATCCTTGCCGTCGAGCTTGTAGCCTGTGCAGATGCGAATCTTCTCGAGGCCTGACAATACGTCGAACAACATCAATGAGAGGTAGTTGAGGCCGCTGATACGACGCACATGGTTGAGCACCACGGTGTCGAGCCAACCCACACGACGTGGACGGCCAGTAACGGTGCCATACTCGTGGCCACGCTCACGGATGTAGTCAGCACGCTCGTCGAAGAGCTCTGATGGGAATGGACCCTCGCCAACACGTGTTGTATATGCCTTAGCAACGCCCATAACGTTGTCCACGTAGCGTGGTGCGATACCAGTATTTACTGGCACGCTTGCAGCCGTAGGGCTTGATGATGTAACGAATGGATATGTACCGTGGTCGATGCAGAGCATAACACCCTGAGCACCCTCGAACAACACCTTCTTACCCTCCTCGACAAGGCGGTTAAGGAGCACTGATGTGTCGCAGATCATTGGGCGAAGACGCTCGCCGAGTGCGAGATACTGCTCATAGATAGTGTCGAAGTCGCAAGGCTCCATGCCAAGTGCCTGAAGCTCGATGTTCTTCTGAGCCAAGGCATCCTTAAGACGCTCTGCGAAGTACTCCTTGTCGAGCAGGTCGCCGATGCGGATACCTACACGGCTATACTTGTCGGTATATGCAGGGCCGATACCCTTCTTGGTAGTACCAATCTGACGGCCACCCTTGAGTGCCTCGTAAGCACCGTCGAGCATTGAGTGGTAGGGCATCACGCAGGCAGCACGGTCCGAGATGTAGAGCTGGTAGTCGGTGATACCTGCGTTGTGCAGACGCTCCAACTCCTCGAACAACGATACTGGGTTGATAACCATACCGTTGGCCATGATGTTTATGATATGTGGGTTGAATACACCCGAAGGAATCGACTGAAGGGCAAACTTCTTGCCGTCGAAAACGATTGTGTGACCAGCGTTGTTACCACCCTGGTGGCGTACTACGACGTCGGCATCACCAGCATAGAAGTCGGTGATTTTACCCTTACCCTCGTCGCCCCACTGAGCGCCAACAACTACCAATGTGTTACTCATAATGTTTTAGTTTAGTACCCCAGGCATACCCCAGGCGCAATTACGGCTACAAAGATAGTAAATAAACTATAATTATAGGTATAACTTCGATGAAATTATCAACAGATTATGAAACTTTGTCGCCATTTGTCGTTTTTGGTGCTCTGTTGACCACGTGTTCGAGCAATATTACCACTATAACACCCATGGCAAAGCCGTTGCTTATGAGTGGCTCGATGATCTGTGGTGCTATGCCTCGGGGCATGAGCTGGAAGAGCATGGCAACCATCAGCGGAAGACCTATGGTGAGTCCATCGCTGAAGCTCGTAACCGAGCGTGTGGAGTGGAGCATCTCGAGCGATGCGGCGAGCTGTGTACCCATAAGGAAGAGGAGTATCACGCCAATCACGGGGTTGGGTATGAGTGTGAGTATCCAGATGAGCCTGTCGGAGAAGGCGCATAGTATGAGCAGGAGCGCTGCGGGGATGAGCGCATAGCGTGAGGCACAGCGTGTCGAGGCTATGACACCAGGGCTCATGGAGTAGTTCACGGGGCCGAGCACGCCGAGCGAGCCAGCAACGATGTTCATGATGCCCGTAAGGCGCACACCACGCTTCGTGCGGCTATCCATATTCTGACTCTGGAGCATACCTCCGAGTGACTCGATAGAGCCTATGTCGTTGATTAGAAGTGCTATATAGCATATTAAGAAGGCTACAATCACACCCCAGTCGAGAGTTATGCCACTGAGCAGCAGGCCGTCGAACGATGCGGCACTTGGCGTAAACTCAGCAACGGGGAATAGGGCGTAGTATGCCACGCTGCCCACAACGAGTGCGATAGGTATTGCGAGACTCTTGGCAACGCCCTTGAGTGTGCGATTGAGTACCACCATGGCAATGCTGCCGACCAGGGCAAAGATAAGACCAAAGAGGTGCACGCCATGCTCTGCACCAACGGGGAATACGAGGTTCTTGATCACTGGGGCGAGGGTCACGGCAATGAGCATGAGTATCACGACCACGATGCGTGGGGTGAAGAGTCGCTGCACGTGGCGCATGAGGCCTCCGAACGTGAGTAGGGTGATGATAGCACCGCCAATGGCTATCGAGGTGTATATCGCCTCGGTCGAGGCCTTGCTGCCGAGTGCCGAGAGCACGCCCACAAGGAGCACCGACGCAGGGCCAGCGATGATAGGCAGACGGTGTCCCCAGATGACCTGCACAAGGCCCGCAACGCCTATTAGGGCAAAGAGCTTCTGGGAGTAGAATATCTTCTCGCCAGGTGTTCCCTGGGCCACGAATACGCTCGTAACAACCACAGCCACAGCGAGTATAAACCACTGCAAGGCATATATCATCATCTGTGCTGCGGGGAGTCGGTCGTCTACATTGTATTTAAGTTTCATGTTTGGTATATTGCTAATTAATGGTTTAGTACTCTATCTTGTCCGTCTTGTCACGCCACTGCTCAAACGCCTCGAGTGCCTCATGGCGCATGAAGTGCTCGCACTCTATCGAGCGTTTGTCGTAGTCCAGGCGTAGCTGGTCGTAGATGAATGAGTCGTCGAAGCCTATGTCTGCGGCGTCGTGCTTGGTGTTGGCATAACATATACGCTTCACACCCGCCCAGTAGAGTGCGCTCAGACACATGGGGCAAGGCTCGCAGGAGCTATATATCGTGCAACCCTCGAGGTCGAATGTCTGGCACTCACGACAGGCATTGCGTATTGCCACCACCTCGGCGTGTGCCGTGGGGTCGTTGTTGGGCACCACACGGTTGCACCCCTCGGCCACAATCTTGCCACCACGCACTATCACCGCACCAAAGGGTCCTCCGCCCTTGTCGATGTTGGCTATCGAGAGCTCTATGGCTCGCTGCATGAAGGCTCTATCCTCGGCGCTATACTCTGTGCTCTCGGGTAGATACTCTTGACGATCAACTCTTGTCATCGCTGTGCAAAGATATAATTTTTTTGTTTACCCACCGCAAAATCTATGCCCCAAGGCGTAAAAACCACTACTATTGGTGATTATACGCCCTTGGAATGTCGAGAGTCATAGAAACAAAAATAGGGCTATCCATGTGGAGGATAGCCCTATGCAATATGAGTTTTATCTCTTTGATTAGTGCTTGCGCTTGCGTGTAGCCACGATAATTGCGATAGCTGCAACGATTACCACGAGCACTGCGATAGTGATGATAAGTGGGAGGTTGAACTGGAAGCCATCCTCGGCATTACCTGTGCGTGTAAGCTCCACTGCGGCATTGCCCGAGATGAAGAAGAGCTTCTGGTTCTGGCGATCGAGATATACCGTAGGTACAGAGTCGTCGTTAGCCACGAGTGCCACGTAGTATCTCTTGAGCTCGTTGTGGTACTTGTAAGAGATAGAGTACTCTGACTTCTTGAGTGCCTCGATGCTCTCAGGAGCAAATGAGCCATCCATGGCGTTATATGAGCGGAGACCACGGTTAGTAACCACTGCTACGCACTGTGAGCCATCTGTAGAGTGCCACTCACCAGCGATCCAAGCATACTCCACAGGGATGTTGCCCTCGCTTGAGCGGTGGAGTGATGATGAGAGCTCTCTGTCGTTCATGTTCTGTGTGTTGATAGCTGCCACGCGGAGGATTGATGGCACAGCACCATAGCGCATGTAGTCGCCGATAGACTCTTCAGAGAGGTTAACGACGTATGTCTCGCTCCAGCCACCGTAGTTGCCCTTGAGGGTGATGTTGTTACCACCTGTAAGACGCCACTTACCTACGTGTGGCACGTTGCCCTTGATCATGAAGTTACCCTTGGCGTCGAGCGTGAGAACGTTACCCTGAGTATCCTCCCAAGTGCCCTGAAGCCAGTTAGCCTTGATTTCGAGGTTTACGCTCTGGGTAGGTGACCAGCCAATCTGTGACTTAGCTACATAGCCGCTCACGTTGCCAAACTCGATGTAGTACCAGTTAGGGTTGTCGCTTACGTAGCTGTAGTAGCGTGCAGCGTTGCTACCGTTAGGGAAGATACCCACGATTGCTGACTTTGTAGTTGGCGACTGACGGATGTTTGTATAGCCGTCGTAGGCGTTGCTATATACATAGCTGAAGTCGTCGTAATATGCGACGGCTGTTGTCGAGAATCCTGCGCTGATGATGAGTGCGAGGAGAGTGAAAAGTTTGAGTAGATTTCGCATATTTATTTTTGTGTTATAGTTGTTACTTAATATCCTCTGTTAGAAGTTTGTTGGGTATAGTTTGCATGAGTGTCGTTTGCCTGTGTGTACTACGTACATGATGCCAACAAACTCGCCATAGCGATTAAACGTACCCTCGAAACCTGCTGTGAGCTGAGCGTCAGCGTTGAACTCATAGAGGTTAACAAGACCGTCGGCCGCCTTCTCGCCTACAAGGTAGAGCTTGTTCTTCGAGCCATACTTGTTGTAGTAGTACCAGCCAGCATACGCACCAGTGTTGTATCTCTCCAAGTACATGGTGATGTGTAGGTTGTTGCCGATAGTACCTGTGTAGTAAGAGCTGAATACTACGTACTCGCTACTTTCGGTAGTGGTAGGCTCCTCTGAGGCCATTGCTTGCTCTGTTGCACCGAGCGTGAAGAGTGCAACAAGTGCAACGAATAATGTAAAAAACTTTTTCATAAGTAGTTGATATTAAATTATTTGTTTGTGTTTCTGTAAAATATGTCGTACTCGGGGTTGTATATCTCGCTATCAATGCTTAGGGCGTGTAGCACAGAGTGGAACACGTGGTACTGGCCCACCTCCTGGGCGCTTATCTCTCTACCATCCGAGCTCCACACTATGAATGGGATGTCGAACTGCTCACGTGGTGCCATCGACTTGGGCATGCCGTGCATATAGAGGTTGTTCTCGCCCAGCGACTCGCCATGGTCCGATACATAAAGCAGCGTGGTGCGCCAATCCTTCACTCCTCTCAGCTCCTCTATTGCCGTGTGTATGAGGTGGTCGGTGTAGAGTATTGTGTTGTCATAGGCATTTATCAGCTCCTGGGTGTTGGCCTCGGACATCTCCACGGTGGTGCATACGGGTGTGAAGCGCTCAAACTCTGCGGGGTACTTCTTGTAGTACGTTGGGCCGTGGCTTGTGCTTGTGTGTATCACGATGAATACTTTGCACTTGTCGCTCGAGGCTATCAGCTCGCCCAGACCCTCGAGAAGTATGCTGTCGTACTCAGCCGCAGCCTCGGGGTACTTAGCCTTGAGATCCTTGACCTTCTCCATACGGTCGATATGTAGCGGAGGCTCGCCCCAGTTGCTCGTGCGCCATACCACGTCGACACCGATGCGATAGAGGTAGTTGGGTAGTATCTCGTAGAGGGTGTTCGAGGGCTTGTGGTCGATTATCGCCTTCACGCCCGCTGTGGTGTAGGTCGCTGCCGACTCGGCCTTGAGTGCTACGACAGAGTCCTGCTCAATGAGGGGCGTTGTGGGGCGGTCGTAGCCATATATCGAGAAGTTGGCGCTACGTGCCGACTCGCCAATTATCAGCACACACGCCTCACGCTCGTCGTTGCGTATCGTAGCGTCGGGTAGGAGTATCTCCTTCTGGTTCATGCGCTTCCAGCTGTTGTAGTAGCGCACTGTGTTCACGGTGTACGACCATGGGAGGATTATGCTACCCAGGCGTGGCACGTTGCGGTCTATCCAGAGCGTGTTGCTGAGGTTGGCAACGCCAAAGAGTGCCACTACGCTCAGTGCCACGGCCGAGCCTATGCCCCAATGTTTAGCCTTGCCATACTCTATCTTTGTGGCAAAGAGTAGCAAGCAGGGTAGTAGGCCCAGAAGCACGAAGTATATCACACCTGTCAGCGACATATATCCCGAGGCCTCGGAGTAGCGGGTGTTGAAGACGTTGCCCATCATCTCGGAGGTTATAAGCACCTCGTAGCAGTTGATGAAGTATAGCGACAACGAGTTGCATATAAACGATAGGGCGATTATGATCTTACCCACCGTGCGACCCAAGTATAGCAGCAGATATGCAAGCACAAAGTGTACGGCAAGGATTATTGCCGTGATACCGCTAAATATCAATATGCCATTCATGCCACCCTCCACGCTCTGGGCGACGCCCTGGAGTAGTGGTATGTTGTAGCCCACGAGCGAGAAGAGGCTCACCAGCGCAGCTACCCATGCCACGTGGCGCTCACGTGTCACAAGTGACACAATTTTGGTTAATATATTCTCTCTTCGTCGAATCATTTTGTCTGTTTTTTATCCCCCTGCCAGAGTCGCTTTAGGGCAACAATGCCCAATGCAAACAGCAGTGCAAGGAGTAGGTTGTATAACAGGCTCAGAGGCCAGTTTATGGTGTGCGCAGCCTCACGATAGGGGCTATCGCTGAGCGAGCTGTCGTAGCGTGCAAAGGGGTTGGTATATATCACCTCGCCCTCGGCGAAGTGTGCCACGATGCGTGCGTAGGGCTCGTTATCTCCAAGACAATACTCTATTGTTGAGCTATTCAGCACCTCTTGGAGTGTTGCGCCACCCTGACCATATACCACTATGCGTGTTGCCGCTTCGCTGAACTCGGCATATATGCGCTCCTGCTCTGCACCTATGGCCTTTATTGTGGGTATGCTCTTGTTGCGCTCACGCTTTGTTGCCCAGTCGCCATTGCCGTAGTCGGGTAGGCGCATGGAGTAGAAGCATCCTGAGCGTAGTGCTCGATGTATATCCTCATACTCTGCCGAGGGTGTGAGTATGAACGTGCTGCGGCGTGCAATCTTTGCTGTGCGATCAATGTAGTGCAGGTCGTCGCCCGCAGTGCCCAGAACGTAGTGGCCCGCCGATAGTGCCTCGTCCCAGTAGTGGTTTGTTGTCGAGCGTCCGCTGTCGAGCTCCACGAGGTGGTAGCCCTCGAGCTGCTGCATCATCTTCGTTGTTGTGAAGGGCGTGCGTAGTGGGTGGTTTATCTGCACCATGTCGCACTCACGTGCGAGGCGGTCTATCTGCCACTGACGCTGTGAGGCGAGTATCGGGAGTAGATGGTCGAAGTGCCATACGCCGCCACGTGGGCCGAAGACATGTTTGTGGAATTTGAGCAGGTTGTAGCCATGCTCATATAGGTCAACCTGGTGCTCAGGCTCGGGGTGCGTGGTTAGGGTGTTGTGGTTAGAGAAGGCAACTATGTCGTAGCCAAGTGATTGCATCTGCTCGATAGCCTGCCCTGGGGCGTAGTCGCACTCGTTCATAGGGCCCTCGACACGTGTGTGGGTGTGTAGGTTGGCCCTCATCCAGCGTGCTGTGGTGTCGGCGGTGTGATATGGGTTGTAGACATCAGCGCCGCAGAATGGCTTAGGCTCGGGGAATGAGTATATAGGGCTCACGCCAGTAGCTACAATGGCCATGAGGGCTATGAGTACAAGCGTGGCAAGTACTCGCAGCGATGTAGATACTATGTTTTGAGTTGTGCTCCCCATGTTGAGTCTTTATGCGAAATATCGTACAAATATATGAATAATATTCCTAATAACAGACTAATTTTTCACTCAAATATTTGTTTTCTCCCTTTATTTGACCTAACTTTGTGTTGCTAAAAGAGAATTTTTAATCACAAAATTATAAAACTATGAAAAAACTATTGCTTTTTGCAACTACTATGTTGCTTGCTGCCTCAAGCGTTGAGGTTGCTGTTGCTAAGGAGAGTGTTAATGCCGAGAAGTCTGCTGTTGAGGCAGTGGCAGTAGCTGGTCCAAGAGTCTACTCAAACTGCTACGATGGCTATCTCAACGTGCGTGCACAGCCTACAACACAGTCGCAGATTGTTGGTCGATTGACTAACGGCTCTGAGGGTGCAGAGCTTCTTGGCGTTGAGGGTACATGGAGCAAGGTGCGTGTAAATGGCGTTGTTGGCTATGTGGCAAGCAAGTATCTCCAGTCAACACCTACTGATCCAGTATATATCGATGCCTCAATTGTTGTTGGCGAGTGGGTATGGACTAATATGTCAGGTGGTGCTATCTACACTATCAAGAGCAACGGTAAGTTTACATTCGAAAATACCTCTGGTACAACTAGAAGCGGCTCTTGGTATCTCTCTTACAACAAGCTCGTTCTCAAGTATTCAAACGGTGCTAAGACAGTTTGCACACCTAGTGGCGATACTATGGAAATCGATGGCTGGGACTACTACAAGAACTAGTGATAGTGGGTATCGAGCCTAAGTTGCTCGTTCCCGTTTCCAGATTTATTAGGTCTGCTGGCGTAGTTGCCGGCAGATCTTTTTTTTGGTGGTGGGGTGATGGTGCGAAAATGTTGCTTTATGCGCCATTACGAGTGTTGGGGCTATATGCAACTAACCTCACTAATTATTTACTCTAATATTTGTTTTTTAGCCGAAAAAAGCGTAGTTTTGTGTTGCTAAGTGAGAAATTATAATCTTAAAATAACAAACTATGAAGAGACTTTTACTTTTTGCAACGACTATGTTGCTTGCTGTATCATGCATTAAGGTTGTTTTGCCTACTAAGAAGGGTGCAGAGGCCGAGGAGGCTGCAACTGAGACCGAGGCAGTTGTTGAGGCAGTCGAGGTAGTCAAGCCTAACGTCCCTATGGTATACTCAAAAGCCTACGACGGCTTTGTAAATGTGCGTTGTGAGCCTACCACAAGATCGGAGATTATATGTCAATTGCCTAACGGCCCTGAGGGTGCAGAGTTGCTTGGTGTTGAGGGTAAGTGGACCAAGGTGCGTATAGATGGCTATGAGGGCTATGTGTCGAGTGCTTATGTTCAGTCTACACCTACTAAGCCAGTATATGTAGATGCTGGTTTTGTCGTTGGTGCTTGGCGTCTGGTTACATCTCCGTTTCCTATCGACTATCTCGTCTTTAGCGATGGTACCTACGCACTATACCACGATGGCTTCATGGAGGGTGCAGTCTCAGAGGCTGGTAAGTGGTATCTTGAGGAGAATAGCATCGTCTTTAATAAGGCGTATGACTTTGCATATAGTGAAGTCATGCGTTCTGTTACACGTTTCGATATTGATACTAATCAGCATCAGTTTGTGTCTAAAGACTCTAACTATAAGCGTACTTACGACTACACTCCTGCGTTATTGGAGTCTTGGCGAAAGGATGTTAAGTCTTACGCCAAAATGTAGTTCACTATGTGTTACCCGTGGTAATAAGGCTTTTGTGCAGGCGATATCTACCGCCGCTACTAAAGTAGTCTATCTTCTGGATAGGCTACTTTTTTTGTGCTTTAGTGCCAAGACAATCTCTATCGGGCGCTGCTCGTATAACGTAATAAGTCTGCCGACAAGCGTTGGCAGTGCCGTAGTGAGCCTGTTTCACGAGATTTTAGTGAGTTATAATAGGTTTTAATGAGTTAATATATTAACCCAAAGTAACTCATTCAAACTCACACTAACCCACAAAAAAGAGAAGCAAGCTCGTGCTTGCTCCTCTCTTGATTATCAGCTATTTGACTGATAAAATCTGCTAATACTCCTCTTCATCGAAGTTGTTAGATAGTAATTGTATATCAATACTTTAACCGTATTCTAATTACTATTTTTCAAGATTATAGATATTGTATTTTTCCCTACAATCACTTAAAGTGCTGATTTTGATGCCATAGGTTGATACTAAAGGAGCATCAAAGGGTGTGCTGAAAGTCAAACAACACTTCCCTATCTTAATCAGTTCTTGAACTTATCAAGGAAGACGATGAGTGATATATCGCTGTCAGTGAGTCCAAACTTCTGGCGGAGGCGAGAGCGAGCAACATTGATACTGCCAATGCTCTGGTGCGTGATGTTGGCAATCTCCTTAGTCGAGAGGTTCATATGTATAAGCGTGCACAGTTTACGTTCATTCTTGGTGAGGTTGGGGTACTCCTTTAGCAGGTTCTCAAAGAATACATCGTTGTTATTCGCTAATGTCTTCTCCACCTCAGCCCAGTTATTGTTCGAGCCATGCTTCTTATTCAAGCGATGAATAATATGTCGCAGAGCGTTGCGCATCTCACGGTTATCGGATATATTAACCGTCTCGATAAGCTCCTCGGATAGCTTAGTCATATTATTCTGCTCTTCGTATTGTTGCAGCTGCTGAACCTTAATTATCTCGTTCTTATGGCGCAGCTCCTGCTCTGCCTTGATGCTAATGAGGCGGCTATTCTTACGCTGCATACGCCACAGTAGCAACGCAAGGATAGCAATGGCTGCGACAAAACAGATAACACCGACATGTATATGCCTCACTAAGTCATTATACTCCTGATTTTGCTGCATCTCTCGTTGGTGTTGCTTCAGGCGCTCATCGGCCTGAGCAAGTTCCATATCGTTAATAAGCTTTGAGAGGTTAACTACATTCGTGGCATTGTGCTGACGCGTGTATGTCTCAGCAAAAGCCATAAGTGCCTCGTAAGCCTCCTTATATCGCCCCTCGTTAAAGAATATGTCCTGAAGCAGAAAATAGGAGTGCACGTTTTTAGCATCGAAGTCATCTTGACCAAGCAACTCTATCGAGTGTTTCAAATTGACAATCGCCTCACTCGAGTCACCAACCATAAGGTTGTAGAAACCCAATGCCGAGTAGTAGTATCCCTCCTCCTTGAAGTTTGATAGCAGGGGCTTTGCACGCTCGAGGTATTCCAGTGACATCTCAAACTCTTCGTACGCCAACGACTGCATCGAAGCGTTGAGATATACGTTTATTAACAGGTCGCTAAAACCATACTCCTTGCACAATGTCTCAGCCAATAGTGTAAGGTCGAGTGTCTCATCGTAGGACATCGAGTAGTTAAACCTATTGTTGAGGGCTCGCACTGTCTGATGCGCTTGCTCCCTACCCTCATAACTATCTGCTACGAGGTGATTGTACTCCATGGCGAGGTCTATGTCGTTATTATAGAAATACGTAACCTGTTCCAAAACAAGGTATGCCTCGCGCTCGGAGGTGACATCACTCAAACTTTTTGCTGACTTTAGGGCGCTGGTGCTATAGCTGAAGGCGTTATGGTAGTCGCCATTGCGCAGGTAAATGCGAGCAAGAAGGGCATTAGTGCGTGTTATGCAGGGCTTATTGTCAAGCGCCTCATATATGTGAGCAGACTGCAGACGATACTCTAACGACTTGCTGTAGCTGTGGAGTGCAGTCTCGGTATATTCTGCCATAAAGTCGTAGAGTATAGCCACTTCCATGCTTGTAGCAAGGGTGTCGATGTCATTAACCAATCGCTTGGCATAGTAGTATGCTGAGTCGCGGTTGAGTTTGTGGAATTGCTCGAAACGCTCATAGTCCTCATGCTGCTGGCGTGAACTAAAATGCTGTGCCTGGCAGGGCTGTGCAATGGCCGTCGTAAGAGCAAAAAATAGTGCAATAACAACTCTATAATATGTCGATTTATTGTAATATTCTCTAAATATCATATAATGAATGTTTTAAGTATTTTTGTAATACAAATGTAATATATTTTTTTAAAAATGTTATATTAAAATAACAGATATTTTTACATGTTTTTCATTGATATTAGATAATTTTGTGTAAAGAAAAACCGAAAACGATAATTAACACCTAAAACTTCTATGAAAAAAGCTTTCATCTATCTAATGGCACTTGTGACACTCGCTGCATGTGATAACACAGAGACTCCCAATGAGCCTCAGCCTACACCTCCAACTCCTACCGAGAACACAATCCAAATTGTGGTAGACGAGGCACGACTCACTGCATACCAAGTTATATATAGCATATACCCCGAGGATAAGGATGCATACTTCTATTGCGATGTAATGTCTAAGGCTCGTTTCGAGAGTGCCGACATCAACGAGATAAGAGCGGAGTTCGACGAGGCTTTGCGCAACTACGCACAGATGACCGAAGCTACATACGAAGAGGTATGCGAGCAGATGCTATTCAAGGGCGATCAGGAAGACTTCCTCAGCAACGCTGGCTACCGCGAGAATACCGACTTCGTAATCTACGCATTCTATTGGAAGGAGGGCGAACTCCAGGCAGAGGATGTATCAGTTACAGAGTTTCGCACCCCTGCGCACGTAGATTCTACAGAGAGTGTAGCAATCGAGTTCTCGGGTGTTGATCCATACGAGATGACTGTTAAGTGTACTCCTTCAGCCGATGTAGATTGTTACTACTACTATTTTGCAGAGACTACAAAGGTCGAAAAGATGCTCTCTGACCTCGAAGATAATAATGCTTATATCTCATACCATGCCATGAATGTAGGCATCAAGTACACCGGCGAGCAGACATTGACACAAAAGGGTCTTCAGCCCGAGACCTCATACACGGCCCTTGTAATGCTTATTGACAAGAGTGGTAACCGAGCACAGATTTCAGCCGTTGAGGCAACCGGGGCCGTTGAGCAGAATGTGCGCGTAGAGTCGGAGTTGTTCGAGAGCTTACTCGGTGAGTGGACAGGTGTTCAGACCATCAGTGATGGTTATGCTGAGCCCGCAGTATCGGAGTTCACCGTAAACATCGTAGCTGAGGTTGAGGATTACGACTACAATTATCGCGACAACAATCAGCTTCTAGCATTGGTTGATGGTTGGTGCGGCATCGATTACTATAGCGTTACCGACCTTGTGGAGTATGAGATTGAGGATCCTGAGTTGAAGTGGGGTCCCAAGTGGGTGTTCGATATCGCTGAGGGTGATGTCATCACGATGGATGGTCATGCACGCCACTCGGTAGTTGGTTGGTTGTTCTTTGGCGACTGCTTTATGCTCACGGCAGACCCAGCAAACCTTGGTATAGAGGTTGACAACGACTTCAACGTAACAGTGTCTGAGGATGGCAACACGTTGACTATCTCTTCACCCATTGCCAACTACTACCCATCGTTGGTATACAACTTCGATGGATTTGGCTGGATGGCATACTACTATGGTGCATCGAACATCGTCCTTACACGCAAGTAATAACACTACACTATAACGGAAACATAAAATGAACTAAAATACCATAGAACTATGAAAAAACTTGCTTTACTTTGCTTGGCAGCCCTTGGCTTTAGCCTTATGGGTTGTAACCCAGAACCTACACCTACTCCATCAGATGAGGCACAGCCCTCTATTACTTTGGAGAAGGGCTCGGAGAATGTTAACTATGTGACATTCACACTTACTACGACCAACGCCACCGAGGCACGCTACATGGTGCTTGAGGATGGTGCAGAGGCGCCCACGTTGGATGCTATCATGACTGAGGGTGTTGCTGTCGAGCTTACAGAGGGCAAGGCAGAGGTTAAGGCCGACGGTCTCGAGGCTGATACCGAGTATATGGTTGTTGCAGCGGCTAAGAACGTAACAAAGGTTGCTGGTTCTAACACGCTATATGTTAAGACCACAGCTCAGGCAGAGGTTGCGCTGGACGTTGAGCTTGTACAGGTGGCTCACACCTCTATCAACTTCCGTTTCACAGCCGAGAATGCTGAGCGTGTAGCTTACCTCGTGCAGAATGCCACTAAGGAGGTTCCCGAGGCTTCGGAGGTGCTTCGCAAGGGTGATGAGGTAGATCCTGCATCTAAGGAGGCTGTCGAGGTTACCGACCTCGATCCCGTCAAGGATTACGTTTTGCTGGTAGCTGCAGAGGGGGCTGGCAAGACAACAATGGTAGAGTTGGCCTTCACAACCAAGGATGACCCATCAAACGTCATCGAGCACAACTACACCCGCGTCAAGGGTTCAAAGTATAGCTCAAACTACTACCTCATGTTCTCATACGAGGATGCTAACGAGGCTGATAACTTCGCTTACAACGAGAATACCCTGTGTCTCGACTTCTACGGCGACCCCGAGAAGGATTATCTCCCCGCAGGTACTTATGAGGTTAAGGAGTCTACAGAGTGGCCATGTGTGAACAGCATGCGTTACTCAACTTATGGCTACGACAATGGTGTATTGCTCAAGAGCGGTGCCGTAGAGGTATCTATCGACCCCGACACTAAGGCATACACATTCGTTATCAACCTCCAGTTGAAGGATGGTCGTAGCTTGGCAGCTAACTACACTGGTGATGTGGACAACATGCCCGTTGTTGACAAGGTTTTCGTGACCACTGACTACACTACGGCGAAGGCTACTACCTCTGATAACGGTCTTACTTGGGCGTTGACACTTGCTGACGATGCCGGCAATGCTGCACATCTCAACCTCACAAACGCATTCCAGGCTCCATATATCGTTAACAACACCTACACCATCAGCACATCTGCCGAGGAGTTCAGTGCAAAGGTTTTGGCTGCTGAGGCTGGTCAATTCGACAACGTAACATCAACTTTTGTTGTTGCAGGCGAGAACGGTGGCGAGTTTAAGTTCGCTACAGGTACGCTTACCGTAGACATCGACTGGGACACTAAGGAGTACCTCATATCGTTCTATGGCACACTCGAGAATGGCTACATCATCGAGTCTGAGTATAAGGGCGCCGTTGAGGGTTGCTCACTCGAGCAGTCTGAGGAGGTTATCGACGTTACGATGAACCGCGCATACGCAAGCTCTTACGAGTCGGGAGCTAACTGGTATATCACCCTTGCCGAGAACGGTGAGGACGACGTTGCAAACTACATGCTTAAGCTCGATGTATATTGCAAGCCATCACAGTTCCTTGCAGCAGGCGTATATCAGCTTGGCGTAGGTACCGGTGAGGGTTATCTCGGCGCAGATGCCACAACACTCACCGTGGCGGGTCAGGGTCAGTACAACTTCACTGAGGCACGCCTAACCGTTGAGACAAACCTCGCGGACAAGACCTACACTATGGTCGTATCGGGCCGAGTTCGGGATGGCCGTACATTCCTCATGTCTTATGTGGGCAAGGTCGATGGCATGGAGATAGTAGATGCGGAGGATACTCCCACTGAGATCACATGGAGCACATTCTCTGCAAGAAAGTGGTACTCGGACAACTGGGAGCTCACAATCAAGGACTCTACTGAGCAGTACACAATCGCATTCGATATGCGTACTGGCGATTCAAGCATTAACTACATCCCATCTAACATCTACGTACTCGGTGAGTCATACGTGGATACTATTTACATCGACAACAACTACAGCACGTTCAACGGCAGCAAGAAGGCCTTTGAGAGTGTAACTCTTAATATCGAGTACATTGAGGCATCGCAGACCTACAACGTATCGTTTGAGGTTAAGCTCGTTGACGGCCGAGAGTTCAACGGCACTTACTCGGGTGCTATTGCAGGCAGCCCCGCAGCATAGCATACTTGAGACTATTCGGTAAAATTAAACACGACAAATTTTCATGAAAAATATATGGTTAATGATGTGTGGCGCTCTAACCCTTACACTCTTTGCGGGGTGTAAGAGCAACGAGCCAGATATCAAGCCCCAGGGCGACACCACACTCACTCTTGAAACCAAGAGCGTTGATGCCACAGCCGATGGTGGCCACTTCGAGGTTAACTATGCTCTTGAAAACCCCATTGAGGGCGCAGAAATTACGGTTAACGCTGAGAAGGATTGGGTCTACAACATAGACACATCTGTCGATGGTGTCATCTCTTTCGATGTTGCAGCGAGCTACGATGCAGAGGCTCGCAACTGCCGCTTGGAACTGATTTATCCAGGTATCTATCCCAACCCTACGCTCACCGTAAAGCAGGCGGTGGGAAAGGAGCACTCGATAAAGCTGGAACTTGTAAATGCTGCGGCTACTACCATCACTATGAACGTAGTGCCCGAGGACAAGAACATGCCGTACGTCTTTATCCTTGGTACTGGTAAGTACTTCGAGGAGAATGGTGGTGAGCTCATGTATAGCGACGAGGCACTATGGGCAAGCGACATGGAGATCTTCGAGAGCTTTGGCGGCGCATTTGGTGGCAACGCCTCGACGGGTGCTGCAGCCTTCATGTACACGGGCGATATGATGGGTCACCAGTTCACAGGCGTTACACCTAACACGACATATGTAGCATACGCCTATGGTTTTGACAACGAGACGCTTACACCCCTGACCGAGATTGCGCGCCTTAAGATTACCACAACGGCAGTTAGCGACTACACCCTCCACTTCGACTTCGAGGTAGAGGTTGATGGCCCTAACGTGACTATAGACATCGCTCCCCAGGGCTACGACGGTTACTACTACTATGGCGTATTCTGGGCTAAGGACGTAGCGGGTGCTACGCAGGAGCAATTGCGCAGCTACTGCGAGCAGACATGGGAGAACGACAAGGCATACTACTCATCATTCTTCGACACCCCCGAGCAGGGCTTGCACTTCATCTTCAACGAGCTTGCCTTCCGCGGAGCGCAGCACCTCGAGGTGGAGCTCGATGCCAATACGGAGTTTATCCTCTGGGCATTCGGCATGGATGACGAGGCACTGATGAATACCACTCCCGAGTTCTACACCTTCAAAACAGGCGGCGTTAAGGCTTCGGAGAACACGTTCGTACTCTCTGTTGCAGAGCTATACCCCCGCAAGGCGACTGTAAAGGTGGAGCCATCGAACGACGACTCCTATGTGGCAGCCTTGGTTGCTGGCGACCGCTTCGAGAATAATAGCGATGCAGAGATTATGGAGTATATCCTCACCAACTTCTCCGTACAGTATGTCAACGGCACTATGAGCGACACCGCCACAGGTCTTGTGCCCTCAACGGAGTATGAGCTGCTGGTATTTGGTGCGCAAGCAGGTGCCCCAACCACAGAGCTCTACCGCCACAAGTTCACTACCGCAGAGGTTGTATATGCCGACCTCGACTTCTCGCTCACTATCGACAAATATTACAACGGCACGGAGCTCGCAGCAATCGATTCAAGCTACGAGGGTTTCGAGGGCGCAGCAATCGTGCCCATCACGGCGAATGTCGACGAGGCGGCCGTGGCCTTCTACTTCAATGCTATGAATGCTCTCGACTTCCCCTACTACGAGTATGAGACAATCATCGAGGGCTTGGTTGCTGAGGGCGCTGTGGATGATACCACTTCGTACTACGCCTTCGAGTTCGACGAGGCCTACACCTTCTTTGGCGTGGCTGAGGATGCTGATGGTAACTTCACCGAGGTTTGGTCATCCAAGGATATTACGTTCAAGGCAGACGGTTGCTCTTCTGCGGAGGAGTTCTTTGCAGATGCCTCATCAATGTGTACACGCAAGGCATCAAAGAGTAAGTACGCTTGCCTAAGCGTAGAATAGTCATCTTGTATATATAGATGGTGTCCGATTGTTACCCACTCGCGAGAGATTGCTGAGGGGGTGGGTAACGATGGCAAAAAAAAGAGAAACAAGAAATAATCTTGTTTCTCTTTTGATTATCAGTTGCTTAACTGAATAAATTGTTTAATACTCCTCCTCGTTAAAGAAGTCTTGACCACTTTTTACTCCCTGATGGCCACCGACATATAACTGACTATTTCGTTTGGGTAGTATTCGGGCAGTATCAGGTATATTGGGCAGTGCCGAAACGCCTTTTTAATTACTCTAAAATTGTCTCGAAATCTACTACTACTCCTCTTCGGAGAGGATAAACCAACAAAAAATAATTTTTATTTTTGTTAGACACCGATTTTTTCAAAGAATATCTTCAACTTCTTTCTATCCGTCATATAGCCAGCGTACACAAATAAGTTCAGTCCAATGGAATAATCAAACCTAAAAAAATCTCAAAAATATTTTGCGAATTAAAAATAAATCGTACCTTTGATTAACAGATTTGTTAAACTATTTTGTTAAACCGCAAAATTAATATCAAAAAAAATGAATGAGCAAACAGCGCAAAGCAAAGAGCAACAGATACTTGAAGCGGCTGAAAAGGAGTTCTT
>JAGBXX010000014.1 GCA_017629035.1 Alistipes sp. | reverse complement strand
TGGTTATAGCAGTGAGGTTCCACCTCTTCCCATTCCGAACAGAGAAGTTAAGCTCACTAACGCCGATGGTACTGCCTATTTAGGTGGGAGAGTAGGTAGCCGCCTCTTCAAGCCGAATCCTTTAGGGTTCGGCTTTTTTTTGTGTTTACCCAACTCAATGCCAACCCCAGGCTATGTCTTGAGGAGCCCGCCTGTATCGGTTATATTTGCATCTACCTGTGTCGGTTATATTAGCATCCTCCCATGCCGGTTTTATTTTAATCCACCGATAACCACTCCCCTGACACTCGAGTTGCTTATTGTTTTGATCGTGCCTAACGTTGGTTGGATATTGTGATCTATTTTGAAGGTTTCTGTTTCATCTTATTAGAAACACGCCAAGGCTATATGTAATTGCTGCCCTTGATGTGAGCTTTTCCTCGGATTGCTATTTGAAAATAGAAAGATTATTTCTAACTTTGTATTGATAGCAATTCGCAGTATACCTATATATATAATATATTATAGTTTATGAGACGTATCATTTTTGTTCTATGTTTGTTGGGCTCTATATCGTGTGCTGCAAATAAGTGGATAGATATAGGCAGTGAGGTAAATATTGAGGAGTTGATGCAAAATCATTTTCCTCGTCTTTATCCCTCTTATAAGTCTAATGATATTGAAGTTACAAAGGTGGAGCAGCGTTTGAAGGATAGTGTGTTGCACTACCGTGTCACTTACAAGGATGTTTACGAAGATGATTCGGATGAGCAGCTGTTGTGGCAATGTATATATTTGCCAAATCTACACTCTAACTAGTGAATTTATCTAATATGCAGATAATTAGATAGTTAGCGTATTTCAGCGTTGGTCAAAAATTGGCGCTGTAACTCATTGATTATCAATGGGTTGAAAAATGTCTAAATTTTAATTTTTCATAGTGTTGATAATCAGCGAGTTATCCCCCCCCCGCGGAAAAAATTGAGCCTCAAAAATTTGGTTTTATGCTTGTTTGCGCTCTACCTTTGCAGTAGCGAAAAGCAAAAGTTCGAAACATTAACAAACCAAATTAAATCTCAATTACTATGAAGTATATCAAATTTTTATTCCTCTCGCTCGTGGCAGTTATTGCCATGGCGTGCGATCCAGACTTTGATAAGCCGTTGACAGCTCAGCGATTCCCTGATGCGGCATTCTACGAGGGCGACCTTACTGAGCAGATGGGCGAGGTGCAGGGCACATTCTTTATGCACGTGGAGCTTCATAAGCTTACAGAGGGTGGCTACTCGTTGGCTATTACTGATGCTGGTACAGATATTCAGCGTGAACCTATGGCTATCTTCTTCCGTAGAATCGACGGCGAATTGATAGATGGCAAGGTCACACTTTATGCAGAGAATCTTGCGGGAATGATTAACCTCGATGAGCATACGTTTGCCTCTCTTAATGCAGAGTTGACTGCCGATAGAGCGAAGATTAACCTCGATTTTGGCGATGGCAAGGTGTGGACCTGCGACATCGAGGCCGTGAAATTTTATCTCGAGTAGCTACGTTGTGCATACATCTTTGTTAGTAGTTAGGCCGCAGAGTGCTGTGGCCTAATTTTTTGTGCGATGAATTTGCCGCAGCTATTGTCTTTGGTCGAAAATAGTGCTAAATTTGTGGATACGCATACCTATATATATAATAATAGCGATGGATATAGTTACGTTTCGTGAATACTGCCTCTCGTTGCCCGAGGTCGAGGAGACGCTGCCATTCGATGATGACACGCTCGTATATAAGGTGTCGGGGCGCATCTTTGCGATGATATCTCTTCTGGCTCCCGACCACTTCGCCGTTAAGTGCGACCCTGATAGAGCTATGCTGCTAAGGGATAGGTATGCCGAGATTACTCCCGCCTTTCATCTCAACAAACGCCACTGGAACGATGTGAGTATCGTAGGAGAGCTGAGCGATAGCTATCTCAAGGCAGAGATACGCCACTCCTATCTTATCGTGATACGCAAGAATGTGACGCCCCGCAGGCGTCGTGATGAACTTCTTGAGATAGTTGCCCAGGCAGGAATTGTCGACGATGCCGAGTGGCTTGAGTAGATATTTTTAGGGCTGCGGGTTACTCTTTGCAGCCTAATTTATATCCTACACCACGTATTGATACTATCTGAAGCGAGCCTATGCGGTTGAGTTTTGTTCTTAGGTGCGACACGAAGACATTCATCGAGCGTAGGTTGTAGTAGCTGTCATCGCCCCAGAGGTCGAGGAGTAGCTGTTGGTAGGTTACCACCTCGCCACGACTGCGGTGTAGCGCTTGGAGTATTGCGGCTTCGCGTGACGATAGATGCTCCACTATCTCTCCACGACGCAGCTCCTGGCTCTCAGGGTTGAAGATACAGCTGCCTATGCGATACTCTTCGCCTGTTTGGCGTACCTCGAGACGGCTCAGGAGTGACTCCACACGCACCAGCAGTTCGTTCATGTCGAAGGGCTTGCGCAGGTAGTCGTGCCCTCCCGAGCGGAAGCCCTGGACAACATCGTCGGCACTATCCAGAGCCGAGAGAAATAGAAACTGGGTGTTGCTACCCTTGTCACGCATCCTGCGCACCATCTCGAAGCCATCCATCTGCGGCATCATAACATCGGCAATGACAAGGTCGATATCGCGCTCTTGGAATATGCGCAACCCCTCGGCGCCATTCTCGGCAACGAGAGTGTCGTAACCCTTGATTATTAGCACGTCGTGCAATATGCGACGTAGTGTGGCGTCGTCCTCAACGACGAGAATTGTTCGTTTGGTCATCTGTCGGAAGAGTTATCGTTATACATGTGCCCTGGCCCAATGTGGAGTGTAGCTCTATCTTGCCGCCACTGCGCTCCACGAGTGAGCGTACGTGGTAGAGTCCAAGTCCGTAGCCCTGGCTATTTTGGCGGTAGGCCGTGCTCACACGGTAGAACTTGTCGAATACTCGTCGTTGCTCGTGTTGCTCAATGCCTATGCCGTGGTCCTCGATGCTTAGCTCTATGCTTGTGTTATGTCTGGTGGCTGTTGCCTCGATATGTGGTACTCCGTCGCTATACTTAATGCTGTTGTCAATGATGTTTAGCAAAATTGTGCGTAGCGTAGCCCTGTCGATCCAGAGGCGTGTGCTCTCGCAAATATCTGAGTAAAACTCGATGTTGCGTGAGCTATATTTTAGTCTTAGTGAGGCTACAACCTCGTTAATGGTGCTTTGTAGTTCCACGCTCTCGGGGCGTAGTGTAACGGGCGACTCGTCGTCGAGCGAGCTGCGAAGAATAGAGTCCACAAGCAAGCTTAGGCGCTCGAGCTCGGCCGAGGTCATCTCAAGATACTCCTTGCGCAACACCTCGCTCTGGGCTATCTCGGGTGTGCAGCGTAGGGTGTCGGTGGCTGCACGTGCCGCAGCAATAGGGGTGCGTAGCTCGTGGGTGATGTTGTGTGTAAGATCACGACGAATACGCTCTAAGCTTTTGGCACGAAATAGCGTCATGAGTAGATATATTAATGTAAGTATAAGCAGCAGCGTGGCGATAATCGAGATAATGATCATACCCTGCATGCTCGCCAAAATCTTGGTGTGCGGATCCTCGACAACAAGGCGTAGGATGATTGATGATATTTGTACCTCGACGCTGAACGTGCGTATCGACTCAGTCTGGTCGCCAAGACGAGATACTACCGTATGCTCTCCACCAATAAGCAGCAACATCTCGACACTGCAGCGAGTATCTATTCCCGAGGTGCGCAGCTGCTCGGTGACTATAGCGTAGAGTGCTTCGAGTGGTCCTAAGCTTATATTTCCTGAGCCTTCGATATTGCCGGCATAGCGCCACACGGACTCATCGAATATGCTAGTAATCTGATTGTTATAGCTATCTCTCATCTCACGATAAGAGCGCACACTCCACACCACCTCGACTAGGGCAAGCAGAGCCATAGAGAGGATGGCAAGAACAAAGAGAGATATAAATCTACCACGTTTCATACAACAAAGTTACGCAAAAAGGGCTAACTATCAACCATCTATGATGATATTTAACACTATTTAACATTTCAGTTAACACTCTTTAACACTAAATATTTGGAGTTTACCCACTCTCTGTGCTACCTTTGCACTAACAAAAATGCAGCTGCCCAGTGTTTAACCTAAAAATGAAACTTACTATGAAACGACTTATTCTAATCGCAATGCTCCTTCTTGCGTCGTTTAGCGTTAATGCGCAGCAGAAGGATCCAATCTATCTCGTTAATAATTGTGTGATATCTACCGAGGAGTTTAACAAACTTCGTGATCAGATTGAGAGTGTGACTATTGTTCGTGAGAGCGAGCAACTTAAACTCTACGAGCAGTTTGGCGACACCTCGAATGGTGTTGTGCTGATCACTCTTAAAGATGAGCATGTGTGGCTTACTCCCGAGAAACCTGGTAGCTTCATGGGTGGTAATATTCAGACCTTCTACATCTGGGTTATGGAGAATATGCGCTATCCTGAGGCGATGAAGCAGCAGAAGAAGGAGGCAAAGCTTGCTGTTAAGTTTGTCGTTGGCAAGCAGGGATTTATTCAGCCTAACAGCATCACCTTCTTGCAGCGAGGCGATGAAGCCTTCGAGCAGGAAGTACGTCGAGTGTTGCTCTCGTCACCACGCTGGGAGCCCGCAACGCAGAAGGGTGAGGCCGTAGCTGTTCAGTATGTACTTCCAATCACATTTAGCCTCAAGTAGATGAGGTAATAAAAATAGATAAGGGTTGTCCTTTAGTGGACAACCCTTATTTTTTAGAATTGGAAGTAGATGAATGGCGCTACATCCTCGCTTCGGAACTGAAGCACGAGCTGCACCACGACCACAAAGATGATAAGTTTTACGATCCATGGCCACTCTGCAAAGCGCTCGCCAAGACGCTGCCACCAACCATCGGGCACGGCGTGCGAAACAATAAGCACGAGCATGAATATGCACCACGTGAGGCGTACGTCGACAAATACTGGTAGGTAGTCGAGATGGAAGTTGGTGAATATATTCTCGAGCATGACCCATAGATCTCCAAGCACATTGACACGGAAGATGGCCATGGTGAAGATCACAAAACATATAGTCACAAGCCACGACACAAACTTTACGATGCGTGTGTCGGGGATACGACTAAGCAGTGGTTGCGAGGCCTTGTGCGTGATGAGTGCCACGCCATGAAAACCTCCCCAGGCAACAAACTTCCACGATGCACCGTGCCACAAGCCACCAATAAGCATGGTAATAAAGTTGTTCAGATAGGTGCGCACCTTGCCCTTGCGGTTACCACCCAGCGGAATATAGAGGTAGTCACGCAGCCACGACGAGAGAGATATGTGCCAGCGGCGCCAAAACTCGGTGACATTCTGTGACTTATATGGCAGGTTGAAGTTCTGGGGTAGTGTGAAGCCCATAATCAGAGCAATACCTATTGCCATATCTGAGTATCCCGAGAAGTCGCAGTATATCTGCATGGTGTAGCCAAACATGGCCATAAGGTTCTCGAAACCAGTATATGTCTCGGGCGTAGTAAAGACGATGTCGTTGTACTGGGCGATATAGTCGGCCAGGAGTGCCTTCTTGATAATACCCAGGAGAATAAGCCAGAAGCCCATCCACACCTCGCTGCGCTCAGGCACACGGTTGGCCTTGATCTGCGGCAGGAAGTGGTCGGCACGCACGATAGGGCCGGCAACAAGCGCTGGGAAGAAGGATAAGAAGAAGATATACTCGAGCCACGAGTCGGTAGGCTCAATGCGACGACGATAGACGTCGACAATGTAGCTTATCGACTGGAAGGTGTAGAACGAGATACCTACAGGAAGGATGATGTCGAGGGGCTGAAAGTTGCTACCTACAATATCTGCCCAGCTCGCCATAATGAAGTTAGCATACTTGAAGTAGCCGAGCACGCCGAGCGATATGCATACCGAGAGCAGCACGCAGAGCTTTCGTTGCCACTCCTTCTCTCGTTTTGCAAGCAGCAGCGAGAGTAGGTAGTCGATTATCGACGTGGCGATGATAAGCAGAAAGAATATTCCGCTCGACTTATAGTAGAAGTAGAGGCTGAATGCTACAACATAGAGCACCATCTTCATGCGGCTACGTTTGAGCAGCGCATAGATAGGCATGAACAAAAGAAAGAGCGCCCAAAATGTTCCCGACGAGAAGATCATGGGCGACTGTGGGTCGTAGGCCAACTTCTCGAGGATGTTGGCCCAAAGTGTTGATAGGGTCATCGCTACTGTGGGGGTGCCATAGCCTCGAGTGTATCGGGCTTGGATGTTTGTACTTCGGGTTTATCAAGTTTGATGCGGTAGTCTTGGTTCTCGGCCATCCACTCCACGATAAGGTCAAACCAGCCGTAGGCCGCCACGCGTGTGGGGTGAATCTTATCCGAGGCACGCGCCAGAGTAAGATCCTTGCTCACAAACAATCTGTTGGCAGGGATATTCTCTGCCAAAAGCTCGTTGATACCTGTGTCTGGTTTCCAGTTGGGTGGTGCTATCCACTGATATGGGATGTCGCCAATCTGCTCGAGGATACGTTTTAGTGGCTCGAGGTGTCGGGTCTTGATATCACGCACAAACATCTCGTTGCCACCCAGCGACACGATGATAAACGTAGGATTGTACTTAGCGATATAGCCTGCGAGTTTCTCGCAGGTGCCCCACGCCTTGGTTGTTGAGCCATACCATATCACGGTGTGTAGCTTGTGGCCATTATGCTTGGCGTAGGCTGCCACACGTGGCGAGAGGCTCTCGAGCATCGAGTCGCCAACGAACAATATGCGCTGAGGTGTGGTGTCTATAATGTATCGAGGCTCCTCGACTACGACGCTCTCTACCTCAACACTCTCTGTAGTAATCTCCTGCACCACAGGTGCCACGGGCTCATGGCTCTTTGTCAGCTCTGCATACATCTGTGTGGTCTCAAGCTCTATCTCGCCGAGTTTGATGCCACCAAATGCCGAGGCCACGAAGAAGATGGCAAAGCCCACGGTGAGCAGAAACCACAAACCTGAGTAAGGTCCCTTCATCATTCTACGATATTATGCCTGCAATGCTCTCCAGAGCATATCCTTAAGCTGGGTGATATTCATGTTTGCCACCGACGATATGAATATTGACTCAATACCCTCGGGAAGGTGAGCACGCATCTGCTCGATGAGTTCGTCGTCGAGCATGTCGCACTTGGTGATAGCCAAAAGACGCTGCTTGTCAAGCAACTCTGGGTTGTACTGCGTGAGCTCGCCCAGCAAGATATCGTAGTCGGCAGCAATGTCGTCACTGTCGGCAGGAATCATGAACAGAAGCACCGAGTTACGCTCGATGTGGCGAAGGAATCGAGTACCAAGGCCACGGCCCTCGTGAGCACCCTCGATGATACCTGGGATGTCGGCCATCACGAACGAGTGGTCGTCACGCACCGATACAATGCCGAGGTTAGGCTCGAGAGTTGTGAAGGCGTAGTTTGCAATCTTAGGCTTAGCTGCCGATACAACAGAGAGAAGTGTCGACTTACCCGCATTTGGGAAGCCCACAAGACCTACGTCGGCCAACACCTTGAGCTCGAGGATGAAGGCACCCTCCTTGCCCTCCTCACCAGGCTGTGCATAGCGTGGTGTCTGGTTTGTTGCTGTGCGGAAGTGCCAGTTGCCAAGACCGCCACGGCCACCCTTGAGGAGCACAAGCTGCTCGCCATGCTCTGTAACCTCGCCAACAACCTCGGTATATGTCTCGCCTGTCTCCTCGTCGGTGAATACCTGCTTGGCTACTGTGCCAAGAGGTACAGGGATGATGATATCCTTTGCGTCGGCACCTGTTGAGCGTGCGCCATGACCATTCTCGCCATCCTCGGCAAACTGGTGACGCTTGTACTTAAGGTGGATAAGGGTCCAATACTGGCTGTCGCCCTGGAGGATGATGCTACCACCCTTACCGCCATCGCCACCATCGGGACCACCAAATGCCACAAACTTCTCACGACGGAAGTGACACGAGCCCGCACCGCCATGTCCTGAGCGGGCAAATATCTTTACATAATCGACAAAATTCGAACCTGCCATAACAATAATATATAAATTCGCGCAAAGATAGCATTTTTTTTCGAATTATCGTGCATGTTGCGTAGCAAGAGTTGCGATTTTAGGATAATATGAGCTTGCTCAATGATTATGCTCAAATCGCAACAAAGGCCTGTATTACAGGCATATCGTCACAAAAACAAAAAAAGGCCGATATCCGGAGATATCAGCCTTAGTGCCCAGGATAGGACTCGAACCTACACGCCGCAAAGCACTCGCACCTGAAACGAGCGCGTCTACCATTTCGCCACCTGGGCAACGAATCGTAGCGCAAAAGTAGTATATTTTTTTTAATTTTCGTATATTTGTGCAAAATTATTTCTTTGTAGCGACTCTTTGACCTAATAAAAATAGAGCGCTACCGACATATACTATTGATAATTATGGCTTTAGGTAAACTATCAACAGGCCACAAGGTGGCTATTTGGACTGTTATACTGGTTGCGTTGGACCAGATCGTTAAGATGCTTGTTCACGCAAATATGGAGGTGAACGAGCGAATTGAGGTCTTCTCGTGGTTCAATCTCTGCTATGTTGAGAACCCAGGCTTTGCCTTTGGTATGCAGCTTGGCGGTGGCTCGGAGGGTTTCGACTGGGGCAAGGTGGTGCTCACCCTCTTCCGCATAGCGATGATTTGTGCGCTCATATATGGTATTCGCTACCTTCTTAAGAAGCGTGACGAGGTGCCTACGGGTGTGATTGTGGGTGCTGTGCTTATCCTTGCAGGTGCTATCGGCAATGTCGTTGATAGTATGTTTTATGGCCTTTTCATCGAGGCTCAGGGTACTGGCTTTCTCACGGGTAAGGTTATCGATATGATTCATCTTCCACTCTTTAAGTGGGAGAACTGTCCTTCGTTCCTTCGTTTCCTTGTTGGCGGCGATGGATATTTCTTCGGTGCGGTGTTCAACGTTGCCGATGCCTATATCTCGTGCGCCGTTGTCTACCTGCTTATCTTCCACTACAAGTTCTTTAAGTAGGTGATGCGTCGTTCTATCTTGCTCTGCCTCACGCTACTTATCTCCGTAGCGGCGATGGGTCGTACACCATGGTTGGGACTCACTCCCCAGCAGCAGCGCGAGGTGCTTGCATCGCGCCGCACGCCAGATGTCGTGCGCAAGGTGATGAACGACGAGTGCAAACTATCGGCCATTGATGGTGCAACACGTGCCGCTCTCATGCAGGAGGTGACATCACGCACCAGTGACCCTAATCTCTCTGCACTATATCTATATTTATATGATCTTTTGCGTGATCCAAGCGGTGGCAATGGCCGTCAGGATGTGCGTATGTTGTCGTTGTATGCTCCCGAGTACCTCGAGGCGTGGTCGAGTGGGGAGGATAGGGGCAATCTATATAGTTATGCCTACTCTGTGGGTCGTCGACGTGCTATATATGGTAAGTTGAGTGGTGGCGGTGCGCTCAAGAAACTCAGCAAGAAGCGCTATGCTGAGAGCTATGGACGAGTTATTGCGGCCTTTAGTTCTGCTGTTGAGCTTGCCTACGACTCGGAGCTTGCTGGTCGTCGTGCCTTTGAGGATGTGACACCACCGGTGCAAACTGAGAATATCTTTCTAATCTCCTCGGCCGAGGAGTATGCTGGCGTGCAGAGTGTGTTGAATCCCCTTGTTCCGATGTTTGGCGAGCCGAAAAACGATATCGAGGCAGCTATGCGTAGAGAGTGCATGCTCTCTGGTAGGGCCTATCATAGCTCTGTTAAGCAGTCATTGGGCCGAGGCATCGAGCTTGTGCAGTCGCTAACGCACGAGGGTGAGTATCTCACGTTTATTGATGCAAGCAGTGATTCGTATAGCGTTGAGAACGAGGTATATAAACTTAACGCCGATAAGTTTGTTGTCGTGGAGCGAGGTGCTGAGCCTCAGTCTATTATGCTTGGTCGTATCACTCAGCGTGGCTATGTAGATATCATTGGTAGAGTATATGTCGATATGGGGCGCAAACTTCTGGGTGTCAAGTGCACGGAGTCGATGTTGTATATCCATGTCAGCCGTGCTTCGAGTGAGGAGTATCTCAAGTTGCCACTTATGTAGCCTATGTCAGCAGTCGATGATTTCATACTATGGCTCGAAGCCGAGCGTAGATACTCACCCCTCACGGTGCGTAACTACCGCCGTGACATCACCGATTTTCTCTCGTTTCTTCATACCGATTTCGAACATTTCGCCCCCGAGGCTATCCTTCGTGAGGATGTCGAGGAGTGGATGATATATCTTGTTGAGGAGCGCAAGCTCAAGCCCCAGTCGGTAAATAGGGCTATGGCCTCGCTGCGTACATTCTGGCACTGGATGTTAGTACATAAGCTCGTGAGTCGTGATGTTGTCACCTCGCTTAGCTCGCTCAAGACCTCACGCAGGCTGCCTGTCTTTGTTGCAGATAGCCGTATGATGCAACTTGTTGAGATGCTTCGTCAGGATCTGCACTCTGATGACCTGGAGCGTATGCGTGATGCTGTTGTCGTGGTGCTATTCTACACCACGGGCCTTCGACTCTCGGAGCTTGCCAATGCCAACCGTGAGGATATAGCGGCAGATTTCAGCCATATACGCATTTTAGGTAAGGGCCGCAAGGAGCGTATAGTACCTTTGTTGGGCTCCGTGGCCAAAATATTAAAAAAGTATTTTAGTCAAAATTCTTCGCAAAATATTTGCATAGGTCAAAAAAAAGCACTAATTTTATCAAAGAAACAGGAGCGTTTGAGTCAGCGTACTCTGCAGCGTATTGTCGATAGAGTGCTCAAAGGCGCTGGCATTCAGGGCAAAACCTCGCCACACGTCTTGCGCCACACGTTTGCAACGCATCTGCTCAACGAGGGTGCTGATCTTCGTGAGATCCAGGAGCTCCTCGGACATAGTTCTTTGAAGGCTACTCAGGTCTATACCCACACCAACGTGGAGCGTCTTAGAGAGATATATACCTCGGCACACCCCCGTGAGCGTAGCGACGAGTAGATATGGCGGACAGCGGGACGGCAGCGTTCGTCCTGCACTATATATAAACTTAATACTTTTGACCTATGAACGTACAGATTCAGTCAGTGAAATTCGATGCAGGCCAGCCTCTGCTTGACTTTATTCAGAAGAAGATGGATAGATTGGATCGCTTTGTCGATGAGAGAGCGGGTGATGTAGAGGTCGTTTTGCGCCTTGATCCCGATTCAGAGAAGGGCAATAAGGTAGTTGTTGTTTCGCTCCGTGTCCCAGGCGGCGATATTCGTGTTGAGGAGCGTGCCTTCACATTCGAGGAGGCTATCGACAACTCTATGGATATTATCAAGCGTCAGCTTGAGAAGGCTAAGGCTAAGTTCGAAAAGTAAGATACTAATCCAATTCAAAACTGAGTGCAAAGGACGACTCTAAGCCGCTCAAAATTCGTGCTCACATAATAGCTACCGGCAGCATGACTGTCGGTAGTTTTTTTTGTGTGGTTGAGGAGTTGATAAAATTAAGAAGAGCGTGTCCTTGGTCGAACACGCTCTTGTTGTAAGTGTGGCTTAAAGCCCGATATTACAATGTCTTGAGGTACTCAGCAACGTTGCGCTCGATACGCTTCTCAACATCCTCATCCTCGGCACGTACGAACTTGTCGCCAGTAACTGCCTCGAAGAGCTCGATGTAGCGCTCAGTGATACCGTTTACAACCTCCTCGGTCATCTCTGGCACCTGCTGACCCTCCTGGCCCTGGAAACCATTCTCCATCAACCACTCACGAACGAACTCCTTAGAGAGCTGCTTCTGCTTCTGGCCTGCTGCAAGACGCTCCTCGTAGCCCTCCTTGTAGAAGTAGCGTGATGAGTCAGGGGTGTGAATCTCGTCCATGAGGTAGATCACGCCATTCTTCTTACCAAACTCATACTTAGTATCTACGAGAATAAGACCCATCTTCTCTGCAATCTCAGTACCACGCTGGAAGATAGCACGTGTGTACTTCTCCAACTGCTCGTACTCCTCGCGTGACACGAGGCCCTGAGCGATGATCTCCTCCTTAGAGATATCCTCGTCGTGACCCTCGTCAGCCTTAGTTGTAGGGGTGATGATAGGCTCTGGGAACTTCTGGTTCTCGACCATACCCTCAGGCATAGCTACGCCACAGATTGTGCGCTTGCCAGCCTTGTACTCACGCCATGCATGGCCTGAGAGGTAACCACGGATAACCATCTCGACCTTGTAAGGCTCGCAGCGGTGACCTACTGTAACCATAGGATCTGGCACACCGATCTTCCAGTTAGGAAGGATGTCGGTAGTAGCGTCGAGGAACTTAGCTGCAATCTGGTTGAGCACCTGGCCCTTGAAAGGAATACCCTTAGGGAGCACTACGTCGAATGCTGAAATACGGTCTGATACGACCATTACAAGGTAGTCGTCGTTGATGTTGTATACGTCACGTACCTTACCTACGTAGTGGCCCTTCTGGCCCTCAAACTCGAAGTTGTTTTTTACGATAGCGTTCATATATTTTAATTTTGGATTTTGCAGAACACAATGTGTAATTTATCTAATATCAGTGCAAAAATAATAAATTTTTCCTAATTTTGTATTACCATTATTCCTAAATCTTGATTATTGCACAACTATGATAGATGTAAAGCAGGATAGACTCTTTACACGTGACTACATATTCACGTGTATTGCGGCATTTATGATGTCGTTTTCGTTCTTTATTCTGGTGCCCACGCTGCCGTTGTATCTAAGAGATACATTCGCCATATCCCCAGCTCTTGTCGGCGTGGTGCTCTCGTGCTATGTCATCGCCGTGCTTAGCGTACGACCCATGACGGGCTTTGTGGCCGATGCGCTGCCTCGCAAAAAGGTATATATCGTCTCTTATGCCATCTTTGTGCTCTCGTTCACGGGCTACTTCTTTATCACCCAGTCGCTCATGTTGTTCATACTCCTGCGAGTATTCCACGGCTTTAGCTTCGGTATGCTTACTACCGCAGGTAATACCCTTGTTATCGATGTTATGCCCTCGTCACGCCGTGGCGAAGGTCTTGGATACTATGGCGTAACGAACAACCTCGCCATGGCCTTTGGCCCTATGGTAGGTCTCTTCGTTATCTCGTCAGGAAGCTATACGCTCCTCTTCCTCACGTCGCTTGTTACGGGCATCGTGGGCCTCACGCTCGGAGCCTTTGTGCGTGTGCCTCGCCGTGAGCTCGCCCCACTCAAGGAGTTCAAACTCTCGGTCGACAGATTCTTTCTCAAGGAGGGTATTCGTGCCTGCATAGCCTTCTTCATGCTCGCCATACCTTATGGCATGACGACAAGTTATATGGCTATGTATGCCGACTCGGCGGGTATCAAGCAGAATGCCGGTTTGTTCTTTACGGTCATGGCCGCAGGACTCATCGCCTCACGTCTTAACTCGGGCAAGCGTGTGGATCGTGGATATATCACCGAGACAATCACCACTGGTATCGTAATCGCCTTTATGGGCGCTATGGGCGAGGCTCTGCTCTCGACAGTAGCATCGTGGAGCATTGTTGCGGGTTATATCACCTATTTCGTTACAGCCTTCCTCTTTGGCTACGGCTATGGCACCATGTTCCCTGCCTATAACACCCTCTTTATCAACCTTGCCCCACACACTCGTCGTGCTACGGCCAACGCCACCTATCTCACTGGCTGGGATGTCGGTATTGGTGCGGGTATGTTGCTTGGAGGATATATCTCGGAGTATGACTACTCGTACTGCTATATGATTGGCGCAGCGCTTGTTGTCGTGGCACTGATATTCTTCTCACGTGTCGTCACACCCCATTTCCACAAGCACCGCTTAGCTTAAAGGTTGCTTACGCCCTGAGTTTTAAGTGCAAATAATCAGTCGTTTAGCACGATCCCTGTGTGGAGTGTTGCTCTCTGTAAGTTGAGGGCGATACTCCCACAACTCTATTAAAGTATTTTCCAAAACAGGATTGTGAGGGGAAGTTTAGTCGATAAGCTATCTCCTTGACACTAATGTTTGACGATAGCAGTTGCGATATTGCATCTAGTATAACATGTTTTTCGATCCACTCCATTGCACTCTTGCCACTGGTCTCCTTAACCACTCTTGATAGGTGCTTAGTTGTGAGATTTAATCTCTCGGCGTAGAAACTTAACTCGCGGTGCTCTGTATAGTTTTGTTCTACAAGTTTGATAAACGTGTTTGTCAGCTCCTCGTTTCGGGAGCCTGTCTTATGAGTTGTGTCGTGCATGAAGTATCCAAAGCCCAGAAAAAAGGCTTTTGTTAGTAGTTGCAAAATCTCCAGACGGTTAGGGTTGTTCTCGATAGGTATAAGGTTTCGACACATTGATATATAGCTCTCCAGTGCCTCTTGAGCCCTATCTTGAAGTGCAGTTTGCGGATGTGCTGCGACTATGCTGTTAAGAGAGAATGTGTTGCCTATACCCAAGCTCGACACGAACTCCTCGGACATTACGATATAGGTAGCCTGAAAGTCATCGCTTAAGTCTATCAATTCGGTTATCTGCCCAGGCAAGACAATCATCATGCTGTGGCGCTGCAAATCGTATATATTGGTATTAACACGCCCCTTACCTACACCTGATGTGCAGTATACTGCTACCACCAACGGATTACGATAGGGGTGATTTGGTAGAATAGAAAATACCGGGTTCTCAATAATGGCAAAGTGGTCCTCAATAACGTATGTCTGGATGTTGCTATTGCCTATGAATTGTCTTAGCAGTTTAGAAAGTGTCATTGTCGTAATATTCGTATTTATTGGAATAATGTTCCTTTTGTTCAACAAAGGTAGAGCAAATAGTGCAATTCCACAATAATGATACGAATATCATTCCAATCATTGGGCACTATATCCCTTTATCAGCTCTACTATATACAATACTTTTGCAGCGTCAAACTAAGTTAATAACTAAAAAAAGTATTGTTCGATTATGACAAAGAAAATTAAGCAGACACTCGTTAAAACTTATGAGGGTATTGAGTCAGGTGTAGTTAATGGTTATAAAAGAGTGGAGCAGGGTGTTGTTGATGGATACCAGGCAGTTGAAGATGGCGTTGTTGGTACCTATAAGAAGATCGAGTCTTCGGCAGTAAACTTTGGCAATAGTTTAGTCGAGGAGTACGACAAATTGCGTAAGAAATAGCACTGCCCCCCCTATAATGTAGAGGTGGCGTATACGGAATTGATGTTTCCGCATACGCCACCTTTGTCTATTTAGACTTGATAGCCCTAATTACTATTGAGCTCGGTGCTAGAACGAGAATCCAGCCTTGAGCAGTGCGTAGTGACGCTTGGTTGTTGGGTTGAACGTATAGCCCAACTCTACGGGGAATGTCACGCTGCCTGCCTCGAACTCACGTGAGAGTGTGATGTTGAGGTTTGTGACATTGAAGCCCGTAACTGGAGGGTTCTTGTCGTCGTAGTTGAGGAAGTACTCGCCATCCTCGAACAACTGTGGTCCTGCAGTCCAGAATGGGCCAGTCCATGGCGATGCACCAGCAGTAAAGCTGATGTCGAAGAGCTCCTTAACAGGCTGAGTATATGCCACCTCGAAGTATGATGAGAAGGCACGGCGCATACGTGAGCCATCCTCGTTGTAGAGCCAGTCGGCAGAGTGGATAAATGTTGTACCCCAGTGCAGACGCAGGCGGTCAAAGAATGTGTAGTCGATAGTCGCTGTGAGGTTGTGGTTCGAACCATCGAGGAAGTCGTTCTGCCAGAAATCCTTGCCCACACCACACCATACGTCGTATACTGTAATAGATAGGTTCTTGTAGTCGAAGCCGAGTGTCATGTCAAACTCCTGATACTGGCTCATAGGCGACACATTGAGCCATAGGTCGAGGTAGAATGCTCCAAGACCAAATGTCACGCTTGGCTGAATTGAGGGGTCGAACATCTTGCCCGAGTATGACTGGTCGTAACCACGCCAAAGGTAGTTAGAGGCAATGTTTGCACCTGCATCGAACCAGAATAGACCCTCATCCTCGTCGTCGGCTGTCTGCTCTGCAGCGAGTGCAGACTTGAGAGTTGTGGTAGAGTTACCTGTTTCGGTAGGGGTGGTTGCCTGCGCAGCGACTGTAAGCGCAAAGGTGGCAAGGAAGAGTGCGAAAAACTTTCTTGTCATCGTCTATAATTGTAATTAATTGTTTAGTTTATAAATAGTTGGTTAGTGTTTTGTCTTGTGCTCATACTGATGACGTCGGCGCTTGCGGTGTGCCTGACGCTTGCGGTAGTTGTTGATCTTGCGAGCAACACCCCATACGAGCATGACGCTGAAGAAGAGTATAATGCCCACGAGCATGCCTGTTGAGAGGTTGTCGCCCTTGACTCTCGACCACATCTCGAGCATCTTGTCGGTGCGGTTGCCCGAGTCGTGCATCATGGCGCAACGCTCGATGACCGTGCGGCAAGGGTACAACACAGGGTCGGTATATACGCTATCTGAGCCCTCGATAGGGTTACCCTCAGCGTCGACAAAGAGGTAGCTAAGGTCCAGAGGCTCGTCGTAGTCCTCCTCGCTCGACATATAGTCCATAACCTCCTTCGATGTCACCACACTCACGTAGCCCGTAGCATCCATATTGCGGATAGCATTCTCAGGCTTACACATATAGTCGATAAAGTAGCGTGCGGCGTGTGTGTTCACAGCATACTTAGGTATAACCCAACCATCGAACCACACCACGCTGCCCTCCTCAGGAACGGTATATGCGAGCTCTACGTCGACCTCCTCAGCCTCCTCGATAGCCCACACTGCGTCGCCACTCCACATGAGGTTGATCCAGGCCTTCTCCTGGGTCATCATCTCCTTGCCGAAGTCGGCCTCCCAGCCCGCTACAAGCTCCTTCATGCGCTTCAGGTAGCTCTCGACAAGTGCGATAGACTCGTCCGAAGAGTCGTACATAAGCTCACGAATGGTCGCAATGTCGAGCATCTCGTTCTCGCCCAGAGTGCCATTCTTGCGCGCCTCGAGGGTCTTGGCATAGATGAGAATAGGGGAGTATACATCACGGAAGGCATCCTTCACGAAGATCTTGTCCTGCAGACGCTTGTCGAACATCAGATCCCACGACATCGCCTCCTCTTCGGTTACATACTTGGCGTTGTACAAGATACCCGTCGTACCCCACATATAACCCACGGCATAGTCGTTAGGGTCCTGACCCTCGGGAGCCTCGAGCAGCGAGAACTGCTCTTTGATATATGGCGATACGTAGTTGAAGTAGTTGATACCCTTGTCGTTAATCTCCTTCTCGAACTCGGGCGTGAGGATAGGCTGCAGCAGCTCGTTGCGCATCATTCGCTCAACGATATACTCCGAGGGGCATACCACGTCGAAGTCGGCCATGCCGTTCTCGATTTTGGCGAGCATAACCTCGTTGATGTCGAATGTCTGGTATATGATCTGCACAGGCTCACCTGTCTGCTCCTCGTACCACTCCTCGAACTCGGCGATGAGATCCTCGTCGATGTAGTCACCCCAGTTGTAGACCTTGAGTGTGTGGGCACGCTCATCGCTAACACCACAACCCACAGCCATAAGTGCCACGATAAGGGCTATGCTATGTAGAATAAACTTTTTCATCGGCGTACACGGTTTTTGATTGTTACCTGCTTCTGCTGCTCCTCGGCACGCTTAGCCTGGCGTGCGGCGCGGTAGTTCACGATGATAAGCAACACAACCACAACAATGAGGATGATTGTCGACAGTGCACGGAGCTCGGGCGTAAGACCACCCTTGCGAGCATCGGCATAGATATATGTCGAGAGTGTCTGCAGGCCGTCGGTACCATTTGTGAAGATAGTAACAGCGAAGTCGTCGATAGAGAGTGTGAATGCGAGGATGAAGCCCGAGATCATGCCTGGACGAATCTCAGGGATGATAATGCGACGCATGGCCTGCATAGGCGTAGCGCCAAGGTCGAGGGCTGCCTCGTAGATATTAGGGTTCATCTGCACAAGTCGTGGCATGATGCTAAGCACGACATAGGGCGTACAGAATGCGATATGTGCCAGAATAACAGTCATATATCCCTGGCTGATGCCCAACGACACGAACAGCAAGAAGAGTGAGATACCCGTGATGATGTCGGGGTTGAGGATAGGGATGTTGTTGACAAAGTTAATGGCACGACGCTTGCCGTAGCGCAGGTCGTGAATGCCAATTGCGGCAATAGTACCCAGAAGTGTAGATACCACCGCTGCGACAGTAGCAATGATAAATGTATTCTGCAGTGCGTCGACCAGCGAGTAGCGCACGCCACCTGAGAATAGCGATGTATAGAGCTCCGTAGAGAAGCCTGTCCAGTTGCCCAAGACCTTCGACTCGGTGAACGAGAAGATGGCTATGATGGCAATAGGTGCGTAGAGCATGATGAGCAGCAGCACCAAGTATCCGCCTGAGAGTATTTTCTTTATCATAGCAGTCCCTCGTTACCGCCATCCTCCGACGATGAGTCGGTGAAGAGCGAAGTGATACCTATAATTATAAGCATAATCAGCGACAAGGCTGCACCATAGTGCCACATGCCGTTGTTGATATTCTCCTGAATCGTAGTACCAAAGAGCTTGATGTTGTTCATTGTGAGCAACTCCGATATTGCGAATGTCGAGATTGTTGGCATGAACACCATCATGATACCACTCACAATGCCTGGCATAGAGAGTGGGAACACCACACGTGTAAATACTTGACGTGGTGTGGCTCCAAGATCCTCGGCAGCCTCGATAAGTGAGTGATCCATCTTCTGCAACACGTTGTAGATAGGGTAGATCATGAATGGTAGGAAGTTGTATACCATACCAAATATGAGTGCACCCTCGCCAAGAGGCAGACGCATGAAGTCAAACAGAGCAACCGTAGCGAGTGTGCGCACCAAGACATTGATCCACATCGGCAGGATGAACAACATAACCACAAGACGAGCTGTGGAGAGCTGTGCACGCGAGAGGATGTAGGCGGCAGGGTAGCCCAGGATGATACATATAATGGTGGTTATCAGGGCAATGCCAATAGAGTAGATGAAGGTGTTAGCAGCCTCGGGCTGGTTGATAAACTTCTCGAAGTTGGCCAACGAGAAGCCTCCATCGTTCGACTGAAAGGCATAGACCATGATAAGAATGAGCGGTACCACGACAAATATCGCCAGGAAGATAACGTAGGGTATGCTCCAGGTGCGTCGTCGTGAGAAATATTTTACCAAACTATTCATTCTTTGATCGAACAATTATAATTCAATAAAACGTTATAAATAATCCTTATTTTAGCTTAGCGCTTGCTAATGCGCAGGGCCGAAGGTGCGATCTTGATACCCACCTCGTCGAGGTCCTCCCACACGTCGTGTGTGTCGACATAGACATTCTCGCCATCGTCGGTGCGCACGGTGAGGTGGTAGCGGTCACCCTTGTAGAGGATGAAGCGTATAGTACCCCACGATGTACCATCCTCGGAGTCGTCGGTGAGCTCGACCTTGTCGAAATCAAAGGCTACATCTACCTCGTCGCCCTGTGCCAAGCCCTCCTGAGCCTCGCACTCGAAGCTCTCGCCAAGAATCTCGACATGTGTGGTGTCGATCATTCTGCCCACAACATGGTTCTCGGTACGCTCCTTGCGCATGACGTGGATATCAGCAGGCTTGATCATCATGCCCACCTCGCTACCTATCTCGAAGCAGTTGTAGTCCTGAATCATGATCTCGTAGCCGTCGGGCGTATCGACAAACATCTCGTAGTGCACGCCCTTGAATATACATGAGCGTACTGTGCCATGGAACATCGCTGCCTCGGCATTGCGGATGATATATACATCCTCGGGGCGAACAACAACATCCACGGGAGTATTCTCGCCAAAGCCCTCGTCGATACACTCGAACTCCTTGCCCATAAATCGTACAAGGCGGTCACGTACCATCGTTGCGTTGATGATATTACTCTCGCCAATAAAGTCGGCAACAAAGGCGTTGCATGGCTCGTTGTAGATATCCGTAGGTGTGCCTATCTGCTGAATCACACCCTCGTTCATCACCACGATAGTATCAGAGAGCGTGAGTGCCTCCTCCTGGTCGTGTGTGACGTAGATGAAGGTGATACCGAGCGAGCGGTGCATCTCCTTGAGCTCCATCTGCATATCCTTACGCATCTTCAGGTCGAGGGCTGCAAGAGGCTCGTCGAGAAGGAGCACCTGTGGGCGGTTGACGATAGCTCGTGCGATAGCCACACGCTGCTGCTGACCACCCGAGAGCGACTGTACGTCGCGATGCTCGTAGTCGGTCATACCCACCATCTTGAGAGCACGCTTCACACGCTGCTCAATCTCCTTCTTGTCGACCTTTTGGAGCTTAAGACCAAAGGCGATGTTGTCGAATACGTTGTAGTTAGGGAATAGGGCGTAACGCTGAAACACCGTGTTCACGGGACGGAGGTGTGGAGGAACATCTGTCATTACCTCGCCTCCGATACGGATTTCACCCTTTGTGGCGCTGTTAAAGCCCGCCAAAAGACGCAGTAGTGTGGTCTTGCCACAACCCGAAGGACCAAGAATTGTGAGGAACTCGCCCTTCTTTACTGACAAACTGACATCGTCGAGAACCACCTTGTCGGGGAACGTCTTAGTGATGTTCGAGAGCTCGATGATGTAATTTGATTTCTCCATTAAGCAAAAAAAGTATTAGTAGTTAATAAACCCCATGTGACCGACTCGAGATAGGTACAAATATCTCCATTTTCTGCATGCTTATCTCGCCCTGTCGTGCCACACAAAAAATCTACAAACTATATACTTGCGTATATATTGTTCACAAATATACGAATTTTTGGCAATAAAATTATGCCAACTCAAAGTTTTTTATTTTTCGCTCTCCCGCCTTACCAAATTCTTGCATCCTTACCCCCTGATAACTACCACTTTGGTGTGATAAAAATAGTAGTAATATTTTTTGAGTTTTTGAGCGTAAATAGGCATATTATTACACCTATTCGCCCTCTTCGACTCTAACGCCTGTACTCCGTAAAATAACCACGTCAGACCATGTCATGAGGGTGTTAAATTTCGCTATTTTTAGTGATAATGTGGGCCTTGAAATTTATGTTTTGAAATTTGCAGTTTATTTTGTACCTTTGTCCCCCGAATATACCTAATCGGTATATCTGCTTTGCAACGAACAAAAATCAAGATAAATTATGGCAGTTGAATTAAAGGATCTAACCAAGAGCGACGAGAACTACTCACAGTGGTACAACGACTTGGTTATTAAGGCGGGCCTCGCTGAGAACTCAGCAGTCCGCGGCTGTATGGTTATCAAGCCTTATGGCTACGCTATTTGGGAGAAGATGCGCGACGTGCTCGATCGCATGTTCAAGGAGACAGGCCACGAGAATGCCTACTTCCCACTCTTCATCCCTAAGTCATTCTTCTCTCGTGAGGCGAGCCACGTTGAGGGCTTTGCCAAGGAGTGCGCCGTGGTGACTCACTACCGTCTCAAGAACGACGAGGAGGGTAATGGTATCGTTGTTGACCCTGCAGCTCGTCTTGAGGAGGAGCTCATCGTGCGTCCAACATCCGAGACTATCATCTGGAACACATACAAGAACTGGATCACCTCATATCGTGACCTTCCAATCTTGTGCAACCAGTGGGCTAACGTTGTTCGCTGGGAGATGCGTACACGCCTCTTCTTGCGTACTGCCGAGTTCTTGTGGCAGGAGGGACACACCGCTCACGCTACAGCCGAGGAGGCTATAGAGGAGACAGAGCGCATGATCAATGTCTACAAGACCTTCGCTGAGGAGTGGATGGGTGTGCCTGTGGTTGTGGGCCACAAGTCGCCTAACGAGCGCTTCGCAGGTGCTGTCGACACCCTCACAATCGAGGCCTTGATGCAGGATGGTAAGGCTCTCCAGAGTGGTACATCGCACTTCCTCGGTCAGAACTTTGCTAAGGCTTTCGACGTGCAGTACACCTCAAAGGAGGGTAAGCAGGAGTATGTATGGGCAACATCATGGGGTGTGTCAACACGTCTTATGGGTGCTCTTATCATGGCTCACTCAGACAACAACGGCCTTGTGCTTCCTCCAAAGCTCGCGCCTATTCAGGTTGTTATGGTTCCTATCTACAAGGGCGAGGAGCAGCGTCAGCAGGTTGTGGCACGCTTCGAGGAGATGGCCAAGGAGCTTCGTGCTAAGGGCGTATCTGTTAAGATCGACGCTCGTGACAATGTTCGCTCAGGCTTCAAGTTTGCAGAGTATGAGTTGAAGGGTGTGCCTGTGCGCCTTGCACTTGGCCCACGTGACTTGGAGAATGGCACTATCGAGCTCGCTCGCCGTGATACCCTCACCAAGGAGTCAGTATCGCAGGAGGGCCTCACAGATCGTATCGTAGCACTTCTCGACGAGATTCAGAACAATATCTTCAAGAAGGCTCTCGACTACCGCAACTCTATGATTACCAAGGTGGATACTTGGGAGGAGTTCCAGCAGGTGCTCAACGAGAAGGGTGGTTTCATCTCGGCTCACTGGGATGGTACTCCTGAGACAGAGCAGGCTATCAAGGAGGCTACAAAGGCGACTATCCGCTGCATCCCTATGGATGTTGTTGAGGAGGAGGGTACCTGCGTATTCTCTGGCAAGCCTTCGAAGTTCCGTGTTCTTTTTGCAAAATCATACTAATTTCTTGTGATAAGGGGTCGATTGCGGCCCCTAACAAAAATAAATGCGAATGGGCAGTACGCTTCAGTACAGCCCATCCGCATTTTTTTTGCCGAGTGTAGCACTCGGCACCCTTCTAACAAGAAATTACATGTGCCCGTACTGTCTAAAAAACAATTCCGCTTTAGTACAGCCCATCCGCATTTTTTTTGCCGAGCGTTGCATCTACTACCTTCTAACAAGAAATTTTTCTTTTGCCTGTACCGCATGATAAGAAATTGACAGCTTGTCGCGCATGCGTACGCAAATAAAAGATGAACACCGTTTTTAGTTTCGAGAATTTTTCATATCTTTGTATAATTGTATAACCTTCGGACAAAATAAAACTTCAAATAATATGATCAAGAGACTGAAATCACTCCTTATTGCTGTGGCGGCGATGGCTGTCGTAGCACCAGCCATGGGCGCTGAGCCTCAGGCTATTACTCCTAACTACACGCTCGCAGAGCAGTTCTCGCCAGCACGTGTGCGCCGTCTTGTACCACAGACATCAGTGCGTCCCAACTGGTTTGAGAACAGCAACAAGTTTTGGTACAAGTGGCAGACAATAGATGCCATAACATACTACATCGTTGACCCTGCAGCTGGTCGTCAGACCGAGCTATGGTCAATGGCCGAGCTTGCCGAGAAGGTTACGCTCGACTCATCATATCCATTTGATGCTCAGCATCTACCAATCTCTAACATGAAGCTCGAGGAGGATAAGTATGTGCTCTTCGACGTGCGTCCAGGGGATGCTATTGTCGAGAACAACATCTATGCTCCTAAGGATGATAAGGGCAAGGCTCTCGTGCTCCACTACAAGTGGGATATTGCAAAGCGTGAGCTCACTCGCATCGAAAAGCGCCTTGGCAGATTCCCTGAGTGGGCCAATGTATCGCCCGACGGCAAGATTGCTGTATATCAGAAGAACTACAACCTTTGGTATATGAGTGTTGAGGATGTGGAGAAGCTCGTGATCGATCCTAAGGACTCTACAATCGTGGAGCACCAGATCACTACCGACGCAAACGACGCTACGGCATACCACTGGTTTGAGGATTGTATCGAGCAGCTTAAGAAGGATGAGCGCTACCGTGTTCATCTGCAGTGGTCGCCCGACTCAAAGCACTTTGCTACAGTACGTTGCAACACTGAGATGTTGCTCGACTTCTGGGTGATCAACATCCTAAAGCCACGCCCTGAGCTCTTCTCATACAAGTATCAGATGCCTGGCGAGCAGAGCCCTGACTTCTGGCTCGAGTTGTTCGATACCGAGAATTTCGAGTGCCGCAAGGTCGATATGCCTAAGTACAAGGAGCAGATGCTCTTTATCTGCAACCGCCCATTCAACCACTCAGAGATCTACCAGCGCCCACGTCGTGCAGTATGGCAGGGCGACGACTCTAAGTTCTATGTTATCCGCCAGAGCCGTGATATCAAGCGTGCAGACCTCTGCGTAGTAGATGTTGCCTCGGCAACGGCTAAGGAGGTTGTTGCTGAGTCGATGAATACCTCTATCGAGTGGCAGAACCCTGTGCTTGTAAACTCTGGCAAGGAGCTTATCCAGTGGTCGGAGCGCACAGGCTGGGCACACCTCTATCGTTACTCTGAGGATGGTGAGCTTATCAACCAGATTACCAAGGGCGAGTGGCATGTATCTAACATCCTTGGCGTTGACGACGCTAAGCGTGTTATCTACTTTACGGCTACTGGCTACAACAAGGACGAGAACCCATACTTCTTGCACCTCTTCCGTGTGAACTACGATGGCTCGGGACTCAAGCAGCTCGATCCTAAGGGCTTCAATGGCGAGTTCTCGCTCTCGGACGACCGTCGCTTCTTCACCATTACCTACTCACGTGTTGACGCAGCGCCAGTATCGGAGCTTTACTCTACCGATGGTCGCAAGGTTATGGATCTCCAGGCAGTTGATATCGAGCCTCTTAAGGCTGTGGGCTACTGCTATCCAGAGCCATTTGTTGTCAAGGCTGCCGATGGCATCACAGACCTCCACGGCGTGATGTACAAGCCTTATGACTTTGATCCTAACAAGAAGTACCCTATCATTGAGTACGTATATCCAGGTCCTCAGACCGAGGCTGTCGAGCAGTCATGGTACCACCCACAGGTGCGCACCGACCGCCTTGCTCAGCTCGGCTTCATCGTAATTACCGTAGGTAACCGTGGTGGTCACCCTGACCGCTCTAAGTGGTATCACAACTACGGCTATGGTAACATGCGTGACTATGGTCTTAAGGATAAGGTTGTTGCTGCACAGCAGCTCGCCGCACGCCACAGCTTCATCGACATTGAGCGTGTAGGTATCCACGGTCACTCGGGTGGTGGCTTTATGTCGACTGCAGCGATTTTGATGTATCCTGACTTCTTCGATGTAGCGGTATCGTGCGCAGGTAACCACGATAACAATATCTACAACCGCTGGTGGAGCGAGAAGCACCATGGTATCATGGAGAAGGAGAAGGATGGCGAGATCGAGTTCGAGTACCGCATTACTGCCAACCCAGAGATCGCTTCACGCCTCAAGGGTCACCTCTTGCTCGTGCATGGCGATATCGACGAGAACGTACACCCAGGTAACACCCTTCGTGTTGTCAATGCTCTTATCCGCTCTAACAAGCGCTTCGATATGCTCATTCTCCCTGGCCAGCGTCACGGCTTTGGCGATATGAACGAGTACTTCTTCTGGCGCATGGCCGACTACTTCTCGGAGCACCTGCTCGGCTCACGTGAGCGCTCAACAGATATTCCACAGCTCAACAACGATATTTTGCGATAGTTGTCTATGGCTGAAGAACTCAAGATTGCCCAGGGTGGCAAAAACGAACGATACGACCTGCTCTATAGGCAGGTCGTATCTCTTATTGAAGCGGAGAGCGACGAGATAGCCAATATGGCTAATGTAGCTGCGATGATTCACTATACGTTTGATAATCTCTGGACGGGCTTCTATCGTGTTGTTGGCGATGAGCTTATCCTTGGACCCTTCCAGGGCCCTCTTGCATGCAGCCGCATAGCCTATGGCAAGGGTGTCTGCGGTGCTGCATGGCAGCGTGCTAAGACCCTTGTTATTCCCGATGTAGAGCTCTTTCCAGGACATATCGCCTGCAGCTCGCTCTCTCGTAGCGAGATTGTTGTTCCCCTCTATCGTGACGGTAGGGTAGTTGCTGTGCTCGATATTGATAGTAACGAGGTGGGTACCTACGACGATATTGACCGACTTTGGCTCGAGCGCATCGTGGCACTGCTATAAGAATCTTAGACGTCGGTGCTGACTCTCGCCCGATGTTCTCGCCTCACGCTCCACAATGCCCGTTATTGCGTCGGCAGCATCGTCGTGGCGGTTGGCACGAAACAGACGTTTGTAGGTCACTAGATGGGCATAGAACTCGGGCCAGCGCAGGTGCCACCCTCGTGGCATGCGTATTAAGTGGAGTGCTGTGGCCGAGTTTGAGAGAATGCGTGCCTCCTTGTTACCACTCTGATGAAACCACTCTATGCGCACCCTCGGTGCAAGGCGTTGTAGAGCACGGGCAAAGCCACGACCGCCATTATTACTCTCTACTACGGCACGTCGAGTGTCGTTGTTTGTGAGCATCTGGGCCACCAGCTGCTCGCTTATCTCCATTGCCTCCTGCGTGTATACCACGTCGGTGACGTATATCACTCCATCGCTATCAACCGAGTAACATATCGAGGCAAGATAGTCGCTTCCCGTATCTGCCGTGTCGGTGTAGTTGCTTCGCTCAACAATATCTCGAGGCAGCGTGTCGTACTCCCTAAATTTGTCGCTATATAGCAATCCCTCACGTGACGTAGGATGACCCTGATACATCGCCTCGAAGTGTGCTGGGTCGAGGTTGCGCTTCTGCTCCAGCAGCTCCCTGCTCTGCTGCTCGGGCCATAGCGCCTCGCCCTCATGTCGAGGGTCGAGCTCGGTTGGTGGCGAGGCCTTTATCGCCTCGTAGTTAAGGTATAACCACTCGCCCGCCTCCACACTCTCGATATCACTCAAAGAGTTTAATGGCCTGCACCTCTCACTCCGCATAAGCCTTCCGATAAGATCCTCCTCGTGCCAACGTGTGAATACTATAAGCTCACGTGAGGTGTTGTGCATGCGTGTGCGCACCACCGAGGTGTACCACTCCCAGCAGTTCTCACGCACCACGGGCGACTGTGCCTCCATGGCATCCTTGTACAGGTCGTCGAGTATGAAGCAGTCTACACGATTTCCCGTGAGCGACCCCTCACGACCTACCGATATCAGCTCTCCCTTGCGCCCGATTATCTCCACCTCGTCCGAGGTGCGTATATATCCTGCGGGTTTTGTTCCCTGCTTGATTGTCGTCTCGGGGAATATCTCGCCATACTCTCTCGAGGAGATGATGCGTTGCACACGTCTATTAAATTTCGAGGCCAGGGTGCCTGAGTACGATGCTATGGCTATGCGAGTATCGGGGTCGAGCCCCAGCATATAGGCCGGAAGAAGTGTTGTAGCGCCCACGCTCTTGCCATGTTGCGGCGGTACGGATACTATAAGTTTGCGTATGCGCCCCTGGGCAAATGCCTCGAGCACCTCGTAATATCTCCTGTGAAAGGGGCTAAGCTCTAAGAATGGATAGACCGTGAGTGCAAACTCTGTGAAGGAGCATTGGGGTAGCTCCTTCGTGCTTAAAATCTGTTGCATGTAGAAAATAGTTTTATGCCCTGCCCCGATGCGGGCGATTGGGCAAAGTTGCGGAGGTGGCGAAGGCATCGCTTCGAGGTAGGAAATGGGCCACGCTCCGTTGAGGATGTTGATTGATTAAAGTGCTATGTAGAGGAGCTCACGAAATGAGAAGTCGTTGAGCAGCTCCTGGCCACCTATTGTGGTGTGAAACTCCCACCACACGGGGATGATCTTCTCTATCTCGGCCATGCGACCCTCCGACTCTCTGTCGTGGTTGCGCACCACGATGAGTGTGCATGTGAGCCTGCACTCTGTGTCCTCCACGATGCATGTCACGCTGCCCGAGAAATACTCCTTACGGCCAATTGCACTCATTAATCTCCCCCAAACCTCAAGATAGAGTTGATGAGAAATGCTGTACATTGTTGATTTTTTGATACTTTTTTGGTAAAATTGTTGTTTGTTGAAATAAATTGTTTAACTTTGTAGTGCAAATATACGTTCAAAAAATTGATTTGTCAACAATTCTGTACAAAAATTTAATATAATATTATTTTATATGGAGACTATCGGAATGCGAGTAAGACTTATGCGCAAGGAGCTTAAACTTACTCAAGAGCAACTAGCTCAGCGACTTGGCATTGGTAAGGCGGCGCTATCAATGATCGAAACAAGCAAGGCAGGACTCTCGCAGCGTAACAAAAACATCCTTGTTCAGGATTTTAACCTAAATCCCGACTGGCTCGATACGGGCGAGGGTAAGATGTTTAATGCCGAGCCCGACCTGACATCATATCTGCACCGAACTGACAAGTCGCTGCCTATGCAGAGCGTGCCTCTCTACTCAATCGAGGGTACTGCGGGCCTCGTGCCCCTATTCGCTGATAACGAGAAGATTAAGCCTCACGACTTCATCCATATCCCTAACCTCCCTAAATGCGACGGTGCGATATATATCGTTGGCGACTCGATGTATCCGCTGCTCAAGAGCGGTGACATTATATTATATAAGCAGCTCTCCGACGTGCGTGATGTCTTCTGGGGCGATATGTACCTCCTCTCAATCGATATCGACGGCGAGGAGTATATCACCGTGAAGTATGTGCAGAAGTCCGAGCACCCCGGCTTTGTGAAGCTAGTGAGTCAGAACCAGCACCATGCAGACAAGGAGGTGGAGATAGACCGTATACGTGCTATAGCCCTCATTAAGGCATCGGTTCGTATGCACACAATCGGGTAATTTCGAGTGATAAGGGGCTATCTTTGGCGCCATGCTCATTGCCTTGAATGGGGATGTACGCCAAGTACACCCCCATCCAATTCAATCTCGACATGTCACCAAATCTAACCCCTTCTAACTCGAAATTAGGAGTGGTTGAGGAACCTTTGGCGCCATGCTCATTGTCTTGAATGGAGATGTACGTCAACTATGCCTCCATCCAATAGTTACAGAAACCAATTATGATTCACCATTTAAGTGTGGTTAGCAAGATCGATTTATTACAAAATTAAAAAAATACTATGAAGAGACTATTTTTAATGCTTTCGGTTGCTTTGGCTGCTGTGGCGTGTGATTACTTTGGTGCAAGCAAAGCTATCCCTCTGGCTGAGGCTCAAGAGCGTCAGGGCTGGACAAATTTTAGTGGCGTAAGTCAGATGGAGTCAAACTTTTTCAACTTTACCCTGCCTGCACTCCGTGGTAATGTTGAGTCAGTAAAGATTTGTTGCAACAATGGTTACTATGAAAATGATTATTTGCTGTTCCAGTTTAACCAACGAGGAGATGTTCTAGAGTGGGGATATTATTCAGGCGGATATGCTCTTGACAAGTATGTTTATAGCTATAATAGCCAGGGCCTTTTAGAGTCGGAGAGGAGTCTGGGAATATTCGAGGGTTATACTAAGCATAAATATAACAACAAAAATCAGAGAACTCAGACTATTCGCTATAATAGTAATAATACTGTGGCTTCTAAGGAGAACTATGCATACGACCAGGCGGGCAACATGATAAAGAGTGGTAATCTAACTTATGGCTATGATCCAAATGGTAATAAAATCTTCTGTAAATCTCGTGGTGTGATTTGTGCTACTTGGGTATACGACGCACAAGGCAGACTTATCGAGTCTACAGGAGATGATGGTGACTATCACTTCTTCAAGGATGTCTATACATACGATTCATCAGGTAGAATTAGCAAGAAAGATGAGTATTTTAAGGAAGACGTTGCTGAGCCTTATACTTATTCGCATACTTCAAAATATGAATATGATAGGTTTGGAAATCTTGTCGAGGAGCGCATGAATTACGCAAGCGGAGAAACTGGTAAGATAAGCTATCGCTACGATTCGCAGGGTAATGTTGTCGCAAAAGGCGATTACACTTTTGAAATCACTTATCGTAAGTAACCTTCAAGCTTAAATATTGAGAATAATACAATGAAAAAGCTGATTTTAATATTTGCACTGGCGATGTTTGTCGTGGCCTGTGGCCAGGAGGCTCAGGTGTGTGTGGTGCCGAAGCGTGATGCTCCTGTGCGTCAGGGCTGGCCAAAGTACATGGGTGCACTCTATGGCGATGTGGAGTCAGTAACCGAAGAGGTGCGCTATTACAACGAGATGCCTATTGGTGATACTGAGGTGAAACCTTCGACTGCAGAAGTCTACAAGTTTAATGATAGGGGTGATCTTGTTGAAAAGAGGAACGAAGACTTCGTAGACAATCGCTCTTGGAGAGTGATCTATAGCTACAATGCTGATGGCCGTATGGAGCTCGAGGAGTGTTTCGTAGGCGATGAATTGTCGTGGAGCTCACGCTACAAATATGATGCAGCGGGACGTGTAGTCGAGAAACTTTCAAATAACACTCACGATTATGACACGAAGGATCTCTATGCCTACGACGAATATGACAATAAGACCGAGACTAAGTTCTATATTGAGGGCGAGTTTATAAATAGGAGTACTACAAAGTACGACGAGGCAGGTCGAGTGATTGAGAGTGCATTCTACGACAAGAATGACTCATTGATCGAGCAGAGATTCCTTACCTATAATGGAAATGGAGATCTCACCGAGGAGCGAGTTCTTAGGTATCCATCTGAGACTTACTCCTATCGCCACTCTCACGAGCGTGACCGACGTGGTAATGTTGTTAAGATTGTACACTACAACGAGAAGGACGAGGTGACAAGCTACGCAACTAATAACTATGATGATGAGGGTAACCGCCTGGAGTATATTTCCTACAAAAGTGATAACTCAATCGACAGTCGCTTTACCTCCAAGTACGATGCGCATGGTAATTTAATTGAGTCTGCTTACTACCAAGGCGGAAATGAGAATCCTCGCTATGTTAAGTCCTATACGATTGTATATCGCACTGAGGCGGCTGAGTAGTGCTAATACATATATAATAAATTAGGGGTTGTCCACTCAAGGACAACCCCTAATTGTTATCTATCTTTCGATATTATCTGCGCATGCGGCGCTGCTCACGGTTGATTGTACCCTGCTCCTGCTGCTGGCGCAATGCCTCCTCGTAGCGCTCCTGGAAGCGTGACTTCTTGCGAGGCTTGTGTGAGAGAAGCTTGGCACGTACCTTCTCGTCGTCAACAGTGCGACGGATGACCCACATGATAAGCATTGTGAACATCTGCGAGAGGAAGTAGTAGTAGCACAAGCCCGAAGCGTAGCTATTCATGAAGCAGAGCATCATGACTGGCATGAAGTATACCATCATAAACTTCATCATACCTGCGCCTGGCTGGCCCGCAGTTGTGGCTGCCTGCTGCTTGTAGCTCATGAACGAGAAGCCGAACAGGGCAACAGCCATGAGGAGTGCGAACAAGCTGACATGGTCGCCATAGAATGGTATTGAGAATGGAAGATCCAATACGCTATCGTATGATGAGAGGTCGTTGGCCCAGAGGAAGCCCTCGCCACGAAGCTCGATACTTGCTGGGAAGAAGCGGAACATGGCCCAGAGGATAGGCATCTGGATAAGCATAGGAAGACAGCCACCCATAGGGCTAACGCCGGCCTTCTGGTAGAGCTCCATCAGAGCCTGCTGCTTCTTCATAGCGTCATCCTGGTTTGGATACTTCTTGTTGATAGCCTCCATCTCAGGACGGATAGCACGCATCTTGGCTGTCGACATATAGCTCTTATACGTGAGAGGTAAGATTACGAGCTTAACCAAGATAGTGAGGATCAAGATGATAAGACCAAAGCCAAGACCCTTGCTGCTGAGCCACTGGAAGATAGGCACAGTACCATAGCGGTTTACCCAGCCAATGAGCCAACCACCAAGAGGGATAATCTCGTCGATATGGCTCTTCTGGTTAGCGATCTCGACATCCTCCATGACTGCAAGGTCGTTAGGACCGTAGTAGAAGGCGTAGTCGCTATTCTCTGCCGAGAGCGGAAGCTCGATAGTGGCGTTATACTCCTTCATAAAGTCGCTGCCACCCTTTGTAGAGTTCTTGAACTCGGCAGTAGCCATGAGCTCGCTCGAGCTGATGAATGCCGAGGTGAAGTACTGCTGCTTGAAGGCAATCCAGCTCACATTCTCCAAGGTCTCCTTCTCGTTTGGAGTATCCATCTCCTCGCTATCGCCCTCCTCGAAGTATACAATCTTGGTGGCGATATTCTCGTTCACGTAGCTGCGCTCGTTCATGTTTGAGCGGCTACGCCAGTTGAGCTCGAGAGTCTCGTTTGAGGCGAGATACTTAGCAAGGTTCTGCTGCTCAACGTCGAAGTCGATGACATAGTCAAGGCTCTCCTGGCCTGTGGTGTGGATGGTGTATACAAAGCTCAGCGATGCATCGGATGCAACAGGGAGTGTCATGCGTACCTCATGGCCATTCTCCACCTGCTTCTGCGCAACGTTGAATGTGAACTCGTCGCTAAGGAACGTAGTGCCATCGTTCACTGACTTAAGCTCAACGCCGAAGATCTCGGCTGCTGGCTGCTTGAGCTCCACCTGCTCGGTGCGCTCACCATCGGCATAGCGTGTGTAGCGCTCGTCAAGAAGTGTTACGTTAGCAATCTTACCACCCTTGGTTGTAAAGTCAACCTTGATAAAGTCGTTTGAGAGGGTGATAACCTCAGCCTCGGCATTGCGTGCTGCCTTAAGCTCAGAGCCATACTTATACAACTCTGCATTCTCGATGCGTACACGCTCCATAGAATCACGTGCTGCGAGCTCCTCGGCAGTGAGCGCCTGCTCAGCCTTGCGGTGTGCCTCCTGCTCCTGCTCCAAAGCCTTCTGCATCTCCAACTGGCCCTTCTTCCACTCGTTATACTCCTCGGCCTTGTGGCTCTCGTAGAACGAGAAGCCTACAAATATGGCCACCATCAACAGAAGGCCAATAATCGTCTTCTTATCCATCTAAAAAATCTTTTTATTCTTAAATTTTAGTTTAGTTAATCACTAACTTATTGCTTAAACTATTTATTGTTCTCATCACGGTATTTGAGCGCCTCCTGAACAAAACGCACGAACAATGGATGAGGATTTGCTGCTGTAGAGTGGTACTCTGGGTGGTACTGAGCACCTACAAACCAGCGGTGTGCAGGGATCTCGACAACCTCCACAAGGCCAGTGTCTGGGTTAAGACCTGTTGCCTTCATGCCTGCAGCCTCGAAATCTGCAAGGAACGAGCTGTTGAACTCATAGCGGTGGCGGTGGCGCTCCACGATGTTCTCCTGGCCATAAGCCTCACGCACACGTGAGCCCTCCTCGAGGTGACATGGGTAGCCACCAAGACGCATTGTACCGCCCTTGGCAGTAACCTTCTTCTGCTCCTCCATAAGGTCGATAACAGCATGCTTTGTCTGAGCCATCTCGCTTGAGTTCGCATCTGCCCAACCAAGGACGTTGCGTGCAAACTCGATCACGGCACACTGCATACCGAGGCAGATACCGAAGAATGGAACATTGTTCTCACGTGCATAGCGTACTGCCACGAGCTTACCCTCGATACCACGGTTACCAAATCCTGGTGCAACCATCACTGCCGACATCTTGCCAAGCTGCTCGCTCACGTTGTCGATAGTAAGACGCTCAGAGTTTACGTAGTGAAGCTTCACCTTCACCTCGTTTACTGCACCTGCGTGGATGAATGACTCGCTGATAGATTTGTATGCATCGGGGAGCTCGGTGTACTTACCCACGAGGGCGATGTCTACCTGGCTCTTAGGATTCTTGATGCGCTCCACAAAGGCCTTCCACTCCGTAAGGTTTGGCTCCTGGTCTGACTCCAAGCCGAGCTTCTCGAGCAATACGCCGTCGAGGTTCTGGTCGTGCATGCGAATAGGCACCTCGTAGATTGTTGGCACGTCGATAGACTGAACAACAGCCTCTGGTGTAACGTTGCAGAAGAGAGCTACCTTACGGCGCAAATCCTGGCCGAGCTCGTGCTCTGAGCGGAGTACCAATACATCTGGCTGCAAACCATACGAGAGAAGCTCCTTTACAGAGTGCTGTGTAGGCTTAGTCTTAAGCTCGCCCGAAGCTGCCATGTATGGGATGAGTGTGAGGTGCACAAGAACAGTATTCTGGTAGCCGAGCTCGTAGCGGAGCTGACGTACTGACTCGATGAATGGCAACGACTCGATATCGCCCACAGTACCACCAATCTCGGTGATGATCACGTCGTACTTCTTTGTTGCGCCGAGCAGCTGCACACGACGCTTAATCTCGTCGGTGATATGAGGGATAACCTGCACGGTCTTACCAAGGAACTCGCCACTACGCTCCTTCTCGATTACACACTGGTAGATCTTACCTGTTGTGACGTTGTTGTTCTTGGTTGTCTGGATTGAGGTAAAACGCTCGTAGTGGCCAAGGTCGAGGTCTGTCTCTGTACCATCCTCGGTCACGTAGCACTCGCCATGCTCATAGGGGTTGAGCGTGCCTGGGTCAACGTTGATATATGGGTCGAGCTTCTGGATGGTTACTGAGTAGCCACGAGCCTGAAGAAGGCGTGCGATTGAGGCTGAGATGATGCCTTTGCCAAGTGATGAGGCAACGCCTCCGGTCACGAAAATGTACTTTGGTTTAGATAGTTTCATAACATCTAAGTTTTTGTGCTCCCGCTAAGGAGCTTTGAGTTATACTGCTTTCTGTCTAATTTCTTGTGTTCTTTTTGCCTTGGGGCTGCTTGTGAGCCTACTGGGCATCAATGAGCTTGATCTTCTCGATGATTTGAGCCATGTCACGCTTTGTGCGCTCAATCTTCTCTCGTACGTCGGCAATGAGCGACTCTGCATTCTTGGACTTCGAGAAGAATCCGATGTTGTTCTCCAATACGGTGATATCCTGCTCCATCTGGCGAACCTTGTTGTAGAGCTTCTCACGCTCTGAGCGCAGCTGCTGGCCACCCTTCATATTTGCCACACGCTCCTTGAAGCGGTTCATCGAGCGATCACGCTCCGATGAGCGGAGTGTTGAGAACATACCATCGACAATCGCCTTGTACTCCTTCTGCAAGGCATCCTTGTGCTTGATAGGTACGAAACCAATCTGGCTCCAGCGGCGCTGGAACTCTTTGATAGCCTCGAAACCTCCAGCCTTGATGTCAGCCTCCTTCATCTCCACAAGAAGCGCCTGCTTGAGTTTGAAGTTCTCCTCGTGTACTGAGTCGATTGATGAGAAGTGTGCTGCCTTGCGCTCGAAGAACTTGTCGCAAGCGGCACGGAAACGCTTCCATACTACATCTGAGTGGCGGCGTGCTACTGGGCCCACCTGCTTCCACTTAGCCTGGAGAGCTATGAGCTCGTCGGTGGCATGCTTCCAATCCTCGGATACAGACAACGCCTCGGCCTGCTCGCAGAGCTCGTTCTTGAGGGCGAGGTTGTGCTCCATTTCGCTCTTCACGCCTGCGTAGAACTCACGCTTGTGCTCGAAGAACTTGTCGCAAGCGGCACGGAAACGCTCGTATATGCGGTTGTTATCCTTCTTTGGTGCGTAGCCAATGGTCTTCCACACCTTCTGTATCTCGAGCAACTCCTCGCTGAGCTTGTTCCACTCCTTGCGTGAGAGTGTTGGCTGCTCGGTCATAGCCTCTACCTTCTGGCAGAGCTCGCTCTTGAGAGCGAGGTTCTTGGTCTGCTCGGCCTTGATGTTCTCAAAGTGCTCCTGGTGGCGCTTGTTGATGCGGCTCGATGCCTCCTTAAATCGCTCCCAGAGAGCCTCCTTGAACTCTATGGCCACAGGGCCTGTCTCACGCCACTCGTCGTGGAGCTTCTGAAGCTTGCGGAATGACTCTACAATCTGGCTGTCGAATGTGAGTGCCTCGGCCTGCTCACAGAGCGAGATCTTAGCCTCGTAGTTCTTCTTGAGGTCGAGGTCACGGAGCTCCTTGTTGATCTTGATGAAGTTGTAGAAGTTCTCTACGTGGAGGTTGTATGTCTCCCAGAGGTCCTTGACATTCTGCTGTGGCACAAGACCTGTCTCCTTCCAGCGAGCCTGGAGCTCACGGAAGCGAGTGAATGTGGTATTCATGGTCTCGTCGGAGTTGACAAGCTCCTTAAGCTCCTCGATAATCTGAAGTTTGATTTTGAGGTTATCCTCCTTGTCGGCCTCCATCTGTGCGATGTGCTTGTCTCGCTGCTCACGGTAGATGGCAAAGAGCTCCTTGAAGCGCTGCTCCTCAGCATCGGGGGTTGGGGTGAATGACTCCTCGTCGCCACCCGCCTCGAGGAACGACTTACGCTCGGCGTCAACCTTTGAGCGATGCTGCTTGTAGAATGCTATCTTAATTGCTTCGACTACTGAACGCAGTGTCTGTACAGGCTCCGACTCTATCTTGCTTGCAAAGAGTGCAACCAACTCAGCCTCCGAAAGACCCGATAGGTCGTCGCTCGACTCCTCTGAGGCCTCCTGCTCCTCGGCAGTCTCCTCGCCGAGGTTGAGTCCCGCCTCGTCGGCCGCAAGTGCCGCCTCCTCGTCTGCAAACTCAGCGCCCATTACTGGTGCGTTGAGCTCGGGAGTGTCGTTGTCTGAGTCCTGAGCCTTGTGGGCTGTAGTAGAGTTGATCTGCGTATCTTCGGCTGGTGTGCCGACAAGCTCCTGGAGAGCCGTAAGGTTGATTTTTTCAGTAGCCATCGCTTACATAGTTTTTGGTTGGTAAAACGAACGTGTGCGTCGCAGACAGCGTGCGAGCGCACGCACAAATTCACGCAAAGATAACAATTCTTTTCCAAAGAATGAATAGCTCGACCAATTTATTTGCATCTAATTTGCGATTTTGCACTTTTGTTGTTCGATATATCGTCTAAAAATGGTCGATAACGGAACTTTTTGCAAGGATAGCATTTCAATCTCGATGACTATAAAAAATCGGCTCGAGTAAGATTGTCGAAAATGGGATAAAAAAAATATAAGAAATTATTGGTATTTCGCCGTAATTTTATTACCTTTGTTGAGTTTTATGGGGTTAACCCCTCGAATCGAGCAAACGTTTTAACTAAAATTATATCAATCATGGTAATTCTTGTTCTCAACTGCGGTAGCTCATCAATTAAGTATCAGGTGCTTGATGTTATGGAGCAGTCGCAGACTCTGCTTGCCAAGGGTTTGGTAGAGCGTATTGGTTTGGCTGAAGGCGATCTTACTCACAAGCCACAGGGTAAGGATAAGTTCGAGCTTCACTGCCCAATTCCTGATCACACAACTGGTATCCGTCTTGTTCTCGATGCTCTTACACACCCAGAGCACGGTGTTATCAAGTCTCTCGATGAGCTTAAGGCTGCTGGTCACCGTGTAGCTCACGGTGGTGAGTTCTTCACAGATAGCTGCCTTGTGGATGACGAGGTTAAGGCTAAGATCGAGTCTTTGTACTCAATCGCTCCTTTGCACAACCCTGCAAACCTCGAGGGTATCCTCTCTATGGAGAAGGTTCTCCCAGGTATCAAGCAGGTAGCTGTGTTCGACACATCGTTCCACCACACTATCCCGGCTATCAACTACCTCTACGCTATTCCTTACGAGTACTACGAGAAGTATCGTGTTCGTAAGTATGGTTTCCACGGTACAAGCCACAAGTTTGTTGCTCGTGTAGGTGCTGAGATGTTCGGTCTTGATTTCGAGAACTCTAAGATTATCACTTGCCACATCGGTAATGGTGCATCTGTTACTGCTATCAAGAATGGTAAGTCGTATGATACATCAATGGGCTTCTCTCCACTCGATGGTCTTGTGATGGGTACACGTGCTGGTTCTATGGATGTTAGCGCTGCTACTTACGTTGCACAGAAGGAGGGTATGACCTTGGCTGAACTCGACACTATGCTCAATAAGAAGTCTGGTGTTCAGGGTCTTACAGGTATCTCAAGCGATATGCGTGATATCGACGCTGCTTACGACGAGGGTAATGAGCGTGCTATCATCGCTCGTGACATGTACGGCAACCGTATCAAGAAGTTCGTTGGCGAGTATGCTGCTGAGATGGGTGGCGTAGACCTCGTGATCTTCACAGGTGGTGTTGGCGAGAACTCTCCAGAGGTTCGTGAGTATGTTCTTAAGAACATGGAGTTCATGGGTCTTGAGTTCGACGCTGTTCGCAACAATGGTAAGCGTGGTACTGACTACGAGATCTCTAAGGAGGGTTCACGAGTTAAGGCAGCAGTTATCTGCACTGACGAGGAGCTCGTAATCGCTAAGGATACTTATCGTTTGACAAAATAATTAATAACAAATAAATACCTAAAACTATTATGATTAAGCATTTGGATGAGCTCGTTGCTGCGGCCGTTGCTCGTGGTAAGAAGAAGATGATTGTGGCTTATGGCCAGGATACTCACTCTATCGGTGCAACCGATATGGCAATCAAGGCAGGTCTTGCTGAGGTTACTTTGGTTGGTGATCCAGAGGAGATTAAGAAGTCTTGCGAGGCTGAGGGTGTAGATATCAATCAGTACACTATCATTCCTGAGTCTGAGGATGTTAAGGCTGTTGAGATCGCAGTTAAGGCTGTTCACAACGGTGAGTACGACGTATTGATGAAGGGTGTTGTTCCTACTGATAAGTATATGCGTGGTATCTTGAACAAGGAGTGGGGTTTGTTGCCTGCTGGTACTGTTCTTAGCCACGTTACTGTATTGGAGGTTCCTGCATACCACAAGCTGCTTGTTGTCAGCGATGTAGCTGTTCTTCCATGTCCTAACCTCGAGCAGAAGAAGCAGATTGCTAAGTACCTCATCGCTACTGCTAACAACCTCGGTATCGAGCAGCCTAAGGTAGCTTTGCTCGCTCCATCAGAGCAGCTTCTTCCTAAGGTAGTTAGCTCAGTTGAGGCTAAGGAGCTCTCTGATCTCGGTCAGGCAGGTGAGCTTGGCAACGCATTGTTCCAGGGTCCTTTGGCACTCGACGTAGCTATCGACGAGGAGTCAGTTAAGATTAAGAAGCTTACTGGTCCTGTTGCTGGTGACGCTGACTGTATGTTGTTCCCTAACCTTGAGTCAGGTAACGTATTCTTCAAGGCTTGCTCTAAGTTTGGTGGTGCTGAGCTCGCAGCTATGGTTGCTGGTCCTACTGCTCCATGTGTATTGACTTCACGTGGTGACTCTACTAAGACTAAGCTCTACTCAATCGCTTTGGCTTGCTTGTCAGCAAAATAGTTCCAATAAATTAAACTGATTAATACCAATTATGGCATATAAAATTCTTACCATCAATCCTGGTTCAACATCTACTAAGGTAGCTTTGTTCCACGATATGGAGCAGGTGCAGACCGTGAAGTTGAGCCACTCAGCCGAGGAGATCGCACGCTTTGAGTCTGTAGCTGATCAGCTCGACTGGCGTTTGGAGATCATCATCGACGCTCTCAAGGAGGCTGGTATCAAGATCGAGGAGCTCGACGCTGTTATCGGTCGTGGTGGTCTTATGCGCCCTATCGAGGGTGGTGTTTACCGTGTAGGCGAGGCTATGATTGCTGACCTCAAGGCTCCAAAGCGCCAGCATGCCAGCAACCTCGGTGCCCTCATCGCACGTCGCATCGCAGATGTAGCAGGTGTTGAGGCATATATCGCTGATCCAGTAGTTGTCGATGAGCTTCAGGATATGGCACGTGTTAGCGGTCTTAAGGAGTGCCCACGTCGCTCTATCTTCCACGCTTTGAACCAGAAGGCTATCGCACGTCGTTACGCTAAGGAGGTTGGCCGTCCTTACGAGGAGCTCAACCTTGTAGTTGTACACATGGGTGGTGGTATCTCAGTTTCTGCTCACCACGAGGGTCGTGTTATCGACACTAACAACGCATTGGATGGTGACGGTCCTATCGCTCCAGAGCGTGCAGGTACTCTTCCTGCAGGTGACCTCGTAGACCTCTGCTTCTCTGGTAAGTACGAGAAGTCTGAGATTAAGAAGCTCTTGGCAGGTAAGGGTGGTCTTGTTGATCACGTTAACTGCAACAACGTTCAGGAGCTCAACGAGGTACGTGCTGCTTCAGGCGATAAGGAGGCACGCTTCATGCTCGACACTATGGCATACTCAGTAGCTAAGTTCATTGGCGAGATGGCTGTAGTGCTCAAGGGTAAGGTAGATGCTATCCTTCTCACTGGTGGTATCGCTTGGAACAACTGCGTAAACGATGTTATCATCGACTACTGCCAGTTCCTTGCTCCTATCAAGATCTACCCAGGCGAGAACGAGCTCGAGTCGTTGGCTGAGAACGCATTGCGTGTTCTTAAGGGCGAGACTACTGCTAAGGAGTACTAATAAAGTTATCTATTCGGCTCTTTTGTCATCTGCCTTGTTAGCCAAATGCTCATTTACGCAGAGTAAACTCCGCTTTGTCTGACTGCGAGCAGCTTCAAAATAGCTCGAATATCTAACTTTATGGGAATCGACCCAATTTTAACCTATAATTCTTATAGGATGAAAATTTTGATTATCAACGGTGCGAATCTCAACTTGTTGGGACGTCGCCAACCTGAGATATACGGACGCGAGAGCTTCGAGGACTACCTCGGAGCTCTTCGTGCACGTTACTCAGAGCATACTATCGACTACTATCAGTCGAATATCGAGGGAGAGCTTGTCGATGCTCTTCTGCGTGCCGATGGCGCGTACGATGGCGTGGTGCTAAATGCTGGTGGCTATACTCACACCTCGGTGGTGCTGCGTGATGCCATTGCAGCTATCTCAGTACCTGTTGTCGAGGTGCATATCTCCTCTATCCTTGCACGTGAGGAGTTTCGTCATGTGTCGCTCCTTGCCCCCGTTGTGCGTGGTAGCATCATGGGCTTTGGCATGGAGTCTTATCGTCTTGCTGTGGAGAATATTTTGGGGTAGGTTATGTCTGAGCCAAAGTTGCAGTATAGGGTAGTGTCGGGTGTTGCGTGGAGCTTCTCGGAGAAGATCCTCACGATGATCATTCAGATGGTCGTCAGCATTGTCGTTGCCCGCCAGCTTATGCCTTCGGATTTTGGCGTTATGGCCATTATGACCTTCTTCTGCTCCGTGGCACTGGCTATTGTCGACAGTGGCTTCTCGCAGACGCTTATTCGCAAGGATGACCCCTCGGACGAGGACTACTTTGCCGTGCTCAACTTCAATGTTGCCATGGCCATCCTCCTCTACTTTGTCCTTGTATTTGCCTCACACTCACTCGCTACGCTATATAGTAGCCCCATTATTGTCGATATTGCTCCGATACTCTTCCTTGTGCTGCCTATCAACTCGCTCTGCGTGGTGCAGACCGTGATGTTTACACGTGAGTTTAGGTTTGCTCTGCTATCTAAGATCGTCTTCCTCTCCTCGCTCGTGAGTGGTGTCGTTGCCGTTGTCATGGCCTTCATGGGCTGTGGTATCTGGAGCCTTGTTGCCCAGCGCCTTGTGCAGATGGGTGTTAAGGGTGTTGCCTTCTGGACACTGCGCAACTGGAGAACGAGTGCACGCCTTAGCTTTCGACCGCTGCGTGAGATGGCACCCTTCAGCCTTCGACTCCTTGCAACCGATCTTATCGCCTCGATCTACAACAACGTGGCGCAACTATTTATCGGTAAGATGCATACAACCTCGACTTTGGGCTTCTACTCTCAGGCGCAGAAGCTTAAAGATCTCCCCGTGACATCTACCGTTCAGGCCGTTCAGGGTGTTACCTATCCCGCTCTGTCGAAGATTTCGGATGATAGCGAGAAGTTCTCGAGCGGCTATCTTCGTATCATGCGCCTACTATCCTTTGTCATCGCCCCCGTCATGCTCGGCTTTGTGGCCATTGCAGACGATATGTTTATGTTGTTGCTTGGCGAGAGGTGGATGCCTACGGTGCCATATTTCGAGATTTTGGCCCTCTCAGGCCTCTTCTATCCCCTTGCTATTGTGTCGTACAACGTGCTCAAGGCTCGAAGCGACGGACGAGTCATCCTTCGCCTCGAGATTATCAAGCGTGTTATTATGACTGCCGTGCTGATATATACCATTCCACGTGGTGTGGAGTCTGTGGCCTGGGGTATGACAGCTATGGCGGCTGTTGAGTTTTTGCTCAATACTGGCGTGGCACATAGGTATCTCACCTGTTCTGCCTACACTACGCTGAGAGCTGTTCTTCCATCGTTTGCGCTCGCTGCCCTGATGTTTGGTGCGCTCTATCTCCTTGATCCTGTTATCGAGCCTCTCCACGTAGCCCTACGCCTTCTGATTGATATTGCTATTGGCTTGGTCAGCTACCTTCTGTTGGCCTCACTTTTCCGTGTTAGGGCTATGATAGAGGGTATGAAGCTTGTTCGGGAGACCCTCAAAAAAGATTAGACTATGACTCTTGGACTCCTTGTTGAGGCGTTGGTGAAGTATCTCGCTGGCGTGGTTATGGTTGCAGCCATGATCTTCCTCCCTGCGGGCTCGTTGAGCTATTGGCAGGGGTGGTTGCTTATGGGCATACTCTTTGTGCCGATATTTGTTGTGGGCGTTGTGATGATGTTTCGAAGCCCTGAGCTACTCACTAAGCGCCTACGTGCAAAGGAGGGTGACTCTAAGCAGAGCCGGGTCGTGAGGCTTAGTGGCTTGCTCTTTGTTGCAAACTTTATTTTGGCGGGTCTTAACTGGAGGTGTCAGTGGCTGCTTATAGCCGATTGGGTTGTGTGGCTCGCTGCCCTAATCTTTGTGCTGTGCTATATACTCTATGCCGAGGTTCTCAGGGAGAATGCCTATCTATCACGCACCATCGAGGTGCAATTGGGGCAAAAGGTTGTAGATACGGGTCTTTATGCTGTTGTGCGTCACCCTATGTATACTGCCACTACGCTCCTCTTTTTGGCTATGCCTCTGGTCTTGGCATCGCCCCTCTCTTTTGTTGTAATGCTTCTCTATCTGCCTCTTATCATTCAGCGTATCAGACACGAAGAGGCACTCCTCGAGCGTGAGCTTGAGGGCTATGGCGACTATATGCGTCGTGTTAGGTATCGACTCCTGCCGTTTATCTATTAGAAGTGTGTAAAACCCTTGAGCTCCAACTCCGAGGGCTCTCCATTATCAAGCCACGTGATAGTATTACTCTCGGTGATGCGTCCTATGGCCGTGAGCGTTGTGCCCGTGGCGTTGAGGAGCGCTGAGGCCACCTCGTCAAATCTGTCGGGGGCTACTGTGAGCAGCAGCTCATAGTCCTCGCCACCTGTTGTGGCATAGCGAATGTCGTAGTCGGTGGGTATCTTGCTGAGCTCAATCTCGGCGCCCACGTTCGAGAGCTCCATGATATGCTTAATGTCCGAGGCTATGCCATCCGAGATATCCATCATGGCGTGTACTGCCTCGCAGCTGCCCAGAAATTTTCCCTCCTCTACACGTGCCTGACCTCGGCGGTGTGCCTTGGCAGCAGCGGTATTCAGGTCGCCAAACATTATATCTACCAGACCCTTCGACGATACTCCGAGTTTGCCTGTTACGGCGATGATATCACCCAGCTTGGCTGCCGAGCGACGCTTGATACTCTCTTTTGGTGCACGTCCCATTGCCACGACGTTGATAGCAATCTTGTCACGTGAGGCTGTGGTGTCGCCACCTACAAGGGCTATGCCATGCTCCTTACATCCAGCGTAGAAGCCACGCATGAAGTCCTCGCTCCACTCTCCCTGTGCCGACTCTGGTAGCGAAATGCTCAGGAGCGTAGCTGTTGGCGTAGCGCCCATAGCCGCCACGTCGCTGATGTTGACCATGAGGGATTTATAACCCACCTCCTCGGCCGATGATGCCGAGCGTAGAAAGTGGACATCCTCAATAAGCATATCTGTAGACATAACAAGCGAGTCGCTGCCCATGTCGAGCACCGTGCAGTCGTCGCCAATAGGTTCAAAGCCGTGGTGGGGTAGCGAGCCAAACATTGTGGCAATGTCGCCAATAAACGAGAATTCAGTCTTTTTCATACGACAAAGATAGGCAATTTACCTATATAAACAAAATAGGAGTAGACCATCGGCCTACTCCTACTCTTTTGCGTTGACTTAATTAGTTGAGCTGAACACGTGTTGCAGCACGAACAGTATAAGTATATGACTTCTGTGGGTCAAGACATACTACGCTATCGTTCATAAAGGCGATGAGCTCGACAAGATCCTCGGCAGTCTCGTTTGATGACCAGTAGTAGGTCTCAACAAATGGCATACCGCCGTTGTCTGTGAGGAGCTTGTTGTATGCTGCTACGCTTGGGTTGTCGAAGCGGTGTGTACCCTCAGAGATAGCATCCCACATCCACTGCAACTCCTGCGATGATGGCATAAACCAACCATCGCCATGAGCCAAGCACCACTGTGCTGCAGGGTACTTATCGGGGCTTGTGCCGTTACGCAACATATCCTCGGTGTTCCAGTCGCCACGACCTGCCACGCAGTTGCACCATACGTTCTCTGTAGACCACTGCAAATCTGCCTCATCCATAGAGAAGAAGTATGCCCAGATACGATTCTGGTTGTCGGTCTTGATAGCGTATGCCACACCCTTAGAGCCGCCAATCTCGTAGATCTTGCCAATCTCGTATGCCGATGACATATTAGGATCGTAGGCATCAACGCTCACGGTGTTAGAGCGCACATTGTCGTAGAGAGCATAGAAGTTATATGAGCCAGGTGTGGTTGTTGTAAATACGCCACCCTCGATAACATCGCCTGTTGTAGTGCATATCTGGCATACGTTAGTGACATCCTCCTCGCCATACATAGCTACGAAGGTTACACTCTCCTGACCATCGGCCTTGATACGCATAGGTGTAGCTGTGAGTGTGAGGCTCTTCTGCACAGGCTGCTCAACGCCAGTAGCGGTGATGATAACCTGGTTAGAGCTTGTACCCTCGAACATTGCCTGGAAGATAAACTCGCCAGCAACATCCGATGTGAATGTGTTACCCTCGAGCTCCGAGCCGTAGTTCACGATGATGATCGAGGCCTCGGTGGTCTTATCCTGGCCATCGACAGTCACGGTGAATGTCACAGTGTCGGTGTTGTCGCCCACGATCTCCGACTTGTCGGCAGTGAGCAACACCTCGACCTTGAGAGCCTTGGCAATGACCTTCACCTCCTCAGATTTTGTGCCATTGTGGATAGCCACAAAGCGATACTCGCCAGGAGTAGTTGTCGAGAACTTAGTGCTCGAGAGGATAGAGTTATCGTTGAGGCAGATGATCTGAGCCTCGGCGATGTTCGTAGTAAATGTCACGAAATCGGCACCATCGGCAGCGATCTCGCTCTTATCTACCGAGAGAGTCACTGTAGTCTCGTCGGTGTCGTTGGGGGTTGTAGGCTCGCAAGAGGTAAAACCTATGGCGAGTGAGATGAGTGCTATAAGGCTTAAAAGCTTCTTCATAACAATCTACATGATTATATTACTGAGCGTTGTCGAACAACGATGGCTCAACACGAATAGCATACTGTGTAGCAGTGTTCTCCTCGTTGAGAACCTCGAAGAAGAATACGTAGTCCTCCTTGTCTACGCCTGGGAACGATACAGTAGCGCCCTCAGCTGTCTTAGCAGCCTCGAGAGTAGATGACTCTACAGATGTGCGGAACATGAAGAATGCCTGAATCTGTGACCAGTCGTTTGGATCCCAGTACTTAGCAAAGTCGTAGTTGTTCCAGAGCTGAGCACCCACCTTCATATCAACTGCCTTGTCGTCGGTCTTTACGAGGAACTGGATGTCGTACTTGAAGCCATTCTTCACGATTACTGGATCAGATACCTCGAGCATAGCTGCTGAGTCGGCAGATGGTGCCAAAGTCTTGAAAGGTACAGCTACATAGTTGTAGTCGTATACGGTTGTTGGGTCAGATACCTCAGGATCCATGTAGAAGAGTACCAATACATACTCAGTGTTGTTATCCAAAGGCAAGTAGTTGATCACGGTTGATGAGCCTGTCTGGCCGAGGTACTCCTGGATGAATGTGCCGAAGTCGTAGCCCTGCTCTACGCCGATGTTGTTAAGGCCGAAGTAGCTACGCATAACGATGTTTGCCTTAGACTCAGTAGCCAATGTCTCGTCGTAAGACTTCTTTGTCCATACGTAGTAGCCCCAGAATGACTCCTCGCCCTGAGCTGGTGTCACGTCAACAGAGAAGCCTGTGTGAGTAACCTGGAGGTTGTCGTAAGCGAACAATGTGTCTGGGTCAACCTCTGGAGCCTCAGGTGTTGAGAACTCGTAGCGGAAGAGCTTGATCTCCTCCTCCTGGTTGTGTACAGCCTCCCAGTTCTCGAAGTTGAAAGCTACTGCGAGGTAGTCCATCTTAGCATTAAGACGGCAGTTGAGAGTAGTCTCGCCCTGAGTGATATATTCACCGCTGCTTGGGTTCTCGATGATATACTCAAAGATCTGGTAGTCGTTGTCGTAGATACCGAATGCGTCGAGCTCCATCTTTGTGATGACACGGAAGTAGTAGCGGTTAGCCGATGAGTTAGGTGTAGCTGTTGCAACTGCCGATGTAGCCTTGATGTCAGTAACATTGATCTCGATCTCGAAATCATCGCCCGAGATTGGATCCTGAACAGGAAGGGTGCTGAGCTTCTGGCGAGCTACCTTAGAGCCAGTGAGTGTGAAGGCGATAGCCACATACTCAGTGTCGGGTGTAAGGTTGATAGCTGTGAGTGTCTTGCTACCCTTAGTCACGCTGAGGTCCTTAGCGTCGGTGAACTTAGCGATAATCTGGCCATCGGTGAGGTCAGCGATCTCTGGAGCCTCGATGATGCATGCAAGGTAGAGCTTAGTCTCGTCAGATGGAACAACCTCTACCTCAACAGAGTTTGTTGTTGTCTTAATGTTCTGGAACTTGAATGTAACGCCATTCTCCTCGGGGTTTGTGAGCTCACAACCCACGGCGAAGAGCGCTACAAAAAGAACGCTCAAAATAGAAAAAAGTTTTCTCATGGTTTGTCGTTTTAATGTTTGTTATTAATAATTTATCCTTTTTCCCTCTCAGTGGGTAGTTGCCCTAAGCAGAACACTACCTCAAATTCGCACAAATATAGCAATATTATTGTTAACAACAATAAAATATCTTTTAATTTGCTCGAAATTAGTATAAATGCCATGCCCTAGCTATATGCCCGAGCAAAAAAACGAGTTGTCCGCCTCGAGCCAAAAGCCCTCAGGCGGACAACAACCGTTGTGTGATATTTATACTCTTTTTTATCTCTGATTACCAGTCGATAAACTCGCCATCGCCCTCGAACGTACCCTTGATAGCATTACCCTTGTCGTCCACGGTGTCGATGGTGAATAGGTAGGTGCTGCCACCCAGGTTCTCCACCTTTATCGAGCCACGCACCATAGGGGCAAAGTCGATATATCCCGCAGTCATATACCAGCTATTCTGCTGCATATACTGGCCTCCTAAATCCTCGGCCGAGCCAGGGATGAAGTGTCCCTCAGAGGTGCCATGGGTATAGGTGCCCACCACGTCTCGGCTACCTGAAGGGAGCTGCAGGTCGATCTGGAACTGGTCACCACGCTCCTCGCCAGTCTCGTAGTCGAGATACTCGTACAAATAGACCTGGCAGGTGTTGCAACCGTTGTACATCAAGTCGCCTACGAAGGCACCCACAAACACACCGCCCTTGATCTCGAATGTATGAGGACCTGTGAGTGTGCTAAGTCCCTCGGTAACAGTAGCATCATATACAGGAATCTCGAGCGAGCCGTTGTACTCCACACGGTGATTCTCGCCATTGGCAAGGGCAACGTTGGCAACAATTTTACCATCCTCGACAACCACCTCGGCATCGGCCATGCCAACCTCCTGACCCATGTAGACGTAGTAGCTGTACATGTAGTTCATCTCACGGTCGCCGATGTTGCCATCAGTAGCAAGACGGTATGTGCCATTTGGAATTGTTGCCACACTCTCCTCTTTCGACACTACCTCAGTGGCGTAGAGGTCGAAGCAGTAGTACTTTCCCGATGGGTAGAGCGTGCCGTCATCCTTGATGCCATCCTTCGAGAGTACCACGAAGTAGTTGTGCACGCCCGAGTCGTTGTTGCTGTGACGGAACATGCTGCCCGCAGTTGTCGTTGCGCTGAAATCCTCGTCGACTCTCACATGCTGGTAGATTGTCACCTCGGCTCTGGCATCGCCATATTTCAGATTTATAGTGCCACGACGATCTCCTGCATCCTCATTTTTCAGCACCACAAACGACACTCTATCCTCCTTGATCTCCACGATGTTTGCCCAGCGGACATTGCTCGTAGCCTCGAGCTTTGTCGAGGTGTTGCCATTCTTGATTGTGTACTCAATCTCGCCCATAGACTGCTCGCTATCAAGCCACATAGGGCTCTCGGAGAGCACTACAATCTCAGCCTTGAGCGAGTCGTTGACCTCGGCTGGCTCACACGCTACGGCCATAAGAAGAGGGGTCAGAGCGAGTAAAAGATCTCTAATTCTCATTTTCCTACAAAGTTTTTTTGTTGCAAAAATTCTCATTAATGTTAATTGGTTGAGGCAAAGATAACAAAATATTTATGAATACAATATTGCTCGCTCGATTATCCAGGCAAAATAGTGTTCTATTATACCCCTTGGGTGGTATATTTACCCAGTTATAAAATAAAAAAATGCAGAAGTTTGCATATTTTACATATTTTTTGTTAAATTTGTCATATCGAATCGCAATGTTTATCTCTTGTGGTGCGTTAATAGAAATAAAATTGAGGGGTTTAGTATGAATCAGAAGACACAGCGACTTTCGTTTATTAGAAAAATTATCCGTTCAGAGTTTATCTCTTCTCAGGAGGAGCTCATAGCACGCCTTGAGGAGTGTGGCGTGAAGATTACACAGTCGACACTCTCTCGTGACCTTAAGTTTATGCACGTTGCTAAGGTGCCCCACAAGGAGAAGGGATATGTATATGTTCTTCCAAACAATACACGCAACGACCACTCTATATCGACAAACATAACCGACAACATCACCGACATCGCCTTTTCAGGCAATATGTGTGTCATTACGACCAAGCCTGGTTATGCGAGTGCTATCTCGGTGCCTATCGACAACAAGGGTATTGCCGAGGTGCTTGGCACAATCGCTGGTGACAACACCATTCTTCTGGTGCTCCGCGAGGGTTTCGATATGAATAGCTTGATGAATCAGCTTTATATGCTTTTCCCATCTATCCGCACGCTATAATTTGTTCGTTAATATCGACTCGAATTGCAATCGGGGGAGATACCAATGAGAAATAGAGAATAAGAAAAAGGCTCACTGCGAGGTGAGCCTTTTTGCTGTTTATACCTTTACCAGGTGCTTAATGCCGAGTACCTTGACCTTGCTTAGTAGCTCCTCATTGTCGTCCGATACGACAAGAAGCTTATCGCCCGACTTGAGCTGTGTGTAGCCCTTGGGCACGAAGTACTTATCGTTGCGGCATACCATCACTACGAGCGTGTGGCCTGGTAGCTGAATATCCTTGAGCGTGTCGCCATTGTGGAGCATCGAGGCTGTAACGCCAATCTCCGAGAACTCGCTACGTATATGGTCTGGTACGGTGAGCTTGAAGGTGCTCTCGGGCTCCTCGTACGACAGACCGAGGATGTTGGCCATGCCACTCACGGTAGTACCCTGCACAAGCAGCGATACGATGGTCACAAGGAATACTACGTTGAAGAGGTACTCTGCATTCTCAATGCCGTTGGTAATAGGGTAGAGGGCAAAGATGATAGGCACAGCGCCACGCAGACCCACCCACGAGATATAGGAGCGTGCCTTGAATGTAAACTTGCGGAAGGGGACCATGCAGACAAATGTGGCGATAGGACGTGCCACAAATATCATGAAGAGTCCCACGGCAATACCCATTACCACAACATCGTACTGCAACAGCTCCTCGAGGTCGACAAAGAGTCCGAGCGCCAGGAAGAGTACAATCTGCAACAGCCATGTGAAGGAGTCGAAGAATGTACCGAGCATATTGCGGTAGGCTATGCGGTAGTTGCCCACCACAAGGCCTGCGATGTAGACAGCCAGGTAGCCGTTGCCATAGACCATCGATGTGAACGAGAATGTGAAGAATGCACACGCCAGCAGCAGCACAGAGTAGAGTGACGGGATGTTGCGGATGTTGATTTTGTTCATTATCCACACCGTCACACGTCCAAATCCGTAGCCCAGCGCAGCACCTACAACCATCTGTATTACAAAGGTTTTGATTGCCTCCCACCAGTCTACTGCAGCACCGTCAGAGACGATACCCACGAGCATGACCGTAAGGATGTAGGCCATAGGGTCATTACTACCACTCTCTAGCTCGAGTAGTGGGCGAAGGTTCTGCTGCAGACCCTGCTTCTTGGAGCGCAGAATAGAGAATACCGATGCTGAGTCGGTTGATGACATCGTGGCGGCAATAAGCAGCGAGAGGCTGAGCGTGAGCTCTATGCCGAGATGTGGGGCAAGCAGGTAGATGAAGCCTCCGACGATAAATGCCGTGAGCATAACGCCGAGTGTGGCCATGACGATACCTGGACCGAGCACGGGCTTAATTTCGGAGAATTTGGTGTCCATACCTCCCGAGAAGAGGATGATGCACATAGCTATCATGCCGACAAACTGTGCAAACTCGGCCGAGTCGAAGGATATGAAGTCGTTGTAGCCAAAGAGTATGCCCACGCCCAAGAACAGAAGCAGGGCTGGCGCTCCAAGTCTATATGCTGCCTTGCCAGCAAACACGGCCGCAAAGAGCAACATGGCTCCCACGAGCAAGAAGTTTTCTGATAGCATCTCTCTTAAATTTTATGTTCTCACTATACTCTATTCTCTCTTATGTAGTTAAGCCTTAAGTACGGCTCTGCTTAATATCCAAAATCGTGGGCTCGCCTATTACTCGATACTCCGTGTCGTGGTACTCCATGAGCGAGTATGCCTTGCGATACTTCGAGCTATACTCCACAAGCACCACCTGAGCAATGTTGGTCGTAGGCATAGTATCAAGAGCCTCGATGTCGCCACGCTCCAGAGCTCGCATTATTGGCGTGATAAACTCTCTGTCGAAGTAGCGCTCACGATATTTCATGTACTCTCTCAACTCATTGTCGTATGGTACTTTACGCCCTCTGGCATACCTTACGCCACCTACTACAATGCCGTAGAGTACCATTGCCACACCGCAAGTAAGAAGCGCCATGAAGAGGCTGTCTAACCTTGGGTCGACAAACAGAGAGTTGATAGTCAAAAGAGCCACGCCCACAAGGGCAATAATCATCTGAGAAGCAATGCTCTCAGACTTTGGTGTAATAGCACCACCGGGCAAGGCGTAGAGCGCCTTGCAGATATTATCTGTATTCATAATCTTCTATATGTTAATTAGTTAGTAAATGGATGTAGGTTAGGTTTTAAGTTGCCCCCATCCGCTAAATAATTAACCTCACCAGGCCATTGAGATAGTAGTAGCGCGGGTGAGCGAAGAATAATACTTTATGGTTAAAGAGTCCTGCTCTCGATTTTGCCTGTGTAGAGTCAATTGTGCGCACTGCCACCGAGTAGCTGTCGATGCGTGTTTGCAGACGTGTTGTGCGAGGTAGTGTTCTTACACTTGGGGTAGTGGCCCACGAGGTGTAGGTCACGGTAGTAAGTCCCAGCTTAGGGCTGAGGCTCTCGATATGGCTCTCTGGAGTTACGGGCTGAGAAGTTGAGGTGTCGTAATCAAGGAGTATGGCCGCATTATCTCGTGGCATGGCGCTAAGCTCCAGCGAGGAGCCCGCCATAAGCATGCTTATGACCACGAGTAAGATGAGGCGATATGTTGACGACAAACTCTTCACTACTGAGCGATAAATGTGTAGGTTATGGTTCCTTTATGTGGCGATGGTGCCGAGCCATCGATATTAAAGCGTGTTCTGGTGTTGCGTGCCGCATTTAGGGCTACCTGATTAAGCTCACCGTTTGTGGACTGGGCCACACGTGCCGATTTCACTGCGCCATTGCGGTCGATAAGCACCTCGAGCACAACTACGCCACCACCCTTGGCCGTATATGCAGGGATGTAGAGGTCACGGTGGCTACGCACAGGCTCGGTGAAGGAGTAGCTCACGGTACAAGCACCCTGGTACTTGCCCTTTTGGTCGCTATCCTTATCCTTCGAGTCGCCCGTGTTGTCGCCTCCGCCCTTGCCACTCTTGCCCGAGCCCTTCACGGAGTTCATACCCTCCTCGTATGCTGAGCGGTTGGCATCCATACCCTCGGTAATCTCCTCCATGAGCTTCTCGATATCCTCGTCGAACTCCTCGCTGCTACCCGAAGACTCCTCGGTGGCTGCGTCGTTCGAGATCACGTTGCGCACATTCTGCACACGCTGCGCAAGCTCCTCGATCGAGGGTATAGGCTTGACGTCGGGCTGCTTCTGCTCCTCGAACTCCTCGGGGACAATCTCGATGAGGTACTCAACATCGATGCGCTCCACATTGTAGCGTGCCGTAGCAAGCACCGTACCCGAGAGCACGAAGACGGCAAAAACAACGAGAAGGCCTACACGGTGGTTGAATAACCACTCGCCAAAACTCTCAGCACGGGTGTCACCAAGGTCGATACGTATATGGCGACGAGGTGCTGCTGGGCGGCGTTGAGGCCTTTTTATTTCATTATTAGTAACTTTGTTGTTCATGATATAGTAATATTCCGAGCAAAAATAGTAATTTTTTTTGAGAAAATTTATATCTTTGCCCGTGATATAACAAAAAATTATCGTTATGGCTATTAAACAACGTACTCTTGCCGCTCCTATTGCGTTTGAGGGCAAGGGCCTGCACACTGGTTTGCAGGTAAATATGCGAGTTTGTCCCGCAGAGGATAATACAGGTATCGTCTTTCGTCGTGTAGACCTTGAGGGTTGTCCCGAGGTCCCAGCTTTGTGCGAATATGTTACCGACACTTCACGTGGTACTACAATCGAGAAGGGTGCTGCCAAGGTGAGCACCATTGAGCATATCATGTCAGCGCTTTGGACTCTTGAGGTTGATAACGCTGTGGTTGAGATCAACGCCCCTGAGACACCTATCATGGATGGCTCGGCACGCGAGTATGCTCAGCGCATCCTCGAGGTGGGCACTGTCGAGCAGTCGGCAGAGCGCAAATACTATGAGGTGACCGAGAAGCAGGTATATACACTCCCAGAGAAGGGTGTGGCTATTGTTATCTATCCCGACGACGAGTTCTCGGTATCGGTACACGTAGACTACAACTCTAAGGTGGTGGGTAATCAGTACTCTACATACAACACTTCGGATAACTATGCCGAGAAGATTGCTATGTGTCGTACGTTTGTATTCTTGCACGAGCTCGAGCCACTTATGCAGATGAACCTTATCAAGGGTGGTGACCTTGACAACGCTATTGTTGTTGTTGAGAACCCAGTATCTGACGAGCAGCTCGACCATCTCAAGAAGATCTTCGGCAAGAGCGATATCGAGGTTACAGGTGGCTACTTGAACAACCAGCAGCTCCGTGCAAACAACGAGCTCGCACGCCACAAGCTCCTCGACCTGCTTGGCGACTTTGCTCTTCTTGGTATGCGCATCAAGGGCCGTGTATGGGCAACACGTCCAGGCCACTTTGCCAACACCGAGTTCATGAAGGATCTCAGCCGCTCGATCCGTCGTGGTGGCGAGAAGCCAGCGTTCAAGTATAGCGCTAAGGAGCAGCCACTCCTGGATATCAACCAGATCAAGGCTCTGCTTCCACACCGTCCTCCATTCTTGCTCGTTGACCGTGTATTCCACATGGAGGAGAATGCTATCGGTGGTATCAAGAACGTAACTATGAATGAGCCATTCTTCGTGGGTCACTTCCCCGAGGAGCCTGTTATGCCAGGTGTGCTTATCATCGAGGCGCTTGCTCAGTGTAGCGGTATCTTGATTCTTAACACTGTCGAGAATCCTAAGGACTACTCAACCTACTTCCTCAAGGCCGATGGCGTGAAGTGGAAGCGTAAGGTTGTTCCTGGCGATACACTCCAGCTCGAGTGTCACATCGTAGACTTCCGTCGTGGTATCTGCACTGCTGAGTGTAAGGCCTTTGTTGGTGGTCAGCTTGCTTGCGAGGCTGTGCTCACTGCGCAGATTGCCAAGAACAGATAACTGTAAGGACACAAACAAAATTAACTTTTATATGATTAGTAATTTGGCATACGTACATCCCGATGCAAAGATCGGTAAGAACGTAACCATTGAGCCTTTTGCCTACGTTGAGGGCGACGTAGTAATCGGCGATGATTGTTGGATTGGCCCTCATGCCATTATCTACAATGGCGCACGTCTTGGCAAGGGCAACAAGGTTCACCCAGGCGCATGTATCGCTTGCTTGCCTCAGGATCTTAAGTTTGCGGGCGAGCAGACAACAGCCGTTATCGGCGATAACAATGATATCCGTGAGTGTGTGACCATTGCTCGTGGTACTGCATCACGTGGCACTACTGTTGTTGGCAACAACAACCTCCTTATGGCCTATGTACACGTTGCACACGACGATGTTGTGGGTAGCAACTGTGTTATTGCCAACCGAGTGTCGCTTGCCGGCGAGGTTGAGATTGGCGACTGGGTAGTTATCGGTGGCCACGCAGCACTCCATCAGTGGATTCATGTGGGTGACCATGCAATGATTCAGGGTGGCGCTCTTGTTACTCAGGATGTTCCTCCATTTATCATCGCAACAAATGGCGAGACTCACTACGCAGGTATCAATAAAGTGGGTCTTTCACGCCGTGGCTTTAGCTCAGAGCAGATCGAGTCTATCCACAACACTTGCCGAGTTTTGTTCCAGAGCGAGCTCAACTACCTTGCAGGCTGCGATAAGGCCGAGGCAGAGATCCCTGAGAGTGCAGAGCGCAACAAGCTTATCGAGTTTATTCGTGGCTCTAAGCGTGGTGTGATCAAGCAGTATATGTCACGTCGATAATAATACATGAGGCAATATCGAAAAGAGGCACTACCGCAATGGGTAGTGCCTCTTTTGTTATTTCAGGCTTAGGGCTTAGAGTTTTGTAACATCACGGCCCGCAGCATAGTAGCTGTGAATCTTAACCTTGCCGTCAGTATCAAGGATAACCATCACGACTATGTCGCCGCCCCACTGGTCGTCGTACGACTGAAGTGCCTCGTACTTAGGATCCCATGAGCTGCCGCCGTCGATATACTTAACGCCGATATCCTCCTTGGCAATCTTGTACGAGCCGATAATCTTGTTCTTCTCCACATACTCAACAAGAGCCTCCTTAACCTGGCTCTCTACCTCTGAGATCTTACCGTTGTAGCGGATGAACCATACCTTGTCAACATTGTCGCTGAACTGTGTTGCTGTGAGCACTGCGCTGATACGGTCGTCGACAACATCCTGAACCTCGACTAAGAGTGTTGCATCGCCAGTACCCTTATAGCTGAGTGAGCCCTCCTCGATAACCTCCTCCATCGTAGTGTAGTACTCAGTGTCGAGGCCAGCGAGCTTAGTTACACATACCATCTTACCTGCACGACCATTAGCATCTACTGCCGAAGCGTACATGTAGTAGTTAGCAGCAGGGTGGTAGATGTCAACGACGCATGTAGCCACGCCATTCTCGATGTTGTACTCCTCGCGGTAGTTCTGATACTCGTCAGCATCCATTACATACTCAAGGTTGTCGGCGTAGGCTGAGTGGTCAGACGCAGGAGCTGCATAAAGACGTACCTTCTGGGCATTGCTGTCTACGGTGAGCTTTACGGTGAGAGTCTCGTGAGATGTCTGTGGCACGATCTCGGCAGCAGTGATCTCTGCTACGCCCGTGAGCGAAGGACGCAAGGTCTTGAATGGCTCGAATGTAACCTCACCAATCTTGCCATCCTTGATAGCTACGGCGTAGGCGATATACTCAGTGTCGATAGCAAAGAGATCGCTGAGAGTATATGTGAATGGCTCGGTGTAGATTGTAGGCACACCCTTCACCGCACTTGCGATGTAGGCCTTGATCTCCTGGTCGCTCTTACCCTCGAAGTCGAAAGGATTCTCAGTGTCGGCCTTAGCAAGTGCTGGGTCGATATATCCTGAGAGCACCTTGCAGCCAGCCTCAGCAGTTATCGTAGCCTTAGCCGATGTAAGTCCTACCTCAGATACCTCGACGCTGATAGCAGTATCGCCGTTGATCACTGCCTCGGGGACAACTACCTCCTTGGTTGTAACGGTGTAGTTACCCTTCTGGTTCTCGCCATATATGGCAATTGTGTACGAAGTATTTGGCAGAAGGATGATACCAGCATTCTCGTTGCTATCTGTGCGTGAGTTGCGCACGAGATCCTGCTCAGAGAATGTGCGGCTCTCGGTTGCTGAGTTAAATACAGCAAATGGGTAGCTTGGATCTGGGTTGAGCGAGGCCTGTGCCTGCTCTACGAAGGTGTTGCGGTCGTAAGCCGATGTGTGAACAATACCTGCCACATAGCGTACGCAGTGCTCCTTCTTTGTTACAACAGCGTCGAGAGTGTAGGCTGTAAGGTTTTCGATAGTAACCTCAGCTACTGGAGAGATAACGCAGAAGTCAACAACCTTCTCCTCGCCCTCGTTGATAGCATTCTCTGCACGGAAGATAAACTCGTACTCCTTGTCGTACTCAACCTTGAACTCTACACTCTTGGCCTCGTTGCCCTCGATTGTTGTCTGCTGGCCACCCTTGATGCCATAGCACCAGTGGTCTGTCTCCTCCGATGGTGTAACGTCGAAGCTCACGGTCATCGTTGCCTCGTCGAAGTGAGGCTTAGATACTGTGATTGTAGGCACTGCAAGCTCGAAGAAGCACTCTGCTGTAACTATATCGCTTGTGATGTTACCACACTCGGCATAGGCACGAAGCTCCATAGTCTTACCCCAAGTGTATGGGAAGCTGATAACCATCTCTGTGTTGCCCTCCACGACGTTCCAGTCCAATGTAGAGTTGTCCTCATCCGTAGCATAGCTCTGCCAGTACCACACCTCGGTAGCCTTCGATGGGTAGATAGTGGCCTCTGCCATAGATGTATCTTCGTTGATGGTAATCTCGCCAATCGTTAGAGCCACCTCACCCTCGGGCATAGCGCAGAACTTCTTCTCTGCGATGTCGCTCTTGCCCGCCTTGTTCTCGGCATAGGCAGTGATAGTGTACTCCACACCATACTTAACCGTGAACTTAATCTCCTTGGCTGCTGCGCCCTCCTCCTTGGTCATCATAGCATCATCGGTGTCGATGCCACCCTTAACCATCCAGTACCACGCCTCGGTGTCGGTCGATGGGGCGATCATCACGCTGAGCTCCATAGTCTCGGCGTTGAACTCAGGCTCCATGATGCCAATCGTTGGCTTCTCCACGGGAGTCTCAGTAGGCTCCTTGTCGCAACTCCATCCTGCGAGTGCAACAACCGCCGCCATAATAGCGACTGCAAATTGTCTGATCTTCATAGTTTAGTTTTATATTAGTTGTTATTTTAGTTCAGCTCGGGAATATTGTCAATGCGCACAAACTCCATCACCTCATAATTTTCGCCCTGTGACCTCCACAACATACTATCCTCATCAGGTAGCTCTACGATATATTTGTTGTTCCACACGCCCACGCCATAGTCGTATGTACCCGATAGGGTGTAGGTGCCATCCTGCTCGCTGATAGCAAATGTGCCTGTGGTCTTGGTGCCATACATAGAGTCCATATTATCCCACATGGTGTAGCGGTGCTGCGTGCGGTCAAACTCTATATATAGATAGGTATCTTCCGAAATTGGCGTGCCCTGCAGGTGGCTGAGCTGCCAGCAGCCATCAATTATCTGGTACGTGAGAGCGATTTTCTCACTCTGGGGTGTTGGTGTAGGCCTCTCGCAGCTTGTCATAGCAACAAGACTTAAGAGTGCCGCAATGAGGCAAATTGGTTTGAAATATCTCATATCTATCTTCTTATTTTTATCTTTATCATTCGTTCTGTTGGGCGTGCTGTGCCGCACCCCTCGATTATCAACATGCTCTCTATCTCGCTGGTAATCTCCTTCGTGGTTTTGTAGCTAATCACAATGTCGGACTCCACGTTGGGCATAAGCACCCGAGGCTCGGTGCGAAACTCTATACCTGGTGTTGTTGGATTTGAGGTTAGAGTTATGGGGTTTGCCGAGGTGTTGACCACTACGATGCGTGCCGAGCGGCTCTTGTTATCAAGGGTTACGCTCTTGCGACTCAGGCGCAGAACACCCATTCGTACAGGTAGGTGCGACCACTCATCCTTAGACAATATCTCGCCCTTGAGCGTCAGCTTCTCGGTGGGGTAGTTGCCATCGAGCGAGGTGTAGATGTATACCTCCTTGCTGAACTTACCCTCACGCCCCGAGGGGTTGAACTCCACCTCGATTGCCATGCTCTCTCCTGCACGTAGTGCCTTGGGGCGTGTGAGTAGTTTGAGGCAGCTGCATGTTGAGCGTAGCTGGGTGATGACCACCGTGCTCGATGTGGTGTTGCGCACTACAAACTCACACGTTGCACTCGTCGTGCTCTCTATTGTGCCAATATCTATCGTGGCACTCTCGGCCGCAACACCTCGCTTAGCGGTGATAGAGAGCTTGGGGTGCACAGCGCCCTCAAGCTCCTCACGTGTAGGGAGCCTGTCGCTCTGTGCGCTTACGCTCTGGAGAGCAAGGCCCAGAAGAGTCACAATAGCTGCTATATGCCTTACCAGTCGCATCCTTACAACCAACCCTTGTCGTTTGTGCTTCGGCGCACGGTGATTGTCGACCTCTGCTCGGTGCCGTCCGAGAACTTGAGTGTGAGTGTTGTCTGCCCCTCAGCAATAGCCTCGATTGTCACAATCTTGCCCTCGAGCTTGGCTGTCGCTATGGCGCTGTTGCCGACCTCTACGCCTGTTGCCTCTGTTGTGAAGTAGTCGTCGAGGTTGAGCTTTGTTGTAGCACCCACGCCAAGGCAGATGTTCGGAAGTATCATATCTCGACCGCTGCCCTCGATAGCCTTGAGTAGCGCACCAGCGTCGGTCAGACGACCCATCTTGCCACGATACTCCTCGAGGTTCATCTTCGTAGGCGTAGCACCTGCCGACTCGTGGTGTAGGTAGTAGAGCTTCTCTCCTACGAAGTAGTTGTCTATATCTCGAGCCGAAGTATACATCAGACTACGGAACTCCTCGGCTGTGAAGTGGCGCTTGAGCTGCTTAGCATAGGATAGTCCAAGAGCTGCAACACCCGCTACATGAGGACATGCCATCGACGTACCCTCGTAGTATCCGTAGCCCGCCACGCCGTTCAAGACAAGCGTTGAGAAGATACCTCCCTGCTCGCACAATATGCCGCTATCGTTGTACTGGTTGTCGCTCATGCCTGGTGTGCCGTAGTACTCCATATCGCCACCTGGTGCAGAGAGCAACACCTCGCTACCATAGTTCGAGTATGAGGCTGGGGTGTAGTCGGCAGCAAGAGCTGCAACGGAGATGCACTTAGAGTATGCTGCAGGGAACGACGACTGCGCTGCGTACTCGTTGCCCGAGGCAAATATCGCAAGACCTCCGTCAATGACACCATTAGGCGAGCCGGCGCAGTGCACAAAGTAGTCGATAGCCTCCTTCTCCAGAGGGTAGAGCGCTGCCCACTCCTCTTCGGTTGCAGGGCCTGGGGTGTAGCCCAAAATAGCATTTGACTTCGAGGAGTTATAACCCCATGAACACTGTATGATAACGGCACCATTGTCGGCAGCATACTTCATCGCACGTGCCTCCATGGCCAGTGAGCAGGTGTTCATGCCGTCAAAGAGCTGGCAGGTCATGATCTTCACGCCGCCCTTGCCCTTGCCACCACCAGCGATACCTGCGCAGCCTATGCCGTTGTCGTTCACTGCGGCCACTGTGCCAGCAACGTGAGTGCCATGGCCTGTGCTGCCGTTCGATGTCCAGGATGTAATACCTGTGTTGCGCACAAAGTTATAACCATAGCGGTCATCGATATATCCGTTGCCGTCACCATCCTTGCCCGCATGGAGCTCCTCGGCATGGTTTACCCATATATTATCCTGGAGGTCGGGATGGTTCCACATCACCGCCTCGTCGAATACCGCGACGATGATATCCTCGTCGCCTGTGCATAGCTTCCAGGCCTCCTCGCAGCCAGCGTCGCAGCCCTCGATTACCGCAGCCCACTCCTGAGCAAAGGGGGCGGTGCCATCGTTGATGTAGCACCACTGACGATAGAGCTCAGGGTCGTTGAATGCCCCCTCGGAGCTACGTGTTGTGGCGTAGGCATTAGCCTCCTCGCAGCTGATAAAGCGTGGATTAGATGCAGGGTTGTAGGCACGCTCAATATTGCGGTTGCACTGCAACTTATCGACCTCGCCAAGCTGCGATAGGCGCTCGTAGGCCGAGGCTATATCCTCGTTGTGGTCAAAGTGCACGATATACCATAGGTGCAGGCCCGACTCACGTGTGCGCTCCTCGTGGCGAGGGTCTACGGGAAATACTCGCTCAAAGGAGTATGCTCCCAGAATGTCGAGCACCTCGTCGGTCGAGGGTATGCCCGAACGTGTGGCCTCAGCTCCAGAGCGAGTCATTGTCATGTCGAGAATAGACTCCATCTCTGGCTTGAACTTGATGATAATCTCGCCCTGCGTAGCGTCGAATGGTATATTAAGAGTGTTGTCGCCCCCAACTATGGGTGTTGGCTCAAAATCTTTGGTGCAGGCCGTGCCCATAGCCGCAAGAGCCAAAAGTATGATAAATCTTCTCATATTACTCCTCAATTACGTCGTTAAACTCAAAACGATCACGAAGCAGCGGATACTTCTCGAAATAGTACTCGCGCGATGTAGGCTGGTTGGAGAATCCCACTGCTCTGCCGTTGCTATCCACGCCCTTCTCCTGCTGAACGTAGATAAGGTTCTCGGGACTCCACTCCAGAAGTCGTGGGTGGTAGAGTAACCAGTCGGGGATGTTGCCTGTGAAGTAGTTGAGGTTGATCATCAGGCGACGCATGTTTGGAAGGATGTAGGGCAAGCCTCGCTCCACAGCCCAGTTAATCGAGTCGCCACGCTCTGTGACATCCTCGGCGCTATATGCTCTTACGCCATCAACCCCTGGCTCAAACTCTGGAATGCCTCCCTCGAGGTAGTTGTACGAGAGGAGGAGCTCCTCGAGGTTCTCCCACATGAATAGTTTGCGTAGACGCTCGCCCTTGTCGTGCATACCTACACCCTTGTCAAAGGATGTAGCAGAGCGTAGGTCGGCGATGATGTGTCGACGGTTGCTCGAAAGGTCGAGGGATCTGAGCTGTGGGAAGTTCTCCTGAGTGAGGATCGCTGGAATCTCGACAAAGTTGTTCGAGTTAAGATCAAGGGTCTCGAGCGTGTCGCCGAGCTTAACGAAGCTCTCTGGAAGCTCCACAAGACCAAATGCGCCGATACGCAGAGCCTTCAAATACTCCAGATCGCACAGCTCCTCGCAGATGTGAATATCCTTAATCATGGTATTTACATTGCCATAGAGCGATAGAGTCTCGAGATACTTGAGATATTTGAGCTCCACAGGAAGATCATCCTCGGTGTTGAAGTAGCTCAAGTCGAGGTCACGCACACGGCCTATCGCCTCCTTGCATGGGAGTGTACGGTCGGACGCCTCCCATAGACGTATTGCCTCCCAGTGGCTCATGCTCTCGGTGGTCGATATTGTGCTCTCGGCCCAGCAGTTGAGCTTCTCGTAGATTGTCACAATCGCCAGCGAGTCGCCCGCACGACTATCCTCGATAAGAGGTGCTGCCGCCTGACGAACGCATATCTTCGATAACTCCTCGCCCGACTTGGTGCATAGTCTGAGCGTTGCCTCACGAGCCTCGGGCACGGAGTTCATCTTCCAGTCTATGCTCAGCACAGTCTTGCGTGGACGTGCTCCACGGTCGAGCGTGAGCGAGTAGTCGTAGACCTTGAGCCACTCCTCATCCTGGCCATAGTCGGCCTTGATGTCGAACTCCACGTTGGTGTTGATCTCCACCTCGAAGTTACGCTCTGTGCGTGGTGCCGAGGCCTTGATTGTCACAACATCGCTGCTTGGCTCGATCATCTTGGCATAGCCCTGCTGCACCACCTCGAGTATGTCGAGTGCCTGACCCTCAGACGAGAAGCGTATGCTTGTTGAGCGGCTGTCGTTGATAAGTGTAGAGTCGATCTTCACCACGCAGCGCACCTCACCACGGCCATTAGCCGGTGATACCATGATCCATGGCACGTCGGTTACGGCAGTCCACTCCTTTTCAGAGCGTATCGAGACTCTGAACTCACCACCATGAGCCTCAGCCTCGATTGCTGCGAGGTCGGTCTCGAAACCATGTATTGTCTCTATCTCCCTCTGGCACGATGTCGTTACCATGGCCACGAGGGCAAAAAGTATATATAATCTCTTTTTCATACTCCAAAAGCTTTAGTCAAGATCAAGTGCATCGCAGCCACGTATATCCTGGGTTGAGTCGTAGATTAGAAGGTAGTAGTCCATCTCGATATATGGACAAACCTCCGAGAGGTCGATCGAGATATTAGGGTTATCCTTAATCTCGAAGATCATGATATATGGCGATATGGTATCTTCGATCTTGCGTAGATCGTTCGAGCCGATGTAGAATGCCGAGAGCTTGGGGCACGATGCTATGCCTGTGGGCCACTCCGAGAGTGTTCTATTACCCTCGTCGTCACGCTGGCAGCGCACGCTGATTACCGTGAGCGAGTTGATAGATAGCGGAGCGTAGGGGAACTCGCTAAGGGCATTGTTCGAGAGGTCTATACCATAGAGGTATGGTAGGTTTGTAGCGCTGAAGTCGTTGTAGGGGATCTCGCTAAGACGGTTGTAGCTCAGGTCGAGTGTTGTGATGTAGTAGCTATAAGGGCCTGTGAGTGCTCCCTCCTCAATCTTGCGTATGCCGTTGCTGCTGAGCATGAGTGTCTCGATGCGAGAGCCCGACTTCATGATGCGTGCGGGAAGCTCCTCGAAGCGGTTGTTTGCAAGGTTGAGTGTCGAGGTGTTGATACCCTGCCAAGACTCGCCACCTGCAAGCTTAGATATCTTGTTCGACGAGAAGTCGGCCGATAGCATGGTGTATACCGAGCGTGCTGTGAAGATGTCGGGAAGCTCTGTGAGGGCGTTGTTCGAGCATGAGAATGTCTCGAGCTGGCTCATGCCGCAGAAGTATCCATCCTCGGCAGCCTTGATCTCCTTGATGTTGTTGAAGTCAAGGTATATCGTTGTGAGGTTGATCTCCTTGCCAAATGGGTGCACCACCTCCAGCTTGTTGGAGTTGAGGTCGAGCAGACCGAGCTTTGTCATGCGCTTGAGGTAGTCGTGCGAGGGTGTCTCACGCAGATTATTTCCACTGAGGTACAAAATCTGGATGTCGTCGCCCGATGCACCATCGATTATCGCCTCCCAGTCCGCCTTGAGCTGCTCGGCAGATATGCCCTGGTTCATCGACAGGTTCACCGACTGGAGCGCAGGGAGCCCTGCGAGCATCTCGCATGGGAGCTTGTCGAGCTTCGAGCAGTTGTATATCTCGAAGTCCATAAGCATGGTGAAGTTACCCCAGCTCCAGCTCTCCTCCTCGCTCTTATACTTAGAGTTTGGTGCAAGTTCGGTGATAAAGGTGTCGCTGGTGATAGGTGAGTTAGCGATGTAGAACTGCTCAAGCTCAGTGAGGCGCATCATGGCACGTGAGATACCCGTGATGCCGTTGGTAAGATTACCAAATGCCACGTCACGCTTCTGGGGCTTAGACTGCAGGATAGGGCGCAGCTCGCCGCCACGGTTTATGATATCTCGAAGCTCGGGAGTGAGTCCCTCACGTGTATCACGCTTAAGGTAGCGGTCGTGGTAGTCCATGGCGCTGATGCGTGCCGAGAGATCCTCGTAGCCGCCAATGAGCTCGTTGTGGTTGCCAAGGTATAGTGTCTTGAGCTTTGTGAGCTGACCAATCTCCTCGGGCACAACACCACGAGCACCAAAGCCCGAGATATTGAGGCCAACAACACGGCCATCACCATCGAGCGTAACACCTGGCTGGTCGCCCCACATATCTATATCCTTGTTGAAGTTCCAGTTGGTGCGTGCGTTGTACTCCTCGCCGTGGAATGTCCAGTTAGGGCCATCGAGAGCGAGCCATATAGCCTTAAGTGCCTCGTAATCTTTGATATACTCTGCTGTTCTGGAGAGTATGATTGGCACGATGACAAACTCGCCACGCTGATTGTCCTTAACGGTAAAGTCAAACTCATCGAGGTCGGCAATAGTAGCTGTCTCGAGTCGGTTTTTGCCCTTAGCGTCTGAGTAGGTGGTGTACGACGTGATCTCGTAGTTGCCCGCCTTGATCCAGTACTCGCCGCTGCAGACCATGTAGGCGCTTTTGCCGTTGTAGTCGTAGAGCTCCTTGTCCATTGAGCCCTCGACAAAGGCCTCGTAGTAGGATGTGGTCATCGAGGTGAAGGTGGTAATCTCGTTTGTAAACTTGTTGCGCACCGTTACGTCGATAGATTTAACACTCTCAAAGGGGTAGTCGCCCTTAGCCTCGTAGCGGGTCTCTATGGCCTTGAATAGCGCAAACGAGATCTTGCCTCGCTCGACACACTCCACACCAATCTGCTTGGACACAAGGCCTCGGTTTGTGACCGTAAATGTGCCAGCACCCTCGCCTGTTAGTAGCTGCTGGTCGAGGTTGTCGTAGAGGTAGTAGCCAATGACGTTGTACTGGCCAGTGAGCAGACGTAGCTTCTCGCTATATAGACCCCACTCGGCCGACTCTGTGTCGTAGCTCGAGAGTGGTAGTGTCTGCGTGATTGTCGAGCCGTCACACTGCATCACCACAGTAATCTTATGGGCCTGTGAGAGCCATTCGAGCTCCTCGGCACGTGTCGACGAGTCCTCTGCCTGCGAGGCCTTGACGAGCTTGAACTGCACGTAGCCATACTCCCCATTGATGTCCTCGTCACTCTTAGCGCAGCCCGCAAGTAGTGTCAGAGCTACAAAGGCGCTAAGAAGATATGTGAAAAATCGCTGTATCATACTTTTTTGTTTTATGCAGTGTTACTTTGCTGGGGGTGTCACAACAAGGAGCTTGCGCACCATGCCATCGAGCTTGAATACCACCACGACATTCTCGCTGAACTCTGCCTGAGGGCCCCACAGGTGGAGCGACATAACCTCCTCCATGTTCTCACCCATGTAGTACTCGTTGTCGCTGATTTTGAGCTGCCTGTCGCCATGCCATACCTCGGCTGTGGCACGTCCCTCCTCGGCAGTGAGCGTTGTCCACTCCTCGATGCGTGGGTCTATGATGATACCTGGGCGCTTGCCCTGGACGCTATTGACAAATGGAGCCTCGAAGATCTCCGTTGTGCCATACTTCTCGGTAAGCTCAGCGTTGGTAATTCGTGTAGCAGGGATCTCCCAGGTTGTCAGCGAGTGGTAGATATACATACCCTCGTAGGCGCTCTTCTCTTCGAGGTCGTGCTGCACAAAATCGATGATAACATACCTAAGCATGTCGTATATGAGTGTCTCGATACCGATACCCGAGGTGTAGTCGAGCTCGAAGATGTTGCCCGTGATGTCGGCCGCAATATCGTTGTATATGCCCATAGGCAGTGCCATCACCACGCCATAGCGAGTCAACGTAGTGCTATCCACCTCGAGGGTCATTGTTGCCTTGTCGAAGTGCATCCAACAATCCTGCTCCTCGGTAAAAACGTTGTACGAAGGTATGCCACGGTCTACCACCTGCTCGAGGTAGAGAATGGCGTAATTGTCATCCTGGGCTGTGATTGAGAACTCGAGCGAGTTGTTGAATGTTACCAGCTGCTCCTCCTCGTTCATCTGCTGGAAGATGGTGCCATCGAGCGATACCTCCCAGCCAAAGGTGTTGGCCGTAGGTGCTGTGAAGGTGAGATTATCCTCGCCCATGCCCTTGTATGTCAGTGCGAACTCAAAGCTTATCTTGCCCGCCTCGTCGGCAAAGGTTATGGTGTGACCCTTGGAGCTGTCAAAGGCAAAACGCTCACGGTCGCCATCGGGCACGATACGTAGGCGTGCCTCGACTCTCTCATCCGCTGTACCAGTTATCGAGCCACCCTCGATCTCCACCCACTCGGGGAAGTCGGTGGCTGCAAAGCGGAAGTTGGCCTCGATGTATGTTGTTATCCACTCTGAGTAGCCAATCTCGATACTCTCCGTGCTCTTGCCCTCGCTGTTATACACCTTGAGCGTAAGCTCCTTAGCACCACGCTCTATTGTGGCTATTGTGCGGCTCTCGCCGTTGAGCTTCATGCTGATGTTGGCCTTGGTAACCTCATCCTTAAGACCCTCGCTGCCTATGCGTAGTGTCATGGTGTGTCTGCCCGCCTTGCCCGAGGTGTCGAGTACCTCGCCAGCAGCGGTGATAAATTTGCACCATGTGGCATCGGATGATAGCTGCCAGTTGCTCTCGACGCTAAACTCGAGCGTAACCTTGTCGCCAGCCATGCACTCAATGGTGGTAGGTGTGGGGAACTCAGCCTTGTGCTGCTCGGGCTGCTCACACGAAGCAAAGAGTAGCAGTGATGCTAAAATAAGTAGTTGTCCAAATACTCTTCTCATATCTCTATCTTTTTCTTATTCATTTGTTTACAGACCTTCGCGCATTATTCGCTCAGCCTCCTCGTCGCTAATCCACTCCAGGATATTCACATAGTTGCCCACGGTGCCCACCTCCTCGACATAGATTGTCGAGTAGATGACAACAAACTTCTCGCACATGCCGAAGTACGACACATAGCCCATGGTGTTGCCAATCATCAGCTCGCCATTGCCATATACAGTGCCGAAGGCCTCGCCAGTAGAGCCAAGTACCTGCTCGCCACAGAGGGTGACAATGGGGTTAAGACGATCCTCAGAATCGAGCCTGAAACCTATATCGTAGCCATCGTAGAACATATCCTCGATAACCACGGTGTTCTCCTGCGTAGTGTCGAGATGCGTATGCACCAATCTCGACTCCACGTTCATATACTGCATGCTCCACGACGATGTGAGCACGGCATATCCCGTGAAGGTGTTGATGTCGAACTCGCAGCAGCGCTGCATCGTAATCTCGGTGTCGGTGCCATACTCCTCCCATATCTTCTCGTCGTCGAGCACCAGGCGGAGTTTAATGCCGAGTGACTGGTTGATGTAGATATTGTCGGCATGTCCCTGTATGCGCACGGCTGTTGTTAGCTCGCCAGCCTTGATACACAGAGTGTTAGACTCGAGGGTGTAGTGTAGACCCTCGATAGCGCTACTCTCCGATGCAACGACCTCGACACCAAAATATCTATCCTCGCTCGAGGTGCGTGTTGCCGAAACCGCTATCTCGAACCACTCCTCGTTGTCGACAACGCCAATTGTGTGGCTATCGCTCGAGAAGAGTATGTAGTCGGGGCCTGTGTATGTAGGTCTCTCGCTCTGGCAGCTTACGCCTAAAGTGAGCAGTGCTGAGAGTGCAATAAAGGGTAAAATTATATGAGATCTCATTGTTGTATGATGTGTTATTTGTTGCTCTCGTTAGGTTCGATCATCGAGCCTGGTGACTCGAGCTCGTGCTGTGGTATAGGCCATACAAAGCGTGGGTCGTCGGCCTCGATCTTGAGCGATGATCCATGCTCGAGCGACTCTGTTTGTGGCTTACGCTCAAAGCCCTTATGCCAGCGCTTGAGGTCCATAAGTCGGAAACCCTCCATGTATAGCTCCTTGATGCGCTCCTGCTCGATGATTGTCATTGCCGAGCTCTCGGTCATCGACACACTGCTACCATACGAGGTGTAGCGTGCGGCACGCAGCGTAGCAATATCGGCACCTGCAGCTGCATAGTTGCCCATAGCGGCGTATGCCTCGGCACGTATGAGATACTGCTCGGCAAGGCGCAGAGGCTTAGGCATCGAGGTGTGCAGAATCTGCTGGTTGTAGAAATTCATGTTGCCAAAATATTTGACCAAGAGAGGCCATGTGAGGCCGTGGCTATGTCCTGTGGTGTAGGTGTAGAAGTAGTTGCCATAGCGCAGATCCTCGACATCGTAGAGGTTGAGCACCCACTCCGAAGGTACGTAGTCAGGCTTCATCGACGAGTAGTCGTAGTTGAAGAATACCTCGCCCAGCGCACCACCATACGAGTTAGGTGTGAAGCCCACCTTCCAGATTATCTCCGTAGCGTCGTCGTACTGCCACATGTAGGTGAAGTAGCTCATGTTCGAGGTGTACATCGCTGTTGCCGAGGAGAGAAGGTAGTATCCGCTCTCGATAACTCGTGATGAGTACTCAATTGCCGCATCCCAATCCTTCATATATAGAGCCACACGTGCACGCAGGGCGTAGGCTGTGTACTCGTTGAAATACGAGGAGCTGTAGAGCGCCACGTCGCCGCTTATCTTCATAAGCTCAGCCGCAGTGTCGAGGTCCGAAATAACCTGCTCGTAGGACTTTTGTAGCGATGAGCGCACCATAGGCTCGTCGCTGTAGTACTTTGTCACGATGACCACGCCAAGCTCCTTGTCTGCCTGCTCTGGGCTCTCGTAGCTCTTGCAGAAGAGCTTGATAAGCTCGGAGTATGCCATCGCACGGGCAAAGTATGCCTCGCCCGAGATCTGGTCGAAGTGCTTATGCTCGGCCTCGGTAAGAAGTGTTGTCTTGACACGTGGGGCGTACTCGAGCATGAAGTTAGCACGAGCAATAGTCTGGTAGAGCGATGCGTAGACTGCGGTTATCTCGCTGTTTGTTGCCAGAATATCCCAGCGCCAGATGTTGCCATAGGTGTTGGTATATCCATTCACAGCGTGCACCATGTCGCACTGAATATCGGGTAGGAGTGTGAGGTATCCGCTGTATAGAGCACCGCTGAGGAAGCTCTCGTAGAGGCCGATAGCTGCCTGGTCAAACTCCTCGAGGGTGTTGATCGCCTTGTCGGCAGGGATAGCATCCTCGGGGTACTTCTCCAAACACGAGGTGGTAGTTGTGGCGATGGTTGCCAGGGTCACGATACCGAGTATTAGTCTATATAGTTTTCTCATAGCGTGCAGATAATTAGAATGTTAAGTCTACGCCCAACGACCACTGACGTGACATGGGGTATTGTGCCTGATAGACGTTGCCCGTAGCCTCGGGGTCAATGCCCGTGAAGGCTGTGAGGGTAAATAGATTCTGTGCCTGGATATAAATGCGTGCCGAGCTGAAGAACTTAGATCGCTGGAGCAGCTGTGATGGCAGCGAGTAGCTGAGCATCACATTCTTAAGGCGTAGGAACGATGCATCCTCCAAGAAGCGAGAGTCCATCTGTGGTGTCACGCCATAACGAGGAATGTCGGTGACATCGCCTGGCTTTTTCCATCCGTCGTAGAGTATGCGGCGTGATTGGTTGTAGGTAGAGTACAAGCCGTTGCTCTCCTCGAAGAAACGGTCGTTGTTGAACATCCACCTATCTGCCACCCATGCAAACTGCGCCGAGAGCGACAAGCCGTGCCAGCTGATACGTGTGCCAAAGCCTCCCTGCCATGGTGCGATGTAGCTCTTGCCAATCATCACCTTGTCCGACTCGTTGAACTCGGTGGTCACCTCTCCATCCTTCGTGAGCCATAGTGCATCGCCATTTGCGGGGTTCACGCCAGCATAGCGGTTGACGTAGAACTCGCCCACGGAGTGGCCCACAACGAGCTTTGTGCTTGTCGACGAGAGCTCATACTCGTCCAGGCCGTTGTATAGCTCGGTGATTCTGTTTTTGTTGTACGACACGTTGGCCGACAGGCTCCAGATGAAGTTTGGCCTATCGATAATGTTGGCGTTGAGCTGAAGCTCCACACCACGGTTTACCATTGCTCCGATATTGTCCCAGCGGAAGCCCTCGCCCTTGTCGGCATACGACACAGGCACGGACATGAGCATATCGGTGGTGAGCTTGTTGTAGAACTCCACGTCGAGGTTTACTCTGTGCCAGAAACCGAGGTGGAGAGCTACGTTTGTTGTCCAAAGCTTCTCCCAGCCGAGATTCTCGTTACCACTCTGCATAGGGTAGATACCCATCGAGTCGTTGTAGTTAGCGCCACCGCCCACGAGTGCTAGGTGGTCGTAGTTCGGAATCGATGAGTTACCCGAGGTACCTGTGCTCACTGCCAGCTGTGCGTTGCTGAGCCAGTGTACATCGGCAAGGAACGACTCACGACCTGCATTCCACATGAGGCCCACAGACCAGAATGTTGCCCAGCGGCCGCTACGGCCAAAGCGTGATGAGGCGTCGGTACGCACCGAGAAGTCGGCATAGTAGCGACTATCGTAGTCATACTCTCCACGTGCGAAGAATGAGAGAAAGGCGTACGAGCTTGTGACATCGGCCCACGAGATAGCTCTCGAGCCTGAGGAGAGTGTTGTGAGAAAGTCGTTGTTCTGGCCCTGCACGATAGCCTGGAAGCCCTCGTAGTGGTTGCTCACACCCTCGTGGCCGAGCATGAAGTTAAGCGAGTGACCCTCGCCCACGCTGCGGCGATAGTTTATGGTGTTGGTTATTGTGAGATTAAGGGTGTTGTATGCCGCACGTCCTGCCACGCCAATACCGTTGTTTGGCGCATAGCTTGGCATAGACTGCATGAATGTCGTGGAGTTTGTGAAGTCGGCACCAAACTGCGAGCGTATGGTGAGATCCTTGATTGGGGTGATCTCAGCAAAGAGCGTGGTGAGCAGCTTGTACTTCTTGTTTGTCTGAGGGTTGTTCTCCATCCACTCCAGAGGGTTCTGGCCTGTTCCCTTCCATGAGCCATCGCTCTCAGAGGCTATCGAGCCATCCTCACGGTATGGATTCCAGTAGGGGAGCATGAAGCGGCTCGCCGAGATAGGCGAGTAGAGTGCATACTGACCATCCTCGGCCTGCTGCACCTGCTCATAAACCGCCATGGTGTTTGTGCCCACACGTAGCCACTTCGAGGCACGCACGTCGGCATTGGCACGTATGCTGAAGCGGCGGAACATAGAGCCCTGGGCGATACCATCCTGATCGAAGAATGACCCCGATACGTAGTAGTTCATCTTCTCTGTTGCGCTGCTCACCGAGAGGTCGTAGTTCTGCAGCCATGCAGCGTCGTTGAAGACAACATCCATCCAGTTTACATCGGTCTTAGACAGTATATCGTAGTTCTTGCCCGTATCCAAGCCCACCATCTTCTCGAACTCTATGCGCTCCGAGGTGTTCATCAGGTTCCAGTTGCCGTGAGCAAGCTGCGAGATACCTGTCTGCGCACGGAACGAAACTTTAGCTTCACCCATCGAGGTGCCTCGCTTGGTGGTGATTACTACAACGCCGTTGGCAGCACGTGCACCGTAGATTGACGACGACGAAGCATCCTTGAGCACCGATACTGACTCGATGTCCGAGGGCGATATGGCGTTGAAGTCTGCGCTTGTGATAGGCACACCATCGAGGATGAAGAGTGGCGAGGTGCCCGAGTTGATAGAGTTGGTGCCTCGAATTTGGAATGTCGCAGCCTTTGATGGCTCGCCCGAGTTCGAGAGTACCATGAGTCCTGCGCTCTGACCCTGCAACGCCTGGTCGAAGCCCGCTGCGGGCACGCTCTCGAGCTTGTCAGCCTTGACTGTCGACACCGAGCCGGCGATTGTTCCCTTCTTGCGTGTTCCGTATGCCACGACGACAACCTCCTCGAATATGTGTGACTCGACCTTGAGCACTACGTCGTGGGTAATCTCGCTAACGCCCTCGGGTACTACCCACTCCTCAGACTCGTAGCCGATGTAGACGAACGAGAGTGTTGTGCCTGGGGCAACAGACACCGAATATCGGCCATCTATGTCGGTCGTTGTGCCCGAGGTAGGACCCCATATTACGCTGGTGCCAGGCACTGGTGCCGAGGTGTCGCCGTCGGTCACCTGTCCACTAACCTTTACCATATTCTGTGCCGATAGGGTGCTTATGCCTAGGCAGAGCAGTGTGCACAGAAATAAAACTTTTATGGATATATTATTCATAACTATTACTTTAGTCTTATTTTACGCACACAAATATATATAAATAAATATAATTTCCAAACTGCTTGAGTCAATTATTCGAATAATTATTCCGCCCTATTGCATAAATACAAGGTTTTGTAGTCACTTTATTTTGTTTTGTGATGTTACGTGTGAGCATTTGCCTCCATTTTGAGCTGCGCATCTTGAGTCTTTGAGCCCATGGCTGGAAAAAATCGTAGGGTAGGGCTACGGCATGTGATTAAAAATTATTTACGTTAACGTGTTGTAGAATAGATATTTAACGATTTGAGTGAGAAAAAGAATATAAATATTTTTAAAAATTATTTGCACGTAACAAATATTTGTACTATCTTTGCACTCGCAATTCAGGAAATACGTCGCAAGACTATTAACGATACATCGCGGGGTAGAGCAGTTGGCAGCTCGTCGGGCTCATAACCCGGAGGCCGGAGGTTCGAGTCCTCCCCCCGCTACTACAACAGGAGAAACAGCAATGTTTCTCCTGTTTTCGTTTGCAGGGGTCGGCCTCGAACGGCTCATATCTACAATCCCTCCAAACCTCCCTTTGATAAGGGAGGCTTGTGGCAAGGCGTTGCCTTGCATTGCTTCGCAATCTGAAACACAGCCACATAGTCGAGGAGAAATCGGTTAGAAATTTCGATGTGGTGTCCTACTAAAGAGGACAAAATTTTATCCTTGACTCCTTATTTTTATGCGCAATGGCTATAGCCGTTCGGGTACTCAGTCATATCTACAATCCCTCTACAAATCCTTTTTTGATAAGGAGGAACTTGGCCAAAGAGCCTCATGGCTCTTTAATAAAGCGGATGTTTCGGAATTTTAGCTTATGAAATTCGCGAAACTTATTCTAAATCATTATTGGCAATTGGTGGTTAGCTCTGCCGATTGTCTTTTTTTAGTGTTTTTACGAGTATGTTAAGTCTTTTTCGAACTTTGAGCGTTATATATTCGGAAGCGCGTTTCCAACAAACGACAATAAATTATGAAACTAATAAACGAAAACAAACAACTCACACGCCTCGCTGAGCTAATGCAGTTAGAGCGCGACCATCTGTTTCAATACGCCTGTTATCGGTTAGGGTCTGCCACTGAGGCTGACGACGTGGTGCAAGACCTCTACCTGCGGCTATGGAAACAAGGCGCACGATTAGCCGAGATTGAAGACCTGAAAGGCTATGTTTATCGTTCATTGATAAATAGTTGCACCTCGGCTTTGCGCTCTCGACGACAGTTTGCGACCACCGAAACTCTCGATACATTGAGTAGTGATGACCTCGCTCCGAAAGATTTCGAACAAGAGTTTCGATTGGTAGAGCGACTGATGGCACTCCTACCTGATGAGCAGAGCGAGGTGATCCGATTGCGAATCTATGGCTGTCGACAATTTGATGAGATTGCCTCGATTTGCAACATTCCTCTCACAACGGCCAAATCGCGTTTTCGCTATGGTATTGACAAGTTGCGTGAAGCCCTTGAAAAACGCGGGCTGATTTAACTCACTGTAAAAGAGCAACATTATGAAAACTAACAACAATTTAGACAATTTTTCGGACAACCGCGTTGTGAATCTTCTCACTCCGCATTTCACCCCCACCACATCACTCGAATTCAAAGCTCCCGCACCGCGTCGTCGCACGTTGTGGCAGGTAGCACGCATTGGAGCCGTTGCGGCTATGGTTGCAGTGGTAGTATTCGTCGGCATTAGCGGAGTGCAGACCAGCACTGCCCGCGATGTTGTCGAGCGAGCATTGACTCAACTTATCGAATCGGATAACTGTCTAGTTCGATTTACCGCAAATGTTACCGCAAACAAGAGTTCACAGGAAGAACTCTATGATATTGATTTCGATGGCACTCCGATGCAGGGTACCGTTGAGATTCGCAAAGAGGACTCAAAGATCAAAATGGCTATCAAATGGCAGGACCAGGCTCGTTCTATGGAACTCTATAATGGAGAGAGCTATCAACGCTACCAGAATGGACAATTGGTAGTCGAACGTCCCCACGGAGGAATCGACCTAACTCCGTTCTCTACGATCGATAAATTGAATGAGTACGCTTTGTTAACGGGTATACTGCTAAAATTCCGAGAGGAAGGCGATATGGTCATAGTCAGCACTAGGGGCGACAAGGTCGGGATTATTGCTCGTTTCTCAAAAAGCGAGGGACGCCTGCTCGGTGTCGAGTGCTCAGGGCCATACAACGGCCAGCAGGTAACGGTACTCACCGTTGAGCGTATTGACTTCGATGTGCCACCCACTGAGTAGGTACTAAATATCATTTTATGACAATACCCCCCCCTGGGAATTTTCCGCTTATAAACTCTAATTCATTATTGGCAATCGGTAGTTAGCGCTGCCGATTGCCTTTTTCATATCTTTATACCCAACGTCATAAATCTAATAACACGCTCGTAATTATCTATTAATCGGTTCGATATTGTGATGGGGTGTCATACTATAGAGGAAATTCGAGAGGGTTTCCTCTTTTTGTTGTTTGTGGGGTCGGTATCGAACGGCTCGTAATGATGACTACGCATTCGCTGGCATATTGAATGTGCCGCTACAGTTGAAAAATATATTCAAATGGTGGGAGGAGCGAAAGGTGTCTAAATTTTGGCTGTTTGTGGCTTGTGGGGTGTTTGAGGAAAAAAATATATCGCATCAGACGCTATTGTGAGGCCAATATCAAAAAAAAGTAGCGCAAAAAGGCGATTTTGTTTTGTATTTTGGAAATTTTTACTAAATTTGTATTGACAAACTCCGAGTGAGTTTTTTATGGTGTGTTTTTTTTAGTTATTTTAGAGTGAAAATTGTGCATGACGTAGGCTATTTTACGTCATCCATGAGCTTGTAGGTGGAGTCTCGATGTTTGCAATTTTTTATGAGACTTTTAGCTCAGTCCGAGTAGCCGTGTAATGCTCTCTGTGTACGTTTGTAACTCTTTGATAATCAGCGAGTTCCCCCCCCCTCGAAAAAATATACGAAAAAATTCACAATTTGCTTGGAATATTGAAAATTTTTTTGTTAACTTTGCTTAACCGAACGGGATCGTTAGTTCTCCCCAATGCAATTTTAGACTGTTCGGTTGAGTTAGGTAAGGTTAATGAGATGAGATAGTGTTTGTGTTTGCAATTGGTGTGAACATAACCAGAAAATTAGAACAAAAGTTAGGTATCTCGTAGGTGTGTCAATCATAGAGTAATATTGCATGCATCAAAGGGGTATCAAAGGATATTAACTCAACGATTTAGGAAACCATATTGAGGCATGAAAAGAATATTTCTACTACTCTATGTAACGGTTGCGACCTGTTTAGGTGGTAAGCTCTCGGCTCAGGAGTGGGCAATTAAGACCAATTTGGCATACGATGCAACCACCACTATGAACCTCGGTTTTGAGGTGGGTGTTGCCAAGAATTGGACTCTCGACTTCTCGGGTAACTACAACCCTTTCACTATCAACAAGGATACCAACATGAAGTGGAAGAATTGGTTTGCACAGCCCGAGGCTCGTTATTGGTTCTGCCATCGTTTTGGTGGTCACTTCCTCGCTATGCACGCATTGGGTGGCCAATATAATATAGGTAACGTCGACGGTCTGGTCGATTTTCTCGGAACTCCATTCTCTAAGTTGGCTGATTATCGCTACGAGGGTGCCTTTGTTGGTGCCGGCGTAGGTTATGGTTATGCCTTCATGCTTGGTGAGCACTGGAACCTCGAGGCCGAGATCTGTATCGGTGGTGCTTATACATGGTTTGATAAGTACTACTGTCCTAAGTGTGGTGTGAAGGTGGGCTCGGCTGACCACATCTATTGGGGTCCCACCAAGATATCCCTAAATCTTGTATACGTATTCTAATTCTTAATGTGGTATGAAGAGATTTTTTGCACTATATAGCATCGTAGCATCAATTCTTGCCGTGACAACGGTTTCGGCACAGGATGTCGTGACAACCAAGGACTCTCGTGTCTCAAACTTCGAGGTGACACGTGCCAATGGTAAGATTACCATCGACATGGATATCGATATCTCAACGTTGAAGATTGGCTCTGACGAGACATTTGTGATCACTCCCGTTATTATCAACAACCACAACATTGAGAAGCTCCCAGCTATCGAGGTTATGGGCCGCCGTGCCTACCTCTATGGCCAGCGTAACGATGTGCTTTCAGTAACTGATAACCCATTCTACTCGCAGCGCAAGGCTAAGCGTGCGGAGCGCAAGGCGGGACTGAAGCAGAGCGTGTCGTATAATACCACTACAAACTTTGCTGAGTGGATGCGTGGCGCTAAGGTGCAGCTCAATATGGGCTCTTGCGGTTGCGACCCATGGATTGAGTATGTTGGCACCGACGATGCTGGCGATGTGGGTCAGGAGATCTACAACCCAAACTATATCTGCTCATATATCGAGCCAGATCCAGAGCCTATCAAGGTGCGTAATGAGTCACACTCGGCATATATCAACTTCTGGGTAGACCGCTACGAGATCTTGGAGAACTACAAGAATAACGCTACGGAGCTTGCAGGTATCTTGGAGTCTATTGAGAAGGTAGATAGCGACAAGGATCTCACTATCACCTCAATAACCATCGAGGGTTGGGCGTCGCCCGAGGCTACTGAGCAGCACAATGCCGTGCTCTCGAACAATCGTGCTAAGTCGCTTGCTAACTACGTATCGAAGAAGACTGGTATCAAGCGTAGCGACATCGTCGCCAAGGGTTGCGGCGAGGACTGGGCAGGTTTGCGTGCTCTTGTCGACGCTACACCAGGCTTGCTCTATCGCGATAAGGTATACGCTATCATCGACTCGCGCTACACGCTCGATGAGAAGGACTTCCTCCTCTCGCGACTTAAGCCTAACACGATCTACAAGCGACTCATGAACGAGATGTATCCTAAGTTGCGTCGCAACGACTATAAGATCACCTACGAGGTTCGTAACTTCGACCTCAATGAGGCACGTGAGCTTATCGATAAAGATCCAAAGAAGCTCTCTGTCGACGAGATGTACAAGGTGGCAGGAAGCTACGAGCGTGGCTCGAAGGAGTACAACCACGTGCTGGCTGTAGCAGCCGAGTACTACCCCGAGGTGGTGGCTGCCGCTGTCAATGCCGCAAATCTGGCTATTGGCGAGGGTCGTCTTGACGATGCACTCAAGATCCTCAAGAGTAGCAACCAGAGCGACGCACGTGTTATCGCTGCTCAGGGCTATGTCTACCTTCTCAAAGAGGATTACGACTCTGCACATGAGTTGCTCGTCATGGCTTCAAAGGCTGGCAACGAGGATGCAAAGCATAACCTCGAGGAGCTCGAGAAATACCTTGAATCAATATAGTAAATAATTAGAAACCAAATAATTATAATTATCATTTTATTAATTTCAAACTTAATCAATTATGAAAAAGTTATTCGTTGCAGTTTTGGCTCTTGGTGCACTTGCATCATGCCAGAAGGAGAACACAGTCGCTTTCGAGGAGACTGACAGCAAGACTATCGAGATCAATGTCTTGAATCTCGTTGCTGAGTCAAGAGCTATTGAGGGTGGTGATACAGCTCAGGGTACAGCTGTAAATTGCGCTGAGTTAGGTGAGCTCAAGATCCTCTTCGTTGAGGCTAGTGGTAAGATCGCTCATGAGGATACTTTGGTAGCTGACAATGATGGCAACATGACTGACGATACTCACAACGCTATCAATGGTGAGTACGTTAAGGACTCAGAGTATGAGGACAACAGTGGTGTACGCAGATGGCACAACGTTCCTGCAACAATCAAGAAGATTGCTGTAGTTCGTTACGAGGCAACAGACTTCGAGAATGGCTGTGTAGGCTTGGATCTTGAGGACAATGTTTTGGCTCTTGCTGCAGATATGGAGAAGAACGTAAATCGTCCTGTTGAGGAGATGGTACTTTGTGGCTATGATTCACTCGTGGATACAGGCGAGACACACATGGTTGGCGAGTCTATGTTCCACGTTTGGAAGGCAGAGGTTAATGTTGCTCCAGCATTTGCTCGTTTCGAGGTTCGTTCAATCAAGTGTACTGACCTTGGTGCATTGAATGCAGATGGCGACGATGCTACTTATGACCTCGATGAGCTCGTGCTTAAGAGCCTCACTTGGAATTATAAGCCAACTGAGGGCGCAGATGTAGAGTATACTGCTCCTGCAGGCTTCGGCGCAACACTCTATGGTGTATACAACCCAGCAGCTGATTTCGACTATAAGTATGACGAGAACACTTGCGAAGGTGAGCGTGTAGCTGAGTACAAGCCAGCCAATGGCGCTTGGTCATGGAATGTTCTTCCAGGTACATTCAATGGTTTGACAGTAGATATCGACGGTTATGCTTACGACTACCAGGTATCTTACAAGGCAGATCAGTCAGATCGTAACTTCCCATTGGTTGTTACAGGTCTTGCAACTAGCCGTGACGATAATGGCAATGTTACAGGCGAGGACAACGCGTTCGTGGCTGGTAACATCTACTACATCGACCTTGTATTCGTACAGGATAATATCAAGACTAAGGACGGTATCTGCGTTGACGTAGTTGTAACTGTTAACCCATGGAATGTTGTTCCACGTTACCCAATCTACGGTCAGAACTAATTAAATGGGATTTAGCTTTTAGCTAATCAACCGAGATTTGCTCCCCTTCCAACGGGGAGGGGAGCCATTTTTCAAAATATAATTATTTGGTAGAGTTAAGAACACAAAGCTCCCTTGTGGAGTAATAATCGAAAGAGGCATATAGACGCCAATATGAAAATGAAAAGAGCTATTAAACATATCCTACTCTTCAGCATGTCGCTCGTGCAAATCGTTCTGCTCACGGGCTGCATCAGAGAGAATCTCGACGGCTGTGAGCGTTGTATCGAGTTTGAGTACTTCGCCGACGGCGATAGCGACGTGTTCGATGAGTATATCGAACGTGTGAGTCTTTATGTCTTTGACCAGAACGACCAGCTGGTGCCTACCAATCTATTGGGAGGTAGTAACCCTATTATCTTAGAGCAGAACGACCTTAAGAAGTATCAGGGTGTGAAACTTATGCTCACTGGCGGCACATACCGCTTTGTGGCGCTTGGCAACCCTAATACTGAGCAGGAGAGTGAGGTGTACAATGTGGAGAGTGGCAATATGGCCGAGATCATTGTGCGACACCCCAATGTCCTAACTACAGCGATCGAGGGTAACGACCCACTATACCTGGGTTCAAAATTGGTGGAGATCCCCGACGACGTGAACTTTGCAACAAAACTCCGCCTATACTCAGCACACAACAAGGTGTCGGTAACCGTTAAGGGTTATGTCGCTGAGGATGGAATGGGTCAGAGTGCTTTGGCGAGCGGTGGCGAGCTCGAGCTTCGTCTTAAGGATGTGAGCAGCGAGTTTGACTTCTATATCGACAACACAAGCGCCGAGGACCAGAATTTAGCATCGGGAGAGTACGTAGAGTACACCCCAACACTTACGCTCGACAAGGAGAGTGGCTGGTATGAGAGCAGATTTAACATCTTGCGCCACACCGCAACAAGCCCACTCGAGTTCGAGATCGTGGAGCGCTCAACAGAGCGAGTGCTCTGCTCAGTAACACTCGAGAAGTTCCTCGAGGAGTTCTATGAGGTGGATATCACCAAGCAGGAGGTTCTTATTCCACTTATCGTCGAGTTTGCCGACGAGGTGATTGTAACTATACCAAGCTGGATGCTCGAGCATCGAAACCCTATTTACGGTCAAAACTAATATATATAAGAGTATGACGCTGAAGCGATTAATATATCTAAGCTATGTTGCCATGTGCATGGTACTACTCCTTGGCTCGTGTATCAAGGAGGAAGCATTCACTGTGGATACAGCTGAGCTATCGGTAAATCTTACCCGTGCAGGTACTGAGAGTACGGTTCAGGGCGATGCAATCACAGATGCATGGATATGGGCATTCCAGTGCTCGATCAACGACACTACAGGTGCCCCAACAATCGAGGATAGCGCCAAGGCTGCGGGTAGTAGATATGTCTACGGACTCAACAACTATGGCAATATCAGCGTTCATGTTCCACTGCCTATATGCAATGGCGAGCAGGACTATCTCCTCGTGGCGATAATCAATACAAAGACGTTCTCGGGCATGAACCTTACGGCCGAGAGCACATGGGGCGAGATTAAGAGAGCAACATTCAGTGCCGGCGCAGATTTTTGGCAGACATACCCTAAGAACCTTGCTCCTGAGGTTATGCCAGTATCAAACTGGACAACATTTACTATTAAATCGTCGAACACTCACTCCGACAACTGCTACAGGCTCAACCTGCCAGTATATCGTGCGGTGGCTAAGGCTCAGTTCTTGGTTAACAAGAGCAACGAGAACCTCGATGTCGACATTCTCGATGCCAAGGTAGTAGCAAGAGGTGGATATAGCAATGGCTCGGTATTAACACGCAACGCCGAGATAGCTGTAGGCTCTAACACAGAGGCTATACAGCGAGGTCTGCCCGATGCTTCGGCAGCCAACTGGTGGTGGGCAGTTCCTACAGCGACAACAGGCGTGGTATACCAGATGAAGAATAGCGACAGCGGCTTTAATGCTGTAAACGATATTGCGTCAGTTGCCTCAGGCGCTTCGCCCGAGGAGCAGGAGTACACATGGGTTGCTTCGACATTCCTCTTTGAGAACAACAACGACGCACCTACGCCCGTAGGCTTCGACTATTCGTCGCAGCAGGGCGATGGCTACAATATGTATATAAAGTACCAGGTGAATGGTGAGACACCTGTCGAGGTGTACACTCCGCTTGGCAAGGTTGTCCGCAACCACGACTACACTATCAAGGCTACTGTCGAGCAGGCAGTTAGCGGTACACTTGTGATTAATTATATTGTCACAGAGTGGGAGTCAACTACGATTGATGTTCCTGATTTCAACTAATGCGAAATTTAGAGTTAAGTTATATGAGAAATATATATAAATATCTGTTGGTTGCAGTAGCAATTACAGCCCTGGGGTTAACCTCGTGTATTACCGATGATGGTATCGACAACATCCTATTTGTCGAGGGCCAACCAGCGCAGGTAGAGCTCACTTTCGCAGTTGAGGACAATATCGAGGTCACCACACGTGCTGCTCAGGATGAGATGTATGAGCACCTCGTGCAGAATATCTATGTATTTGTGTTCAATGGCAACCAGCGAGTAATGCCCGATAAGAGCTTCTTCGACTCTTCGGAGATTACAAACTACTATAACAAGGTAGTAGATGGTAACAACCAGTCGCATGGTACAGTCACTTTTGGTGCCCTTTCGGGTTCTGGTTTGAAGGTCTGCGCCATTGCCAATGTAAATATCTCGAATACCTCTGTTACTCGTGCCGATATTGGCGAGGAGACACAGGTCGATTTGGATAAGCTCGATGCTATTACTAGCTACTCTGAGCTGCAGCAGATGTCTATCCGTTTGACCTCGGGTAACATCAACCGTGGTGCATCGTTTATGATGACTGGCGAGGTTACTGCTAACCTCGAGGCAGACAAGACTACCACTGTGCAGATTCCTTTGAAGCGTGCCGACTCAAAGATTACCTTCAATGTTAAGGCCGAGAATAGCCAATATGCGGACTTTACATTTATTCCTAACTCATTCCGTGTTGTAAATGCCCCTTTGAAGAGCTACATCCTTCCTCGTGTTTCTGAGGGTGGTGCTACTCTTACTCAGGATATGGATGCTACAACCGATCCAACCAAGGATTTCTACTCTATCCCTGAGAGCCAGGCTCCAAAGTTCGAGGTTGTAGGCGACAACTCAGGCTCGTTCACATTCTACATGTACGAGAACCTCAAGGCGCCAAAGTCCCTTATCAACAACAACACTTCTGCTGGCTATGCTCTGCGTGAGAAGGAGAATAAGGGCGAGGATGGTCGCAATATCGACTATATCTACGCTCCAGACTATGCAACCTACGTAGTTATCAGTGGCGAGTTGAGCTATAGCTTCGAGGAGGATTACGAGGATCCTCTTTCAGGCACTATGAGCAAGATTACAAAGTGGTTGATGGCCGATGTTGAGTATGTTGTGCACCTTGGCCATAGCGGCGTAGCTAATGTCGATGACTATAGCACACTGCGCAACCACCACTACACCTATAATGTCACTATTAAGGGTGTTAACGACCTTATTGTCGAGGTGGATAGAGATAACGATGAGACTACTGCCGACGAGGATAACGAGCAGCGCCCAGGTGCTGAGGGCGAGATCGTGATGTCTGCACAGCGAGTTATCAATGTCGATGGTCACTACGACCGTGCTACTATCCAGCTTACAGATAGCGAGGCTAAGGAGTTGCACTTTGCTATCAACACCCCTTGGGAGAACGGCTACGATACCAACGGCTTCAATGCTGCACATAGCTCTTCAGTTCAGGACTATAAGTGGGTTAAGTTCCTTATCAATGCTGAGGTAGGCCAGAATCAGACTGCCAACACCTTCGCACCATATCCTGGCGATCAGTGCTACGATGGTGGTAAGACCGATACTGGTACTGCAGCGCAGAGTACTGCTTATAATCGTACTGTTACGTTGCGCGATATCCGTCAGCTCTCTAACTTCTTGAAGAATGATAAGAATCGTCAAAATGTAAGAAACGCTGATGGTAAGATCTACATCACAGTCTTTATCGATGAGTATCTCTACTTCTACGATCCAACTGCTGACCCTATGTCGACCCCCGCAAACACCAATTACAAGGGTGTGATGGATGCTGATGCTGCAGGTCTGTTGTTGTGGAAGAAGAGCGTTAACCAGCCCGACCGTATGTTGCATATCGTTAAGGCGGGCGAGATGAAGTATAGTGACGACTATGAGACCTCAATCTCTCGTTCGGTTGTTACTATCAAGCAGCGCTCTATCCAGACATTCTACAACGTGAATGCCGAGTCGCTCAAATCTGCTTGGGGTACTGAGACTATCAACGAGACACCTCGTATGACCCCTTCAAACAACAGAACTATTCCTAACAATGCTGTAAATGATAATGACTATACTCGTGCGCAGAAGTTGACATCTAACGGCACTCCAAACTGGAGGGATGTTATCAGTTCAACACAGCAGTATGGTTTTGGTGCCAACCGTAGCGACCCAATCTATGCTTGTGCTATGCGTAACCGTGATTTCAATGGTGATGGCAAGATTAACCAGCAGGAGGTTCAGTGGTATCTCACATCGTTGAATCAGATGGGTGACCTTTGGGTAGGTGAGCCTTGTATGCCATCTTATGCTCGATTGTTCCACCTTGATGACGAGTCTGGTTATGACGGTACATATAACCATCATGCGAACGGTAATACAAGGGGTCGCCACTATATCACATCATACTGGAAGAGTACCAATAATGCAACATCACAAAAACTCTATGTATATTGGGCTGAGGAGTATGGTGCAAACTGTGCATTCGACACAAGTAAGGGCACGAGTTATGGTTCACCTCAGTCAGGAGGTCAGCATGTAGTATCAGTTCGTTGTGTGCGTAATCTTGGTATGCCTTATACAAGTACTCAGATGCCAACCGATTATTTGCAGGTAGTGGACTCTACGCCAAACAATGCTACAGATAGTGAGGTTACTATCGACCTTTCATATATGAATATTGCTGCATTGCGTCAGACTATCGCTGCAACTGGCCATTTGCCCTATGTAGATATGAATGAGGTTGGTGAGAATAACCGTCCATATTTCGGCTTCTATGTGTTGCCAAACTACTATGGAACTGGTCGAAATAATACAACAACCTGGTATGCAGCATATCAGGGTGAGCAGATTGGTGGAACACCTGTTTGTCCAGATGGATACAGAATTCCAACTCAGCGTGAGATGCTTATCATGGTTAAGGCGCTTCCAAGAGCATCCTGGACAAGTAATAATAATGGTTATCTTATGTATAATGGTCTTACTACGCAGGCTAATAAGTTTGGTACGTTCCATTATAATTATTCAAATGATGAGATTAACATGACTACCAACAATAATATGGCTTCTAGTACCAATACTGCGGTGACACGTTGCGTTAAGGATAATCCTAATGCTAAGCATAGTTCATCATCCGACTATGAGGATGGTGGCGAGATGTAGTTAGCCACAAAATTTTAGGTGGGAAGTTCCGAGTGAGCTTCCCACTTTTTTTGTGCCTTCCCGTGCATATAACCCTGCACACAACTTAGACCTCATGACCATGATATGCCCCAACAGCAACCCGATTTATCCCCATTCAGCACTCTTATCGATGGCGGTAGATAGTGTGTGGCTCAGCTACCCGTGGTTACCCAACCTAAATGTCGTTGTCCCCAGCAGATACCTCGTTTTGCTCAAGAGGAGAGAGCGTAATAGCTCAAGATGACATATAGTCGCAGAGATCTATATGCAAAAAAATGAGTGCCGACCCGAGGGTCGGCACTCACGCCTATTACTTTCTATTATTAAAGCTTGTTAATCTGTGTGTCAAGCCATGTAAGACGAGCTGAGAGAGCTGCACGCATCGATGCGATTGCATTATCAAAGCTCAACTTCTCATCGTGGTTAGGGAAGCCGTAGCTATACCAGCTACCTACAATCATACCCTCGATAGGCCACATTGCGTGGTTGAACTCATCAGAGGCCTTAACCTCGGCAGCACGCTCATCGAGATATGTCAATGCAGTGTTCATCTTTGGCTTGAGAACTGCCCAGCGCTCCTTAACAACAGCCTTAAATGCAGGGTCGTTGAACAAGTACTGATACCACATTGTGTAGCGCATGGTAAACTTATCCTGAATCTTACCCGCTGTTGACGATGTCTCGCCATATCGGCTATTGCCAATGTAGCTCATGTCGATGAATGTACCCCAGTCGAAGTCCCATGCAGGGCCTGCGCAGAGCTTGCCACCCGCATCCTTGTGCATATAGAAGCTCTTAGGGTGCTTAGACTCCTGGTTCTCGGTGATCTCGGTCATGATCCAGTGGTCTGCAAACGACTTATAGTCGAGGAGCTCAGCAGTCTTAGTCCAGTTGCTATTCTTAAGCGCTGTGCCTACGCTATTAAAGTAGTTCTTGATATATGTAATACCAATATGCTTGCTTGTTTTTGTATTGTCACCCAAGTAATCCTTGTGGCTTGGATCCTTAACATATACATAGAATGTTACAGGTGAGCTAACCTTGAAGTATACCTCGGTTTCGTCTGATGACTGATCGCACTCAAGCAGATAGCCCAACTCTGCAGCTGCAGCTGCCTCGGTCTGCTCCGAAAGCTCGTCGAGGCCCACATCGGCGATATTAACACGATTCTTATCCATCTTAATCTGCTCGCCAAGGTAGTAGTTACCTACGTGAACACCATTGAGAACAAGCTCCACAGGCTGGCCGTGAGGTGCCCAGGTGTCGGTCTGGTTAGCAAGGTAGAATGCAAGGTCGTTACGCAACATTGTGCGGTCGAGCCAGTTGGCAAGAAGCACCCAACGCTTATGCTTAGGCATGCCCAAAACCTCTGTCTTGTCATCGAGCTTGATAGCGTATGGCTTCTTAGGCATACTCTGTGTAGTATTACCGCGCAGGCGCACGCCACCTGTAAGCACAGTGCCGTTGATGTCGATGGTAAATGTGTTCTCGATCTTGTCGAAATCAGTAGCCTTAGAGTATGGATCCTGGCCCTCGTTACCAGTAATCACCACAACAGGAAGGCCTGTGTTCTTAAGACGAACGATACCCTTCTGGTTGGTGCCATTGCTATTAGCCACGGTGTAGGTAACCTCGGTGTTGTAGTCGTTGACTGTAGTGCCGCTAATCTGCTCCACGCCCTCAATAGTAACTGTTGCCGCTGGGTCAACAGTAGCAAAGCTTGCTACAAGGCCGCTAAAGTCGTAGAGGTAGGGGATAACACCCTCCCAAACACCCTCATTAGAGTTGTATACGCAGGTGATGTCGTACGATGTAGTGCCGTTAGTGTAGTAAGAGCTGCTGCTTGAGCCCTTGAAGAGTGAGCTCTTGATGAGCTTGCCCTGGTTGTTAGACTGCAAGAACTTAACGCTGCTGAATGGGTTGCCATCAACATACTCAATCTCAGGCTGCTCAGGCTCGTTCATGATATACTCAATCTGCTCTGGACCATATCCCGCCATGTTAAGAGTCAAGGTGTAGCGTGTGTTAGCCACGAATGACTTTGTTGTGTTGCGCTTGATGATAGCCTTGTGGCCCTCCTCTGTCTCAACAATGATATTGAACGAGGTGCCCGCAACAATCGAAGCAGGGTTGATAAGCAGTGGAGCCTCGATAACGCCTGTGGTGAGGTTTACAGCCTCGGGCCATACAACCTTTGCATAGTCGAAGGTCTCACCCGCAAAGGTAGTGGTCATCGTCGATGAGAGGTCGAGTGTAAACTGACCCGCAACAGCTGGGGCCTCGCCACCCTCAGTAAGTGGCAATACCTCGAGTGTTACGCTCTTGAGGTTGTAGTTCATAAGCTTTGTGTCGATAGCATTCACACGCACGGTAATCAACGAGAGAAGACCCTTGAAGTCCATAGTGGTGTTACCTGTCTCACGTGTGGCGCTGAAGCTCGCCTTGAAGTCGTACATACCGAAGTTATCCACAGACTGCTCAGGCTCGAGGTAGAGGTTCAAAGCACTCATATCCTCGCCTGCGCTCTCGCTATATGGATAGTATGCGCACAAAGGAACCTCGCCATTGAGCGTGCCACGGAACTTACCAGCCCATGCATCAGCCGACGTTGGGGTGGTAAACTTGAGGTTGGCACTGCCCTCCATGGTGAAGATACCAATCTCGTCGCCGGCAAGCCAGAATGTAGTAGTACCATTCTGATCGAGGTATGTGCGTGTCTCGCCATTAATAGATGCTGTAACCTCGTCTGTGCCGTAATACTCAGCAGAGATAGTTAGATCGGTAAGCTGACGCTCGAGACTGTATGCCTTAGAGTTGAAATCCACAGCCTCCTTGATCTCAAACACCTGCGACTTGTCATCCTGGCCGTTAACCTTTAGGGTGAAGCCCTCAGAGAGTGTTGTGGCAGGAAGCGCAACCCAGAAATCGGTAGCACGTGCCTTTGTGGTGCCCACAACTACGGTATCATCACAAGCCAGAGTTAGGGTAGTGCCCTTGCCTGTCATAGAGCATGTAGGATTACCCTGTGCAGTTGCGCTGATGAGCGATGTGCCAGCCAAAGGCTCGCCTGCCTTTGATGTAAGCTCGATAGAGCTAACGCCCTGCATCTCACCATATAGCGATACTCGGAGGTAGCCTCCAACGCTCTTGAACTCGAGCTCGTGGCTATCAACAGTCGATGATGCTGCAACCATCACATTTGCGCCATGGCTAATGCCGCCCTCCACATAGCTCTGTGTGGCAGGCCAGATGTAGCTAATAACGCCATTCTCGTCGATAGTCGTAGTCTCGCTGTAAGGGTAGATGGCATAGTTTGCGTTGAGAGCCTCTGCTCGGTCGAAGCTCTTCTCATCAGCAAATTTGAGCTCTCCGGCATTGTCGCCAGTCTCTCCTGCAAACTCGTAGCGTTTGTTGCAGGTGTTGCCCGTGAAGATTGATACCTGGTCCTGTGCGGCCCAGTTAAATTCGATATCCTCTCCAAGATATGAGAGTGATTCATTTGATACATTTGCATGAAAAACCGGCTGATTCTCATCCAGAGGATTTACAACAGGCTGGTCTTCATGCAGACTACTACAGCCTACCGCAAGCAGTAGAGCAATAATTGATAATAGGCGTTTCATAATAGTCTAGTTTAAGGGTTAATAATAAAGTTGGTTAATGTATAAATTTGTGTGTTCTGTATATTCTATGAATTAATATGCATTTATGCGTTCGTAGCCCTACGCTTAAAAAAACAAATATCTCGCATCCATTTTTGTGCGATTTTTCCACCGCTTTGGATGCGAAAAATACCATTCGGTAATAGCTCTGTTTGAACTCTATTTTTTCATTAAAATGTCTATTTCGGAACATGACGGCTGTTGTTGTGTTATTAATTTCACACCCTCGTCTTTGTATCTTTGCCGTTCGTCGCCGAAATATTACCATTCATCGGTAATGCAAATATACCAAATTGTTCTGAATTTCCAAAATTGAGCATTGATTTTTTTGGATTTTTATAATGAAAAGCCGAAATTTCCCCATGTTTATCATGCAAATTCACCCTATTTTATGCCAAATGGCCCTCAGATGGCTATGTTTTGCTGTGGTGTAAAAGTGTAGTTTACAGCCTTTTTAATCCATATAATAGCATGACGACAGCCCTAAATTGTGAGTAAATAGGTTGAAATTTCGATACGAGGGCCTGCTACTTATAGATTAGTTTTACTCTTTTTTTCTATTTTTTTTTACCACCTATCCTCCCTGGTGCAAGCACCGTGAGTATAGATAACAAAAAAAGATCCCAATCGATGATTGAGATCTTGGCTTACTCAGCGTTGTCGGGATGACAAGATTGGCTACTCCGCAGACTGAGGTCTGCTCCGCTTAACGCCCATCTTGGTGGGCCCTTTATGGGTTGCACAACGCCGAGTAACCTAAGTCCATTGACATGTCCCTTTTTTGCCACCTATCTTCCCTGGTGCAAGCACCGTGAGTATAGATAACAAAAAAAGATCCCAATCAATGATTGAGATCTTGGCTTACTCAGCGTTGTCGGGATGACAAGATTGGCTACTCCGCAGACTGTGGTCTGCTTCGCTTAACGCCCATCTTGGTGGGCCCCTTTATGGGTTGCACAACGCCGAGTAACCCAAGTCCATTAACATGTCCCTTTTTTGCCACCTATCCTCCCTAGTGCAAGCACTGTGAGTATAGATAACAAAAAAAGATCCCAATCAATGATTGAGATCTTGGCTTACTCAGCGTTGTCGGGATGACAAGATTCGAACTTGCGACAACACGCCCCCCAGACGTGTACTCTAACCGGGCTGAGCTACATCCCGAGCTAAATTTTTGCGGTGCAAAGATAGTAATATTTTTTTGATTTGTGCAAAATAAATGTAAAAAAAATGTAACTTTGCATCATGAGATACTTTATACATATATGTGTAGTGGTATTAATTGCCTCTATATCTGTGGGTTGCATGGCTAAAAATGGTGCCGAAAATGACCGTTTTACGGCCATGGAATATGCTCCAAAACATGCCTCAGGTTTCGCAATTTTGGCCGATTTTGAGGGTAATAAACTGCTGCGTGTGACACGTCCCTGGCAGGGCGAAAATCTCGAGGAGCAGACCCTTGCAATATTCAGTAGCGAGGAGGCTGCACGAGGCTACAATGGTCGCTATATTGTCGGTGCTGCGGAGCGTGTGGTCTGCATGTCTACGAGCCATATTGCCATGCTCGACATCCTCGATCTTGCCGACAAAATCGTGGGTGTCTCGGGTAAGCAGTATGTCATGAACGAGCGTGTGCGAAACAACCCCGAGATAAAGGATGTAGGCTACGACAGCTCGCTGGACTATGAGCAGATGTTGTTGCTCGAGGCCGACCTGGTGATTTTGTATGGTGTCTCGGCCGAGAATAGCGCCGTTACGGCCAAGCTGCGTGATCTGGATATCCCATATATCTATTTTGGAGATTATACCGAGCAGTCACCCTTGGGTAAGGCTGAGTGGGTTGTTGCCATGGCCGAGATTATGGGCTGCAGGGAGCGTGGCGAGGAGGTATTTGCGGGCATTGAGGAGCGATACGAGGCTGTGCGTCAGAGTGTTGTGCATGCAGCAGAGCCACCTCGTGTGATGCTCAACCTTCCGTATCAGGATGTGTGGTATATGCCCTCGGACGATAGCTACATGGTGCGCCTTATAAGCGATGCTGGGGGCGAGTATATATACTCTGGCAAGAACCCAACCTCGGGCTCCAAGGGCATAAGCCTTGAGGAGGCCGTAGCACTTGTTTCCGAGGCTGATATCTGGCTCAACGTGGGTCAGTGCATCACGCTGGATGAGGTGCGTAGCTCGGCACCACTATTTGCCAAGATGGATGTCGTTGTTCGTGGCCAGGTATATAACAACAACCGCCGTCGTGGCGAGGGTGGTGGCAGCGACTTCTGGGAGAGTGCCATTGTGCGCCCCGATGTTGTGCTACGTGACATTGCCGATATTATGCGTGGCAAGAGCGATAGCCTCTATTATCATCGTAAACTAAACTAATGGGCTGATGCAGCGAAGATTACATACATTACTCTTTGTGCTTATCTCGGTGGCGCTCCTGGGCTTTGCCTTTGGCGACCTGCTGCTGGGTACCACACGTATACCTCTTGGCGAGGTGTGGGCGGTGCTCGTTGGTGAGTCGACAAATGCAAACTATATAAAGATTATCTGCGACCTACGTCTTCCTAAGATCATCGTTGCCATACTCTCGGGTGTCGCCCTCTCAGTTAGCGGACTTCAGATGCAGACACTCTTCCGCAACCCCCTTGCAGGACCATACGTCCTCGGCATAAGCTCGGGTGCCAGCCTTGGCGTGGCGCTCTTTACACTTGCTATGCCTATGTTGGGCATGATCTCTGGCTCGCTATTCATGCGCCTCGGCCTCACGGGTATGGCGTGGATAGGCTCTGCGGCGATACTCATGCTTGTGATGATGCTCTCACGCAAGATAAAGAATATCAACGTGATACTCATTATCGGCATGATGCTTGGCTCGGCTATTTCGGCCATTGTGGGCGTGCTGCAATATGTGGGTAGCGAGGAGTCGCTCAAGGCCTTTGTTGTGTGGACCATGGGCTCGCTCTCGACCGTCACGCTCGATGACCTTGCCATACTCCTACCTGCTGTTGTTGTGGGCGTTGTGCTCTCGGTTGTTGCTATCAAGCCACTCAACATGTTGCTCCTTGGCGAGAATTATGCCCGCACCATGGGACTAAACATCAACCGCTCACGACTCATCATCTTCCTCTCAACTACGCTTCTTGCAGGTAGTGTCACCGCCTTTTGTGGCCCAATCGGCTTTATCGGCCTTGCCATGCCACACCTTGCACGCATAACCTTCCGCACGGCAGACCACCGTGTGCTTATGCCTGCGGCGATGTTGTGGGGTGCGCTCTCTATGGTGCTCTGCTCCTTTGTTGCCGACCTTGTGGCACATAGTAGCGTGGTGTTACCTGTGAATACTATAACCGCACTCCTCGGTGTGCCAATCATCATATTTGTTGTACTGCGTAACCGTAACCGCCAATGATAGAGCTTCGTGACATAACACTCGGCTTTGGCTCTCGAACGCTTATCGAGAGTGCATCCACACGTTTTGAGCGTGGAAGGATTACGGCTCTTCTTGGCCGCAATGGTACGGGTAAGAGTACGCTGCTGCGTGCTATCGCCTCGCTTGGCAAGCCCCAGGGTGGCGATATATATATAGGTGGCGAGGATCTTCGTGGCCTAAGCTCTGAGCAGCTGGCACGTAGGGTAGCCTTTGTGAATACCGAGCGCATAGATGTCGAGGCACTCAGCGTCTACGATATTGTAGCTATCGGCCGCTCGCCCTATACCGACTGGATGGGACGCCTGAGTGCTGATGATGAGGCTGTGGTGCGTCATGCTATCAAGGTGGCGGGTGTTGAGCATCTGGCAGACCGTAGCGTCGACACACTCTCGGATGGAGAGTGCCAGAGGGTTATGATTGCCCGTGCTCTGGCCCAGGATACCCCCGTGATCTTGCTCGACGAGCCTACCTCGTTCCTCGACCTTCCGAATAGATACGAGCTCTGCCGTCTGCTTGCCGAGCTTGCGCACAACGAGAATAAGTGCATCATCTTCTCTACACACGAGCTCGATATCGCCCTCTCGCTTGCCGATACTATTGCCCTTGTCGACACGCCGCAGCTTGTGCACCGCACAACGCAGGAGATGATATCCTCGGGCGATATAGAGCGACTGTTCGATAGCGAGCATATCTCGTTCGACGCTGCAACACGCTCCATTCGTCTACGAAAGTGATAGCCGCCAAAAAAAAAGAGATGCAAAGGGTCTTGCTCTTTGCATCTCTTTTTCTTGTTATATACCTCACTCTTAGAATTCACCATCTAAGATATCTTCGGTATACTCACTCCAGAAGTCGGCTTCTTTTTTGCATGGTTGAAAATGCTGTTTTTAGACCTTATTTGAGGCTCTGGAGCACCGCGCTAAATAGGCGCTAAATGGGTGTTAATCACCACATAAACGTATAAAGCTATATATTTTTTAATAAATGTTTTGCAGATAGATTTTTTTTTCGTACTTTTGCACCGCTAAATTGCTCACTGAAAAGTGGCGATTAGTGGTAAGGTCCGTTCGTCTATCGGTTAGGACACAAGATTTTCATTCTTGAAAGACGAGTTCGACTCTCGTACGGACTACACTTGGAGTGTCACGCTGATGGCGTGGTGCTTGCGGTTAGAATAGTTTTTAGGAGCGGGCCTCGAGCCTATCCGAAAGCGGCTACGGCCGTTGATTATACCCTCCGACAAGGGTGCACACAGTGCGAAGAGTCGGGAAAACAAAGGAAACATTAAAAGTAAAAAATAAAAAGAAATTTTTTAAAGCTATGGCAAATCACAAGTCATCAAAGAAGAGAATTCGTCAGACTGCAACAAAGCGTGCTCACAACCGTCTTTATCACAAGACTACTCGTAACGCTGTTAAGGCATTGCGCAACACTACAGAGCGTTCTGCTGCTGAGGCATTGCTTCCAAAGGTAAGCTCAATGTTGGACAAGTTGGCTAAGACTAACATCATCCACAAGAACAAGGCTGCTAACCTCAAGAGCTCACTTGCTTTGCACGTTAACGCATTGTAATCTCTCTTGTAAGACAGAAGTTTGGAGGCTACCAGTAGTGGTGGCCTCTATTTTTTTGCCTTTTTGCGCCATTATTCCTATCTTTGCATTATAACCTATATTTCCAACTATGAGAGAGGTAAACCCTAAGGATACTAATCGTGCCAAGGCCTTTGAGCTCTGGATGCGCTCACCAATGCCTATGGTCACGATGACCAAGAGCTTCGATATCACCCATCTTCGACGTCTGGCACGCCGCAAGGGCCTGAAACTCAATATGCTTATGTGCTACGCCATAGTACGTGCGGCAAGTGACTTCGAGGAGTTCTATATGTTGCCCGTGGGCGACAAACTTATGCAGTTCGATAATCTGGCAGTGAATACCATTGTTATGACACCTTCGGGCGATATTGTTACCTGCGACATCCCCTTCTCGCAGGATATACACACCTTTGCTGCCGACTACCTTCGCCTCACGGCCCAGGTGGCTCAGAGCAACGAGGAGTTTAATCTTGGCGATGACTATATGGTCATAGGCACCTCGGCGCTAACAAAGTGCGAGCTCGACTCGGTGGTAAACCTCTATGCAGGCTTCTACAACAACCCCTTTGTTGTATGGGGAAAGTATCGCAAGGGTCTATTCCGCACTACGTTGCCCATATCCTTCCAGTTTCATCATACACAGATGGATGGACCAGTATCTACGGGCTTCTTGAATAGATTGCAGCAGATTTTTGATAGTATTGAATATTAGCAAGTTATGACAACAAAGCAGATATATATGGCGGGTGGTTGCTTCTGGGGTACGGAGCACTATCTCAAGCAGATTCGTGGCGTTGTATCTACCGAGGTGGGCTATGCCAATGGTGATGGCGAGAACCCCTCGTATGAGCAGGTATATACCGATACTACGGGCTTTGTGGAGTGTGTGAAGGTTGTCTACGACCCTGAGATGCTCTCGCTCGAGCGCCTTGTCGAGATCTTCTTCCACTCTATCGACCCACTCTCGCTCAATCGTCAGGGCAATGACGTCGGCACTCGCTATCGCACTGGAATATACTATGTCGACGAGGGCGATAGAGCAGCCATCGAGGGTAAGTATCGTGAGGTGGAGAGTAGGGTGGGCGCACCTATTGTGGTAGAGCTCGAGCCTCTTGCAAACTTCTACTCGGCCGAGGAGTATCATCAGGACTACTTGGATAAGAACCCATCGGGCTATTGTCATCTGCCAGCCTTCTTGTTCGAGTATGCCCGCAAGGCGTAGTACCTATTTATATAAATAAAAAAAAGGTCATCCACTCTGGATGACCTTTTCTCTTAAAGCGTAGTAGTACTACTCCTCCTGACGGTAAGTGTGCTCTACGTAGATAGCGTGCTGCATAGCCTCACGCTTAGCGATTGAAGGCTTTGTGAAGTACTGACGACGACGAAGCTCCTTCAAAACGCCAGTACGCTCATACTTACGCTTAAACTTCTTGAGGGCGCGCTCGATGTTCTCTCCCTCCTTAACAGGCATGATAATCATAATAGTATACTTTTTTAAAATTTATAATCTTTGTTTTTTTTTGTTTGTGGCAGATAGCTGCCTTTTGCTCCTTTAGGGTTGAGCCTCCCACTTTTTGTTGCCTCCAGCTGCCTTGCAACCTCGGGCGATATTCGTAAGGTATCTACTCAGAGTCTGTACCAAAATCGAGATAGGGTGCAATTCGCATTGCCTCCTCCGATGTAAATATGTCATCATCAATCATCTCCTGAATGGTACTCCAACCTCCTTTCAATACACGTTTGTTAATAATTTGCTTGAGCATGCGACTCGACAAGTATGGGTGAGTCTTCATCTCATTTAGGCCCGCAAAGTTAATACATATTTTTTTAATTTCAGCACTATCACAGCAAATTTGTGGCAAAATATGCTCAAAATTTTCAGTCGTAACCGCCGAAAGCTCCGAAATTTGCTCCACAGAGTGGTATCCACCGAGCAATTCTCGGTATCGGAGTATTTGGTGGGCGCTCTTGGGGCCTATGCCACGCACGGCACAAAGGGTCACGGAGTCGGCACTATTTATATCAATCGGAAAGCTAATTGCCTCGGCCTTAGGCTCTCGTTTCTCCTCCTGCGCGGGAAATATAATGTAGGGTCTTAGGCGCTCTGCCATGATGCTATCCACTGCGTAGCACTCGTCGAACTTCTCGAAGGTGCGGTATCCGCCAATCATATCACGGTAACGAATCACAAGGCTCGCCTCCTTGGCGCTAAAGCCCAGGAGTTGAAGATAGTGCTCGCCCACGGTGTCGAGGCTGAATGGCTCGAGCTCCACTCTCAGCTCGTGGCGCATCTTGTTCGGCTTCTCGCTCTTTGTGCTCTCCTGGTAGTTTTTGGGCTCTATCTGATACTCCTTGCCTATTACAATGAGGGGCTCGATGGCGTAGTATAGCGAGTCGGTCATGCCGTAGCATACGGCGAGATCCTCCTTGATGCGAAATACCTTGCCACTCTCCCTCCAGCGCATAATGTTCACGGCTATTCGTTTAGGAATACCCGCATCACGCATATCTCTATATGTTGCAGTGTTGGGGTCGAAGGTGTGGGCTACCTGCTCCTCCTCGGTGAGCTCTGTGCTATCTCTTTGTTCTGTGGGCGTGTCGCTACTCTTGTCCTTAAAACCTCCTCGTGAGAAGAATATCACGTTGAATATAAGCGAGCCGAGCACAACGATATATGCCACAGCCGATAGATACCTGTCTGTTGCTCTTACTCTCTTAACCATTCTTCTATCAATTAGTTGTTTACCACTCTGCGCTGTCCGATAGCCATAGCTTGCGGTAGCGGCGTGATGGTGACTCGATAAGCTCTCCTAGGCCATACTCTGCCCAGCGCTCGTCGACATGGTGGATAACCTCGGGTAGCGAGGTCACGGCATTAGGGAAGCGCTTGGGGTTTGTGCCATATCCTGGACGTTTTGATCTGGCGTCGATGATCATTGTGCCGTTTACAACCGATATATCTCGCTTGGGGTCTGTATTTGCCGCAGCTATCCAGAGCAGGTCGTTTACGTTCATCGAGCCAGCAGCGCCACGGTCAAATAGTGCGACAAAGCGTGCCTCGATACCATTCTTGTCGAGATACTCCACGACATCTATCCTCTCTCTCCACTCTCGCTCGGCATATAGTATCAGGAGTCCCAGCTCGTCGAAGAGCTCGGTGTTGAATAGCTCGACACCCCCTGCTGGCTGCGCCGTGCGAGGCTTTTTAAGGGCCTTGGGCTCACTCTGAGGGTCTATGTCGGTAAGATCTATTGCCAGTTTCGAGCCGTAGCCTGTTGTTGGTGAGCTGTGGTCCAAGACATCGAGAATACCCTCGGATGGTATCATGTGACGCTCGGGGTCAAAGTGTCGAAGCAGGGCGAACATCTGCTCACGTGAGCGTATGTCGGTGCTCTCTGGTGTGATGACCAGATATTTGTTGAACATCATCTGTCCCGCACCCCATAGTCCCTGTGCAACCTTCTGGGGCTGACCAAGGTAGCGCTTGGCGATGCTCACTATTGCGAGGTTGTGTGCTGTGCCCTCGATAGGCATGAACAGATCACGTACCTCAGGCTGTATTGCCAGACGTATCGGTGCTAAGAATATTGTCTCTGTGGCCTTGGCGATATATGCATCCTCCATCGGCGGTACGCCAACGATGGTAGCAGGGTAGATGGCATCACGACGTGATGTGATAGCCGTGACATGGAGGCGTGGGTAGAGGTCGCTCAAAGAGTAGAAGCCTGTGTGGTCGCCAAAAGGACCCTCCACAACCAACTCCTCGGATGTGTCGACATAGCCCTCAATCACAAAGTCGCAGTCGGCAGGCACCCATATATCGTTGGTTATAGACTTAACCATCTTGACTGGCCTCTGGCGCAACATGCCGGCAAGCAACATCTCGTCCATATTGTCGGGCATAGGTGCTGTTGCCGAGTAGATATATGCTGGGTCGCCACCCAGTGCCACACTCACGGGCATACGCTCGCCACGACGTTTATAGGCGTCGTAGTGGCGGGCACCAGTCTTGTGACGATGCCAGTGCATGCCTGTTGTGCGCTTGTCGAATATCTGCATGCGGTACATTCCTATGTTGGGAATACCCGTGTCGGGATCTACGGTGCAGACCATCGGAAGAGTTATAAATGGACCTCCGTCGTAACCCCACGATGTGAGTATCGGGAGCTTTGTGAGATCCACCTCGTCGCCCTCAATGATCACCTGCTGACACTCGCCACGTCCCGATACTTTGCGAGGAAACCACTTAGCCACATCCTTCAAAAGGGGCAGCATGCGAAGTTTGTCCATGAGAGTATTCTTGGGCGACATGGCACCCTTGAGCAGGTCGTTTATGCGTTGTGCAATATCATCGAGCGACTCGACACCGAGAGCCATCGCAATACGTCGATCGGAGCCCATCATATTCATCAGCACAGGGTACTCCGTGCCCGTATTCTCGAATAAGAGCGCCTTGCCGCCACCCTGGCTCTTCGATACTCGATCCGTAATCTCGGTAATCTCGAAACGGGTGCTTACGGGTGTGGTGATGCGCTGAAGCTCACCTGCGGCCTCAAGTTTGGCGATATACTCTCTGAGTGTCATTTGCTGCTAACTATTTAAGTGCGAGGCGAAGAACCTCGTCGTTTGTTGTCACGTAGTTGAACTTCAGGCCCTCGAGGTACTCAGGTTTGATCTCCTCGATATCCTTGCGGTTCTCGTCCGAGAGGATAAGCTCGGTGATACCTGCACGCTTGGCTGCAAGAATCTTCTCCTTGATACCACCCACCGCAGTAACACGACCACGAAGCGTTGTCTCGCCAGTCATCGCAATGCGCTCTCTAACCTCACGGCCAGTATATGTCGAGGCGATAGATGTGATCATTGTGATACCTGCCGATGGGCCATCCTTAGGAATAGCACCCTCAGGCACGTGGATGTTGAGGTCGTACTCCTCGAACATCTTGCGGTCGATGCCGAGCTGCTCGTGGTGTGCCATGATCCACTCGTAGGCAATCGTTGCCGACTCCTTCATCACGTCGCCAAGGTTGCCCGTAAGGTTGAGCTTGCCCTTGCCTGGTGTGAGAATAGACTCGATGTAGAGAATATCGCCACCCACCTCGGTCCATGCAAGGCCTGTGACCACGCCACGCATACCCTCGATATCGTAGCGGTCGTTGCGGAACTTAGGCTTGCCAAGGATTGACTCAATATCCGAAGCCTCGAGCGTAGACTTGTACTCCTCCTCCAGAGCGATAGACTTGGCACGGTTGCGGGCAATCTTTGCGATGTTCTTATCAAGGCTACGCACACCCGACTCACGAGTGTAGTCCTCGATGATGCGCACGATAGCCTCGTTGCTCAACGAGAGCTTGTCGTCGTCGATACCGTGTGCATCACGCTGCTTCTTTACAAGGTGCTTTGTTGCGATATTCACCTTATCCTCAAGGATATATCCTGGGATGTTGATCATCTCCATACGGTCACGCAGGGCCGTAGATATGTTGTTTATGTTGTTTGCCGTTGCGATGAACAACACCTTCGAGAGGTCATACTCTGTGTCGAGGTAGTTGTCATGGAACGTAGTATTCTGCTCAGGATCGAGCACCTCGAGCAGTGCGCTCGAAGGGTCGCCATGGTTAGACTTCGATACCTTGTCGATCTCGTCGAGGATGATCACTGGGTTCGAAGCACCGCAGCGCTTGATAGTCTCGATGATACGTCCTGGCATAGCGCCAATATATGTGCGGCGGTGACCACGAATCTCCGACTCGTCGTGCAAGCCACCGAGCGAGATACGGCCAAACTTACGACCCATAGCCTCGGCTACCGACTTACCCAACGATGTCTTACCAACTCCTGGAGGGCCATAGAGGCAGAGGATAGGTGACTTGAGGTCGCCCTTGAGCTTGATAACGGCAAGGTGCTCCAACAGACGCTCCTTGACCTCCTCGAGGCCAAAGTGATCCTTGTCGAGCTGCTCACGTACAGCCTTGAGATCAAGACGATCCTCGGTCATCTCGTCCCATGGAAGGTCGAGCATGAGCTGCAAGTAGTTGATCTGCACCGAGTACTCGGCAATGGCAGGGTTGAGGCGCTCAAGACGTGTGAGCTCCTTCTCGAACATCTTTGCCGTAGCCTCCGACCACTTCTTATCCTTGGCTGCCTCACGTAGCTTCTCGATATCGGCGTCGGCACCCTCGCCAAGCTCATCCTGGATGACACGTGCCTGCTGCTGGAGGTAGTACTCACGCTGCTGCTTGTCCATCTCCTGCTTCACCTTGTTCTGGATGTCGTTCTTGAGCTCTGCGAGCTGCTGCTCACGCACCAATATCTCCAGAAGTCTGCGAGAGCGTGCCAAGAGTCCTGGTGCCTCGAGCAGGTGCTGACGATCGTCGTCCGTAAGCTCCATGTTCGAGCAGATGAAGTTTACGATAGCTCGGCTCGAGTCGAGGTTCTTGATAGCGAAGGCTGCCTCCTTAGGCATCGAGTGCGATATGTTGATTATGCTGAGTGCCACCTCGCGAATAGAGTCCACGAGGGCCATAAACTCCACATTCTTAGGGTCGGGAGTGCTATCCTGAATAGGGGTTACGGTAGCGGTGAAGTATGGCTTTGTCGAGATATACTCCACAACCTCGATCTTCTCCAGACCAGCCAAAATTACGGTTAGGTTGCCATTGGGCATCTCCAAAATTTTGAGGATGCGTGCTGCGGTACCCACCTTGTGCATATCCTCGGGCTTGGGGTCCTCGACCTCGCCGTCGATCTGCAACACAGCGCCAAGAAGGCCGTCGCCAGCCTCCACGGCACGCACCAGGGCAATCGACTTAGCACGGCCCACGGTGATAGGTGTCACCGAGCCGGGGAAGATCACCGAGCTACGCAACGTAAGGATTGGAAGTGCCTCGGGTAGCTGCACCTCCTCGATGGTGTCGTCACCACCTGAAATAATGGGTATCACCTGGTGCTTGCCATCGAAGAGCTCGGGCACCAAACCCATATCGTCAATCTCTATATCTTTTTTCTTACTCATAGTCACATAAATTTTTAATGCCACAAAATTAACGCTTATTTCTTAGAAATAATTGTGCCTCACGAATCGATTAATAACATTTTATCGACAAACCTACCCCCGAAATGGTTAATTTTGCCTAATCTAGGTCTGCTGAAATGATAGAAAAAGAGGACTCAAAAAAGGTCCTCTTTCTCAATGATGTATGTTGTAATTACCTGAATTACACGTGCTTGTCGCCCGAGGTGTATTTGATATCCTCGATAAAGCTCTTGATGTTCTGTTCTTCGCTTCGTGGGCATATCATCAGCACATCGTCCGTGTCGACCACGATATAGTCCTTGAGTCCACTCACGATGACCGCCTTGTCTTCGGGTACAAAGATCACCGAGTTGCGAGTGTTGTATGTCTGTATATCTTTGCTACTTAGGGCATTGGCATAGCGATCCTTGCGTGAGTGCTGATGCGCCGAGCCCCATGTTCCCACATCGCTCCAGCCAAAGTCGCCACGATGAACATATACGTTGTCGGCACGCTCCATCACGCCATAGTCGATAGATATCGGCTTGCACTCGGCAAAAATATGTTCGATAGCCTCCTGCTCCTGCTCAGTGCCAAACATCTGCTCGGCCTCGGCAAAGAGTGCGCTGTGTGCGGGCAGGTGCTGCTCGAGTGCTCTGATGATGTCACGCACCTTCCAGATGAATATTCCCGAATTCCACAAAAATTCGCCACACTCCAAAAATGCTTGTGCCATCTCGATGTTTGGTTTTTCGGTAAAGCACTTCACCTTTGTGATAATCTCATTGCCCGTGCGCTGTATATATCCGTAGCCTGTTTCGGGACGACTTGGCTCGATACCTATGGTCATCAAGGCGTCGTTGTTCTCCACGAAGTCAGTGCAGTTGTTTACGATATTTCTGAACTCCTCCTCGTTGAGTATCAGGTGATCAGAGGGGGATACAATCATCACAGCATCGGGATTTCTGCGCTTTAGTGTGTATGCTGCATAGGCGATACATGGGGCAGTGTTGCGACCAATAGGCTCGCACAATATCTGCTCCTCGCTAATCTCGGGAATATGCTCCAGAACTTGGTTCTTGTAGCGTCTATTCGTTACGATTATGAAGTTCTCGGTTGGTATAATTTTGGCAAATCGCTCGTATGTCTGTCGGATGAACGAACGACCCGTGCCGAGTATGTCTAAAAACTGCTTGGGCTTTGCCTGTCGACTCATTGGCCAGAAGCGTGTGCCGACACCGCCCGCCATGATTACACAAAATTTGTTGCTATCCATGACCTTTTTTGCCGCTTAAATTTAATAAATTTACACAAAGATAAAATTTTTTTGTATCTTTGCAAAATATTTGGGACCTTATTTTGGGTTTAAGTTAGCTGATTGAAGATAATTTTATTATGGATAAAATCAAGAGTATCAGACTGTTTACGTTGCCAAATGCACTTACTTTAGCCAATCTTGTGGCGGGTGCTATAGCGATTGTCGTTGCGCTCAAGACGGGCAACTACGAGCTTTCGTTTTGGCTGATTATTGCAGCTGCCGTATTCGATTTCTTCGATGGCTTCGCAGCACGTCTATTAAAGCAGCAGTCTGAGCTCGGTGTTCAGCTCGACTCACTTGCCGACGATATCTCCTTTGGCCTTGCCCCTGCCGTAGTCATGTACGAGGTATATTGCAATACCACGTCGTACTACTCGCTCGACCAAGGTGTCATGCAGCCACTCGGCTATCTGGTCTTCATCATCGCTGCCTTCTCGGCACTGCGTCTTGCTAAGTTCAATATCGACACTACGCAGAGCACCGAGTTCGAGGGCCTTCCAACCCCTGCTAATGCTCTGATGCTCATGTCGCTCGCTACGCTCTACGCAAATGGCCAGGTGGAGCTATATCAGGAGCACGTGTTGCTTATCTCGGTTGCAGCGTCGTTGCTTCTTGTGAGCCCAATACGTATGTTCGCACTCAAGTTCAAGAGCTTCCGCTGGGCTGATAATAAGCTCCGCTACGGCTTCTTGCTTGCAGCCCTTAGTTTTATTATTTTCTTCACTGCATACTCTATTGTTGCAATAATCGTTCTCTATATCGTAGTCTCTACGCTACGTTGGATGTTTGTTGCCAAAAAGTAGAGCGGAGGCAGTTGTAAAATTTAGTTGAAGATGACAAAGATGCGGTATATAGTTATGCTTATCGGCTTTGTGGCAGCACTCTTGTTGCCACAGATGTCCTATGCGCAGCTCGATGCCGCAGCTATGGCACGTGCCCAGCGTGAGGGTCAGAATATCGGTGTGGGTACTGGTATCCCTGGCATGGAGGGCATGATGGGCGAGGAGGGTATGGAGGAGCCTGTCGACTCTACCGACACCCGCAAGCGTCGTGAGCGCCGTCCGCTGGAGTCATACTACTTCAACGACACGGTGCGAGCTCTCTACAACTGGAAGTGGAGTGTGGATCGTGACTACAACCGAGTGAATATCTCGCCTCTTGACACTACGCTTCAGGATTGGCGTATAGACTACGTCTTCTACCGCAAGGGTGTTGGTGATATCGCTCTTGGTGGCCTTGGACAGTCGTCTATGCCAACCAACTGGTTTGAGCGTCGCCAGGATAAGGACTTCACGTTTGCCCGCAGCTACGATGCCTACACGGCCCGCCTTGATAATGTTCCATTCTACAACGCTAAGCGCCCATATACCAATGCGATGTATCTCGAGTCGGGACAGAAGCGCTACCGTGAGGAGCATTTCGAGCTTGTGCACTCGCAGAACATCACACCATCGACCTCTGCAAATATCGAGTATAAGGCTCGTAACAACATGGGTCGCTACGATTGGCAGCGCACCAAGAACCAGGCGCTCTCTATCGGCGTAGCACACACCGGCAAGCGCTACTCTGTGCATGCGGCCTATATGCACAACTTTATATCGGCACGTGAGAATGGTGGTGTTGTGGGCAAGTGGGCCATTGCCGATACCACGTTCGAGATGCCATCGGGTGTTCCGATGCGTCTGTCGAGCTCTCAGGCCGAGAATACCTATCGCAACAATGGCTTCTTCCTAAAGCAGGCCATTGCCATACCTCTGCAGCGTGTTACCGAGTATGACTTCTCGCTTGCCGACCTCTCGGCAGTCTACATCGGCCATCAGATTGAGTACAATCGCTGGTCGAAGGTCTACTCAGATATCAACGCTACATACACCAATGATCGTGGCGACCACGATGACAAAGGTGGTTATATTCGTACCGAGCACAGCTACTACGACGATTGGTTTATCAACCCAACGACCACACGTGACTCTATCTCGGAGAGTATCCTCTCTAATAGACTCTACGTTCAGGTTCAGCCATGGGATCGTTACGGTGTTGTCTCGACAATTGATGGTGGTGTGGGCGTCGACCTACACACCTACTCCTACCTCCGTCTTGAGGACTATCTCTCGGGACGTGTAACACGTGATAAACGCACGTCGTGGTATATCTATGGCTCGACGGGCGGTATGATTAAACGATATGCCGACTGGGGTGTCGACGCCAAGTACTACCCCTCGGGCTATCGTGGTGGTGATCTCTCGGTGGGTGCCAATATCACCCTTCGAGCCTTCATCAATGAACGACCCCTGATTCTCAGTGGACGCTTCCGTCAGGAGCTTCGCACGCCGGGTTATTGGCAGGAGAATCTATTCTCAAACCACTATGTTTGGTTTAACTCCTTCGATAAGGAGTCTGAAACTCGTTTCGAGGTTAACTTCTCTGTTCCGAGCATCGCCCTCGAGGTTGGTGTGTGGCAGGGTGTGCTTAAAAACACCATCTTCTATGGTGACGATAGCCGCCCGCAACAGTGTTCGGAAACCGTTAGTCTCACGAGTTTGTATGCTCGCAAGGATTTCCGCATTGCGGGATTCCATCTGGATCACAGGGCATTGGTGCAAATCACGTCCAATGAGAGTGTGCTTCCCGTACCCACATTCAGCGCCTACCTATCGTACTTCTACGAGTTTTGGGTCAAGCGCGATGTGCTCAGAGTGCAAGTGGGCATAGACGGCCGTTTCAATACGTCGTACTATGCTCCTGGTTACAACCCTGCGCTCTCGGTATTCTATAACCAGCGTGAGGTTAAGGTGGGCAACTACCCATATCTCGACCTCTTTGTCTCGGCAAAATGGAAGCGCATGCGTATCCTGCTTAAACTGCAACATCTGAATCAGGATCTATTTGGCAATGGAGAGTACTTCCAAGCAGCTCTCTATCCGCTGAACCCACGTATGTTTAAGCTCGGTATCTCGTGGTCGTTCTACGACTAATGGCGTGTTTTGTGCTCGGCTAGCAGCCCACAAAACATCAAACAATGTTAAAAAGAGTATTTTTTGTGATTCTCTCTCTTGTGGTTATCGCAGGGTTTGAGTCATCGTTGGGTAGCACTGTTGCCGCACCCGCACTATTTGTTGAGGAGCCTACATCAAGCACCGAGGGTGCAGATGATGTCGAGGCGACAGTTAAGGTTGACTCTTTGGCCAACCAAGCTACAAACCAAAGCGAGCAGATTGCCGTGACGGCTAAACTGCCGCAGCAGATTTCAAAGTTCGATACTCTCATGAAGAGGATCGGCGAGGAGTCGGGTTACGATTGGCGCTTTATGAGCGCAATTGCATACTGCGAGTCACGTTTCAAGGAGGGTCTTGTATCTAAGCGTGGTGCAGCAGGTCTTATGCAGGTTATGCCTATTGTTGCCCGCCACTTTAAGGTTCCCGTGAGCCATATCTACAACACTGAGACCAATGTGCGTCTTGCTTGTAGATTGCTTGCAGAGTTTGAGACAATGTTGCGTATGCCAGAGTCTACACCTGACTACGATCGTCTCAGCATTATCCTTGCAAGCTATAACGCTGGCGTGGGACATGTCCAGGATGCACGTCGTCTGGCTAAGGCCGATGGCGCTAACCCAAACTCATGGGCCGTTGTGAGCAAGTATCTTAAGCTCAAGGCCGACCCAGCATACTACACTCGTTCAGAGGTTAAGGCTGGTCGTTTCTCAGGTAGCCGTGAGACATTGGGTTTTGTAGAGCTCGCTATGAGCAAATATTCAGACTACTGCGAGATTGCGTGGTAGTGGATAGCTAAAGCGAGTGCACACTGCACAATAAAGCCCGAACAGATGCCTTAGGGTATCTTGTTCGGGCTTTTTGTATTTATATATAGGCTAAAGCACGCCATTGTACTCGAGCAGCTCACGCACCTTGGCCCAGTTGACCACCGGACGACGTACTCCATCTATATATATAATAGGGCAGCCAAGTGCTGAGTCGTCGATATATATGTCGGCATGGAGCTTTGGCGACGATGTCCACTCGCTCTGCTTGGCGTTGTGGTTCACGCACCAAAGTTCTATTTTGCGCTCCTTGAACCAGCGCACTGCAGCCTCGAGTAGCTCGCCCGAGCGCATGGTGTAGAGAGCTATTCTGTGCCCCTTGCTCACCAACTTGCGTAGTGTGTCGACAGCACCCTCCACCTCAATGCCTACGCTGGGGTAGTCGTGCTCCACGCATGTGCCGTCGAAGTCTACGGCGATTATTAGGCTATCATCTCGCTTCACGGCTAATCACGCTTTTTGAATAATCTCTTGAATGTTGTCCAGCGGCGCTGCCAGAGTGTGGCATCCTCCTCGGTGTTATATCCATAGCCGTAGCCATATCCATAGTTGTGCTTGGACTGCGATACGCCGTTGAGCACAATGCACATGTTGTGGAACTTCTTAGACTTATGCAGACGCTCAATATCAGGAAGTTGACGGCGGTCGAGGTTGCCCTTGCGAACAACATACATCGTTAGGTCAACAAGGCGGTCTATGATCATAGCATCGGCCACGGCCATTGCTGGTACGCTGTCGATGATGATATAGTCGTACAAGCCACGTAGCTCACGCATGAGACTATCCATCTGCTCGGACATCAGCATCTCGGCAGGGTTGGGTGGCAGAGGACCTGAGTAGATTATGTCAACATTCTCGGCAATGCTCGACTCCGAGATTATGTCGTTCAGAAGATTTATCTTGCCACTAAGGTACGACGTGAGTCCTCGGCGGTCGTTGCGGTGCCCGAGTATCTTTGTGAGTGTGCGACGACGCAGGTCGAGGTCGATGAGTAGCACACGTTTCGACGTAAGGGCGAGTGTTGCAGCGAGGTTTGTCGATACAAACGTCTTGCCGCTGTGCGGTATCGACGATGTTAGCATTATCACCTTCACGGGGTTGTTCACGGCCATGAAGCTGAGGTTTGTGCGCAACATTCTAAATGACTCCGAGAGCACATCGCGGCTATCCTGCTTAATCTGCACAGCGCCTGCCGAGCTGCGACCCACGTATGGTATATCGCCCAGGAATGGTGCGCTAATGGTCTTCTCAATATCACGGCGTGAGCGCACGCTATTATTCACTATCTGAGCAAGATATATTATGCAGAATGGAATTATGCAACCCATCATCACGGCGAAGAGATATATCATCGACGCACGTGGGCTCACTGGCTTGTCGGCACCATAAGCAAGGTCGATAACACGAGCATTGCTCTCGGCCGTAGCTCCCGTGAGGGCATTCTCCTCGAGCTTCGTGAGCAGATAGATGTATAGCTCCTCCTTGACCTTCTGCTGGCGTGTTTTTGAGAGCAGCTCCTTCTCCTTTGTTGGAGTCTCGTCGAGTCGTGCCTCAGCAATCTTGTGTTCACGATTTACCCCCTTTATCTGGAGCTTAAGTCCATCGATATGCGACTTGAGGGAGCTGATGATAATCTCTCGCACGGCGCTTAGCTCGGCCTGTAGCTCGCCAATCGTGGGGTTGTTCTCCGACGATGCAGAGAGTAGACGCTTGTACTCGAGCAGACCCTCGTTGTACTGGTCTATTTGCGATGCAAGTGCCGACGAAGCACCACTCATTGCCACTGTAGATGCAGGTATGAGGCTCTGCTCAGGGCTGCTCAGGGTGTAGTCGAGGATATATTGCGCCATCTCGAGGTTTGCCTCGAGTGATAGCTCCTGGCGCTTAAGCTCCTGAATCTCCTCGGCGCCGAGCGTTGCCTGACTTGTCAGGTTGTATAGCTGGTTCTCCTTCTTGAACGTGGCTATGTCGCTATCTGCAATGTTGAGCTCCTGGCCAAGAAGGGCGAGTCGCTCGTCGATAAATCTCTCCGTGAGGTCCGATATAGCTCGTTTGTCCTCTATTGCATCGGCGTTGTATGCCTCGATAATGCCGTTTATTACATCCTCAGCACGCTTGGGCACTACGTCGGACATGCCAAGTGTGATTACCGAGGCCTGCTTGTTTGTTATCTCGCACTTTAGCGCCTTGCGATATGCCTCCACGGTGTTGTTCAGCGTGTTGCGTAGTACGGTAATCTCCAAATCGCCATACTTCTCGGCATAGGGCGTGGTGCGTAGTGTGAGCTTGCCAATAGGTGTGGCTATGGTGTCGCCAATGGCAGCGGTTATCACTATGTCGCTGTCGTCAAACTCGCTGAGTGTCACCTGGTTGTTGCCCTGGAGCTTGAACTTGAACGATCCACGAGTATAGGGTGTGGCGTCGATAAACTTCACGAGTGCTGGTGTGCGACCATACATATCGGTGGTGCGGATACGACCCTTTGTGAGATATGTTGTGGTGAGGTTGTGGCGTGTTACCACCTGCTCCATGAGGCGTCGTGACTCGAAGATATACACCTCGTTGTCTACCGAGCGGCGGCCAATGCCTCCCATAAGGTCGCTAAATGCCGTAACCTCGGCACTCGACCCCTTGCGTGAGTCCTTGACAAGTACGGTTGCCGTGCGCTCATAGACAGGTGCTGTGCGACGCATGTAGAGCCATGCGCCGAGTGTGCATAGCGCAACTGAGATAACAAACCAGTACCAGTTTGATAGTATCAGGTGTAGGATGTCCATTGGGGTGAATTGCACGCCCCTTGATTGGTTATCTTTTTCGATGTTTTCCACCATATTATTAACTCTTTGTGGATCTCTAAGGTTATGATTACTTGGCCACTGTTATTATTGTGATAATCAGTGTTGCGAGCGATATGCCTGTCGAGGCGAGTGATATCCAGAATGTGCGGTTCTGGTTTATCTCGGCTGTTGCTGCCTTATACTTGTTTGGGCTTACTATCACTATGTCGTTCTGCTCGAGGTAGTAGCATGGCGACTCGAATACCTCCTTTGAGCGTATGTCGAGCTTTGTTACCACACTCTTGCCATCTATCTGGCGAATTACGGCCACATCCTCGCGATTACCATATATTGTCATGTCGCCGGCAAGAGCCAGGGCCTCGAATATCGATATATTATCACGCTTGATGTCGTAGCGTCCAGGTTTGTTTACCTCGCCGATGATTGTTATTGCAAGGTCGGCAAAGCGCACATTCACCTGTGGCTCAGCTATGTAGTTGCTCTCTTTTATGCGCTTCTCGATCTCTGCTTCAAGCTCCTGGCGTGTTAGCCCGGCGCACTTCACCTGGCCGATGATGGGCAGGGTGATGTAGCCACGGTTGTCCACGGTGAATACCTGAAGGCTATTCTCCGTAGCATTTGTCACGCTACCGGTTGTCGAGAGTGAGTTGTAGCTCGATGCCGAGTTGAATGGCTGTGCAAGTTTTGGATCCTTGCTATTTACTACCACTGTGAGCTGGTCGAGGGGTTTCAGGCGTATCTGATAGTTGTCAGGAAGTGTAATCTCGCTACCGCTCTCAATATCTTGAAGATATAGCACACGCTGCTGAGCATTGCACGAGCAGAAGAGTAGCGCCAGGCATACGATTATAGCTCTTAAATAGTTCATACTTTGGACCCTATTTTTGATATTTGCGTTTTCTAAAATTGATTGTGGGTGATTTGTGCCTCGTGTGATTATGGGGGCGAAGTAGCACAAATCATGCAAATGTATAAAAAATATGGCAAAGCAGCAAATAAAACTTAAGGGCCTCACAACTTTAATGTTGTGACAGCCCTTATACCCTCTGTTTATGTTGCTCAGCTAGTTGTTGTCGAGCCACTCGAGAAAGTCCGACGTGCGGCTACGGCTCACCACAACCTCGTCGTCGGTGTGGGGGGCAATTTGTAGTTTGAGTCGTGTGCCGAGATACTTCGAGATGTTCTCGATAGAGTTTATCGACACGATATAGCTGCGTGAGATGCGGAAGAATATCTTTGGGTCGAGCATCTCCTGCATCATGTCGAGCGAGTAGTCCATCAGACGCTGGCTGCCGTTGCGATTTACGGCGTATGTGCTCTTATCCTTGGAGTAGCAGTATGCTATCTCGTCGACAGGAATGATAGATATCTTCTCGCCAGTCTTTACCGTAAAGCGCTTCTTGTACTCCTTGCCTGGGGCGATGTTCTGCTTAGACATGATATCCATCAGGCGCTCAATGTCGCTCGATGTGCGGCTCTCCAGGCGCTCCACGCAGCGGGCCCACGCACGCTTCATATCCTCCTCGATGATTGGCTTGAGCAGGTAGTCCACGCTATTGACCTTGAAGGCCTTGATGGCATAGTTGTCGTAGGCCGTGGTGATGATGACGTGCTGAGAGATGTTCACACGCTCGAAAATCTCAAAGCAGATGCCGTCCGAAAGTTCGACATCCATAAAAATTACGTCGGCACTCTCGGGGTTCTCCTCGAGCCACTTTATGGTCTGGCGCACTGATGTGAGTGTCATCACAATTCGGCTGTTGGGGCAGCACTTGTCGATGAGTTTTGTGAGGTTAATCTGTGCGGGGATTTCATCCTCTACGATGAGAACATTTATCATACTATCGGTAATTTTACAATAAATTCATTATCAGTCTGTTCGACGTTTATTTTGCGTCCTGTTATGTCGATATACTGCTGGCTAATATTCTCCAGTCCAAGGCGTGTTGAGGGCTGTCCGTGGGTGCGTGGTTGGAGTGAGTTTCGCACCTCGAGCATATCCTCACGTGTGGCAATTGATATGCGCAGCGGCTGCTCTGCCGAGACGATATTATGCTTAGTGGCATTTTCAACCAAAAGTTGTAAAGAACACGGCACCACCATCTTATCCAAATATCGCTCCTCGATCTCGATCTCTATCTGCAATCCCTCGATAAATCGCTCCTTGATAAGGTCGATATATCGCTGGGTGAACTCCACCTCCTCCTCGAGTTTTGTGAGTCGCTTCTGGTCGTTGTTGAGCATATAGCGATACATGGCTGCAAGCTTGTGGATAAAGCTGCTCGCACGCTCTGTCTCCTGCTCCTGAACAAGGTAGTCGAGGATGCCCAGCGAGTTGAACAGGAAGTGTGGGTTTATCTGCTGCTTGAGTCGTTCGTAGCGGTACTCCGAGCGATTCTTCTTCTCACGCTCCTCGCGTAGCTCCTGCTTGGTGAGTGTTGATAGCCTTACAAGGATGCATAATATGATGATTACCAGGTCGATAATCAGCGATGCAGAGTAGTAGATTAGAAAGTCGATTAACTCGAATTCGGCGTTGTTGAATGCCGGAATATCGTAGTACGCCAGCACCGCAGCAGTACTTGTTAAGACGAGAGCAGAGATTAGCGTTATCGAGAGAATGGGGTGGCGGCGGTCACCACTCTCGGGCAGGGGCAGAGCCATGCGCATTGCAAGAAGTATGTTACCTACAAGCAACGTGAGCAGTGCCCATGTGTTGCTCATGATCTCGAGTGCATTGTTAAGGAGCGCTCCCTCGTATTGCGATTCGGGGCTGAAAATGGTAAAATATGCAAGTCGTATCACCAAGATCGTTGTAGCCGCCGCAGCGATATTTCGTGCCGACATTGACCAAGTCTTTCTCGGCGCCTGAAGACGCTTTGAGCGCAGAGTGAGCTCGTTGATTGCAATACCCAGACCCATGGTGATGATGAATGTCGATAGGCCTGGCGCCCAGACTTCGTTGCCCGTAATCTTACTCATCGGCTGCCATAGCCACGAGCCTATGATGTAGCCTGTGAAGGTGGCAATAAGCGTGAGGATAGCCATGATATCAGCACGAGTATGGTTGCGCTGCGCTACGATGATCACCATGGTTATGGTGAGTACCGTGAGTAGGATGTCGTCGTGGAGGTTGATTACACGGCTCAGCACCGCTACGCCAAGGTGGAGTAGGGCAAAGAGTAGTATGATGGCGATATTTGTGATACGCTGTTGCTTCATATCCTGACACATTTACATCGTGCAAAGATAGCGATAAAAAGCCGAATCTAAAAATTTTATTCGCCCAACTCACTCTGTTCTCCCCTCTTGATGTTGTAGCGCTGCGGCTCGAAGTGTTGCGAGGGGCACAATCTTGCTTTAGTCGAAAATATTCCATTCAGGTAGAAAAATATGCAACTCGTCGTAAATATATACCCTTTGGGTATCTTAAATTTGGATGTTTGGAATTTTTTTGCAAAATTTGTAATGTCATGATTGTGTAGTTATTAAAATATTTAATAAAAGCCCCAACTACCACTCTTGACCCAATGCATAAACATGAATAACTAACAAACAATTTTTTCAATATGCAAAAACCAAACCTATCTTTTGGCCAGATGTGGAATCTTAGCTTTGGATTCTTCGGCGTGCAGATTGCCTATGCTCTGCAGAGTGCCAACATCAGCCGCATCTTTGCTACGTTGGGTGCTGATCCCCATTCGTTGAGCTTCTTCTGGGTGTTACCTCCGTTGATGGGTATGATCGTTCAGCCTATTGTAGGTTCGATGAGCGACAAGACCTGGTGTAAGTGGGGTCGCCGCAAGCCTTACCTCTACGTAGGTGCCATCGTGGCAGTTATCGTCATGGCGCTTCTGCCTAACTCGGGTAGCTTCGATATGACTGTCAAGGCGGCGTTGGCATTTGGTGCTATCATGCTTATGTTGCTCGATACCTCGATCAATATGGCTATGCAGCCATTCAAGATGATGGTGGGCGATATGGTCAACGAGGAGCAGAAGACCAAGGCTTACTCTATCCAGAGCCTTCTCTGCAACGCTGGTTCGTTGGTTGGCTACCTCTTCCCATACATCTTCACATGGGTTGGTGTTCAGAGTGTAGCTCCCGAGGGTCAGATTCCAGACTCTGTGACATGGTCGTTCTATATCGGTGCCATTATCCTCATCCTCTGCGTGCTCTACACAGGCGCTAAGGTTAAGGAGTGGAATCCTGAGGAGTATGCTGCATACAACGGCATCGAGAAGCAGGATGACGAGCCTAAGCAGAACTTGTTGCAGTTGTTGGTATCTGCACCTAAGGCATTTTGGCAGATTGGCCTCGTGCAGTTCTTCTGCTGGTTTGCATTCCTCTACATGTGGACCTACACCACTGGTGGTATCGCCGAGCAGGTTTGGGGTACTACCGACACCGCATCGCAGGAGTATCAGGCTGCGGGTGACTGGACAGGCGTGTTGTTCGCAGTTCAGGCTATCGGCTCAATCCTCTGGGCTATGGTGTTGCCAATGATCAAGAAGACAAAGGTTGCCTACTCACTCAGCTTGGTGCTTGGTGCCGTAGGTTTCATCTCTACTGCGTATATCACAAATCAGTATGTGCTCTTCGGCTCATTCCTGCTTATTGGTTGTGCTTGGGCTGCTATGCTTGCAATGCCATTTGCAATGCTTACCAACTCACTCTCGGGTAAGGCTATGGGCTCGTACCTTGGCTTGTTCAACTGTACTATCTGCTTGCCTCAGATCGTGGCTTCGTTGGTTGGTGGTCTTATCCTCGGCCTCGTTGGTGGCGATGTTGTCGATGGCGTGCAGACAGGTCAGATTGCAATGCTCGTAGTTGCTGGTGTAGCTCTCTTGCTTGGTGCTGTTGCGGTATTCGGCATCAAGGTTAAGCGTGAGTAGTGATACGTTTTGTTGAAAACAAAGAAAATCTACATACACAACATTTTATTAACATTTATTAACTAAACACTAAAACACTATGAGAAAATTCTTAACTATGTGTTTAGGTCTTGCTATTCTTGCAATGGCAATTCCAGCCCAAGTGTTTGCCCAGAGCAAATACGAGGTTAAAGGTGTGGTAGTTGATACTACCGGAACACCGGTTATCGGAGCCTCTGTTGTTGAGCAGGGTACGACTAACGGTGTCACCACCGATGTTAACGGTCAGTATGTACTGCGCGTTAACAGCTCTGAGTCTATTGTTGTAATCAGCTTCATTGGTTACCAGACTCAGTCGCTCGTAGCTTCATCGAGCGTACTTAGCAACGTAGTCTTGGAGGAGGACTCTGAGATGATCGACGACGTTGTCGTTATCGGTTACGGCGTTGTTAAGAAGAACGACCTTACAGGTTCGATCTCAACCGTTAAGGCTGATCAGACTAACAAGGGTCTTGCAACATCTCCAACCGACTTGCTTCGTGGTAAGAGTGCGGGTGTTGTTATCACCTCTGGCGATGGTGCTCCAGGTTCTGCAGCACAGATTCGTATCCGTGGTGGTTCGTCACTCAACGCCTCTAACGACCCATTGGTAGTTGTTGATGGTCTTCCTATCTCAAACTCAGGTATCAGCGGTACTTCAAATGCTTTGGCATCTATCAACCCATCAGATATCGAGTCATTCACCGTATTGAAGGATGCATCTGCAACTGCTATCTACGGTTCACGTGCGTCTAACGGTGTCATCATCATCACTACAAAGAAGGGTTCGAAGTATGACACAGGTGCTCCACACGTATCTGTAGACTTCACAGCATCGTTGAGCCAGAACGCTCGCTATGTAGACGTTATGACAGGTGACCAGATGCGTCAGACTTTGGAGTGGTACTACGGTTCTCAGGATACTGATGCTTACCGTTCTGCTACAAAGTATCGTGATGCTAATGGTAACTACATCAACACTGACTGGCAGCGCGAGATTTATCAGCTTGCACAGTCTTACGAGGGTAACGTAGCTCTTTCAGGTAACATCAAGATGGGTGATAAGAACAATCTCCCATACCGTGTTTCTTATGGTTACTTGAATCAGGACGGTACTTTGAAGACATCTAATATGTCTCGTCACACAATGTCTGTGAACCTTAACCCACAGCTCTTGAACAACCACCTTACTATTAGCCTTAACGGTAAGGGTATGATTATGGATACACGCTTTGCTAACACAGGTGCTGTATCACAGGCTGTTCAGTTCGACCCAACTAAGCCAGTAACATTGGATGGCGTTTATACTTATAAGGGTGATGAGTTGGTTCCTGCAACTGGCGATATCAATGGCTACTACACTTGGCGT
>JAGBXX010000013.1 GCA_017629035.1 Alistipes sp. | reverse complement strand
TGCCAAGGGTAACTTTGGTTCAAGGGGAAACGTATGGACAGTTGCGAAAAATACTGTCGAGAAGGGTTTGCAGTTTGCCTATGCACACCGTCGTGAGAAGAAGAGAAATTATCGTTCATTGTGGATCGTTCGTATCAACGCTGCGGTTCGTATGTACGGTATGACTTATTCAGAGTTTATCGGTAAGATGAATGTTAAGGGTATCGAGCTTAACCGTAAGGTTTTGGCTGACCTCGCACTCAACGAGCCAAAGGCATTTGAGGCAATCGTTAATGCAGTTAAATAGTTCATTCCTCAAGTGAATGATTAAAGGGCTGTCCTACTCACGTTGGACAGCCCTATATATTTTTTATAGGCGGAAACTCCTATCGCACTATAATAGCATTTATCAACCTCACCCCCGCACGCTCATTGAGCAGTTTCATCAGCTCATCACGGCGAAAGAATAACTCATTGCGCACCACACCCGAGCTCACCGATACATAGAGAATATGATTCTCGAGCTTAAGGTCACGTGTTGCATCGGCAACATAGCTACCCACAATCTCACGCCAAAACTCAGGAAGACGACCCTCGGCAACCTTAGCTGCAACATAGGGGCGTTTGAAAAAATCCTGGAGAATATCGCCTATAGGCTTTGCTGCTGTACGTTTCATAGTGTAGCCTTACCCTGGTTAATGTGGAACAACTTATACTCTACGCCCGCCTCGGAGAGGGTACGCTGCAGACGGTGTTTATTACAATCGGTAATCATAATCTGGCCAAACATATCTCCACCAACAAGCCTTAGCAGCTGCGCCACACGACGCATATCGAGCTTGTCGAAGAGGTCGTCAAGCAGCAATATAGGTCGGTCATCAGCCTTCTCAGCAAGAAGACGATATTCGGCGAGTTTAAGAGCTATGAGGAAGGACTTCTGCTGACCCTGCGAGCCAAACTTACGCAATGGATATCCACCAATCGAGAAGATAATATCGTCACGGTGCACACCTACCGAGGTGAACTCATTAACAAAATCCTTCTGTCGTGACTGCAACAGCAACTCCGAGAGAGGGGCGCTCTGCAGATCGGAGCGATACTCTATCTCCACCTCCTCACGCTGATCCGAGAGCAGTGCATAATACTCCTCGACGAGTGGGCGCATCTGGGCAATAATCTCCGTGCGACGCTGATAGAGCAAGTCGGCTGATGTAGATAGCATCTGATCGTAGATAAGCAACATATCCTCCGCAGGGTTCATCTTGAGCACCTTGTTACGTTCCTGGAGTGTTGTGTTATAGCGAATTAGCTGCGCAAGGTAGCCTCGATCAAGCTGCGAGATAAGGCGGTTAATATATCTACGTCGCTCCTCGGCCGAGTCACTGATAAGGGCACTATCGGCAGGCGATACCACAACGATTGGGAAACCGCCGATATGATCCGAGAGCTTGTCATACTCCTTGCCATTGCGCTTTAGGGTCTTACCACCACGGCGTGTATATCCGCATACGACATGATCCAGACGACCATCGTCACGCTTGAACTTGCCATCGACCAAAAACGAATCCTTGCCATGGCATACACTCTGCGAGTCGGTGAGCGTGTGCATAGACTTGGCAAGGGCAAGATAGTGCACCGCATCGAGGATATTTGTCTTGCCAGCACCATTGTCGCCCACAAAGCAGTTGACATCGGGCGAGAGAGTGAGCTGCTCCTCGCAAATATTCTTGAAGTTGATGATTGAGAGTGTATCGAGAATCATAATCTGGTACTAAAGCAAAGCTGTGTGGCTAAATAGCGCATCAATATTATTGGCGCTATCTTCGAAACTAATATACTGCACATATCCCTCGTTATCAATCACATAACAACGTGGTACATACATAGTTGCATACTGATAATATATCTCAGCATCGGGGTTAGCAGCAATGGGGAAGGTATATCCGTTCTGTTGAACAAATTCGCGGATCTCCATCTCCTCACCACCTCGTGCCACGGCAACGATACGTGGAGGCACTACCCCATCGTTAATCCTCTTCTGAGTGGCATCGAGCAGAGCCTTGCAATCGGGACAGGTGTGCGAGAAGAGAACTAGCAGTGTTGCAGGGTCACTCTCGCCAGCCACACTCAGCAACTCGCCCTCGATAGACTCGACGACAAAGTGCGGAGCCCTGTCGCCAACATTCACAATCGAAGTATCTGAGTATGAAGGTAATGGATCATCGAAAACCGAGCAACCAACCATGAACCACGAGAGCAAGACAACGAGCCCCGAAAGCACGCTTCGTCGTAGCATGTTGCAGGGAGATGTAAACTCTATTTTTTTAGAATAAATCATAGTGCGAAGATACACTTTTTTTCGGAGCAATGCAACATTTTTTCGCTCTCCCGATTTTTTTACTCTAAAAGCTATGAAATTAAAACTTTTTATTGTACTTTTGTAGGTTGAAACTTTAGTAAGACATAAAATAATTAAAAAACTATAGATTTATGACAAACAATGTTAAGACACCCGAGACAGATCTCATGGTTGAGACTAAGGGTAAGTTGGAGCTTTTCTTCGACAAGCACGGCAACAAGCTTTTGTGGGCTCTCATCATCGTAGGCTTCGCACTTAGCGCATTCTTTATCTTCAAGAACTTTAGCGACAGCCGCAAGGCTCGCAACGAGGAGGCTGCAAGCGTGGCTATGAACAACGAGCTTACTGGTGCTCAGAGCGTTGAGGGCTACGACAAGTTGCAGGAGGAGTACGAGGGTACTGAGGCTGCTAACACTGCTGCATACCTTGCTGCTGCAGCTGCACTTCAGGCTGGCGACATCGAGAAGGCAGAGGCTGAGTTGGCTAACTACGAGGCTAAGGAGGGTGCTGCAGGCGAGATGCTCAATGCTAAGGTTCTCGGTCTTCGTGGCGATATCGCTGTTGAGAAGAACGACCTTCAGAGCGCTGCTGACCTCTTCGTTAAGGCTGCTGAGGCTAGCGACGACGAGCACACTTACGTGACATATAGCAAGAAGCTCGCTTTGGTTTACGAGGCAATGGGCGACGCTGCTAAGGCACAGGAGTGCTACAAGGCTATCGTTGCTAAGTATCCTTCACAGGAGCGTGCAATGGCTAAGATGATTCGCTAACAGAGAGATAAATCATCAAGGATGGCAAGTCGCAATTTTATCAAACGTGAGGTGGAGCCTCAGAACGATGCTCATGTCAAAGTTGGCGTGATTGTCGTGCGTGAGTGCGAGGACTTCGCAGAGAAGAATTTGCAGCCATTCATTCAGCGACTCAAGGAGTTAGGCAGCTCAACGCAGCAGATCTACGTGCGTGAGGTGACAAAGCTACACGACTCGATCATCATGATCCAGTACATGGCCCACTACACCGACGCAGATAGCATAATCATCCTTGCTCCCGAGCACCTCGTGCTCAACACCCCAGCACTCATGGACGGCATCGTTCAGCAGCAGTTGCAGTGGAATATGTATATCACAATGGGTGGTGCGGAGCGTGCCGATGATATGCAGGAGATGTATGCCACAATGCGTGAGATGGAGGCTACGGCACCCGACTACGACGTAGAGCAGAGCGATAATTTCGATATCAGCTTCTCGTAGCGAGCAACTAACCCGAGGGGGCAGAAAACAATTAATAGGGAAATCCAAGCGGATCTCCCTATTATTTTTTTTGCCAGAGGTGTAGATGATGTTAAAAATTGTGTAACTTTGTAAAAACCATAAAACTATGAGAAATATCATCCTCACACTGCTCGCTATCACTGTATCACTCAGCTGCATGGCCCAAGCACATATCTACCGAGGCAACTCGACATATAGCAGCAATATATTGTACACCTTCGACGGCAAATATATCTATAAGGGTAACTCTACCTACTCCACAAACATACTCTATACCTACGACGGCGAACATCTATATAAGGGGAAATCGACCTACTCGTCAAACATTATCCTCAGCTTTGACGGCAAATATATCTACAAAGGTAATAGCCACTATACCAACGATATACTCTACACGTTCAACGGCAGAGAGCTATTTAAGGGTCGCTCCAACTACTCCACAGATGTCGTTCTTACCCACGATGGTAAACATATCTACAAGGGGCGCTCGACATACACAAGCAATATTATCTACACTTTGGAGGGTGCCTTTCCCGCAATATTCCTCGCACTGCTATTGTAGCGAGTCGGAGCGCAACGACTATTTTCAATAGTCACGGGCCGAATTTTAGAGAGCAAAAGGTTGTCAATTATGTTTTTTTCACTACCTTTGCAAGATATGGATGCACGTTATACATACGAGGGTATCGAGCTTACCTACTCTATTAAGGGTCAGGGCGATACGATTATTCTACTACACGGCTGGGGTTGCGACCGAAATATCTGGAAGGCTACCTCGGAGTTTCTTAGCAACCACTTTAGAGTCGTTGCCGTAGATTTTGCGGGCTTTGGCCAGAGTGCCGAGCCTCAAACTGTATGGGGTGTCGAGGAGTACACTCGCTCGATTGAGGCACTTACCCAGGAGCTCGGCATCGACGAGCCAATACTCATGGGCCACTCGTTTGGTGGCCGAGTGTCGATACTCTACGCCTCACGCAACAAGACACGTAGCATCATACTCACCGACGCTGCGGGCGTTAAGCCTCGCCGAACACTTGGCTACTACCGCAAGGTCTACACCTTCAAGCTCATGAAGTGGGCACTGCCCCTACTCATCGGCTCACGCAAGGCGCAGATGCTCATCGAGCAGCGACGCTCAAAGTCTGGATCGTCGGACTACAATCGTGCTACGCCCATGATGCGTGCCATACTCTCGAAGTGCGTGAACGAGGACCTCTGCCACGTGATGGCAAAGATCGAGGCCCCCGTGCTCCTATTCTGGGGCGACAATGATACAGCCACGCCTCTGAGCGATGCACACAAGATGCAGCGTCTGATGAAGGATACAGGTCTGGTCGTTGCCCAGGGTGCTGGACACTTTGCCATGCTCGAGCAGCCTGAGCTCTGGAGCGGAGCAGTAAAATCATTCCTTAAAATCGAGTAAGCGATGAATATCGAACTACACATACTCTCAGTTGTATGGCTCGTATATCTTTGGGCCACAATGCGCTATTCGGTGCAGATGTTCCAGCAGAACTCCTACCGCACAGAGCGCTACAACCGTTGGCTGCGCTCCACTGGCGAGTGGCACTCACACATAAACATACTCTCGGTGGCGGCAGCTCTGCTCTTTGCCTTCACGTCGCACCTTGCAGCAATCATCGTCGTAGGGCTATGGATGCTCGTGATTGCCGTGGCTGAGTTCTCGATTAAGTACAAGATCCCCGTAGCATACACCATGCGTGTTAAGCGACTATTCTCAACACGCATCATACTCACAACAGCAGCTGTTGCGCTTGTGCACATCTATGCACCTAAGTACACGCTGAGTGTGATGATGATTATGGCCGTGGACTACTGGACTATCCTTGCCAACCTACTCAACCGACCATTAGAGAGTGCTATCACACGTTGGTACTACAACGACGCTAAGCGCATGTTGCGCAGCATGCCTCAGCTCAAGATTATCGGTATCACGGGTAGCTTCGGCAAGACATCGACAAAGCACTTCCTCTATCGCATACTGTCCGAGAAGTACAACGTGCTGATGACGCCAGGTAACTTCAACACCACTCTTGGCGTTGTGCGTACCGTGCGTGAGCACCTCAAGCCCCACCACGAGGTATTTATCGTGGAGATGGGTGCTAAGCAGCGTGGCGACATCAAGGAGATATGCGACCTTGTAGAGCCCCAGATGGGTATCATCACCTCGGTTGGCGAGATGCACCTCGAGACCTTTGGCTCCATAGAGGGTGTTGCACGCACCAAGTTTGAGCTTATCGACGCCTTGGGCGAAGATGGCTTTGGCGTGGTAAACATCGACTCCGAGGCGGCAGCAGAGTATCTTAAGGGTTTGAGCCGCAAGGTGTCGACCTACGGTATCGACAACCCCGAGGCCGAGTATCGTGCCGTGGATATTGCCTACTCATCGCAGCAGACAGAGTTCTCGGTAGACAAGGGCGAGCAGACAAAGAGTAGCTATGCAACACATATCCTGGGCCGTGGCAATATACTAAACATTCTTGCCGCACTGGCTATTGCCGACAAACTCGGCGTGAGTGTCGAGGCACAGCGCCGTGCCGTGCGCCAGATTGAGCAGATTGAACACCGCCTGAGCCTTCGTCGCAATGGCGGCATAACAATTCTCGATGATGCATACAACTCCAACCCTACGGGAGCAAAGATGGCTCTCGAGGTGCTCAAGGGCTTCAGCTGCGAGGGTCGACGCTACCTGCTCACACCAGGTTTTGTGGAGATGGGCGCAAAGCAGTATGAGAACAACCGTGAGTTTGGCCGCAACATCGCCCAGGCAGCACCCGATGGTGTATTTGTCATCAACGAGGTTAACCGCAAGGCTATTGTCGAGGGTCTAACCGAGGGTGGCTACCCCGAGTCACAGCTGCGCTGCGTGGCGTCGTTCAACGAGGCCATGTCGGAGCTGCAGCCAAAGCTCAAGTCAGGCGACGTGATGCTCTATGAGAACGATCTGCCCGACTCATTCAAATAGTAAACGACTAAAAATATTGATACAATGAAGATTAATGTAGGTGTAATTTTTGGTGGCCGTTCGGTCGAGAACGAGATCTCGGTGATCACTGCGGCACAGACTATGGCAGCGATGAACGAGCAGAAGTATAACATCGTGCCTATCTACATCTCGAAGGATGGCCGTTGGTACACTGGCGACAAGCTTCGTGTTACGGACAACTATCGTGACCTTGGCGCACTCCTCAAGTCAGTGACTGAGGTCTACTTGCGCCCAGTATTTGGCGACAACAACCTCTACAAGGTGCGTAAGCCAATGTTCGGTAGCGACAAGGTGTGCGCTATCGACGTTATCCTCCCATGCTTGCATGGTACCTCGGGCGAGGATGGCTCGTTCCAGGGTCTTATCGAGATGACAGGTATCCCTTACGCTTGTCCTAACCCACTTGCCTCGGCTAATGGTATGGACAAGATTACAATGAAGATGATCCTTAAGGAGAGCGGTATCCCTGTTATCGACTACACATGGTTCTCGGACAAGGAGTGGTTGTCGGAGCGTGAGGGCTGCGTGGAGCGCTCAGAGGCGTTGAACTACCCTCTTATCGTTAAGCCTGCAAACCTCGGCTCATCAGTAGGTATCAAGGCTGTACACAACCGTGAGGAGCTTGTCGAGGCTGTCGACAACGCTATTAAGTACTCTAAGCGTATCATCGTCGAGAAGCTCGTGGAGAAGCTCAAGGAGATCAACTGCTCAGTGCTTGGCGACTACTACGACTGCCAGGCTTCGGTATGCGAGGCTCCTGTGCGTAGTGGCGAGATCCTTAGCTACGAGGATAAGTACTTGGGTGGTGGCAAGAATAAGCCATCGGAGGGTATGCACTCTACAGTGCGTGAGATTCCAGCACGCCTGCCTGAGGATGTTACTGAGTTTATCCGCACCACTGCCTGCAAGACCTTCCGTGTGTTGGCCTGCGACGGCGTGTCACGCATCGACTTCATGATCGACGAGGCTACAGGTGGTATCTACGTCAACGAGATCAACACCATCCCTGGTTCATTGTCGTTCTACTTGTGGGAGGCTACAGGTATCAAGTTCGACGAGCTTGTTGACCGCCTTGTTGCCGTAGCATTCAAGCGCAAGCGTGACTCTGAGTTCAAGACGACAAGCTATTCTGAGAATATCTTTGCTTACCAGGCTAAGCATGGCGCAAAGCTTGGTGGTGCAAAGGGTAGCAAAAACTAATTAAAGAGGTAGATAATGACATCGCTATACGACAATATTATCTTTGGCCCTATTCGCTCACGTCGACTCGGCATCTCGCTGGGCGTCAACCTTCTTCCCGTTGACTCCAAGCTCTGCAGCTTCGACTGCATATACTGCGAGTGCGGCTGGAACGATGAGCACCCAGGCAAGCGCCGCTTCAACTCTCGTGAGGATGTGCGCGAGATGCTCGACACTACCCTTGCAAGGATGATTGCCGAGGGCACAACACCCGATGTGATCACATTTGCTGGCAATGGCGAGCCTACGCTACACCCTGATTTCGAGCACATTATCGACGACACTATCGCTCTTCGTGATAAGCACTGCCCCCAGGCTAAGGTGTCGGTGCTCTCAAATGCTACGCAGATTCACCGCGAGGATGTTCGCCGTGCACTGCTGCGTGTGGATAACAATATCCTCAAGCTCGACTCAGCCTTTGACGCCACGGTGCAGCTTATCAACAAGCCTCAGGGCGGATATACCGTGGCACGCACTGTGGAGCTACTCAAGATGTTCAAGGGCGAGCTTATCGTGCAGACCATGTTCCTTCGTGGCGAGTACCTCGGCCAGCGTGTCGACAACACCACAAATGAGCAGGTCGAGGCTTGGCTTAAGCTCGTCGAGGAGATCGCTCCAAAGCAGGTTATGGTCTACTCACTCGACCGTGATACACCCTGCCAGACACTGGAGAAGGTCGAGAAGGAGGAGCTGCGTGAGATTGCAGCACGTGTAGAGGCGCTGGGCATCAGCTGCTCGGTGGCATAACAATTTAGAAAAACAATAAAAAGGTAATTATATGGATTTTGAAGGTAAGGTATTGGAGATTCTCCCTGCGGTGACTGGTCAGTCAGCACGTGGCACATGGGAGCGTCAGACAGTAGTATTTGAGCAGGCCAACAAGCAGTATGGCAAGGAGATCGCTGTAACATTTATGAACAAGGGCCAGGAGGTCGCTACACTTCGTGTTGGCGAGAGCTACACCGTGTCGTTCGACATCGAGAGCCGCAACTACCAGGGCCGCTGGTATACCGACGTTCGTGCATGGCGTGTTCAGCCGCTCCAGGCTCAGGCAGCCGCTCCAGCTATGCCCGATATGCCTCCATTTGCTGAGGAGCCACAGCCAGCATACTCAGCTGGCGCCGGCGTTATCGACGATATGCCATTCTAAAAATAGGGGCATAATCAAATAAAAATACCGTCAATGGGTCATCCATTGGCGGTATTTTTGGTTAGCAACCGCAGATGTGGCCTCGATTAAGAGAGTGCCCCGGATGGGACATACTTGGCGTATTTCCCATTCGGGGCAGTGATTGAGAGGCTGCAGATGTCTGCCTTATAATCGAAAATTACTCTTCGAGGGCCTGCGAAATATTGATAATGTAGTCACCCATGCGCTCAATCTCGGATAGAGTATCGAGATAGTAGACACTTGATAGGTAGCTTGCACCATCCTTCTCGATCTTGCGAATCTCCTCCTCACGGATGTTGTTACGCATGTCGTTGATCTCAATCTCGCAATCGGTAGCCATGCGGAGGCCGAGCTGTGAGAACTCCTCGGCACGGAGGTTGTCGATCATAATTCCGTAGGCCTTGTCGACTGCCTGGAGCATGAGGTCGAGCTTAGACTTCTGCTCGAGGGTGAAGGTGCGCTCGTGGCTATTGCGACGTGCAAGGATGCGGCTGATGCTCTCGCCAGAGTCGCCAAGGCTCTCAAGCTCACCGATAATCTTGTACATGCGCTTTGTCTCTGTACGTGTCTCCTCCGAGATACTATCCTCAGGCAGGGCGTTGAGGAACTGGGCAATCTCGTACTCTATGCGGTCAGAGATCTCCTCATACTTAACGAGGCGCTCACGTGCAGCATTGAAATCGCTATCCTTGTCGGCAGCTATCGCCTGACGTATATGCTCTATGTTGCGGCGTGAGATCTCAGCAAAGTGGATAACCTCGTTGCGTGCCTGGCCAATAGCGAGCTCGGCAGTTGAGAGTGGACCTGCGTCGATAAACTTGAGCTTCACCGTGTCATCCTCGGCAGTTTTCTTGTCCTTGATAATATAACATACAATCTTAACAATCAGTGGCACAAACCACACGAGAATCAACGTATTAAAGAGGTTGAAGAGTGTATGAAGCATCGATATACCATAGAGCGAAGCCATCTCCTCATCGGCAGTCATGGCAACATCGGCCGAGTGGAGGATATCCATAGGGTTTGGCAGGCCGAGCCATGTGATTGTTGTACCTACGAGCTTAAGGAATGGGGTGAAGAGCACCAACGCCCAGATAACACCAAATACATTAAAGAGTGTGTGAGCCATAGCTGCACGGCGGGCATTAGGATTACCCACAGCAGCAGCGATATTCGCAGTGATTGTAGTACCGATATTCTCACCAAGCACCATCGCAGCACCCATCTCGAATGGTATCCAGCCCATGTTAACCATGATAAGCGTGAGGGCCATTGTTGCCGACGATGACTGGAGCACGAGTGTCAAGACTGTACCAAAGAGAAGGAAGATAAGCACCGAGCCAAAGCCATAGCTTGTCCAGTTCTGGATGAAGGCCAAGACCTCGGGAGTCTGCTTCAAATCGGGCACCGACTCCTTCATGAGCGAGAGGCCGAGGAAGAGGAGCGAGAAGCCGATGATGAGCTCGCTGATGTGGCGACGCTTGTCACGCTTCGAGAGGCTAAGGATGAAGCCCACAGCCATAAGTGGCACGGCAAAGAGCGAGATATCGGCCTTGAAGCCTAATAATGACACGAGCCATGCTGTCACGGTAGTACCGATATTCGCACCCATGATAACGCCCACGGCCTGCGAGAGTGTGAGCAGACCTGCGTTAACAAAACCTACGGTCATCACGGTAGTTGCCGACGATGACTGGATAACGGCGGTGATACCAAGACCCGTTAGCACGCCCTTGAATGGGTTAGAGGTCATTGCAGTAAGGAAGCCTCGCATCTTGCTACCTGCAGCCTTCTGCAGACCAGCACTCATAAGGTTCATTCCGTAGAGGAACATACCGAGAGCACCAAGAAGTGTTAAAATTTGTAACATAAATTTTTATATAATTAGTTATTTTTTCATCGTTCCTGGCAACAAAATTAATAATTAAGATTAAGTTCAGCAAGCCAGTCACACGAATTTTACGCAAAATTAACTTCTTTGCAACAACTTCTCGGCCTATGTAACCTATTTGTAACAATCCCCAGCGCAAGCGACAAAAAAAAGGGATGCTCCCCGGCTGAGGAACATCCCATATTATATCTCTATTGCAGCTCGACTAGTCGCGAGAGCTACCTCCGAAGATGCGCAAGAGGAAGAGGAAGAGATTGATGAAATCGAGGTAGAGAGTGAGTGCGCCAAGCAGGGCGAGCTTCTGACCCGACTCATCAGCCGTGCCGTAGTCAAGGAAAAGGGTCTTGATCTTCTGCGTATCGAAGGCAATAAGGCCTACGAAGATAAGCACACCAGCATAGGTGATAACCCAGTGGAGCGTTGTTGATGCCACGAAGATGTTTACAACACTTGCAATAATAAGGCCGATAAGCATCATGTAGAGCACGTTGCCCACACGTGAGAGATCCATCTTAGTAAGGTAACCCACAAGGCTCATAACGAAGAATGTTCCTGCAGTAGCAAAGAATGTTGTAGCTATGGTTCCAAGGTCATAAACAAGGAATAGCGTGCTGAATGTTACGCCCGTGAGCACTGAGTAGAGGATGAATAGCAGCGTAGCACTACCCATCGACATGCGCATAACTCGTGACGAGAGCCAGATGACAACACCAAGCTCGGCGAACATACATATCCACATGAGCGAAGGGTTGGTGAATAGGTAGCTGATGAATGCCTGCGACTCAGAGAGGAAGTAGGCTGTGATACCCGTAACTGCGAGTGCGGCGGCCATCTGCATATATAGGCTCTTGAAGAGTGACGACACCATTGACTGAGCCTGAGATTGTGCTTTTGTGTAGTTTGTCATAGCAATTAAAGATTTATAGAGGCTCAACGCACAAATGGGCAAAATATTGCGCACTGCACGAAGATATATTTCGAGTAGCCCCTCCGGGACTCGAACCCGGATTTAAGGTTTAGGAAACCTTCGTTCTATCCCTTGAACTAAAGAGCCATGGGTCGCAAGATGGTATGCAATGCGACTTGGAGAGTACAAAGATACGAAAAATTTGCAAATCACAAACATGCTTTAGACAATAATTGCACCAAGAGTCAAAAATATATCAATAATGCAATATATACACCACAAAAGATAGAAATAATACGCAAATTTCACCATTTTTGCCAATATATTTATAACACTGAATATCCGATAGTTAGACGCCATTAACACCAAACAATCGCAAAACCGTTATTAGAGAATTAGTAGAAATTTGCTTATCTAAATAAAATTAGTTATATTTGCCAAGTATTTTGATTTTAACATAAAACTAATATATATTATGTTGGATAGAAACCTAATCAAGATTTACGAGCAGAGCTTCCGTGAGAATCGTGAGATGTCGGCTCTTACAGACTACTTCAAGGGCGAGAGCTTCTCGTACTACGAGCTTGCTAAGGAGGTTGCCAAGCTCCACCTCATGTTCAAGGAGATGGGTATCGAGCAGGGCGACAAGATTGCTCTTATCGGTCGTAACAATACACGTTGGTGCATCAGCTACATCGCTACTATCACCTACGGTGCAATCATAGTCCCTATTCTTCAGGACTTCAACCCTAACGATGTAGTCAACATTGTTAACCACTCTGAGAGCCGCCTTCTGTTCCTTGGCGACAACTTCTGGGATGATATCGAGGCTGACCAGATTCCTGCTATCGAGGCAGTATTCTCGCTCACAGACTTCCATGTTGTCTATGAGCGTGAGGGCGACAAGTGCACAGAGTACATGAAGAACATGACCGTACACTACCGCGAGGCTTATCCTCGTGGCTTCACAAGCGAAGATATCAAGTATCCTGAGGTACCAAACGACGCTATCTGCTTGCTCAACTACACATCGGGCACAACAGGCTCGTCGAAGGGTGTTATGCTTACCGTGAACAACCTCACAGGTAACGTAACATTTGCAATGGATATGATTAACCCTAAGAGTGGCGAGCACTACTTCCGTAAGGGTGGACGTACGCTCTCTTTCTTGCCTTTGGCACACGCCTACGGCTGTACATTTGACTTCCTCTCGCCTCTTGCTTGCGGTGGTCACATCACACTCTTGGGACGTATTCCATCACCAAAGATTCTTATCGAGGCGATGAAGCAGACTCGTCCTAACGTAGTATGCTCAGTGCCTCTTATCCTTGAGAAGGTATACCGCAAGAGCATCCTTCCAATGTTGGAGAAGGCTCCTATGAGTATCGCTATGCGTATTCCACTCATCAACACAGCTATCTACTCAACCATTCTCTCTCGTCTGATGGAGCAGTTTGGTAATTGCATAGAGATCTTCATCGTTGGTGGTGCTGCCCTCAACCAGGAGACCGAGGACTTCCTCCGCAAGATTAAGTTCCCTATCACCGTGGGCTACGGTATGACCGAGTGCGCACCTCTAATCAGCTTCGAGGTACCTGCAAGCTTCAAGCCAGGCTCATGTGGTCGTGTATTGCCAGGCTTGCTCGAGGCACGCATCGACTCACGCGATCCTCAGAACATCCCTGGCGAGTTGCTCATCCGTGGCGAGCACGTCATGAAGGGCTACTACAAGAATGAGAATGCTACAAATGCTGTTCTCGAGGGCGAGTGGTTGCACACAGGCGATATGTGTACTATGGATGAGGACGGCACACTCTACATCCGTGGTCGTTGCAAGACAATGATTCTCTCGGGCTCAGGCCAGAATATCTACCCAGAGGAGATCGAGGAGCGCTTGAACAACCTCTACATGGTTGCCGAGTCATTGATCATCGAGAACAATGGTCGTCTTACAGCCTTGGTAGTTCCTGACTACGAGCTCGCAAATACCGAGGGTGTCGACATGGAGCGCCTGCCAGAGATCATGGAGCAGAACCTCCAGCAGCTCAACACCATGGTTGCTTCGTACGAGAAGGTGGCTAACATCATCATCCACCGTGAGGAGTTCGCTAAGACTCCAAAGCGAAGCATCAAGCGTTACCTATATAGCGCAGAGCGTTTGAACCTCAACAACTAAGAGTCAAACATACGCAAAAAAGAGAGCCAGCACGCAGCTGGCTTTTTTTTTGTGGGTAATAATGAGTTTTAATGGGTTAACATATACTCACTCATCGCAACTCATATAAGTCCATATAAACTCATCATAACTCATATAAACAGATACGATCTTTTCTCATCCCCCCCTACTCCACAACGAAGACTCCCAACAATGTGCCGCACTCAAAGGCGCAGCCCACTGTTGGGAGTTATGCTTAAGGGCAGCACAAGGCTGCCATAATATGCGACTACAATACGCCTGGTGCCCAAAGGTCAACCTCCTCGCCTGTGAGAGGATCGATTGCAAATGGCTCGCAGAAGTTACCATCCTCGCCTACCCATGTAGTGTAGATGAAGGTCATATCTGCAGAACCGTATGGGAAGAAGATATAAGGCGCATCACGCTCCTCAGAGTGGTATACCTCCTCGAGGTAGTTGTCACCATTAGTATCCTCCCACTCTACCCACTCACGTACGTAGATACCAGACTCCTGCCACTCGAAGCTCTTACCCTGCTCGTTCATACCACCTGTATCGCAGCAAGTCATGATCTCGGCGATAAGCTTCTCGATAGTATTCACGTTAGTGCCAAGCTCATCGTTAACGAGGTTGTCACGATACATTGCAGCAGTGTAGATCTTAGTGTGTGGCGCAGGAAGACATGACCAGCTGAACGACATGAAGAGGTGTGGATTATCCTCAACAGTCAAGATAGTCACTGTAGGCTTAGTCTCCTCCCACTGTGCCTTATCACGTGAGATAACGTTACCGATGTTAGCAATAGGCTTGAATGTGCATGATACAGCCTCAGAGTTAGTGCCCTCAGCATCGAAAGCTACAGCAACCAAGATATACTCAACATCCATATCAAGACCTGTGAGAGCGATGAGGCTATCCTCAGTCTTAACAACATCGTAGCCGCTCTTGTTCATGATGATATACTCACCGGCCTTCTTAGCGGTGCCACCATACTTCTCCTTCCAAGCAGCATCGCCTGTCTTGCAGAGGATGTAAGCGTAGTTTGTTGCGCCGTCGCAGCTGAGCTGAATAGTTGTGTTGTCGATCTTGTAATCCTTAAGCTCGGCAGTGAGTACGAGGTTAGAGTTGTAAAGAATCTCCTTAGTTGTGAACTCCTGCTTGAAAGGCTTACCAATCTTACCATTCTCATCAACAGCTACTGCGAAGAATGTGAGCTTAGTACCTGGCTTAACATTGTCGTAGCGTGCCACAACAGCCTCGTTTGACTTAACCTGGTAGCCCTCCTCAAGGAGCATATCGATAACGTAGCTGTCATCTGGATAAGCTGAAGCCATGTACGAAGGCATAGCGTTGTAGAACATCATGATGTGAGGCTCCTGAGTGTTGAGCGTCATCTCGATGTAGTTGAAAGCAATAGTAGGCTCGCCGATAACCGCTACCTCCATATCGCCATCACGAGTATAGTCCTGAGTAGAGAATGTCCAGTAGATAACATTATCCTCGAGGTATACGTGCTTAGAGTTCTCAGCGATGAAGTATGCGACATACTCAGTGCCATACTCAAGAGATGCGCCATTAGTGAAGAGCTCTACGAATGAGCCTGTGTACTCCATATTCTCGAAGTTTGCTGAGAGATAATCAGGATGCTCAGTGTAGTACTCTGCAAGGTACGCTGCATCGAACTCCGAAGCCTTAGCATAACCGAGCATATAGTTAGCAGAGTTCTTAGCCTTGAATGTTACGTTAACATCGAAGAATGATGCAGTGTTAACCTTGAAGTCTACTGAGCTGTGAACGTAGCTCTCAGCAAAGAACTCGTTAGCAGTTACGTAGAGGTCACCCTCGTCGTTAGTGCGAGGAACAGTGTACCAGAAGATATACTCATTACCTACTGTCAAGGCTGTTGAGCGCAAGTCAGAGAATGCAACGTATGTAGAGGTCTCCTCCATGAATGACATCTGGTAAACCTGTGAAGATGTGCCGCCAGTGAGAACCTTTGTACAGTTGTTAACACACTTCTCAACGTCGTAGTCACCAGCAGGAACAAGACCGCAAAGGATGTAGTTTGCACCGTAGCCAGCCTCAATATAAGCACCCTTCAATGTGAAGTATACCTTAGCTGGGTTAGTCGAAACCTTGATACTTGCGATTGACGAAGCACCATTGTTGAATGTTACCATGAGTTTCACAACACCGCTGCTAACAGCTGCACCCGACTCGATAGCCTCGAGTGTTGGAGCAGTGAAATTAACGATCATTGTGCCATTCTTAGCATCGTGGCTAACCTCACACTCCCAACCCTTAGGTGTTGTTGTAAGGAAGTCAGCAGCATCCTCAGCATCGAGTGAGAATGGGATAGTCTCGCCATAAGCAGCAAATACAGAGTCGTAAGGGAGGATGATGCGGCCATTCTGCATACCAACCTTAACAATAGTACCATCGGCCAAGGTAACCTTGCAGTAGAGGGCCAACTTATTACCATCCTCGTCAGTGCGCCAGTCAGAGTATACCACCTCAACATCCTTGATAATGCTGTCGGCAACAGACTCAGTGTAGCCTGTCTGGATCCATGTAGCGCCACCGTCGAACGATACCTCGATAACGCCATCAACGACCTGTGTCATTGGAGAGATCTCTGCAACAGGAACTACCTTACCATCAACATAGATTGGCTGTGGGTTGCCAAGACCATCGTATGCAGCCCAGCAAAGAACACCGTCAACAACAGTTGTTGTGATAATGTTTGCAGGAACACCAGCACCCTCAGGGTAGATGTTGATCTTTGTACCGTCCGAGAGGATGATCTGCTTGCTACCATCCTGCTGCTGCTTGATGTCGGTAATAGTCACAAGGCCATTAACCATGTCCTTGATAGCGTTGAGCTCTGCCTCGAGCTGCTCACGAATGTCAGCAAGCTCCTTCTTGATGTCATCGAGCTCCTCGTGAATCCACTGGTCCTCGTACTGACACGACACAGAGGAAAAAGCCACGCCTGCGACAACCGAGAGCATCACAAGCATAGACTTGATGTTAAGAAAAACTTTTTTCATAAATGTAATATTAAAAATTGTTGTATTTCGCAGCTAAAACAAATTGCTAATAGTATGACTATTAGATGACAAAAGTAGTAATTATTATCCGGCTGAGCAAATTGTCGTTGCCCATTTGCCTAATTTTTATGCATATAAGAGATAATATGCACATATATTCGTAAATCTACTACCCACAAAAAAATAAGGGTAACCTATTTTACTTAAATAGATAACCCTTATTACATATTCCTTGAGTAGACGCCTACTTCAGATACTCGATACTAAATATATCAACTGCATTTCCGCCACAACCCGAACGGCCTTGCGACGTGGTGATAAGCGTATCACCGTTGCTCGAGATATCAAGACCCACTGGGAAGGAGTCGACAGAGGTGGTTGCAACAACCCTCATCTCACGAGCATCGACAACATAGAGCTTACTTGCAAAGTTGCACGCTGCAAAGATATATTTGCCACAGGGCGACACCTCGATAGTACGAGCACCAGCTCCTACCTTACAACTTGTCCAGCCCTTAAGCTCTGTGCTCTTTCCAGTGATACTTGTTGCTGCATCGATAAACTTATCGAGCTCTATACGCTGCACATATCCGCTACCATTGATACTCAGATAGAGGTATCCGTCGGATATTACAAGGTGTCTTACGCCAAACATCATGCCCATCACACGACCAAGATACCTCTGCTCCTGCATGTCGATAACGGCAATACCGCCACCGCCACCCATGCAGCCAACAAGCAGATAGCGATCATCGGGGGTAAAGACCGTACCTCTGAGGGCATAGCCACTACCATTATCACGGTTCACATGCTGTGTAAGGCTATAGTTCAGCGGGAGGACATAGTCTACGACATGGAGCTTGGTGTGGTGCCACTCCATAGGGTCGTCGGACTCAATATCTATTATACCAACGGTATTATTTCCCCAGTGCGACACGGCTATATAGCGATTGTCATTCGATACGGCAATCATCTTTGGCAGCGGGCCTGTCTCCATGAGTCGCACAATCTCGTCGCTACGAGTATCGATTACCGCAACGGCCGAGGGGTCCTGAGCATTGATATCGTAGCTACGTCGGTAGTATGGCACCCAGAGGTAGCGACCGCCATGGCTAAAGACAGCCTCGACAGGTTTACCCATGAAGTGGTTATTCTTACGGTAGTGCTCAAAACGATAGAGTGGCGAGCTTGCGCCCCACAACGAGTCGTGCTGAGCGTTAATACGATGGCTTATGACCTTAAGCCTACGATTAGTACCCATCTCAAATACCACGGTTGTACCACCCTCCAGAGAGTTTACGTAGTACTTGCTATTATCTGGATGGATATTCACGGACTTAGGCGAGAAAATCGCATCGTCACGTGTATCCAACGATCCCCCATAGTTTTGACGTTTTGAGGTAAGCGTGATTCTTAGCGAACCACATGTCGATACTACGCCTCTGTTGATTGAGGGATGAACAACAGGGGGTACTTTCTTCTCTGGTGCCTGCTCCTGACCAAAGAGTGGAGAAGCGAACACAAAACAGAGAAGAAGTGTAAGTATAACAGACCTCGAATGGAGATATCGCATTATCATTTTAGACTCTATCTTGAGTGCATCTCAGCCTTAGCACGGGCAATTGCTGCCTTGGCACGTGCCACATCGCTCTTACGCTCTGCAATAACTGATTTACGTGTAGCCTTGGCTGCTACAATCTCCTGCTTTGCCTTGGCTGCAGCCTCCTTGTAGCGAGTCTTAGCCTTATTGAGCTCACGCTTAGCTGTTTGTGCACATCTCTTATGTTCGGCAAGCATTGCCTTGTAGCTCTTGGTCATAGCATCGAGGTCGGCCTTCTGCTCCTCGATACGGCGCTCGGTTGATTCCACAATTCTGCGCTCCTCGTTGCGCATATCGGTTACAGCATGCTTGTAGGCCATAACAGCCTCGTCGTAGGCAATCTGAGCCTCTACAAGTGATCTATCTGGTGACTGGGCATAGCTGGCACCAAAGGCAAAGATCGCTACAATAGTTAGGATTAGTCGCTTCATATTCTCTAAAATTTAATTATCTCGATAGCACAAATATAAGCATTTTTGAACGAACGACAAAGAAGTTATAAAAAAATTATGGAGCACCCCGCAAAAGGGTGCTCCACATAGAGTCTTGAGGATGTAGACTATCGGCTGAACTCAACAACAATAGATGTCATTGGCTCAACTGTGAGATTTGTCATATCTACACTCTCGCCAGTAAGCACATTGCGACCCTGGCCAAGCTGAGAGCTGATCTCCTGGTAGCGAGCCCAAGGCACCTTGTGCGCCTTGTTGCTATTGTTAACATAGACAAACACTACATCTGTGTCGTTGTAGCGGAAGAAGGCATAGGTGTTATCACGGTCGATAAAGTGAAGAGTCTTGCCGCTATGGATAACCTCCTTCGACTTACGCCAGTTCATGAGCTTGTGTGTATGGTCAAAGACCTCCTTCTGTGCACCCTCATGCTGTGCACGGTCAAACAAGTTGACCTGGTCGCCCTGCCAGCCACCAGGGAAGTCAACACGCAAGGTTGGGTGACCACGACGGCGGTCAGTAGAGCGGAACATAAGCTCATCGCCATACAATATCTGAGGCATACCACGCATAGTGCAGAGGAGTGTTGCAACGATCTTCATCTTGCGTGCGTCGCCCTCGCAGACATCGCCAATACGATCTGTGTCGTGATTTGCAGCCATGATCATCATATTAGAGAGGTCGTGGTATACAAAGTCGTGCGACAAGACATCGTAGATACGAGTCATGCCCTGACCCCAGCCACAGTCACCACTCTCGGTCATGGCACCACGGATAGCATCGTGGAGTGGGAAGTCCATGATTGACTTAAGGTTGGAGTTAAAGCCATCCTTGTTGTAGTTGCCACCCTGCCAGTATGCAAGCTGAGGGATAGAGGATGTCCACACCTCGCCCACAATATTGAAGTTAGGGTACTCCTCCATAACCGCCTTGCACCACTGGCTCATAGGCATCTTCTCGTTGTATGGATAAGTATCTACACGGAAGCCATCGAGATTTGAGTACTCAATCCACCAGACTGCCCACTGCTTGAAGTAGTTGAGCAGAAACTCATTATCGAGGTTCATATCGGCCATAGAGCGATCAAACCAGCCACTCTCCATCTGGTACAAGTCTGACTTCGAGGCGTTGTAATCCATGTTTGTCGAAAATGTCCAGTTAGACTGCGTATAGCTATCCCACTGGTGTGTCCAATCCTTGAAAGGCTGGTCGTTGTACCACCAGTGCGATGTTGATGAGTGGTTAGGCACGATATCCATGATAACCTTGAGGCCACGCTTGTGACACTCCTCGACATAGCTTCTAAACAGCTCGTTAGAGCCATAGCGAGGGTCTATGCGGTAGTAGTCGCTGCACGAATAACCATGGTACGAAGCACCATTCTCATCGTCGAGCAACAGCGGTGTCGACCAGATAGCCGTAGCACCGAGGTCGGCGATATAGTCAAGGTGCGAAATCATACCCTCGAGGTCACCACCATGGCGACGTCCAGGATTTGAGCGATCAGCCTTCTCCTGAGTGTCGGCAGTGCTATCGTTATTTGGGTTGCCGTTAGCAAATCTATCGGGCATGATAAGATATACGAAATCGGCAGTCGTAAAACTCTCCCTCTCGCGTGAACCCTCACGGCGCTCCTGGATAGTATATTTATAGTCCTGCTTTGTCTTGCCACTCTTAAAACGCAAGGTGTACTCTCCCGCCTTAGCATCATCCTCCACGGCTACATCGACAAAGAGGTAGTTGGGGCTATCTGCCTTGTGCACGGCTGTGACATGAACACCCTGGCCCTGAGGCAAGATCTCGACATCATACTCCGAGATTGAGTTGCCATTGACCATAAGCTGGAGTGGTGTAGACATACCCACCCACCACGACAATGGCTCGACGTGGTTGATACTGAGGCGTGGCTTGGCAGCACTTACCGAGGTAACGAGTGCCAGCATGAGTGCCAAACTAAAAATTCTCTTCATACTCACTATTTTACTAATATCTGATACTGCCATGGGGCGATATCACGCTCCACATGGTCGCCAAGTACTACCCTTTCGCCCGTAATAGCGTCGTAATACTTACCCTCATATATTCCTGTGCGGAAATCGGCATGGATGGTATAGGGCGAGAGGTTGACAATGGCCACAACACGGCTGCCATCGACCTCACGCACAAATGTCATCATGCAATCCTTGGCATTATTCTCAATCTCGATCATCTCGCCACCACGCTCTCCTGCGTCCAACGCACGCTCCTTGTGCTTAAGCGACGTAAGACGGCGATAAAGCTCCGTAGTGCGATTCTCGACATAGGCCTCAGCAGGTATAGCATCACGCTCGAAGAACTCGAACGAGTGGTTGTAGCCCACCTCCTGGCCTGTGTAGATAAGTGGCATTGTCGAAGGCATGAGGAAGGTCATCACGCTCATCACATCGAGCGCAGCGCCAAAGCGACTCTGCTCCGAGCCACTCCACGAATTCTCGTCGTGGTTCGACGTGAAGCTCATACGCATAGCCTCACGTGGATACTTGGCACGCTCCCAGTGTATTGCATTGCGCATATCCCACACACGGCGAGCACCCTTGGCAATATCGCACATGATATGGTGGATGTTCCACTGGTAGCTCATGTTGAAGGCACGATCAAAGAGGTTATCCTCCTCGGCCTCGGCGAGCATAAATATATCGCTCTTGATACGGTGCAACGCCTCGGAAGCCTCCTGCCAGAACTCTATAGGCACGAGCATCGCCATGTCGCAGCGGAAGCCGTCGACACCAAACTCCTCGACCCAGTAGCGCATGGCGTCAATCTGACCAAGCCACACATCGTGGTTGGCGTAGTTGAGTTTTGCCGTGTCGGTCCAGTCCCAGGGCACCTTAGCCGTGCCATCCGCCTCACGCTCGTACCAGTCGTAGGGTTTTTCGTCCAACCAGCGAGCATCACGTGCTGTGTGGTTAGCCACCCAGTCGAGCAGAACACGCATACCAAGAGAGTGTGCCGCAGAGATAAAGTCACGAAGGTCGGCAGCAGTGCCAAACTCCTCGTTTATGCCCTTATAATCACAAATTGAGTAGTAGGAGCCGAGCGAGCCCTTACGCCCCTCAACACCAATAGGATATATCGGCATGAGCCATATAGCATCAATACCTACCGAGCGTAGAAATGGCAGACGCTCACGTGCTGCAGCGAAGGTTCCCTCAGGGGTAAACTGGCGCACGTTAAGCTCGTAGAGCACTGCCGAATAGCTCCACTCAGGATTCTTATACATCATATCTTCGTCTTATAGATATAGGATGTCCAACGAACTCGTTGGACACCCCTAATTTTAGCGTTAGCTATATATTACTTAGCAAGAAGCATGAAGCCCCAAGCTGGAAGCTCAACAACATCGCCTGTTGCAAAGCTCTTAGTCTGACCACATGAGCAGTTGTAGTCGCCAGCCTCGCTCTCAGCGATTGTGAGTGTTGCAGGCTCAGCCGAGAAGTTGAACAAGCAGAATACCTTGTTACCCTCCTTCTCACGTGTGAATGCCAAGACGTTCTCTGATGAAGCACCCTCGACAAATACGATAGGAGCTACATTCTCGCCAGCAGCCAAAGCCTTGTTCTCGTGGCGGAACTTAGCGAGTGACTTGTAGAAGTCACGATACTCCTTGCCATACTCAAGGTCAACGAGCTCCTTGATAGAGTCCTTCTCGAAGAACTGCAAACGGCGCTGGAGAGCGATCTCCTGACCTGTGTAGATGAGTGGCTGGCTCTTTGGAAGAACGAACGTGAGAGCAGCAAATGTCTTGTGTGCATCGCCCATACGCTCGAACTCTGTACCTGCCCATGAGTTCTCGTCGTGGTTAGATGTAAACATAAGGCGCATTGCAGGTGCTGGATACTTCTCATCGTCACGTGCGAGGTACTCCTTAAGGTCTGCTACGGTCTTAGCCTCAGTCTTGATAGTGCCATCGCCAGCTACGTTCTTAGTCTCGCTGCCACCCTTAGCCATAGCGTTGAAGATGTGGTGGAGCTCCCAAGCGTAAGTAGCCTCGAAGCCTGACTCGTGCAACCACTGCTCCTCGCCCTCAGCCAAGAGATATACATCAGGGTTGATCTCACGTACCTGCTTCCAAGCCTCAGCCCAGAAATCGCCAGGAACATTCATAGCAACATCGCAACGGTAGCCATCAACACCCTTCTCGATCCAGAACTTCAAAGCGTCGAGCATAGCAGCACGCATATCCTGGTTGTTGTAGTTGAGCTTAGCGATATCTGTCCAGTCGTACTCTACGATAGGAAGACCTGTCTTCTCATCCATAACATACCAATCCTTCTTACCCTCTTTCCACCAGTTAGCATCGCGTGATGTGTGGTTAGCCACCCAGTCGATGATAACCTTAAGACCGAGGTCGTGTGCAGTAGCGAGGAAGTGGTCGAAATCCTCCATAGTACCGAACTCAGGGTTCACGGCCTTATAGTCGATGATTGAGTAGTATGAGCCGAGAGTACCCTTACGGCCATCAACGCCGATAGGGCTGATAGGCATCAACCATACGATATCTACACCCATAGCCTTGAGCTCAGGGAGATACTTCTCAGCAGCAGCGAATGTTCCCTCCTCAGTAGCCTGACGAATGTTGAGCTCGTAGACAACAGAGTTGAACTTATCAAACGACGCAGCCTTATCAGCTGGGGCAGCGCAACCTACCAACGTCGCAACAAAAGCGACTAATGCAAAAAATTTCTTCATAGTATTGTATTGATTATTTGTTTACGATAACATAGCCACGTGCAGGGATGTTGAGCTCGATGCGGCCCTCACCAAGGCACTTAGCCTGGCCACCCTCGCTAGCAAGAGCAACCTCGAGGTTACCACACTTAGCAAACTCTGGCAAAGTAACAGTAACAGCAGCTGCATCGTAGCGGATGTTGAGTGCAACCATAGTCCACTGGCCCATATAGTGACGCAAGAATACCCATACAGCATCGTCGACATACAACGTACGGAAGTCGCCATACATCAAAGGCATAGAGCCTCGACGCACGTGCAAGAGAGCCTTAGTCTGCTCGAGCTGGTTAACCTGGTAGTCGTTCTCGCACTCGAAGGTCATCATATCACGGTTATCTGGGTCATTAGCACCTGGAACACCATACTCATCGCCCTGGTAGATACATGGAACACCAGGAACTGTCGAGATGATAGCCTTCAAAAGAAGAAGACCTGAGTGACCCTTATACATATCACCTACAACGACATCACGGTGCCAGCCCTCAGCCTTATCGTCGTACCAGCCCAACGCCATATCGCCACCTGCAAGTGAGATGAAGCGTGGCTTGTCGTGGTTACCAGTGATGTTACCCATGGTGTGGTGTGAGCCATAGGCTGCCTCAGACTCCTCGACAACTGCTGCGATGTCGCGCATTGAGCGAGCCTCGTCGACAATAACATCGCGCGATGTATGGTAGAGGTTGAAGTCAAACTGCGAGTCGATCATACCCGACTTTACATAAGAGCCAATGAGCTCCACGTCGCCATAGGTCTCGCCAATCTGCCAGAGCTGACGATCGGGCATCGACGACTTCATCTTGTGGGTAAGCATACGCCAGTAATCAAGAGGAATGTGCTTACAAGCATCGTGGCGGAAACCATCGAAGTCGAAGTTACGCACCCAGTGCAAAGCTGAGTCGGTCATAGGGTCGCACACCTCGTGACGCTCAAGATCAAGGGTTGGGATATGCTCATCGAACCATGTCGTAAGGCGTGTCTCGCCATCCCACTGACCGATATTCTTGCGGCCATCGGGCAACATAAGCTCGGTAGTCCAGTCGGGATGCGCCTGGAGCACTGGAGAGTTGATATGGAGGTGGTTAGCCACATAATCGAGGATCACGTTGAGCTCCTGGCCGTGTGCTGTTGAGAGCATTGAGCGAAGCTCCTCGTCGGTACCGAAGCGCTTATCTACAACGGTGCTGTAGATAGGCCAGTAGCCGTGGTAGCCCGAGAACTTAGTATCGGGATTTACATTCTGACCCCACGCATCGTAAGGATTCTGAGTGATTGGAGAGATCCAGATTGTAGTAACACCAAGATCGGTAAAGAAGCCGTCGTTAATTTTTGATGTGATACCAGCGATATCGCCACCCTGGTAATCTACCTTATCCAACACCTCAGGAGAGTTAAGCTTCCAGTCATTCTCCTTGTTACCGTTGTTGAAGCGGTCGATCATCAACGAGTAGAGAATCTGTGAGTGGAAATCCTTGCGACGAATCTGCTTTGCATCAGCGACAACAGCACCTCGCTCCAATGGCAAGAGAACGTCGTTGAAGCGACCATCCTTAGATGCAGCAAAGAGGCGCACCACAGAGCGGTCGAACTTCTTAGCCACCTGTGGGATGACAACCTTCACGGTGTTACCCTCAATAGTGATATCGTCGATACGGTTGTTCTGCCACATAGCAACAGCCTCCTTCACAGGCTTTGTAGCCTCGAGAGTTACGGTGAGATTCTCGGCGCTAGTCGAAGAGATATAGCTCTCAGAATCACGCTCGCCACCAAGAACTACGATAGAGAGCTTCTGGTCGCCATGCCATACGTCAATAGTAGACACAAAAGGCTGAGCATCGGTCAACACATCGAACTCCTTCCATGTATCGTCCTTAGCCACGAGCTTAAGACGAGAGTCGTCGGTAGTGACATTGTCGGCACCCACCCACTGAGGATAGTAGTCGGTCATGAAGTGCGACGTGGTGTCCTGCTTGATAATCATAGGGATTACCGTAGCAGCATCGCCGAGCTTAAACTCGCCCGACGAGGGTGCACACTGCACCATAAGCAGTGCAACGAGTGCGGTTGAAAGTAGTGTTCTGAGTCTCATTGTATTGTGTATTAATAAATTGCCTTACTCTACATCGAGCATCCAGTCGATACCCTCGTGGAGGTTGTTGTTATTGGTAAAGTCCCAGTAGGAGTTATTCTCCCACGTTGAGCCGTAACCCCAGGCTGCAGGATAGGTGTACACACCGAGACCATGACCCTGGGCCTTGCCCTCGAGCAGGTCGGGAAGCGACTCCGTGCCCCACGTAATAAGGCCAATGCCGCCACCTGCCTTAACATCCTCGGCCAGAGCCTTGAGCCATGCACGCTGCTTTGCGGGGGTGTAGTTCTGGGCATTTGTCGAGTCGTTCCAGTCGGGATAGTTGTAGGAGTTATCACACCAGTCGCCCATCCACTTGCCGTTGATCGTACCCGTAGTAAATGAGTGAGCAGTCTCGAGAATCATGATTCGCTTGCCATGTCGTTTAAGCATATCCTTGCCAAGGGCCTCAAAGTTTGCGTACGAGCCCATGGTGTGGCCTATGTTTGTACCAGGGTACCACGACAGAGCTATAATATCGTAGTTAGCACATCCATTCTGCTTGTATGTATCCACATAGCCAATCTTCGATGGGTTGGCGATATGTATTGCCGATAGTACCTCAACGCCACAGTCACGAGCATAGTCACGCACGGCATTATGGCCATAGTTTAGCAGGCGTGCTGTGCGTGCACCATCGTGCTGGCCGTTGAGCATGAAGCCGATGTTCACCTCGTTGCCCACAGCCACAATCTTAGGGTCGATACCCTCGTTATGTAGCGCCAAGAGCGAGTCGTAGACCCACTTATAGAGCTCGCCACCGAGCGAGTTCTCGTCGAGCGACTTCCAATCCTCGGGGATGTTGTTGTGCTGCGCCGAGGTCGACGTATATTTGTCGTAGTCGGGCTTTAGCGTGAGCATGATATCAAGACCCTCTGCCTTAGCACACTTGGCATCCTCCACCACACGCTCCCACTGCTGCCAGTCGATAGTAACGCCATTAATCGGGCTAAAGGCTACCCTATCGAGCTGCAGACGAACGATATTGGCACCATGCGCCTTGATCGACTTGTAGGGATTCGTCTGCTCGCCACTCTCTCGGTACACAAGGCCGAAATCTATGAGATAGTTTGCAAACGACATAGTCGTGCCCTTGTAGAACCTCTCAACCTCGGGCTCGGGCTCGGGTTCTGGTTCTGGTTCTGGTTCT
>JAGBXX010000012.1 GCA_017629035.1 Alistipes sp. | reverse complement strand
GAGGAGGAGATCTTCGTGACTGCCGAGGAGATGCCTACATTCCAGGGTGGTGACCTCTCGAAGTTCCGTAACTGGGTACAGAATAACGTGAAGTACCCACAGATCGCTCTCGAGAACGGTATCCAGGGTAACGTAGTTATCAAGTTCGTCGTTGAGAAGGACGGTAAGCTCTCGAATTTCCAGGTGCTCCAGTCTCCTGATAAGACTTTGTCTGATGCAGCTGTTCAGGTGCTTCAGAAGTCTCCAAAGTGGAAGCCAGCTAAGCAGCGTAACAAGCCAGTACGTATTACCTACACATTGCCTGTATCATTCACAATCCAGAAGTGAGACTAATTTATCAGCCGACATATACGAAAAACTAAATATATGAAGAGATATATACTGACCCTTTTGGCGGTGGTACTGCCATATTTTTGCACATTTGCACAGATGACAAAGAATAGCATCGAGATCGATGCAAGTAGCTTTGCGCCGGTACAGACCGATATGATATCGGGTGTGGCGATCGACAAAATTGGCAAGGATCACTCAAATCGTGAGTGCGCCCGAATAAAGATGCGCATAAACCGTATGACAGCGACCGAGATTGGCGAGCTATCGGTGCGTCCACGAGGTGGAAATGTGGAGGTGATGAAGTGTGCAGTAGCCGCTGAGGGCAATGGTCTTATCATAGAGCTCACAGCCAAGGAGCCAACGACATTCTACATAACCCATCCCAAATACGGCGACTCGAACGAGGTATCACTAAACCTCGAGGGTGGCAAGGAGTACAAACTTAATGCCGAGCTACAATATCTACAACCGATAGTGGTCGAGTCGAACGTGGCGGGTGCCGACGTATATATCGACAACGAGTATAAGGGTCAGACCAACGAGAACTTTAAGCTGACTGTCAGCGACATAATGCGTGGCGAGCACAATCTGCGTGTGGTGCATGGCGCACTCGAGAGCGTGCAGACAATATCGGTAACAGGTAGCGACATCCACTTCAGGGCCAACATAAACCAGGAGGGCGAAAAGTCATACTGGGTAGTGTTCAAAGTAACACCCGAGAACGCATGGCTCGAAATAGACAACGAGAATATAGACCTCACGAGCGAAGGTGTGGCACAGAAACGAATGCGCAACGGCGCATACAGCTACATGGTGTCGGCCAAGGATTACCACACAGAGTTCGGAGAGTTCACCGTCAAGGATAACAAACTCGAGAAGAGCGTTACTCTCAAACCAGCATTCGGATGGCTCAACATTGAGTCGTCGGGAGATCTCGCAGGTGCCGAGGTATATGTCGACGACGAGCGTATAGGAACAACTCCTATCAAAAGCTACAAACTGGCAAGTGGCACACACAACGTGCGCATAAGCAAGCAGATGTTCAAAAGCTACAAAGCAACAGTGCTTATCGAGGACAACACACCGCTAAACTATAACCCTACGCTCGAGCCAAACTTTGCAAACGTGACTATCACAACTGACTCGGGAGCATTGATCTACATCGACGAGATCTACAAAGGCATAGGAACATGGAGTGGCCAGCTCGAGGCTGGATCGCACGTGATCGAAGCACGCAAGAACGGCCACCGCACAACACTACGTGAGGTGGTAATCATACCCGAAGATGGCAGCCAGAGCTTCACTTTGCCCGACCCTAAGCCTATATACGGCTCACTCACCGTGACAAGTACGCCTCCGTTGGCAACAGTACTCGTCGACGGCAAGACGATTGGCCAAACACCTATAACCGAAGATGTTATCATCGGCAAGCACAACGTTACGGTGAAGAAGGATGGCTACAACAGCCAGTCTATCGCAGTGACCATAGAGGAGGGCAAGGAGGTGGCAAAGCATGTAGACCTCGCAGTCAAGACTACTACGTCGACAACAACAACATCGACAACTGCCAACAAGGCCAATGTGATGATTGCGTACAACTATAGTAGCGCTGAGGTATATGTCGACGGCAACTATGTAGGTACTGCGAACAAGTCGTATTGGCTTAACTATGGTGTCCGATACATCATTGTCAAGAGTCAGGGATATTACTATGGTATGTATGCCAACATTGACTCCTCTACAAAACAGGTATTGATGTACAACGCACCTAAAGTATACAATCCACAACTAAACGTAAAACCTCAGAGCGCCACTTCTATCACACCTAAGAAAAATTATAGCTCAAAGAGTAAACATACTAGCAATCGTAAGAAGATCGAGGGCTTTAACATCGGTATCTCGCTCGGCGGTAGTATTTCGATGCTTGAGGAAGATGAATACGAAACAGAGGGAGAGTTTAATCTTGGCTTAGCTTGGCGTTTGTGGCGACACAACAGTCTGTTTAATGTTAATACGGGTATCCAGTACATGCGTACACGTGGCATAAACTTCCTAACATTCCCAGTTGTGCTCAACTGGAACTTTTTCCGTGATGAGGATGGAGGCATGTACATGGGTCTTGGTACCGAGTTCTCACTTATATTCGACCCACTGCAGAAAGAGTACTACGGCAGAGCATATTGTGGCACAGCATATCCATTTGTATACCAATTAGGTATAGGCCTACGCGATTTGGATATGAGCCTATATCTTAAGTATTACTCATTCGAACGATTCTATATGGATCAATTCTTATCGCTCGGTTTAAGAATCACATATTTCTTCTAATACGACACTATGAGGCGATATATCCTAACACTCATAATATCTCTACTGCCACTCACACTTTGGGCACAGACTCAGAAACATAGTATCGAGATTTATGCCAGTAGCTTTACGGCAGTGCAGACCGATAAGATCTCGGGTGTGGCGATAGATAAAATTGGCAAGGACCACTCAAACCGTGAGTGCGCCCGAATAAAGATGCGCATAAACCGCATGACAGCGGCCGAGATTGGCGAGCTCGCAGTGCGCCCACGTGGTGGAAATGTGGAGGTTATGAAGTGTGCAGTAGCCGCTGAGGGTAATGGTCTTATCATAGAGCTCACAGCCAAGGAGCCAACGACATTTTACATAACCCACCCCAAGTATGGCGACTCGAACGAGGTATCGCTAAACCTCGAGGGTGGCAAGGAGTACAAACTTAATGCCGAGCTACAACACCTACAGCCGATAGTGGTCGAGTCGAACGTAGCGGGTGCCGACGTATATATCGACAACGAGTACAAGGGTCAGACCAACGACAACTTCAAGATCACGATAAACGACCTTAAGCATGGTGAGTACATGCTTCGTGTACAACATGGATCTTACGAGACCGTGCAGAAAATCTCAATAACGAGCTCGGATATCCACTTCAAGGCTGAGATAGAGCAGGCACGAGAGAGATACTACGACGTGGCTTTCAAACTAACACCCGAAGATGCAAGGCTCCACATCAACGGAGAGTTAATAAGCATGAGCTTTGGTGTGGCACAGACAATGCTACCCAATGGCACATACAGATATGAAGTAACAGCCGAGGACTACTTTAACGAGAGTGGTGAGTTCAGCGTGAAGGATCACAAATTCGAGAAGAGCATCAACCTGAAGCCCGCATACGGATGGCTCGAGGTTATCTCCGATGATGATCTTAGCGATGCTGTGGTTAAGGTCGACAACAAAACAATAGATGCCAAAGATTTGGCTAAGCTCGAGGTTGGCAAGCATAATATCGAGGTATTAAAGCCCATGTACAAGCCCCACAAGGGCGAATTTGAGCTTATGGGAAACGACACTATACCACATAGAGTTAAGCTAGAGCGTAACTTCGCAAACGTGACAATATACGCAGGGGGCAACGCCGACATCTATATCAACAACGACCTTGCGGATAACAGCCAGTGGACTGGAAGGCTCGAGGCAGGAACATACCGATTTGAGGCACGCAAGCATAATCACAATAGCGTAGTTATGGATGTGGAGATAAGCCCTGAGAAACTAAACCAGGTTTACAGGCTACAGACTCCTACACTTAAGTGTGGCACTCTGGAGCTTAACGGCTCACCCGAGGGTGCCAAAGTATCGGTAAACGGAGAGGTGATAGGCGAGCTGCCTCTAATCGAGGAGTTCGAGATAGGTGACTTCAACCTATACATCGAGAAAGAGGGCTACCAACATTCGTATATATCGGTAAATATAGAGGAGAACAAAACAAATACCAAAACTATTGAGCTAAAACCGATTTTCGGAGAGGTATTAATAGAGGGAACTCCCAAAGCCGAGGTTCTGCTTGACGGCAAGGCTATAGGCAAGATCCCTTTCACCAAAAAGGTGCAGGTGGGTAAGCACAACATCGAGGTGCGCAAGGAGGGATACATAACCCAAAAAAGGAGCGTGGAGATAATGATAAACAATAACACGCTGGAATTCAACCTTCAGGCCTTAGAGGTGGCTAATCAAGAGATTATATCCGAGAATATCAAGACCGAGGATATCAAGATTGAGGATATCAAGATTGCAACACCGCCCAATAGCATGGAGTCAAATGTGCTTATAACCTACAAGCACAATAGTGCTCAGGTCTATGTCGACGGCATATACATGGGCATGGCAAATCGCTCGTACAAGTTGAGACACGGGCCACACTACATCGTAGTGGAGCGCAATGGCAAGCGCTGGGGTCAGAACGTGAATATCAACGCCTCGACAAGACAGGTATATATGTATGATGCTAAACGTGTGACGGACAGAAATCAGCTGATCTTGCACAGATCAAAAGAGAATAGGAGCCGTAATGGTTGGAATGCGTTTAACATCGGTTTTACTGTCGATGTGAGTGGATTTAACTCTCCATTCTACGACTATGTGGGCACTGGCGAGACCAATTCTACACAATTAGGTCTGGGTGGCGGCTTGGTGTGCCGAATTCCTCCATACAACAGTTACTTTGTCCCCACCTTCGGCTTCAGATATATGTACGCATTCGAAGTCATGGGTTATCCCTACCAGCCAGCGGTGACAAGTATGTCTATACCCATTATTTTCAATATCAACTGGACGGGAGATCTGTTTAGCGGCACGATATATAGTGGTATCGGTGTTGAGCCTACATACTACATGATTAAAGATGATAACTACACGGCAAACTATTGGGGCTTCCCATTTGCGTTTAATATCATTGGTTTTGGCTCCAGACATTTCAACTTAGACTTGTACCTGAACTATAGCCGCAAAGCAAAGCATGCCTCTGTTTTGGGCCTACGCATGTCGTTAATTATATAATAATACTGCTATGCTGAGATTTATACTAAACATAATGCTTTGCTCTCTCCTGCTCATTGGCTGCGAAAATGAGGAGAGGATCGAAACACTATCTGTCTATCCCCAGAGGATTGATGTTGACAGCTACGCTAACGAGGTTTTCATCGAAATCGAGTCATCAAGTGGCTGGGAGATATCCCTGCCTGAGGACTGCGACTGGGTAGAGCCAGCATATTATAGCAGCTACGTAGGCGGAACGTATAAGATGCTACTGGATATTTCGAGGAACAACACATCTAAAACTCGCCAAGCAACAATATCTATTATCAATTCACAGGTTACACGAACCATATCAATTACTCAGATGTGATGCAGACAAATTGGCTACGACTTTTAGGTGCGTGGTGATGAGATTGATTATTAAATGAAACAGCAAAATACTATGCTTAGGGTTATACTAAATACTATTTTTTGCGCAGTGCTGTTCGTCGGTTGCGAGAAGGAGGTGAACGATGAGAGATTGAGAGTCACGCCTTCAAATATCGAGATTGGTTGCGAGGGTGGCACGGTCCAAGTAGATATCGAGTCTACCTCGGGCTGGGAGGTCATTGTGGAGAGTGATTGCACGTGGGTTAAGTCAGATCGCTACGAGAGTGAAGTAGGCCGCAGACAGTGGATTAAACTCACCATATCTAAAAACAACACCGAAAATACCCGCAATACAACTATCACCATTCGCAACAGTGGCCAAAGTCGTGATATCACTATCACTCAGACTCCGATTTCACTAAACATTAGCCCGGAGTCTATCGATGCTAGTCAAGAGAAGACAACAAAGGATATCTCTATTAACTCAAATATCTCGTGGTCAGCAAAATCGAGCGATAGTTGGATAACTATATCAAAGAGCTCAGGCGATGTGGGCTACTCAAAAACTACCATAACCATCGCCAAGAATACAACTGGCATAGCTAGAACGGGTTACGTTGATATATCAAATAGTGAATACAATATTTCTAGAAGGATAAATATCCAACAAAATGGATATACTCCTACTGAATACTGTATTGAATACACATCTACATCACAGATAACTATTGATACCTATGCTTATTATGGTGCTATGATTGAGTCGCATACATGGAACAATGGCAATGGCGTTATAAGATTTGACGGGCCCGTTACTAGTATTGGTAATAAAGCTTTCTTCGATTGCAGCAGCCTAACGAGCATAACTATTCCCGAGAGAGTAACAAGCATTGGAGATTTTGCATTCCATGGTTGCAGCAGCCTAACAAGCATTAATATTCCCAATAGCGTAACTAGCATTGGAGAGTATGCATTCGAATGGTGCAGTAGCCTAACAAGCATTAATATTCCCAATAGCGTAACTAGCATTGGACATGAAACATTCGCCTATTGCGAAAGCCTCACAAGCATAACTATTGGCAATGGTGTAACTAGCATTGGATATGGGGCATTCGCTTATTGCAGCAGCCTAAAAAGCATTACTATTCCTAATAGCGTAACTAGTATTGGAGGTAGTGCATTCTACAATTGTAGCAGCCTAACAAGCATAACTATCCCCGAGAGCGTAACAAGCATTGGAAGTGAGGCATTCGCCGGTTGTAGCAGCCTAATAAGCCTTACTATTCCAAATAGTGTAACAGGCATTGGAGATTATGCATTCTATGATTGCAGCAACCTAACAAGCATTACTATTCCCGAAAGCGTAACTAGCATTGGATATGGTGCATTCAGCTATTGCAACAGCCTAACAAGCGTATATTGTAAAGCAACAACTCCACCTGCATTAGATATTGACGTTTTTGCGGGAAATGGATCTGGCCGTAAGATCTACGTGCCACGAAATAGTGTCAATGCATATAAATCTGCTGAGGGTTGGAATGACTACGCTTGGCATATCGTAGGCTACGATTTTTAGAACAATAGTGTAATAGATAAGAGAGATGAAAATTATGAAGAGATATATACTGACCCTTTTGGCGGTAGTGCTGCCATATTTTTGTGCTCAGGCGCAGGAGCATAGCATCGAGATAGATGCAAGTAGCTTTGCGGCAGTGCAGACCGATATGATATCGGGTGTGGCAATCGACAAAATTGGCAAGGACCACTCAAATCGTGAGTGCGCCCGAATAAAGATGCGCATAAACCGCATGACAGCGGCCGAGATTGGCGAGCTATCGGTGCGCCCACGAGGTGGAAATGTAGAGGTGATGAAGTGCGTGGTGGCAAACGAGGGCAACGGACTCATTATAGAACTCACAGCCAAGGAGCCAACGACATTCTACATCACCCACCCCAAATACGGCGACTCAAACGTAGTGTCGCTAAATCTCGAGGGTAGCAGAGAGTACAAGATAAATGCCGAGCTAAACATCTCTTATCCTATCTTTGTGAATACCAATATTGTAGGTGCTGATGTCTACATTGACAACCTCTACATGGGTCGCACTAACGAGAACTACACGCTCACGGCTAAAGATATCCAGCCGGGCACACACCTACTGCGTCTTGTGCATGGCAACTCGAGCACCGAGCGACAGATCGAGGTGACGGGCGACAACCTCGACTTCCGCATCGAGATCAACACTACAACATCACGTCCGCAGTATGTTGTCTTCCACGTAGAGCCACACTCTGCCGTTGTACTTATCGACAACAAGAACTATGTTCTCGACGCTGATGGTTACACCCAAGTTATACTCAGCAATGGCACCTATAGCTACCAGGTGTCGGCCAAGGACTACCATAGCGAGAGTGGCGAGTTCATAGTAAGTGGTGCCAAGGTAAACAAGAATATCTCGCTCAAGCCCGCCTTTGGCTGGCTCAATATTGCCGCTTCGGGCACGCTCAAGGATGCTACGATATATGTCGACGACACTCTCGTGGGCAACACCCCTATCAACAGATATCAGCTCTCGAGCGGCTCGCACCATATTCGCATTGTCAAGAATCTATACCTAACCTACGAGGATAATATTACAATCCAGGATAGCGAAGAGCTGAACTACTCAGCTACCCTGACTCCCGACTTTGCCACGGTAACCATCATGGCTGATTCGGGCTGCGATATCTATGTCAACGACGTATTCAGGGGCAAGTCACCATGGAGTGGCACGCTCTCAACTGGAACATATATCTTTGAGGCTCGCAAGCTGGGTCACCGCACCACCATGCTATCGAAGAGTATCACTGCCGTGCCAGCACAGCAGAGCTACAAGCTCGACTCGCCAACGCCCATCATCGGCACTATCAACGTGAGCTGCACTCCTGTTGCCGCAGATTTGTATGTTGATGACAAGCTTGTGGGCCAAACACCAATGATGCACGACCTACTCGTTGGTGAACATAAGGTTACACTCCGCAAGGAGGGATACAGCGATAAGAGTCTTAACGTGACAGTTACCGAGGGTAATGTTGAGGACCTTAACGTAACCCTTGCAAAGAAAACTGCAATCAATCAAGAGATTAAGTATACAGCTACCAAAAAGATTTCTATAAAAAACACCTTAGTATTTGGAGCAAATATTACATCTCACAGTTGGGATCGTACGACAAAAATTGGTGTTATCAAGTTTGATAGCGAGGTTACAACGATTGGATATCAGGCATTCAGGGATTGCAGCAGCCTAATAAGCATTACTATTCCCGTGAGCGTAACTAGCATTGGAGATTATGCATTCTGTAATTGCAAAAGACTAAAAAGCATTACTATTCCTAATAGCGTAACTAGCATTGGAGAGGCTGCATTCGTTATTTGCAAAAGACTAAAAAGCATAACTATTCCAAATAGCGTAACAAGCATTGGAGAGAGGGCATTCGCATGGTGCAAAAGCCTAACAAGCATTAATATTCCAAGTAGCGTAACTAACATTGGAGATGCTGCATTCATTGGTTGCAGCAGCCTAACAAGCATATATTGTAAAGCAACAACTCCACCTGCATTAGATATTACCGCTTTTATGACAAATGGATCTGGCCGTAAGATCTACGTGCCACGAAATAGTGTCAATGCATATAGATCTGCTGAGGGATGGAGCTACTATGCTGCAGACATCGTAGGCTACGACTTTTAACCGATGAACAATGGGTGCGAGGAGCTAAATTCTCGCACCCATATATTTTTTTGGGGTGGAGAGTAATTTTTCGGCAGAGAGGTGCTCGGTGGTAACGCAAAATTTCGTATATTTGTGCAAGTGTAACAGATAAAAGTATACCGCAATGGAGCGTGATAAGATTGAAATCATACAGATAAACATATCGGGTGAGGATAAGCCAGGACTAACTTCGTCGCTAACGGGTATTCTCGCTCGACACGACGCATTTATCCTCGACATCGGTCAGTCGAACATCCATCAGTCGCTCACGCTCGGAATACTATTTATGACAACGCCTGAGCGCTCAGGACAGATAATGAAAGAGCTGCTATTCAAGGCCTCGGAGATGAATATAACAATTCGTTTCGAGCCTATCACCGTGGAGCAGTATAGCAACTGGGTGACCGGACAGGGAAAACACCGATATATCATAACTCTCGTGGGTCGTAAGATTACGGCCGAGCATATATCTGCCGTGACACGTGCAATATCGGACGAGGGACTCAACATCGACGACATAAACCGCCTAACAGGACGTATGCCCCTGGATGAGAACGAGCGTGCACCAAAGACAAGTATCGAGTTCTCGGTGCGTGGCACAATATCGGACAAGGGCGACTTCCAGCGCTCACTCATGCAGATAGCCAACGACGGTGGCGTAGATATATCGTTCCAGCGTGATGGCATCTTCCGTCGCTCACGACGCCTTATATGCTTCGATATGGACTCTACACTCATCACCACCGAGGTTATCGACGAGCTGGCAGACCGTGCAGGCGTGGGCAAGGAGGTACGTGACATCACCGAGCGAGCTATGCGTGGCGAGATAGACTTCCGCGAGAGCTTCGAGCAGCGTGTGGCACTACTCAAGGGCCTCGACGTGAGTGTGATGGAGGATATTGCCATAAATCTACCTATCACCGAGGGCGTAGACCGCATGATGACAATCCTCAAGCGTGTAGGATACAAGACAGCCATCCTCTCGGGTGGTTTCACATACTTTGGCAACTATCTCAAACGCCGCTTTGGCTTCGACTACGTATATGCCAACGAGCTCGAGGTGGAGGATGGAAAGCTCACAGGACGCTACACAGGCGAGATTGTCGACGGCGCACGCAAGGCCGAGCTTCTGCGCCTACTATGCCAGTTTGAGAATATCGACATCCAGCAGTCAGTGGCCGTGGGTGATGGTGCCAACGACCTGCCTATGCTCAACATCGCAGGCCTCGGCATAGCATTCCATGCCAAGCCCAAGGTGCGTGCCACAGCAAGCCAGTCGATATCGACAGTGGGACTCGATGGCGTGCTCTACTTCCTCGGACTCAAGGACTCGTGGGTGGAGAGTAAGAGATAATCTATGGATGGGCTATGCGTAGGGCGCTGGCGACATATATAGCTATGCTTATGGTGGGGTGCAGCAACTACACCGACACGCCTATGCTCGAGCCCAAGCTCCCCGCAGCAAATATCACAATAGAACAACTGCGCAACAACACATCGACACTCGAGAGAGATATCATCGAGGAGGATATTGTGGTACGAGGTCGTGTGACATCATCGGACAAGAGTGGTAACTTCTACCAGACAATCGTCGTCGAAGATAACACCGCAGCACTCGAGGTACTCGTGGGAGGATACTCGCTCGAGAGTCAATACCCCGAGGGTCTACTCGTGGCCCTAAGGCTCAAGGGCTGCGCCACGGAGTATCGCCATGGCGTGCTACGTGTGGGTAGCAAGGCTAATAGCTACGACAGCTATGGTGTCGACTACCTCGCATCAAAAGAGCGTAGGGATGAGGTTGTGGTGCGCAGCCTCGATGTGGAGCCCATAACACCCGCTCAACGCACCATAGCCGAGCTCGAAGAATCGACATGCGGAAGGCTAACAACGATATCATCACTAGACCTTATCGGCTCAACATCGATCGACACACTCAGCGGAGAGAGCCTCGACATGGCCCGCTGGAGTGGATACTCAACATTCGTAGACCCGAATAACGACACCCTGGTGGTCTACACCAGCGAATATGCCGACTACGCAGAGCACACCATCCCCAGGGGCAGAGTATCGCTCACGGGAGTTGTTCAGCACGGCAAGCACCCCAACAATAGAGAGTACTATCAGCTTAAGATGCGCTATGAGAAGGATGCTCGCACATATTAGCCTGATTATATGCATGATAGCGCTGCTGTCGTGCGAGGAGCAGGGCAAGAGCTACCCCTCAGAGGGTAAGGTGTCGATTGCCTACCTACAATCTTTGGCCACGGAGCGCTCGATGAAGATCACCCAAGATATATACATCGAGGGGTGCGTGGTGGCAAATGACAAGCTCTTCGAGATAGAGAAGGCTCTGGTCATAGCTGACGACAGCGGTGGCATGGAGCTAAAAATCGATGAGGAGTATATCAACGACATAGTGCCTCTATTCAGCCACGTGAGGCTAAGGTGCTCGGGGCTAAACATTGGTCGCGAGGGGGCAAAGCTCGTAATAGGAGCACCACCCACGGGCGAATATGTTGTTGACCGAATAGCAAGTGAGGAGATATTTAACTACCTGACATTTACCTCCAACAACCCCACTGCTCCGACCTCAGCAACAATAGATATAAACGACTTAGATAGCCGCTCGGTGTTGCGCTACGCACGATTTGAGGATATGGTGCTCTCTCGCACAGAGCATGGGGCTAAATGGTGCGACATGAACGAAGAGAACGAATACCGAAGTACGGTGCGCCACTTTATCCACGACAGCGACACGCTGCGAGTGGTGACCTCGGGAGGGTGCTACTACGCCTCGGAGCTAATACCCACAACAGAGTGCACGCTCATAGGCATAATAGATTGGTACGAGGAGGACTATGCCCTGAGAATAACCTCGCACCAGGTGCTACATTAGAGCAAAAAACAAGGGACTGCCCAACAATGTTGGACGGCCCCTTTTTGTGTGAAAGCTAACTAAGTATAGCTCTCTAAATGGTGTTTGCTAAGATTAGAGCTTAAGAGCAGCCTTCATAGCCTCCTCAGCAGCCTTCTCAGCAGCCTTCATAGCCTCGCCAGCAGCCTTCTCTGCAGCCTTAATTGACTCTGCAGAAACCTTCTCAGCAGCCTTAACGAGATCCTTAGCTACAGCCTCAGCCTCCTTAGAAAGCTCCTCAGCGAGATCCTCAGCCTCCTCAGCAAGCTCCTCAGCTACTGCCTCAGCCTCCTCAGCGAGCTCCTCAGCAACAGCCTCAGCCTCCTCAGCAGCCTCCTCAGCAGCCTCAGCAGCCTCCTCAGCTACCTCCTCGATTGCATCAACTGACTCCTCAGTCTGCTTTGGCTGCTCGCCACCGCAAGCTACCAATGAAAATGCTGCGAACAAAGCAGCAACCATAAACATCTTCTTCATAATTGTAAAGTTTTTTGGGTTAAGATACTTATTCTCTATACGAAGATACTAATTTTTTTTCAATTTTAGCAATATCCTCCTAAAAAATAGAGGTCCCGAGCTGATAATTGCTCAGCTGCGGAGATAAAAAAAGGGCGGAACCATCCACCCCAAACTCTGATATTCTGCAGTAAAATTACTCAGCAGCAGCCTCAGTAGCAGCCTCAACTGCCTCAGCAGCAGCCTCAGCAGCAGCCTCAGTTGCCTCAGCAGCAGCCTCAACAGCAGCCTCTACCTCAGCAGCAGCAGCCTCAACAGCAGCCTCTACCTCAGCAGCAGCAGCCTCAACAGCAGCCTCAGTAGCAGTCTGCTGACCACCACAAGCTACCATAGCAACAGCTGCAAACATTGCAGCAAATGCAAACATCTTCTTCATAGCTATAAAAGTTTAGTTAATTAAATGGTATTATGTCGGCGCAAATTTATAAAGTTTATTTTATTCTAACAATCATTTATGCAGAAAATAGATTATTTAGTGAATATTTATTCATAATTAGCGCCTAAAATTCGCTTTTTTGCATATTAAAACCCTTCAAAATATCGCTTTTAGTCCAATTTGTGGTAAAAATTGGGATTTTTACACTCGGTATAAGTGTTGATAAAAGCTCGAATTTTGTGTTAAATTGTCGCAAAAGGGTCAAAAAAAACACCCCGACACAGTCGAGGTGGATAGTATATCAAGATAATAGCAAATGCTACTTCTCAACAGCAGGAGCAGCCTCAGCAGCTGGTGCCTCCTCAGCAGCAGGTGCCTCCTCAGCAGCCTTCTGGCACTCGCCAGTACACTCCTTCTCGCACTCAGCCTTCTTCTCGCACTCACCAGTGCACTCGCCCTTGCACTCAGCCTTCTGCTCGCAGCACTCAGTCTTCTCGCAGCAGCCCTCTGCCTCCTTAGCCTTCTGCTCACCGCAGCAAGCAACCATAGATGCAGCAACAAACATAGCTGCAATTACAAACATCTTCTTCATAGTCGTAAAAATTTATTGGTTTGAAAAATGGTTTTACTATACTATTATTTATTGGGCTCCGACTCAGCAACGGCAACATCGCTACTCTCCTCGCTCTGAGCTGGCTGCTCGATAACCTCTGTCTTAGGCTGCTGAGGTGTTGCCTCGGCAAGATCCTGAGGTGTCTCGATAACCTCGGTAGCTTCGTCGCCCTCGGCACCATGCTCCTCGTCGAAGAACAACTCCTCGAACTCTATACCGCCCGAAACCTGGCCACTACGCTCAATAAGCATATTGTTCTGACCCTGATAGCGCAACAAGAAGCGGAGAGGAATATCGGCCTCAGCAAGGGCCGCATCGGGATACTCACACTCGATTTTATTGCGCACAACAGCTACATCATCGTGGTTATAGCAGTCGCCAACAAGAATTCTAAACGTAGGGCTCTCGACAGAGAGGTACGAGCTGACACTCTTGAACATACGACGGAAGGTGTTAAGAGCACGTGACGCACGCTCGTTGGCAAACTGCTCGGAGTCGTGGAAGATAACAAAGCGGTAGCCCTTAACCTTCGAAGGTGTCGATGTTCTACTCTCTATGAGCGATACAGCCTGCTTCACACCCTCATCCTCAGTAATGGAGATAGATGCTCCACCTGCGCCAACAGAGCAAATAGAACTCTTGACATACGATATACGCTGTGCCGATGCGTCGACATACATCAACGCAACAGCCATGATAACCAAAATTATTACTCTCTTCATCTACTCTCAGATTATATCAGAGCTATAAGCTCTCTTAAATTCTCATTTGATAATGCGAAGTTATCTAAAATTTCAGAAACTGCAACATTTTTGTCCGAAAAATTCACCTTTAACACCTTGAGTCCCGCACGAATACGATAATCTATCGTAGTGCCAAGACCCCCTTTGTCGATCAAATGACGAAGCACTCGCTGCAGAGTGAAGGAGTTGGTGGTGGTAAAACGCAGAGGTATTAGCACCTTGCTCTTGGCACGACGTGGAATTACTACCTTGTCACGTAACTCAATAGTAGCCACCTTATTACCATGCATCATAACATCTACCTTGCCCTTCTTGACTATGAGCGTATGTGCCCACTCGCTACTCACCTCGACCCATAGATTCATACCCGTGGTTGAGAGATGAGTGACGGTGATAAATCGCTCAAAATGGAACTTATCGAGCACATCGGCCTTAGCCCTGCCTACGCTCATAAGCACCAATACAATAAGTAGTGAGTATTTGTAAATTTTTGACATAGTCTACTTGGTTGCTTCGTAAATATAGGCTATACCAAAGCTCTGCGAGCGGAGCTTGATATCCTTAAATCCCACGCCACGCAATATCTCGGCAAAGCGCTCGGGTGCTGGGAACTCCTCGACAGAGTCGGGAAGGTAGTCGTAGGCCTTGCGATCCTTCGAGAGCATGGCACCAATACGTGGAAGAAGTCTGTGAGAGTACTGCGCATATACCCAGCGGATAAAGCGATTGCGAGGAATAGAGAACTCCAAGACCACGAACTTACCGCCAGATTTAAGTGTACGATATATCTCACTGAGGCCACCCTCCAAATTCTCAAAGTTGCGAACACCAAACGCCACAGTTGCCGCATCGATAGAGTCGCTAGCTACGAAGCTCAGGTTCTCGGCATCGCCCTTGCTCACCTCGATACGCTCCTCGAGAGCAAGCCTATTAATCTTTGTACGTGCCACCTGGAGCATCTCCTCCGAGAGGTCGACACCGAGGATATGTGCACCCTCGACACGCTTAGCCATAGCGATAGCCAGGTCGCCCGTGCCTGTGGCTACATCCATAATACTCTTTGGCTGCGAACGGCGCACGATGCGCATCACCCTACGTCGCCAAATACGGTCAATGTTTAATGATAGTATATGGTTAAGCTTGTCGTACGTTGGGGCGATATTATCGAACATCTGCTCGACCTGCTCCTTCTTGGTCTGCTCCTGGTTATATGGTTTCATACTTTATAAACTAATTTATTCGTATCTTATTGCCTTTGACGGTGATACTCGTGCTGCAAGCAACGCAGGGAGTATCATCATAATAAGTGTTATCACGATTGTCGACACAACAGCCACAAGCCATCGTCCCCAGCACAATGATGCAGGGACAGTGGTAAGAATATATCCCTCAGATGGCAAGGGCAGAACACCAAAATAGTGCTGCACGAGGGAGAGTATAATGCCTATAACAGCTCCTATGATAACACCTCGAGAGATGATAAAGAGCGCCCTAAAGACAAATATGCGCACAACACCTCTACGTGACATACCCATAGCTCTAAGCTCACCAATCATCTTCTGACGCTCGAGCACGATGATAAGCAGCGCCGTGGTCATATTGAGCAGCGCCACGATAATCATGATAACGGTAATAAATAGTGCGTTGACATCGTGCGTAGCAAGCCAGCCGAAGAGGTGGGGATAGATATCGTTAATGGTAAAGGCCTCGGCATTAATCTCTGTGGCAAAATATAGGTCAAAGAAGTTGTCGTTTAGTTGCTCCGAGATAGCAGCAACATCAGCATCCTTGTTTAGCCAAATTTCGTAGCCAGTGATAGGACTCTTGGAACGATCATAGAAACGCTCCACATTGCGTATATCACTTACTACCAATATATTATCTATAATATCAAGACCTGTTTCGAAGATTCCACTAATAGCAAATCTATCACGCAAAAGACCATTATCGCCATCGACGAATACCATCTCAATACGGTCACCAACACCAACATCCATGCTCGCTGCAACCTTGCTCGATACAACTATATCTTTGGAACGAGGCTCGCCACAAAGGCGTGGTAGAGTACCCTCAATAATGTGTGCCTGAAGAAAATGTGTGTCGTACAACGAGTCGACACCCTTGAGCATAACACCCACTATATTATCATCGCTCTTGATGACTGCCTCCTTGGCCAAATATGTGGAGTATCGCTCAACATCCGAACGGTCGAAATATTGCTCTATACTCTGCGAACGACTGAGTGTAACGGGCGAGACAATACCTCGACTCTGGGGTGCTGTAACAACAATATCGGCCGAGGCGCCCGTAAGCAGCTCGTCGATACTCTCCTTGAAGCCAACTACCACAGAGAGTGTGACGATAATCACTGCAAGACTTATGGTTGTGGCGATGGTTGCCACTCGCTCCATAATACCTGCACGATGACCCTCTCTGCGACTCGACAAACGGCGGGCTATGTTAAACTCTGTATTCATCAATTATCAATTTTCAGCTAAGCCGAATAGGACAAAGGTACGAATAATTACGTTAACTTATCCATTTTAGGGCGTAAATATCTAAAATTTAATTACTAACACTCTGTTTGTTAATAACTGCGACACAACTTATAATAACTTAGCACAGATTTATGGTTGTTATTCTACATAAAATTATTAAATTTGTGGATGAAAAAATTTTTGAGGCTTAGAACTTATGGCAAAACAGTATAACAAAACGTCGAAAAATAATAAGGAAGCATACATCGAACTCGCTGAGGTTGACGGTATTGCACCACCACAGTCTATCGAATTGGAGCAGGCTGTATTGGGCGCTTTGATGTTGGAGAAGGATGCTATTATCGATGTTCAGGAGTATCTATCGGTAGATACTTTCTACACCGAGGAGCACCGTATAATATTCAAGGCTATCCAGGATCTATCCTTCGAGATGAAGGCTATCGACCTATATACTGTGACCGAAAGACTCAAGGCTCAGAAGGAGCTAACAAAGGTTGGTGGCGCAGCATATCTTGCCGACCTCACACAGCGTGTGGCTACAGCTGCTCACGTGGAGTTCCATGCCAAGATTATTGCTCAGAAGTATGTGCAGCGTGAGCTTATTCGCTCAGCCACAGAGATTCAGCGTCGCTCGTACGACGAGGAGATAGATGTCACCGAGCTTATTGGTTTTGCCGAGCAGGAGATATTCAAGGTATCCGAGGGTAATGTTAAGCGTTCCGTTCTCTCGGCTTCGGATATTCTTCACAAGGCACTCAAGCAGATTGAGGCAGCAGCAAAGACCGCAGGCGAGTATAATGGTGTGCGTTCGGGATTTACCGATATCGATAGTATCACTCTCGGTTGGCAGCCTTCGGACCTTATCATCATTGCGGCACGACCATCTATGGGTAAGACAGCCTTCGTGCTTACCATGGCACGTAACATGGCGGTAGAGTTCAAGACTCCTGTGGCGTTCTTCTCCCTTGAGATGTCATCAGTGCAGCTCATGAACCGACTTATTGTTGCCGAGACACAGCTATCATCGAAGGATCTTCGCACAGGTAACCTCACACCAGCACAGTGGGCACATCTCGAGAAGCAGACTATCGAACTTGGTCGCTCTCCTCTATATATTGATGATACACCAGCGCTCTCGGTATATGAGTTCCGCTCTAAGGCACGACGCCTCAAGACTCAGCACGATATCAAGCTTATCATCATCGACTACTTGCAGCTGATGACTGCGGCAACACCCGAGACACGAGGCAATCGTGAGCAGGAGGTGTCGCTCATCTCACGTACTCTGAAGGCTATTGCCAAGGAGCTCGATGTGCCAATCATCGCCCTCTCACAGCTCAGCCGTAACGTGGAGAACCGTGGTGGATCTAAGCGTCCACAGCTTTCGGACCTTCGAGAGTCTGGAGCGATCGAGCAGGATGCCGATGTTGTAGCATTTATCCACCGTCCTGAGTACTACGGACTTACAACAAACGAGCAGGGACTTTCAACAGCAGGTATGGCCGAGATCATCATCGCCAAGCACCGTAACGGTGAGGTAACCGACGTACCTCTACGATTTATCAAGGAGCAGGCTAAGTTTGCCGATGCTGACGCCTCTATTACCAACGATGTGCTTCAGCAGCCTATGGGCGAGAGCTACGAAACATTCTCATCGAGTGGCAACTCATTCCCTCCAATGAGCTCAGCTCCCGAGGGTATGCAGAGTAGTGGCATGGCGAGTGCAGGTGTGCCAAGTGAGTTTGATATAGCACCTTTCTAAAATTTAATATATGTTCATAAAGGTTCATACTGGGGCGATATCGGGTATTGAGGCTGTAGATGTTACGGTCGAGGTCAATGTCGCCGGAGGTGGTATAGGCCTATATATAGTAGGTCTTCCAGACAACACTATCAAGGAGAGTGAACAGCGTATTCAGGCCGCATTCGAAAATAGTGGTTATAGGCTTATAGCTAAAAAAATTGTTGTCAACCTTGCCCCCGCCGACCTTCGCAAGGAGGGCTCGCAGTATGATCTACCAATAGCCATTGGTATACTCTCGGCAACCGAGCAGATAGCACCAAAATATATTGATGACTCACTATTTATAGGTGAGTTGTCGCTCAACGGAACACTTCGAGCAGTAAAGGGTGTTCTTCCACTTGTTGCACGTGCTCGTGAACGAGGACTAAAACGTGTATTTCTACCAAAGGAGAATGTCGACGAGGGAGCTGTTGTCGAGGGTATAGATATAGTAGGCGTGAGCTCTCTCGTGGAGCTTACGGAGATTATATCAGGACGTATGGACTACACCCCTGCTGAACATATAATATCTGAAAATCACGCAAATAGCGAGAGCCTCTATGCCGAGGATTTTGCCGATGTCAAGGGTCAGGCTTATGTGAAACGTGCTCTCGAGATTGCTGCTGCAGGAGGACATAATATAATAATGATAGGCTCGCCAGGCTCGGGTAAGACTATGCTCGCTCGCCGCATGCCTACTATTATGCCACCAATGACTCTTGACGAGGCACTCGAGACAACAAAAATACACTCCGTAGCGGGAAAGATAGGCACTCACCGAGGATTAATATATGAGCGCCCATTTAGAGCACCTCATCACCTTACCTCACAGGTAGCACTCATAGGTGGTGGTCAATATCCTCAACCTGGCGAGGTGTCGCTGGCAAACAATGGAGTACTCTTTCTTGACGAGATGCCAGAGTTTGGTCGTAGTGTCCTCGAGGTGCTACGTCAGCCACTCGAAGATAGACATATCTCCATATCTCGAGCACGATACTCGGTTGACTACCCAGCCAACTTCACACTTATTGCCTCGATGAACCCTTGTCCTTGTGGATACTACAACCACCCTACCAAGGAGTGTACCTGCTCGGCAGCTAAGGTGCATCGCTACATGGCACATATCTCTGGTCCACTGATGGATCGTATAGATATACATGTCGAGGTGGTGCCTGTGAGCATTAGTGATATGTCATCCGAGAGGGAGGAGGAGCGTAGTGAGGTTGTACGTCGCAGAGTTGTGGAGGCACGAGAGATTCAACAGCAGAGATTTATTAACACAGATATTCACTGCAACGCAATGATGAATAGTGCCATGCTTAGGGAGTTTGCACCACTAAGCAAGGAGTGTTCCGAGCTTCTTGAGCGAGCAATGCAGCGACTCAATCTCTCGGCACGTGCTTATGATAGAATTATCAAGGTGGCACGCACGATTGCAGATCTCGATAAAAAGAGCGATATAGAGCCTTCGCATATCTCCGAGGCTATTGGCTACCGCTCGCTCGATAGAGAGCAGTGGGGAGCTTGAAAATAGGTAAAGAATCGGGGTTTTACTCTTAAGCGAGGTTTTAGACTAAGAGGTACTACTTTTTTTAATAGGTAGTATCTCTTCTTTTTTATATGTTATAGATTTGAGAAAGTAGTACCCCTGGAGTTTTGTCAACATTAATTTTATATTTTTTTAATACTATATATTTAAATAAAAATTAAATAGTAATAATAATAGCTGTTGATAGTGTTAGTAAGTTTTTGAGAGTTTAGTTATCAACTTATTCTAATTTTATTGTTTATAATTTTTTTAACTTAATATATTGAAAATAAAGAAGATAAAAAGTAAAATTAAGATGTGTTGAAAACTATATTAACAAATCAACATGTTAAAACTATTAAATGGTAGTGTCGAAAAATTGGGAAAAGTGAGTTGAAAAATTGAGTGATAAAAATATGCAAAATTATTTGGAAACAAAGAGCGGCCGTATATACAACGACCGCTCCTGATTTTGCAAATTTATTTATTAAAAAATTACCGACAATTCTCAACACTCTTTTTAACACTCGGAAGGTAGCTTATTAACAACCTTTGCGGCAATCTCAGAGTAGTACTCCTCAACACGTGAATCTACACCACTTGCAGGACTTCCGTTCTCACCACACTCCATGATAGATTGTATGATAGGCACCTCGCCAAGGAGGTCAATACCTGCTTGCTCAGCATAGCGTGCTGCACCACCCTTGCCAAAGAGATAGTAGCGGTTGTTTGGCAACTCCTCGGGAGTAAACCATGCCATATTCTCAACAACGCCGAGAACAGGGATGTTAACCTGAGGGTGGCGGAACATCTCCACACCACGTACAACATCGGCTACGGCAACCTGCTGAGGTGTCGACACGATGACAGATCCAGAGATCTTGAGCTCGTTGATAATTGAGAGATGAATGTCGCCAGTACCTGGAGGAAGGTCAACAAGCAAGTAGTCGAGCTTACCCCAACGTGTCTGGTGAATGAGCTGGTGGAGAGCATTTGTAGCCATGCCACCACGCCACATAAGCGCATCGGTAGGTTTGATGAAGAAACCTATGGACATAATCTTAATACCCAAAGATTGTGCAGGAATGATATACTCATTACCCTCCTCATCACGCTCTGCATCGGGCACATAACCCTCAACACCAAACATCTTATTCTGCGAAGGACCGTAGATGTCAGCATCGAGGATAGCTACATTATATCCGCGCTGGCGCAACGCCACGGCAAGGTTTGCAGTGACTGTAGATTTACCAACACCACCCTTACCCGAAGCAATAGCAATGATATTGCAAATCTCTGTTGTTGTTGTCTGCTGCTCTCTGCGGCGTGGCTTTGGTTTTACCTCACGCACGATGACCATGCAGCTGCTCTCGGGGAATGTGGCAGCCATAAGCTCCTCGACCTGCTTCTTCACCTTCTGGGCAAAGGGGTCACGAGCCTTCTGAAAACGTAGGGTAATAGCTATAGATCCATCCTCGCCACGATCAGCACGGTCAACAAAACCACTATCTACGATATTCTGCTCCGTCTCGGGATGAATTATTTGGCGTAGTAACACCTCAAGTTGTTCGTTCATATTATCTTATTAAAAGTTTACTTCAATAGTTTGTGGGGTAATCATCAACATACCACTATTTGTGAAGATATCGATATTCTCCTTAACAAAGCTGTCGATCTCATCACCATACATATTATAGTTAATGCCCAGTGATTTAGCTGCTACCATACCCATACCCTGCAACCAAGCCTCGAAAGGAGATACTGGGAGTCGGAGCTCCTTGAGCTGGTAGTCAGAAGCGAGGTCGGCGAGGTTAGCTGCCTTGGCAATAGCCTCGTAAAGACCGCCATTAGCATCTACAAGACCGATACCTACAGCCTCGCTACCACTCCATATTCTACCCTCGGCAACGCTCAATACCTTGTCAATGTCGAGGTTACGACCCTCGGCAACGTGCTTTGTGAAGGTGTCGTATGTAGCATCGATACTCTTCAAGATAACCTCTTTGTTGCGCTCTGTTGGTGTTGAAACATAGTCAATACCTCCAGCATTTTTCGATGTCTTAACATGGTCCAAGGTAATGCCAAGCTTATTATTAAGCAACTTCTGGGCGTTGAAGTTAGTGAAGATAACACCGATAGAGCCGGTAAGAGTATTTCTGTCGGCAATGATATAGTCGGCAGGAACAGATATATAGTAGCCACCACTTGCGGCATAGCCACCCATAGATACTACCACTGGCTTGCTCTCCTGCAGAAGAACCATCTCACGCCAGATGATATCCGAAGCCAAGGCAGAGCCACCAGGAGAGTTAACACGCAACACAACAGACTTGATACTATCATCAAGGCGAGCCTCACGAATCTGCTGTGCGAGGGTGTTACCAAAGATATAACCATCGGATGATGCTGCACCGTCAAGAATCTGACCATCAGCATAGATGATACCCACCTTGTTCTTCGACTTCTCACCCACGATAGCTGGGTTGAACATACCATACGAAGCGCAGTAATCGTACAATGATACGATATTGAGTTTGCCCTGGCGGTTGCGTTCAACGCCCAACTGCTCGAGGTAGTCCATCATCTGGTCCTCGTACTCTATGGCGTCGATAAAGCCACACTCCTTGGCACTCTGAGAGTTGTAGATATCAATATTGTCGGCAATAGCCATAACACGCTCTGGGCTGAGGTTTCGGCTCTTAGCAACATCCTCAACCAAGTTATTCCACATAGAGTTGGCAAGAGCCTGCATCTGCTGACGATTAGCCTCCGACATCTTATCCAGGAAGAAAGGCTCGCCTGCACTCTTATACTTGCACTCGCTTGGACGCATTACATCAGCCTCGATATCGAGCTTGTCGAGCAGACCCTTGAAGAATGTAGAGCTCAGCACCACGCCCGACCAGCTAATAGCACCCTCGGGATTTAGCGATACTCTATCTGCTACCGAGGCCAGGTAGTACTCACTCTGCGTGTAGTTGTCGTCGTAGGCAACGACAAACTTACCTGAGAGCTTAAATCGCTCGATAGCCGAACGAAGCTCCTCGAGAAGTGCTGTGTCTATAGCTCCTGTACCGTTGAGATAGAGGTATATACCCTCGATATTATCGTCGTTTGCCGCACTCTCAATAGCAGAGAGCACCTGGAGCGATGTGAGCGGAGTGCTAATACTCATAGTCTGAGGATTGATATTGTTCAGTGGAGAGATAGCTGGAGAGTCAACAATACTCTCGTTGAGGTTGATACATAGTGCAGAACGCTCAGGAACGTTGTTTATTGGAGTGCTAAACATAGCTAAAAATGAGAATCCAAACATAAGCCCAAGGATAAACACCACACCAGAGCCTACAACTACAGCAGCAAGAGCTGCTCCAAAAGTCTTCCAAAAGTTCATAGTTCTGAATTTTTACATTAACTTAGTGCAAAGATATAAAAAAGTTGTTTAAGGTAGCAATATTTCATACAATAACAACATTGTTACAAAGGTTAATTATCTTTTCATTACTGAAAAATATTGGTAATATTAGGATGTTATACCTATTTTTATTATATTTGCGTGATTAATATAGTACTTATGCAGTTATCAACATCAAAGATAGAGGCACTCAAAGAGCAACTTGCAACGCCTCAGTCGATAGTTATTCTCTCGCACACCAATCCCGATGGCGATGCCATAGGCTCGTCGTTGGCGTGGGCAGAAATACTGCGAAAGCAGGGACACCAGGTGACCTGTATCGTACCTAATCGCTACCCTTACTATCTCGAGTTTATGCCAAATATTTCGGATATTGTGGTATTCAAAAATGATGATAAGGGTGTAGCCAAAGAGGCTTTGCGTCGTGCAGATATCATCTTCTGCCTCGATTTTCACTTACTCTCGCGTCTTGAGCAGCTCGGCGATATTATCGACGACAATCAACATGCCAAGCGCATACTCATTGACCACCACCTCGACCCATCGGAGGATTTCGACCTTATGATATCATACAGCGAGGCTTCGAGCACATGCTACCTCGTGGCTCTCATCATTGAGAAGATGTTTGGTATCGAGCACATATCACGCACCATGGCAGAGAATCTGTTTGTGGGTATGATGACCGATACTGGCAACTTCGCCTTCTCGTCGGTTACGCCCGATGTATTCAGAGTGGTGTCGCACCTTGCCGAGACAGGTATCTCTATTCCAGATATTCATACCAACGTATATAACTCATTCTCCGAGGGACGTGCACGTCTGTTTGGCTATGTCATAAATCGCAAGATGAAGATATTCCACAACGGCACCGTGGCACACATGTCGCTCACGGAGGAGGAGATGCGTCGTTTCTGGTTCCAGCAGGGCGACTCTGAGGGTTTTGTCAACTACCCTCTCACGATTAAGAAGATGAAGATCTCGGCGATGTTTACCGAGCATAGCGACTTTATACGTGTATCGTTGCGTTCACGTGGCAATATCGATGTCAACCTCTTTGCACAGCGCTATTTTAATGGCGGAGGACATAAGAATGCCGCTGGCGGTAAGTCGTTTATGTCTATGGAGGAGACCTTGGCACACTACGAGAAGTGTATCAAGGAGTATGCCGCCGAGGGTATGCTATAAACTTGTTATGTGGGCGTAGTACCCCAACTACGAGTTTGATGTTATCTATTTTGAAGAGTTATGTTTAAAACCTATTTGCGACTGCTCAACTTTGCCAAGCCACTCAGTCGTTATACCGTACCATACTTCTTCTTTGCAGCCTTCCATGCGCTGTTCAACACCTTCAACTATGCGATGATTATACCTATACTCAACGCAATGTTCGAGAGTGAGGATGGTTTCGGTTTTCAGCCTATATACGAGTTCCCCGCAGTAGAGTTCTCCGAGGCTGGCTTCACGGCTATTTTGAGCTACTTCTACACCATGGTCTTTGGTGCCGAGTTCAGCACCATGCGCTTCTTGGCGCTTCTTGGTGTAGTGACCATTATGATGAATCTGCTGAGCAACGCCTTTCGTTATGCTGCGGCAATGACCGTCGAGAATCTGCGTGTGAGCACCATTCAGCGTATGCGCAACGAGATGTTCCAGCATGTGGTAAACCTCAACGTAGGCTTCTTCAGCAACCAACGTAAGGGCGATATCATGTCACGCATCACGCAGGATGTCATGGTTGTGCAGTACTGTATAACAAATACGTTGCAGGTAGCCTTCCGTGATCCATTCCTTATCATAGGCTTCCTCGTGCTCATGATAAGCATATCATGGCAGTTGTCACTCTTTGCCGTTGTCTTCCTTCCTATCGTGGGTCTTGTTATTGGCCGTGTTGTAAAGCGCTTGCGCCACCCAGCCATGAAGAGTCAGCAGCGTATGGGTGAGCTTGTGTCGGTTCTCGATGAGTCGCTCTCGGGCATGAAGATCATCAAGGGATACAACGCCACAGAGTTCCTTACGGCAAAGTTTAGGGAGATAAACCAGAACCTCTCTAACCTGCTTATAGCCATGGCACGCCGCCAGCAGCTCGCATCGCCAATGAGCGAGTTTATGGGTATTACGGCTGTTGCTATCATACTTGTGTTTGGTGGTATGTTGGTTGGTAAGGGTCTTATTGGTGGTGCGGGCTTCATCGCCTTCATCGCAGCCTTCTCGCAGATCACACGCCCACTGCGCTCGTTTATCGACCAGTTTGCAAATATCAACCAGGGTGTTGCTGCCGGTGAGCGTATCTTCGAGCTGCTCGACACCGTGGGCGAGGTTCAGGATAGCCCCAATGCTAAGGAGTTCGAGGGTCTGAAGGATAAGATTGAATTGCGTGATGTACGTTTCTCATACGACGGTACACGTGATGTTATCGACGGAGTGTCGCTCACAATTCGCAAGGGCGAAACAGTAGCTCTTGTTGGTGCTTCGGGTGGTGGTAAGTCAACACTCAGCGAGCTTGTGCCCCGTTTCTACGATGTGAACTGCGGCGAGGTGCTGTTTGATGGCGTTAATGTCAAGGAGTTCAAGCAGGAGTCTTTGCGTAGCAAGATGAGTATCGTGGCGCAGGAGACAGTGCTCTTTAATGACTCTATCGAGGGTAATATCCTTATGGGTCGCCCCACAGCCTCGCACGATGAGGTGGTTGAGGCCTCGAAGGTGGCCAATGCACACAACTTTATCGTTGAGAGCTCGGAGGGCTACGACACAAATATTGGTGACCGTGGTGCTAAGCTCTCGGGTGGTCAGCGTCAGCGTATAAGCATTGCCCGTGCGGTGCTCAAGAACCCCGAGATTCTTATCCTCGACGAGGCAACATCGGCACTCGACACCGAGAGCGAGAAGCTTGTTCAGGATGCTCTCACTAACCTGCTCAAGGGTCGTACGTCGATTGTCATTGCGCACCGTCTGAGTACAATCTATAATGCCGATAAGATCTATGTTATCGATAAGGGTAAGGTTGTTGAGGAGGGTACTCATGCCGAGCTTTTGGCCAAGGAGGGTGTCTATGCACACCTGATTGCTATGCAGAGTTTCACGTAGTACGTGGGTAAGAACTACATTTATTTAAGTTTGGGTTAGTAGTTTTTATTAAGAATTATATTTTTTAATAATTTTAATAATCTCCTTAATAAATTTTCTTATCTTTGTGCAGTATTTGCTAAATGAGTGAGTATATAGAATTTACTAACAACTAAAATATATTTGTAATATGATCAATTACAAGGATTTGGGCCTCGTGAACACACGCGAGATGTTCCGTAAGGCTGTTGATGGCGGTTACGCTATCCCTGCATTCAACTTCAACAACATGGAGCAGCTCCAGGCTATCGTTATGGCTGCTGCTGAGACTAAGTCACCAGTGATTCTCCAGGTATCTAAGGGTGCTCGTCAGTATGCTAACCAGACTCTCCTCCGCTACATGGCTGAGGGTGCTGTGGAGTATGCCAAGGAGCTCGGCTGGGAGAAGCCACAGATCGTGCTTCACCTCGACCACGGTGATTCATTCGAGACTTGCAAGAGCTGTATCGACATGGGCTTCTCATCTGTTATGATCGACGGTTCACACCTTCCATACGATGAGAACGTAGCTCTCACAAAGAAGGTTGTTGAGTATGCACACCAGTTCGACGTGACTGTTGAGGGTGAGCTCGGCGTGTTGGCAGGTGTTGAGGATGAGGTATCTGCTGAGGAGAGCCACTACACTAAGCCTGAGGAGGTTGTTGACTTCGTTACAAAGACTGGTTGCGACTCACTCGCTATCTCTATCGGTACTTCTCACGGTGCATTTAAGTTCACTCCTGAGCAGTGTACTCTCGACCCACAGACAGGTCGTCTTGTACCTCCACCACTCGCATTCGACGTGTTGGCTGAGATCGAGAAGCAGCTTCCTGGCTTCCCTATCGTTCTCCACGGCTCATCATCAGTTCCACAGGACGAGGTTGACACTATCAACAAGTTTGGTGGCGCATTGAAGGCTGCAGTAGGTATTCCTGAGGAGCAGTTGCGCAAGGCATCTAAGAGCGCTGTTTGCAAGATCAACATCGACTCTGACTCACGTTTGGCTATGACTGCTGCTGTTCGCGAGGTATTCGCTAACAAGCCAGCTGAGTTCGACCCACGTAAGTACCTCGGTCCTGCACGTGACAACATGAAGAAGCTCTACATCCACAAGATTAAGGAGGTTCTCGGTTCTGACAACAAGGCTTAATCGAGGATTGTCTAAATAGATTATGGGGTTATCCTGGAAAAGGATGACCCCATAATTTTTTTGTATCACTACCCTACCTCGGCTCTCTTGGTAGCGATTATACTACTATATATAAATAAGTAGGCCCGAGATATTCTCGGGCCCATAGATTAACTCGTAGTGATAGCCTACTTGCGGGCATTCTTCACCTCGATACACTCTGTAGCATGTGGCACACGCAACAGACGCTCACGTGGAATGAGCTTGCCCGAGGTCTTGCAGATACCATAGGTCTTGTTCTTGATACGAACAAGTGCCATCTCGAGGTTGCGGATAAACTTAGCCTGACGCTGTGCCAAGCGGCCATACTCCTCCTTAGAGAGTGTTGTAGCACCCTCCTCCATAACCTTGAATGTTGGCGATGAGTCCTCAGTGTCGTTCTCATTGCTGGTAGCTGTGCGCAACATATCATAATCGGCACGTGCCGAAGCTAATTTCTGCTCTATCAATAGACGGAACTCTTCGAGCTCGGCGTCATTGTAACGGGTCTTCTCCTCTGCCATAATCGTAACGTTTTAGTACGGTTATACTCTTATAATAAGCGAAATTAAGCAAAAATTATGAAATACGCAAATATATTATTAAAAAAAAGTGTGATACGCATAGCGAACCACACTTCTTTAATATAGGTTATAACCCTGTTATGCCTTGGTAACGGCAATCTTGAGTGCTACCTCGTCGATGTCGGTGTCAACAACAAACTCACCTGCAGGAGCTGCTGAAGCCTTAACCTCAACGGCCAAAGTCTGCTGACCAATGTAGTCAGCAAAGCTCTCGATAGCAGGTGCTGTGAGCTCGTTAGACTCGATCTCAACACGGATCTTGTCGGTAACCTCGAAGCCAGAGTCCTTACGGATGTTCTGGATACGGTTTACCAACTCACGTGCCACACCCTCACGACGCAACTCGTCGGTGATAGTGATGTCGAGAGCCACGGTAAGCTTGCCCTCAGAGGCCACCAACCAACCTGGCATATCCTCCGATGTGATCTCGAAGTCGGCAGCTGTAACAACAACCTTCTCGCCATTGAGCTCGAGAGTAGTCTCGGCGTTAGCCTCAATCTCGGCAATCTGCTCCTGAGTAAACTGAGCGATAAGTGCCGACATAGCCTTAGCATGTGGCGCATAGCGCTGGCAGAAGTGCTTGAAGTTTAGCTTAATACGCTTGGTGATGATGCCAGTAGTATCGGTGATAAGCTCGATATCCTTGATATTTACCTCGTTCATAATGAGCGCACGTACTGCCTCGATGCGTGCTGCCATCTCCTTGTCAAGAACAGGGATGATGATCTTTGAGAGAGGCTTACGTACGTTGATGTTCACCTTACGACGCAGAGCGAGTACCATTGATGATACCTGCTGCGAGAGTGCTGTGCGTGCCTCGAGCTCACGGTTGATGAGGCTCTCGTCGCACTTAGGGAACGATGCGAGGTGTACTGATGACTCTGTGTGGCGGCCACTTGCTGCATTGAGGTCGCAGAAGATGCGGTCTGTGATGAATGGTGCAATAGGCGCTGCAAGCATCACGACAGTCTCCAAGCATGTGTACAATGTCTGGTATGCTGCGAGCTTGTCGGCAGTGAGCTCACCACCCCAGAAACGCTTACGGTTAAGACGCACGTACCAGTTAGAGAGGTTCTCGTTAACAAACTGGTCGATGCGACGTGCCGCAGGAGTTGGGTCGTAGTCCTCGAGCGATGCGGTAACATCACGGATAAGTGAGTTGAGCTCAGAGAGGATCCAACGGTCGATCTCAGGACGCTCCTCAACAGCAATCTCAGCCTCACGGCCAGTGAAGCCATCGATGTTGGCGTAGAGGGCGAAGAATGAGTATGTGTTGTAGAGTGTGCCGAAGAACTTACGGCGGCACTCGTCAACGCCATCAACGTCGAACTTGAGGTTGTCCCAAGGCTGTGAGTTAGAGATCATGTACCAACGTGTAGCATCTGCACCGTACTTTTTGAGTACCTCGAATGGATCTACGGCATTGCCCAAGCGCTTTGACATCTTATTACCGTTCTTGTCCAAAACAAGACCGTTAGAGATGATGTTCTTGAAGGCAACAGAGTCGAAGAGCATTGTTGCAATAGCGTGGAGTGTGTAGAACCAACCACGTGTCTGGTCAACACCCTCAGCGATAAAGTCGGCAGGATATACCTGGTCGAAGCCCTCCTTGTTCTCGAATGGGTAGTGTACCTGTGCATAAGGCATAGCACCAGAGTCAAACCATACGTCGATGAGGTCTGGCTCACGACGCATAGGCTCGCCCTTAGACGATACCAGCACGATGTTATCTACGTATGGACGGTGCAAGTCGATATTGTCTGTAGAGTAGTTCTCCTTAGACATATCGCCCACCTTGAAGTTCTTGTATGGATTCTCGGTCATCACGCCCGCAGCAACAGCCTTCTCGATCTCGCCGATAAGCTCCTCAACCGAGCCGATGCACTTGAGCTCTGTGCGGTCCTCAGTAGCCCAGATTGGGAGTGGAGTACCCCAGAAGCGTGAACGTGAGAGGTTCCAGTCGTTGATATTCTCGAGCCACTTGCCGAAACGACCTGTACCTGTTGACTCTGGCTTCCAGTAGATGGTCTTGTTGAGCTCCATCATACGCTCACGAAGAGCCGTTGTGCGGATAAACCATGAGTCGAGTGGGTAGTACAACACAGGCTTGTCGGTACGCCAGCAGTGTGGGTAGTTGTGCGTGTGCTTCTCTATTTTGAATACCTTGTTTGTCTCCTTAAGGCGGATTGAGATGTAGATGTCGAGGTTCTCGGCAGCTGCAGCAGCCTTCTCGTCGTAGCGACCATCAACAGTGAACTGTGGGTCGTAGGCATTCTTCACGAAGCGACCCTCGTACTCCTTGTACTCAGGTGTTACGCACTCCTGAACAAACTTCTCGTCGAGCTCCTCCGAGAGGAAGAACTTACCTGTGAAGTCAACCATAGGACGTGTCTCGCCACGCTTGTTGATCATGAAGAGCGATGGGATGCCTGCCTGGCGTGCTACAAAGGCATCATCAGCACCAAATGTAGGTGCGATGTGAACGATACCTGTACCATCCTCAACAGTTACGTAGTCACCCAAGATCACACGGAACGCCTTAGCCGAAGCCTCGGTCCAGTTGCCATTCTCGTCAGCCTCAACAGGCTTAACCCATGGCAAGAGCTGCTCGTAGCGCATGCCCTCGAGCTCGGTACCCTTCCAGCGACCAACAACCTCGAATGGGATGAGCTTGTCGCCAGCCTTGTAATCCTCGAGAGCGATACCCTCAGCCTTCTTGTTGAAGATAGAGTAGAGGAGTGGCTCTGCGATAACGGCAGTGATCTTCTCCGATGTGTATGGGTTGTATGAGCGTACTGCTACGTAGTCGTACTTAGGACCAACGCAGAGTGCTGTGTTTGAAGGGAGTGTCCATGGTGTTGTTGTCCAAGCGAGGAACACAGGTGTACCCCAGCCCTCCATCTCGGCCTTAGGCTCAAGCACGCGGAACTGCGCTGTACAAGTGGTATCCTTAACATCACGGTAGCAACCTGGCTGGTTGAGCTCGTGGGTTGAAAGACCTGTACCTGCAGCTGGTGAGTATGGCTGGATTGTGTAGCCCTTGTAGAGAAGGTTCTTCTCGTAGAGCTGCTTCAAAAGCCACCAGAGAGTCTCGATAAACTTGTTGTCGTAGGTGATATATGGATCATCCATGTTTACCCAGTAACCCATCTTGCGAGTAAGATCCTCCCAAACGTCAGTAAATTCCATTACCGCCTCACGGCACTCCTTGTTGTACTGCTCGATGGTGATTTTCTTGCCGATATCCTCCTTGGTGATACCAAGCTTCTTCTCTACGCCAAGCTCAACTGGAAGACCATGAGTATCCCAGCCTGCCTTACGGTGTACGAGGTAGCCCTGCTGTGTCTTGTAGCGGCAGAATACATCCTTGATAGTACGTGCCATTACGTGGTGGATACCAGGCATACCATTAGCTGATGGTGGGCCCTCGTAGAATACAAATGTGGGGTTGCCCTCACGTGTTGTTATGCTCTTGTGAAAGGTGTCGTCCTTGGTCCAGCGTGCCAACACCTCGTCGGCAACGCCAGCCAAATCAAGACCCTTATACTCAGTAAACTTGCTCATAATCAATTAAGAATGAGTAATTAGTAATTAGATAACAATGTGCCGAACGATTGTTACTCCTCGTCCTCGTCCTCAGACTCGGCCATTGTAGTGTAGACGTTGGTCACGTCGTCGTCCTCCTCGAGGTGCTCGATGAGCTTGTTGACAGCCTCACGCTCCTCAGCAGAGAGCTCCTTGGTGTCAGTAGGGATGCGTACAGACTCACCCGATACGAGCTCGTAGCCCTTAGCCTCGATCCACTGCTGAATCTGACCGAATGACTCGTAAGCAGCGTATACTGTTACCTCACCCTCCTCAGCGTAGAACTCGTCAACACCGAAGTCGATCATCTCGAGCTCCATCTCCTCGAGGTCAACACCCTCGGTTGGCTTGAACTTGAATACGCACTTATGCTCGAACATGAAGCCTACTGAGCCTGATGTGCCGAGAGTACCACCATACTTGTTGAAGTACATACGAACTGATGCTACTGTGCGGTTTGTGTTGTCGGTAGCTGTCTCAACCAATACGGCGATACCGTGAGGACCGTAGCCCTCGTAGATCATCTCCTTGTAGTCTGCAGCATCCTTATCTGTTGCACGCTTGATAGCACGCTCCACGTTCTCCTTAGGCATGTTCTCTGCCTTAGCGTTCTGGATAAGAAGACGAAGACGGAGGTTTGATGATGGATCTGGACCTGAAGCCTTAACTGCCATCTCGATCTCCTTACCGATCTTCGTAAATACTCGCGCCATGTGACCCCAGCGCTTCATCTTTCTCGCCTTGCGATACTCAAATGCTCTTCCCATAGTAATCTATTTTTTGTTGTTAATTTTGCTTCATATAAACACAATGCTACAAAGGTACAAAAAAAACGCTAACGAACAAAGGTTTTTTGCAAGATAGAGTTCGCTTTTTTTCGGACCCTACGCCCAAAGGGCGAGTATGGCCTTTATACCACTACCCCACTACCCTATTTTCCTCTTTTTGCGTTGGTGTGCGAACAATAGAGTAAAATAGCGCAAAACGGGATATTTATAAAATTCATAATCTACTATTATTGTTGGGTTAGAAATATAATTTGATAGCTGATAAATAGTGTTTTGTGGCGGTAGGTGTGATTATATATATTTGCGAGAGAGAGGTAAATAAAATGAGAGAGTGTGCAAAAAGTGTTGGTGGTCACTCGGTTGCTCTTTTTTCACCATTTTAAAGCCGAAAATCGACTATAATTTATCGCTAAAATTGGCTGCCCGGCATGGTGTAAAAGAGTGAAGATTTTGGGCCGTGGAGAATAATTCGAGATTATTGTGCGGTAAATCTTTTAATTTGCGAAAAATATTAGTAACTTTGTACGATATTTTATGAAATAAAAAACTCGAAGCCCGCAAGGTGTAAATTCGAAACGAACGCAAATAATAAAATACACGATATTTATGATTAACAGAATTGAACAACTTTTGGCTGAAATCGAGGCTTTTGCCCCCAAGACAGCTGCCGATGTCGAGGCATTCCGTATCAAGATTCTTGGTAAGAAGGGAGAGCTTGGCGTGCTTATGGAGGAGTTTAAGGGAGTGCCTGCAGAGCAGAAGCGAGAGCTCGGTCAGAAGCTCAACCACCTCAAGAATGTCGCTACCGAGCGCATCAATACACTCAAGGAGGAGATTGGCAACGCCCAGGCGATGAATGCTGCCAAGATCGACGATATGACACGTCCTGGCTCTGCTGAGCAGGTGGGCTCACGCCACCCTATCTCGATTGTTAAGAATGAGATTGTGGGCATCTTTGCTCGCCTTGGCTACACCGTGGCCGATGGTCCAGAGATCGAGGATGACTGGCATGTATTCTCGGCTCTTAACTTCCCACCCGAGCACCCAGCACGTGATATGCAGGATACATTCTTCATCGAGAGCAATCCCGATGTAGTGCTCCGCACGCACACCTCGTCAATCCAGGTGCGCACCATGGAGCGTCAGAAGCCACCTATCCGTGTAATCTGCCCAGGCCGTGTGTTCCGTAACGAGGCTATCTCATATCGTGCACACTGCATCTTCCACCAGATCGAGGGCTTGTATATCGACCGCAACGTGTCGTTTGCCGACATGAAGCAGTCGTTGCTCTACTTCGCTAAGGAGCTCTTTGGCGAGCAGGCGCAGATTCGTATGCGTCCATCGTACTTCCCATTCACCGAGCCATCGGCTGAGGTTGATGTGTCGTGCTCAATCTGTGGCGGTAAGGGCTGCGGTGTATGTAAGGGTACTGGCTGGCTCGAGATTATGGGTTGCGGTATGGTTGATCCTAATGTGTTGGAGGCAAACAATATCGATCCTAAGGAGTTCTCAGGCTTTGCATTTGGTATGGGTATTGAGCGTATTGCTATGCTCAAGTATGGCGTTGGTGACTTGCGCCTCTACTTCGAGAACGACGTACGTTTCCTCAACCAGTTCGAGAGCGCACTTTAGTTTTAGGACTAATGCCGAGGTGGTGGGTTGAAGGCTCGCACACCTCGGCTTTTTATATTTTTTGTTAGGTGAAGTGGTTAGTAAATAGCTTATTAGCACTATTTGTTATGCTCTTTTCGACAGCATTCGCTGCTGTCGATAGGCCCCTTGTGTCAACAAACGATGCTGGCGAGGAGGTTGTCATCGATTCGCTCTCGCTGCGACGTCGACATACCGAGGCGGTGAAGAGCATGGTCATCTGGCGTGACACGGTGCGTGCCGAGCGTATGTGGCGTGAGATTATCGCTGAGGATAGCCTCTATGCCCCTGCGTTGTACAACCTTAGCAAGCTTCATGATATGGAGTTCTCCGAGGCCATGGAGTTCTCGCAAAGAGCTTATGCTCAGGATACTACCAACAAGTGGTATATGTGGAGCTATGCCCAAAAGCTTATGGATGTTGAGGACTACGATCGTGCCTTCACACTCTTCAAGCGACTCATGGTGATCGACAACATGACACCTGCCACGTACTACTATCTCGCCTACCTATACCTGGTCAAGAGTATGCCCTACTCGGCTATTGCCGTGCTCGACTCGGCAGATATCCGCATGGGTCGCCATGTGATACTCTCAAAATTCAAGCAGGAGCTGCTCTTCGACACACGTCAGTATGATAGGGCCATTGCCGAGGGACAACTAATTATTCAGGAGTCGCCCTACGATGTCGATGCTCATCTAACACTAGCACAAGCCTATGCCAAGGCGGGTCGTGACTCGTTGGCCATAGCTTCGTACGAGGCGGCATATCAGGTAGATACAACAAATCTCGAGACCATCAACGAGCTTTGGGATTACTATGTCGAGCAGGAGAATCTCGATAAAGTATTTGAACTCGAGGAGCGAATCATTGGCGATAGCAAGCTCTCAGTGGATAGAAAGATTAGCCGTGTTAAGAGATACACAAATTCTGATGGGCTCTATCGCGACAACTACTTCAAGATTGGCCGTCTGATTCACATTCTGGCTAAGGACTACCCCACTAACCGAGATATTGTGGCGCTATACACCAAGCACCTATACTACGGTGGCCAGGAGCAGGAGGCATTTGACTACATACACCGCCGACTCGAGGATGATAATGTCACGGTGGACGACTATATTCTTGCCATTCAGCTCGACGAGGTGCTTGAGGAGGGTATGCAGTATATACATGATCTGGATCGTGCCCTGGAGCTCTTCCCAGAGAATGTCTATATAGTGACTCTCTCGGCATCGTTGCAAGCCAAGTTTGGTGCTCACAAGACGGCAATAAGGTTGCTGCGCTGGGCTCTTAAGCGCTCCGAGAACGACGAAGATCGTAGTTCGCTCTGGACAACCATAGGCGATATGTACAATGAACAGGGTAGTATGAAGCAGGCATTCAAGGCCTACGACAAGGCGCTCGAGCTCAATCCTGAGAATAGCATGGCGCTGAATAACTATGCCTACTTCCTGGCAATAAATGGTGGCTCGCTCGAGAAGGCTCTGGCAATGTCGAAGCTTGCCGTGGTGCTCGAGAAGAGTGCTAACTCATATTCTCTGGATACCTACGCCTGGATTTTGCACCTCATGGGTCGTGACCAGGAGGCTAAGAAGTATATGTCGCAGGCGCTGTCGCTCAGTGGCCAGCAGGATCCTACATACCTTGCCCACTATGCCGATATTTTGTGGGCTCTTGGCGAGAAGTTTATGGCCGAGGTATACTGGAAGAAGGCCCTGGAGATGGGCTACGATAGCGAGGAGCTTGCAGAGCATATTGCTACATTGAAACAACAATCATCAACCAAGTAACAAGCATGAGTAGAGTAGTTAGAGATATATTTACACTCCTATTTGCCCTGGTGTCGATGCTTGTGTGTGATAGTGCCGTGGCGCAGAAGACAACGACTGTAGATGAGCAGAAGAGGCGTGTGGAGCAGTATAAGCGTGACCTGGAGAAGACAAAGAGAGAGGTCAACGAGCTTAAGCGACAGAAGGGTAGTGCCACGCAGCAGGTGGACAAGCTGACACAGCAGATGAACCTTCGCACGTCGTATATCGCTGAGACTGAGCGCAAGCAAGATATGCTAAATGTTGAGGCTCAGAAGCTTAACACCAAGATTGACTCGTTGGTAAAGGCTCTGGAGCACAACAAGAAGATATATGCCGAGGTGGTGCGTGTGGCCTATCGCAACTACTCGCAAGATAACGAGATCACCTATCTATTCTCTGCCACAGATATCTCGGATGCGGCCCACCGCATGGCTAATGTGCGCCATATTGCCGAGCAGCGTGCAGAGCTTGCTGAGCAGATAAGAGAGCAGGGTAGACGCCTTGTGGCTATGCGCAATGATCTGAAAGAGAGGCGTTTGGAGCTCGACTCGGTGGAGCGTTCGCTCGAGGCCGAGAAGCGTGATTTGGAGCGTGACCGTGACCAGGCAAAGCGCAACTTCGAGAAGCTCTCGGAGCAGGAGAAGAGGGCTCTTAGCGAGCAGAAGCGTCAGCAGCAGCAGCTCGACAAGGCCACTAAGGAGCTGCGTAAGCTCACCGAGGGTAATAAGGTGGGTAAGGGCTTCTCGTCGTCGACAAAGGCCCTAAATCTCCCCGTAGCGGGCGGAAAGACCGAGAAGATACAGACCAATATGGTCAAAATATCGGGCTCGAAGGGCGATGCTGTGCGTAGCATCTACGAGGGTAAGGTTGTGCGCATATTGACCGACAACACCAATCACTCGACAGTGATGATTGCCCACGGACACTATGTGTCGGTATACTCGCACCTCAGCCAGATAAGTGTCAAGGAGGGCGATGTGGTGAAACAGAATGAGCAGATAGGCTCGATAGGTATCGGCGTGGACCACAAGGGTACCATGAGCGCATATATGCAGTTTATGATTATAAATACAGAGTCCTCAAAGCCTATGAACGTGATGGACTGCTTCAAAAAATAGTTTCTCTATGATTCATTTCTACACTCAGGATTGTAACTACAATCTTCAGCAGCGACTAAAAATACGCCGCTGGATTGCCGAGGTGATACGCCGTGAGGGATACACTGCAGGCGAGATAAACTACATATTCTGCTCGTCGGCATACCACCGACAGATGAATCGTGACTTCCTGGGCCACGACTACTTTACCGATGCTATTACGTTCGAGGATCGTGAGAGTAGGGTGCACGAGGGTATCGTCAGTGGCGAGGTATATATCGACGTAGATACAGTTACGGACAATGCTCCGATGTATAACGCTCTGCCAATCAACGAGATGCGACGTGTGATAGTGCATGGAGCATTGCACCTATGTGGTCACAAGGATAAGACTCCTACGGCCGAGCGAAATATGCGCCGCATGGAGAACCGCTATCTCAAACTTTTACGTGAGGAGATTCTATGATCTTGAGCTATGATATAGTTGTTATTGGAGCTGGCCATGCCGGTTGCGAGGCTGCCACGGCAGCAGCACGTCTGGGCTCACGTGCGCTCCTTGTCACCATTGACATGGAGAAGATCGCCTCGATGTCGTGCAACCCAGCCGTGGGCGGTGTGGCAAAGGGTCAGATTGTGCGCGAGATAGATGCCCTCGGAGGTCAGATGGGCCGAATAACAGACCGCTCAGCCATACAGTTTCGCATGCTTAATCGCTCCAAGGGAGCTGCCATGTGGAGCCCCAGAGCGCAGTGCGACAAGTCGCAGTTCTCACGTGAGTGGCGCCATGTGCTCGAAAACACGCCAAACCTCTATCTCTGGCAAGATTCGGTTGTGGAGATACTCGTGGACCAAACGGGGGAGAAAAGCCGTGTAAGGGGCGTAAAAACGCGAATGGGAGTGGTTATTGAGTGCAGTAGGGTAGTGCTCACCGCTGGAACATTCCTCGAGGGTGTTATGCACTGTGGTGAAGCTAATGCCGAGGGTGGCCGTGCGGGTGACCAGGCGTCGCATGGCGTAACAGCCTCGCTCACAAAGCTCGGTTTCGAGTCGGGACGTATGAAGACAGGTACGCCCGTGCGCCTTGATGCACGAACAATCAATTTCGATGCCCTCGAGATGCAGGAGGGTGATGCGGAGCCTTCAAAATTCTCATACGACCCTGATACTGAGCCGGTTAGCGCACAGCTCCCATGTTTTATGGTATATACCTCTAAGCGTGTGCACGATATTCTTCGCACGGGCTTCGACCGCTCGCCGCTATTCAATGGCACTATCTCGGGCATAGGTCCACGTTACTGCCCAAGCATCGAGGACAAGCTCCGCACCTTTGCCGATAAGGAGCAGCACCAGCTATTTCTTGAGCCTGAGGGACGCTCGACAAATGAGTACTACCTCAATGGCTTCTCGTCATCTCTGCCCTTCGAGGTGCAGTACGAGGCGTTGCGCAATATAGTGGGTCTTGAGGATGTGCATGTCTACCGCCCTGGCTACGCCATAGAGTACGACTACTTCCCACCTACGCAGCTCAAGCATACGCTCGAGACAAAGCTTGTCGATGGCCTATACTTTGCTGGCCAGGTGAATGGTACTACAGGCTATGAGGAGGCGGCAGCTCAGGGACTCATGGCGGGTATCAATGCCCACCTCTCGATTAATGGTGACGAGCCACTCGTCTTGGGTCGTGATGAGGCATATATCGGCGTGCTCATTGACGACCTTGTGACCAAGGGTGTCGACGAGCCTTACCGCATGTTTACTTCGAGAGCAGAGTATCGCATCTTGCTCCGTCAGGACAATGCCGACGCTCGACTTACGCCTATTGGTTATAAAATTGGTCTTGTAGGGGAGGAGAAGTATCAAAATTTGCTCAAAAAAAATAACGCCGTAGAATCGCTTATTTCGATGCTCCGTGCAACGTCGGTCAAAATAGGCGAAATTGACAGCTATTTAATTTCGCTCGGCGAGGAGCCTTTGACGCAGGGAAAAAAGCTTTACGATATCGTTTTGCGTAGTAATGTTACTATTCCGACACTCGCAGCCGCAGTGCCTCGACTCGAGAAATTTATTGCGAAGAGCGAGTTTAGTCGTGAGGTGATAGAGCAGGCAGAGATCCAAATTAAGTATCGAGGCTATGTAGAGCGTGAGCGATACTTTGCTGATAAGATGCGCCGACTTGAGAGTATCGCCATTCCTGAGGGCTTCGATTATAACGCTATGCAGTCGCTTACGATCGAGGCACGCCAAAAGCTGAGTCGTATCCGACCTGATACGCTCGGTCAGGCATCACGAATACCTGGAGTGTCGCCAGCCGATATCAACGTGTTGTTGGTAAAGTTCGGTAGATAATAGAGCAGTTTGTAGTATAAAGTAATGAGCGTTCCACGTGGAACGCTCTTATTTTTTACCCTAATGGCTATATATTTATATATGTATGGTCTGCTGATAGGGGTGTGAAAAAGAAATAGCGAATGGCCTAAACCATTCGCTATTTGCTTTGTTCTGGTAGAGTGACCAGGTAGAGTTGGTCTTACTCAACCAATACGTTCCAGTTGTGAGTATCCTCAACACGGCCGTACTGAATACCCTGAAGGTGATCGTACATCTTCTTGCAAGTCTCGCCAACCTTCATGCCGTAGTCGTATGTCACGTTGTTGTCGAGATCGTACAAAGCGCCGATAGGTGAGATAACAGCTGCAGTACCGCAAGCACCTGCCTCCTCAAATGTAGCGAGCTCCTCAACTGGGATGTCACGCTCCTCAACTGTCAAACCAAGATCCTTAGCAATCTCACGAAGAGTCATGTTAGTGATTGATGGAAGGATTGAAGATGACTTAGGAGTTACATAAGTGTTGTTCTTGATACCGAAGAAGTTAGCAGCACCAAACTCCTCAACCTTAGAGTGAGTTGCAGCGTCGAGGTAGAGAACGTTAGAGAAGCCCTTGCGGTGAGCCTCCTCGAGTGACCAGATAGATGAAGCGTAGTTACCACCTACCTTAACATCACCTGTTCCACGTGGAGCAGCACGGTCCTGATCACGCATGATGAGAGCCTTGATAGCTGCCATACCGCCCTTGAAGTAAGGACCTACAGGAGCACAGAAGATGATCAAATCAGCCTCGTCAACAGCACGAACACCAAGACAAGTCTTAGTACCGAGGAGTGTAGGACGCAAGTAGAGTGATGCACCAGTCTCGTAAGGTGGAACGAAGTCGAGATTGCGCTTAACGCACTCAACGCAACCCTCTACGAACTGCTCAACAGTTGGAGCTGGCAAGCAGAGACGGTTTGCAGAGTTGATCATACGCTGAGCGTTCTTCTCAGGACGGAAAAGACGTACCTTACCGTCAACGCCACGGAAAGCCTTGAGGCCCTCGAAGATCTCCAAGCCGTAGTGCAAGCAAGCTGCAGACATGTGCATCTTGATGTACTCGTCGTCAGTTACCTCCATCTGGCTCCACTGGCCGTTTGCGTAGTGGTAACGAACATTGAAAGCGGTCTTGTAGTACGCAAAACCAAGCTCTCCCCATTTAATGTTTTCCATAGTAAAGCAAAAGTTTAAGTTGGTTGTTATTTATATTTCTTAGGTTGTCAATAATGGCTAACCCTTTAACTATCAATTATTTATTATCCAATCATTGCACCCGACATGGTCTTGTCCTCAGGCTGTACGAGAACCAAACGGCCCAACGCGTCCTCGGCCATGAGAATCATACCACGTGACTCGATACCCTTGATCTCACGAGGTGCGAGGTTGGCAAGAACAAGCACCTGACGGCCTACGAGCTGCTCAGGAGTGTAGTACTCGGCAATACCCGAAACGATGGTGCGCTTGTCGATACCTGTGTCGATTGTGAGCTTGAGGAGCTTCTTGGTCTTAGCAACCTTCTCGGCCTCGAGAATTGTAGATACACGGATATCCATCTTCTGGAAGTCGTCGAATGTCACCTCCTCCTTCTGCTCTGTCACATTCTGTGCAGCCTCGGCAGCGAGCTTAGCCTTGCGTGATGCCTCGAGCTTGTCGAGCTGTGCCTGGATAACATCGTCCTCGATCTTCTCGAACAGAAGCTCTGCCTGGCCAATGGTGTGGCCTGCGCTAAGAAGCTCCATAGAGCCGAGCTGCTCCCAGCCAAACTTATCTACGGCGAGCATCTTGAGCATCTTCTCGGCAGAGAATGGCATGAATGGCTCGATAGCGATAGCTGTGTTGGCTGTGATCTGGAGTGCGATGTTGAGAATTGTCTTCACACGCTCAGGATCTGTCTTTACAACCTTCCAGGGCTCTGTGTCGGCGAGATACTTATTACCGATACGTGAGTATGCCATAGCATCCTTCAAAGCCTCACGGAAGTGGTAGTGCTCGATATTGCGCTCGAGCGACGCCTTGATCTTCTGCAACTCCTCGATAGTGGCCTCGTCGTACTCGGTGAGCTCACCACGCTCAGGGATGATGCCGTCGTAGTACTTCTTTGTAAGCACTAGAGCACGGTTTACGAAGTTGCCCAACACGGCAACAAGCTCAGAGTTATTGCGTGCCTGGAAGTCCTTCCATGTGAAGTCGTTATCCTTGGTCTCAGGGGCGTTGGCGCACAATACATAGCGCAATACATCCTCCTTGCCTGGGAACTCGTCGAGATACTCGTGGAGCCATACTGCCCAGTTCTGCGATGTAGAGATCTTGTCGCCCTCGAGGTTAAGGAACTCGTTTGCAGGAACATTCTCTGGCAAGATATAGTCGCCATGAGCCTTGAGCATTGATGGGAATACGATGCAGTGGAACACGATGTTGTCCTTACCGATGAAGTGTACCATCTTGGTGTCCTCTGACTTCCAGTGCTTCTCCCAGTCTGGCGTAAGATCCTTAGTAGCAGAGATATAGCCGATAGGAGCGTCGAACCATACGTAGAGCACCTTGCCGTCAGCACCCTCTACAGGTACTGGGATACCCCAGTCCAAGTCACGGCTCACGGCACGTGGCTGAAGGCCGAGGTCGAGCCAGCTCTTGCACTGACCATATACGTTCGACTTCCACTCCTTGTGACCCTCCAAGATCCACTCACGGAGGAAACCCTCGTACTTGTCCAAAGGCAAGTACCAGTGCTTTGTCTCACGCTTCACGGGCACTGCACCCGATACTGCGCTCTTAGGGTTGATAAGCTCGTCGGGAGAGAGTGTAGAACCACACTTCTCGCACTGGTCGCCATAAGCCTTCTCATTCTGGCAGCGTGGGCATGTACCCACGATATAGCGGTCTGCGAGGAATGTCTTAGCCTCCTCGTCGTAGAACTGCTCCGATGTCTGTTCGATAAACTTGCCCTCGTCGTATAGCTTGCGGAAGAACTCCGATGCTGTGACACGGTGTGTTGGTGACGATGTACGTGAGTAGATGTCGAACGACATGCCGAGGCGGCGGAACGACTTCTCGATAATCTCGTGATAGCGGTCAACGACCTGCTGAGGGGTGATACCCTCCTTCTTAGCCTTGATTGTGATGGGCACGCCGTGCTCATCGCTACCGCACACCGAGATTACATCGTGACCCTTAAGACGAAGGTAACGTGTATAGATATCCGAAGGCACATATACACCCGCCAAGTGACCGATATGTACTGGGCCGTTGGCGTATGGAAGTGCCGAGGTGATGAGATAACGCTTGTACTCTTTGCTCATTTTATAGCTGTATTTCTTACTCTAAATTGTTGATGCTTCGGGCATAAGCACGCGATGTGCTACGCCTAAGCGCATAATATGAAGCAAAGGTAATAAAAAAAGTTAAAACGTGAAACCTTTTTGACCTAAAAAAGTGCGGTGTCCGAGGCGGCTTTCTCGGCTTAATACGTAGCAAATGAAGATAGCTAAAGGGTTATCCGACCGATTTGCCGAATAACCCCATATTATTATGCGAAATATATATCGGTTTTTATCTCCCGTTTTAGCTCCTATTTGCGGTAGTAGATTCTGTATTCTGTATGTGCAGCTGGAATACTATTCTCTTTTACATAAGTGACTTTCTCAACTCTGTTTCCCTTGGAGTCGTATTTATACTCGTGTCTGAGATAAAAGTCGTTGAAACGGTACTCTATCTCCTCTATCATATTGCCATTTGAATCATTCGTGTAGGAGCTGGTTTTCTTGGTTGTCGAGTCAGATGTACAGTAACTCTCTATTTTATGACCTTTATCGTCGTAAACGTGTATGTATTTATACTCTAGCGAGCCATCAGAGCTGTAAAGAGCCTCCTCGGTCATATCTCCTTTAGCGTTGTATTTATAGGTGTACTTCCATTTTAATGAACCCTCTAAGTCGTATGTGGCTCTCTCGATTAAGTTTCCCTGATTATCATATTGAGAGACCTCTTTACTCCTTGATTCTTCGTACTTGTCAATATCGTTAGGGTCATATGATAGTAAAGTTTCCTCTACACTATTATTTTGCTTACCTTTTTTGTATGCGAACTTATACATTGGTTCGAAATTTTCGTCCGACTCCGTTTTGCCGTAACGATGCCTCTTAGTCATATTCCCATCAGAGTCATATTCATACGTCTCTCTTGCCGAAAAAGAGGTGTGGTAATTTGACAACCATCTATATTCAAGACTCTCAACAACATCGCCCGCATCGTTAAAACGAAAGATTTCTAAATTTTCAACACATCTAGGTACATTAATACCAAACTGCTGATAGAGGTCATAGGATATGATGATGACACTATCCACATCGCCATATAGAGGATTCTCATCATCCCATCCGCCTTGACGCTCTGGGGCTTTGGGTCTGGACGAAAATGAGCAGCCTGCTGCAACAAGAGCAAATGTCAATAGTAAAAAGATACGTTTCATTGAGTTTTATATTTAGAGTCGTAAATTATTCCCAAGAGGGTGCTACTTAAGTTATGTCAACTCACCAGTGGGCGTTGGTTGGTACAAAGTTAGTTAATCTGTGTGAATATTTCGTAGAAACTCTCAAAAAAAATATCCCTAGGAAATTGCTCCTTGACGATTGAAATTGTATCTTTGTGCTCTAAAGATTATAGATGATGCACGAAGATATTTTACAAGGACTAAACCCCGCACAGCGTGAGGCTGTCATGAATTTCGATGGCCCCTCGCTCATTATCGCTGGAGCGGGCTCGGGCAAGACACGTGTGCTCACAACACGTATTGCCTATATGCTTGCTAATGGTGTGAAACCCAGCTCAATACTTGCCCTCACGTTTACCAACAAGGCTGCACGTGAGATGCGTGAGCGTATCGAGAAGATGGTGGGCAATGAGGCACGATTTATACGCATGGGTACGTTTCACTCGGTATTCTCTCGTATCTTGCGTGAGAATGCAGAGCGCATAGGCTACCCACAGAGCTACACAATCTATGAGCCAAACGACGTAAAGAATCTTATTAAGAGTATCATCAAGGATAAGAACCTCTCGGAGGAGCGCTACAAGCCTCAGGCCGTGGCAGCACGTATATCCATGGCTAAGAACTCGCTGATCACGCCAGGAGCCTACGTGGCAAATGCTACACTCGGCGCCGAGGATCGTGAGATGAAGATGCCTGAGATTGGCGATATCTACAATGAGTACTGCATACGTTGCAAGCGCAATGGTGCCATGGATTTCGACGACCTGCTGCTGCAGACAAACATCCTGCTGCGTGATGCCCCCGAGGTGTTGGAGCGCTACCAGGAGCAGTTCAAATATCTCCTCGTGGATGAGTATCAGGATACCAACATGGCGCAGTATATCATCGTGCGACGTCTGGCGCTCAAGCACTCCAATGTATGTGTGGTGGGCGACGATGCGCAGAGTATCTACGCCTTTCGTGGTGCTAAGATCGAGAATATCCTCTCGTTTCAGCGTGACTATCCCACAACACGTGTCTATAAACTCGAGCAGAACTATCGCTCTACGCAGACTATCGTAGATGCGGCAAACTCGCTCATTACGCACAACTCACGCCGCCTGGAGAAGCGCTGTTTCTCGGCTGCCGAGAAGGGCGAGAAGATTCGTATGGTGCGTGTCTTGGAGGATAGCTACGAGCCAGTAGAGGTGGCTATGGATATCAAGGATCGAGCACGTGATGGTGCCCAGTGGCGTGACTTCGCCATATTGTATCGCACAAACAAGCAGCATGGACTCTTCGAGGCGGCACTCACACGCCGTGGTATCCCATATAGAGTGTACAAGGGCATGTCGCTCTTGGAGCATAAGGATGTGCGCAATATGTTGGCCTACCTCAGCCTGATAATCAACCCCAACGACGATGAGGCATTCAAGCGCATTGTCAACTACCCAGCACGAGGTATTGGCGACACTACCGTGGCCCGCATCGAGGAGATAGCACGAGCTAAGAACCTCTCTATGTGGCACGCCGTGAGCGAGCTTGTGACTGCTACGGTGCACGATTCTGTAGAGAAGGTCGTTGTACGCAAGGTGTCTGATTTCGTGCGACTTATATCTGAACTCTCGGCCATGCGCACGCAGATGAGCGTGTGTGACTTTGGCAAGGAGGTGCTCGCACGCACGGGTATACTACATATGCTCGAGGCTGAGAAGAAGCCCGAGAACGATACCTCGAAGGATTACCTCGACCAGCTGCTCTCGATGATGAGCTCTTACGAGGAGGAGTGTGCCAAGGATGTCGACGAGGGTCTGCGTGATGCCGAGTTTGAGCCTACGGTCGATGAGTGGATGCAGAATATAATGTTGCAGACAGACCAGGATCAGAGCGACGATGACAACCGTGTGACGCTTATGACCGTGCACTCGGCCAAGGGTCTGGAGTATGACTATGTATATATCGTAGGTATGGAGGAGGGCCTTTTCCCCTCGAGTCGCTCTGTGGAGTCGCTCTCGGATCTCGAGGAGGAGCGTCGACTGATGTATGTGGCCGTGACACGTGCCAAGCGTGCGGTGATGTTGTCCTATGCAGAGATGCGCCGTGTGTGGGGTAAGACCGAGAATACCACGCCAAGCCGCTTCCTCAAGGAGATAGAGAGTCAGTATGTCGATGCAAACTTTGAGCTCGACGAGCTCAGTGGCCGCAGCCGCTGGGAGCGTGCCATGGGCGATGTGGAGCGTGCTACGGAGACTCCACGCCAGCGCTACGATGTGCGTCGTGGCGAGGTGCCTGTGCGCCGCTTTGGCACAACGCAGAGCGAGCCTCAGCGACCACGTCCCGAGATTATCGCTACACCCAAGCCTCTCGACCCTACACGTGCCGGTATGCGCTCGGTAGGTGTGCGTGCGGCGGATACAAGTGCTGCGGTGGGCGACTGCCAGTATGCTGTAGGTGACCGTGTAGCACATCCAAAGTTTGGCGCTGGACGCATAGAGCGCATAGAGCCTCTCTCGACCGACCACAAGCTTGTGGTGGAGTTCGACAGCTACGGCTCGAAGACACTGCTTGCAAAGTTCGCAAAACTAACAAAATTGTAGTATGCACCAGATAACTCTATCGGTCATAATGACCACCTACAACCATGAGCGCTACATTGCCGAGGCTATCGAGAGTGTGCTCAGACAGCAGACCTCGTTTGGTGTCGAGATTGTCGTGGGCGAGGATTGTAGTACCGATAGAACACTCAATATTGTGCGTGACTACGCCTCGATGTACCCCGACTGCATACGTGTAGTGACATCAGATGAGAATGTAGGCTGGCGCAAGAACTACCGTCGCACCATTGCCGCAGCACGTGGTAAGTATATAGCACTGCTCGATGGCGACGACTACTTCACACACCGCAAGAAGCTCGCAATGCAGGTGGAGCTTCTCGAGGCAGACCCCGAGCTGGGCATGTGTTACACACGTTCGGAGCGTATCGACGAGAGTGGTAATGTGACGATATACCCCGAGAGCGAGGAGTGCCCTACAAGCTTTGAGGCTATGCTCAGGCGCAACCCCGCCGAGAACTGCACCGTGGTGGCACGCAGGGAGCTTGTGGAGCGATACTACGACGAGATACGCCCCGAGGAGCACCCCGAGTGGCTGACCGACGACCTGCCTATGTGGCTATGGTTTGCAGCCAATAGCAAGTATGTAGGCGTCGACTGCCCGATGGCTGTGCACCGAGTGCTGAAATATAGCGTGAGCCACGACACAGACTACCGTAAGAAGATAGCCTTCGTGGACTCGCTTCTTAATATAAGCCTCTGGTATGATGAGCGTTACAACGATAGTAGGTTGCGTGATGAGTTACTTCTGCAGAAGCACAACACGGCACTATGGGTATTGTCGTTCAATGGCTCGATAGCAGAGTATATAGGTCGCTGGTGGTCTGATGTGAAGGCCCACCGACCTCTAATCAAGAATATAGCATCGTATGGCCTATTTGCCAAGAAGATAGGCTGGCGTATGTGGCGAAAAACAAGATAGATATGACAAGCAAGGAGCGATACAACTATGTGATCGAGTACTTCTCGAAGGCTATGCCTACGGCCGAGAGTGAGCTCAACTTTACAACACCCTTCGAGCTGCTTGTTGCCGTGGTGCTCTCGGCACAGTGTACCGACAAGCGTGTAAACCTCACCACCCCCGCACTCTTTGCTGCCTATCCCGATGCGAGGGCTATGTCCGAGGCCTCGGCAGAGGAGATTTACGAATATATTAAGAGTATATCCTACCCAAATAACAAGGCTCGACACCTCGCCTCGCTATCACGTCAGATTGTGGAGCGTTTTGGTGGCGAGGTACCTACCGACCCCGATGATCTGCAGTCGTTGCAGGGTGTGGGTCGCAAGACGGCAAATGTTGTGGGTGCGGTGCTCTGGGGCAGAGAGGTTATGCCTGTCGACACGCATGTGTTTCGTGTTGCAGCGCGCATAGGCCTGAGCCGCAATGCCAAGACTCCACTTGCTACCGAGCGACAGCTTGAGAAGGGCTTTCCTCGTGAGCTGCTACCCATAGCCCACCACTGGCTGATTCTGCATGGTAGATATACTTGCCTGGCACGTAAACCCAAGTGTGATAGTTGCGGTATTACGAGAGTATGTAAATATTATAACGAGCAAAACAAAATCGTAAAGTAGTGATATGAAGCGTTTAACACTCATAGTTGCACTCCTCCTTGCGGCGTGCACAAAGAATCCGTATCCTGGTGTCGACAACCCTACGCAGGGGCAGAATAGCAGTCAGGATAAGGAGATTATTGCCTATATCGACAAGCGCCTCGTTGAGGAGTACTACTGGCTCGATGAGGTCAAGGATAGGAACTTTCTGTTTGATAGAGAGCACTATAAGTGGTCAGAGTATCTTCAGCATGCGTTGTCGAAGCTCAAGACAAATGTTGACGATGGATATGTCAACAGCAGCGGCAAGCGCTCGTTCTACTCATATATCTCGGAGTACAAGACGTCGACACGTGCCGAGGTTACGGGCTTCGGTATGTTGTTGCACTACACGATTCTGCTTGCCAGCCGTGAGAACAACTACTACTATTTCATCGTGGACCACGTATACCCGGACTCTCCAGCTGCCAAGGCGGGAATCAAGCGTGGCGACATGATCGTAAAGATCAACGACAGCTATATCACCAACAGCAACTACTCGGCCCACTTCACCTCGATTCAGGCCAACACAAAGCAGAGCATAAGACTCTCTATCAAGCGCCAGACTGCGGATGAGAGCTTCGAGACAACAATCTCTAAGGGCCTCTACGACGCATCTCCAGTGGCGCATCACGAGGTGATTGATATCGAGGGCACGAAGATAGGATACCTTGCCTACACAAGCTTCGATAGCTCGTATGACGACGAGCTGCTTGCTGCCCTAAGCTCACTTGCAGCCGATGGTGCCCAGGAGCTTATCCTCGACCTTAGAATCAATCGTGGTGGCTCGGTAGACTCCGCCGTGAAGCTCTGCTCGGCACTTATGCCCTCAACACTCGAGGGTAGCACACTCTGTACACTGGTGCGCAACCCGAATAACCAGAGAACGCAGCAATCCTCGGCATTTAATCTCGAGGGCACAGGTTCGATCTTTGGCCTTGACAACCTCACGGTGATATGCTCAGACTACTCAGCCTCGGCCTCAGAGCTTGTGGTTATGGGTCTTCGTGGTCTTGACGTTCCTGTTACGCTCATAGGCACTCAGACCGAGGGTAAGAACTGCGGTATGGATGTGACACGTGCCACCATTGCGGGCAAATACCTCGAGTTTGCCCCCATCACCTTCATGTGTCTAAATGCTAAGGGTGATGGCGACTGGGGCGAGGGTATCATCCCCGATGTCGATCTTACGAAGGAGAATAACGGTGTGGGTGTTCACGATGCTAACTATCCTATGCCACGTGCCGATTGGGGCGATGAGCAGCACGATATAGCACTTGCTACGGCTCTGGCCAAGATTCTGGGCAAGGGTGTCGAGACGGCAGCAACACGCTGCCAGGAGCTCGAGTATTACCCCTCGACACTCAGCATAGAGGCGCCTGTAGAGGGTATTCGCCTATATCACGATTAACAAACAGTAACTAAATATGGGTATTATGACTTTACACAACTTTCTGAGCTTTGGTGCGATACTTCTGTCGGCCGTAGCCGTTGTTGCTTGCGCTGGCACAACATCAAACGACCCAATGGCTATCCCAGAGAAGCCTATTCAGGAGATGAACTACACCCCCGAGAGAACAACATTCGAGGTGTGGGGACCTACGGCAGAGAGCGCTGTGGTGCGCCTATACCGTGCCGAGGAGCTTGTCGAGGAGATAGCTATGAGCCGAGGAGATAGTGGCCTCTGGGTTGCTACGGCTGAGGGTGATCACCGTGGTGAGATGTATGCCTTTCAGCTCACTGTCAATGGTAAGCCTCTAAAGGAGACTGCAGGTATCTTTGCCAAGGCTCTCGGCGTAAATGGCGACCGTGGTGCTATTATAGACCTCCGCAACACCGACCCTGAGGGCTGGAGCGAGGATCGTAGCCCAGAGTTTAAGCCCGAGGAGCGTGTTATCTACGAGATGCACTATCGTGATATGACTGCTCACGCCTCGGCAGGTAGCGCATACCCTGGCAAGTATCTCGGCATGGCGGAGCATGGCACACGCTCTAACGAGGGCCTTGCAACGGGCCTTGACCACCTTGTGGAGATGGGTGTAACGCACGTTCACCTCTTGCCTACTGCCGACTTTGGCTCTATCGACGAGTCGAAGCCTACGGATCAGTATAACTGGGGCTATGAGCCTAAGAACTATAGCGCACCCGAGGGTACATATTCGACAAACCCTGCCGACCCTGAGAGCCGTATCCGTGAGCTCAAGACTCTGGTGCAGGCTATGCACAAGGCGGGCCTTAACGTGGTGCTTGATGTTGTCTACAACCACACTACATCGACCGAGAACTGTGGCTTTGAGCTTACGGTTCCTGGCTATTTCTACCGTATGCGCGAGGATGGCTCGTTTGCCGATGGCTCGGGCTGTGGCAATGAGACAGCGAGCGAGAAGCCTATGATGCAGAAGTATATCGTAGAGTCGTTGGAGTACTGGGTCAAGGAGTACCATATCGACGGTTTCCGTTTCGACCTCATGGCTATCCACGACATCGAGACTATGAACCTTATCCGCAAGCGCCTCGAGGCGTTGAACCCAAATATCTTGCTCTATGGCGAGGGCTGGGCTGCAAGCGCCCCTCTATACGACGAGTCGAAGTTGGCGTTCAAGCGCTACACCTATCAGATGCCTGGCGTGGGAGCATTCTCGGACGATATCCGCAATGCTCTGCGTGGTACTCTCGATTTGTCCAAGGGAGGCTTTATACATGGCGTTGAGGGCAACAAGGAGGCTCTCAAGTTTGGTATCGCAGGTGGTGTTGAGCACCCCGAGGTAAAGCACTCTGAGGCGGCATGGTGTGCAGCACCTACGCAGCATATCAGCTACGTATCGTGCCACGATGACCACAATATGCGTGACCGTCTGGAGCATATCTCGCCTAAGGCTTCGGAGCAGGAGCTCATAGCTATGGTTAAGCTCGCACACTTTGGTGTATTTACGTCGCAGGGTATTCCATTTATCTTCTGTGGCGAGGAGATGTTCCGCTCGAAGTATGGCGAGAAGAATACATATAACATGCCCGATAAGTACAACGCCATTGACTGGGCTCTCAAGAGCAAGTACAACGATCTTGTGGAGTATGTGAAGGCTCTTATTGCACTTCGTAAGGCACATCCAGCATTTGCGCTCCAGACTGCTGAGCGTGTGCGTGAGCACCTATCGTTCATCGAGCATGACAATGCTGCTGCCGTAGGCTTTGTGCTCGATAAGTTGGAGGGTATCGACTCGGCTAAGCGCATCGTGGTGCTTATGAATGGCTCACGTGAGGTTGCAGAGTTCGCTATTCCTGAGGGTAGCTACAAGTGGATATCGGATGGCAAGAGCTGGTGGCTCGATGGCGGCGAGGCTGTTGAGGCAGAGGGCAAACTTGCAGTAGAGCCTATCTCGGCAGTTATCATTGCTGAGTTTTAGGCTGACCTAAATATATAATATAAATAGAGGGGATGTCCGCTGTGGACATCCCCTCTTAAGTTTTGGGTGTTGTTAGCAACTATCTAACAAGAATGATATAGTCGCTACCCGGTAGTGTCACGGTGTGTGAGCCATTGACCTGAACCTTCTCACCAGTCATGAGGTTGGTCCACTCGCCTGGGTTAGGGTTAGAGATAGTTGTCGAAGCCTCAGCATTTGTGAAGTTTGCAACAACGATAACCTTGTCCATCACGAGGGTCTTGCCACCCATATCTACGTCGTTAACATTCCATGTGTGAACAGCGAGGTAGTCCTGGCCGTAGTAGTCCTGGTTGTCGGTACGCCATGAGATAAACTTCGACATAGCGTCGTAGAGGGCCTTGCGGTTGGCATCGTTGTAGTAGTCCCAATGGATAGGCTTGCGACCTGTACGATCGTTATAGTCGATAGATATGTCGTAGCCGAGCTCACCAAACTGCCACATCATCTTTGGATATGGAGTGAGGAAGTGGAGGGCATAGATAGCCTGAAGACGCTTGCTGAGAACTGCCCAGTCGTTCTTGACATACTCCTGACCCGAGGTGATAGCCTTGTAGGCGATACGCTCCTCGTCGTGGGTCTCGATGTTGTTGATACGGCCACTCTTGAAGTCAGCAAAGTTGCTCTGAGTGCCAGCACGTGTAGACATGGTGCGTGCGCGTGACAACTGTGAAGGACGCTGGCCATCGGCCATTACGTATACAGTCATCGCAGTGGCGTCGAAGTAGATATCGTACTTAACGCCTACCTGAGCATTCATCAATACATTGGCACTACCGTTGAGCGAGATTGCAGCACCCAAGTTGTGTACCTTAGTGCCATCGGTAACACCATAAGATGTGCTCCAATTGCGGTTCTTGCGAATCTTGAAGCAGCAACCCTCCTTGTTGGCGTCGGCAAATACTACATCCTGAGCAACGTAGATGCCGTTCTCGTAGTTGAGGGTGATATCATGCGACCAGTTGTTGCCCTGAAGGTCGCCCATAACGCCCCAGTATGCCGAGCCGTCGTTCTTGCCGTCATCGTACCAGCCCATCACAGTCTCGATGTAGCCGCCACGCTGGTTGTTGTTCCAGCAGAGAGCACCTACAGAGTTATAGAGCTCGTTCTCCTCCGACTGATCGCAGAAGTGCTCAAATATGATGTATGCATCCTGGTCGACAGCACGGATGGTCTCTGCGTAGTGCTTCAAGATGCCGATACGCTGAGCCGAGTAGCCACCTGCATCGTAGTTGCCAGGGTTCTGAACGAAGCCCTTGGTGAGGTCGAAGCGGAAGCCATCGACGTTGTACTCCTTCATCCAGTACTCAAGAACCTCGTCGATATACTGCACAGTGTACTGGTAGGTGTGGTTGAAGTCGTGGAATACGCTCCAGTTGTGTGGTGCATCGACATTGAAGAATGGGTTGTCGCCAGCAGTCTTGTTTGCGCTGCTGTTCCACCACATCTTAGCGTATGGGAACTGACCTGTGGCGTGGTTGAATACCACGTCGAGGATGACTGCGATACCACGCTTGTGGCACTCGTCGATAAATGTTTTGTATGCCTCAGTGGTACCGTAGGCCTTGTCGGCAGCAAAGAAGAAGCATGGGTTGTAGCCCCATGAGTCGTTGCCGTCGAACTCCTGGATAGGCATGAGCTCGATAGCGTTGATACCCAAAGTCTCGAGGTAGTCGAGCTTGGCTGTCACAGCATTGATAGAGCCCTCCTCGCTGAAGTCACGCACCAAAAGCTCGTAGATAGCAAGTGAGTTCTCCTCAGGACGCTGGTATGATGTAGCTGTCCAAGTGAACTCTGCGGGTGAGAGTTCGAACACCGATACAATATCTGAAGTGTACTCTGAAGGGTAAGGCTTGAGGTTAGGATATACCGTAGAGCTTATCCACTTGTCGTTCCATGGATCGAGGATCTTTGTTGCATAAGGGTCGCCAATCTTGATTGTGCCGTCAACGAGATACTGGTAGCCGTACTCAACGCCCTGCTCAAGACCCGACACAGTAATCCAGAAGTAGTCACCATCTCGCTTCATCATAGACTCGTTTGATGGAGCATACTCGTTGAAGTCGGCCAAGAGAACTACTGACTTCTTGCCTGGAGCATAGAGGCAGAATGTAGCCTCGTCGCCATTGATTGTCACGCCATTCTCTGCGGTGATAGGACGTGGAGCACTCTCGGTCTCGCCCAAGACAGCAATGCTTACGCTATGCTCAACAGTGTCAACGCCGTCAGTAGCCACAGCCTTGAATACTACATCCTCAGGCTCAGTAGGAGCGTAGGTGTATGAGAGTGTTGCGCTGCCAGTCTCGGCCACAGCAACATCGTTTTTGAAGAGCTTCACGTTTGTTGCAGCCTGCTGCTGTACCTGTACGACACACTCATCGCCAACCTGGAGAATTGAGCCGTGCGCAGGAGAGATGATCTTAACTGAAAGACCCTCAACTGCCATCTCAACAAAGATGTCCGAACCATTGTCCTTGACCTCGATGGTAGAGTCTGCCGAGCGGAATACAAAGGCGATGTGAGTTACCTGCTCGCTCTCAGGAACACCATACCAGGCGTGAACACCACCCTTGATAGTGTAGTGCCAGATGTTGTCGCCCTGTGGCTCGAGCTTGCACTCAGGGATGTTATCGCCCCACTCCGAGAGTACATACTTCCAGTCGCCAGTTGTTGTGCTCTCTGTTGTGAGCACGCCAGTATGGGCATACAACTCACCTGTAAATCCGTCAGCAGCGGTGCCTGCGGTGTTGAGGATGACTGTGATATCCTCGGTCATGGCCTCAGTGACAAATGCTGGGTCGGTTGAGATTAGGGGGTACTCCGATGGTCCAGGAGTTGGGGTTGGGGTTGGTGGGTTGGGGTTTGGTGGCAAGACGAAATCTGGCTCGCCAGTACAACCTACAAACATCATTATGGCCGTGAGAGCCATCATCAAAAAACGTAGTGTTCTCATTGTGTGTAGAGTTATAATTGTTAATTAATTTTGTCGCTCCTAAGCGTGTGCGTGAGTGCGCACTCGGATATAGTTCGGTGCAAAGTTAAGATAAAAAATTGTGAAACGTCGTGCAGGAGTGGAAATATTTGCCCGTTGGTCAATTTTTCGTTATGAGTAGCAGTCTAGTGGTGCTGAATGAGAGAGTGTTTTGGCAAAAGAGATGAATATGCAGATATTGGAGTGGATATGCATAAATGTCGGAGTGAAAAGTTGTTAACGCAAAAATTTTGTATATCTTTGCCGTGTTATAGAGAGGCGAAGTATGCTTTTTTGAGCATGTTGAGGCGAGAAAGAGTGCAATTTTTCACTCCTCGCGAAGGCGCAATCTTGACACAAAAAACAATTTTAACACACATAACTTATGAAGAAAATCTTTACATTGTTCGCAGCCGCTGTCATCGCACTTATGGCCGTAGGTTGTGAGTCTAAGGAGCCAATCAACACTGATCAGTTGCCAGCTCCTGAGTTCTCAGCAAATGCTAACGAGAACTCTATTACAGTATCTTGGACCACTGTCGAGGGTGCTGCTTACTACCAGATTCAGCTCAACGATGCTGAGCCAGTTAAGACCGACAAGACTGTTCACCGTTTCGACGATCTTAAGTGGAATACAACATATACTGTGAAGCTCCAGGCTATCTCGGCTGTTGCAGAGAATAGCTCAGTTGTTGCTACTCAGGAGGTTGTTATCGGCGTTCGCGTGGTACCAGCATACCGCGAGTGGTGCCCACAGAATGGCTCTACAGCCTCTGCCATTTCGAACAATGGTCGCTGGGTTGTTGGTAGCTTCGATCGCCAGGGTATGATTATCGACCTCGAGAGTGACGAGATCTCTATGATTGAGAACTTTGACTGTATGGATGTTGCTGACGATGGCGTTATCGTAGGTGCTACATACCAGGATAGCCAGAGCGGTGAGGCTGCTATGTATGTAAATGGCCAGGTTTTGAAGCTCGATCTCAGCGATCTCACTGAATCTAACATGAGCTCATTCCAGGCAGTAACTCCTGACGGTATGTTTGTTGTAGGTTGGTGGTGGGAGTATGATGCTGAGTCATACTACGGTAAAATCTACGACACTATCGTGCCTTTCGTTTACGACGTACTCAAGGATCGTATCACAGTTCTCGAGCCAGGTGATACCCTCTATGGTACTGGCGCAGTTTCGCCTTATGGTGTTAGCCCAGACCGTCGTATTGTAGGTTGTGAGCAGGGTTATGCTATGATGGCAGTTGTTTGGGAGGATGAGTACTCTAAGTTCACATACCCAGTATTCGAGTACGACAGCGAGTATCGCCCAACACTCTCATTTGGTGACACTCAGGTGCGTATGACTCCTAATGGTACATATATCTACAGCGTTGCTAAGACCTATCCTGAGGGTGGTGGCGAGGTTGTACAGCCTGGTTGCTACAACCTCGAGACTGGCGAGCTTACGATCTTTGGTGGCAAGTGCTTCAATGGTTATGTATCAGCAATGACCGACGATGGTATTGCGTTCCTCAACGACGTGCCATTCTACATGGGTACTACCTCTTATGTTGTCGACCTCAAGTCTGGCGACACTGAGAATCAGAAGCCTATCATCGACTGGTTGCTTGATGAGCACAGCATCGACCTCTACAACTATATTCAGGAGGGTGTAATCATCATCGGTGCATCGGCTGATGGTCGCAAGATCATCGGTATCGTGAACACCGATTCTGGTTGGGTTACCTTCGTAATCGACCTCGATGGTGAGGCTATGCCTGAGCTCTAATCAAATAGTGGCGTGCAGGGCTGCTGAGGCCCTGTTGAGCATATCAAAATCGTGAGGGGATGTCCGAGAATTATCTTGGACATCCTCTTATTTTTTGCTAAAATCGCAGAAAATTGGCTATAAGGGCGTTTTAGGGTAAAAATCATGAAAACTTTTTTTGTTTCTCGAGTTTTTTAATCTATATTTGCGCCGTAATTATATTAGGATAGCTATGTCTCAGAAGCAAATGATAATTGAACACGCCGCCCGAATGTTTATGCACCAGGGCATCAAGGCTGTGCGCATGGACGATATCGCCCGAGAGCTGAGCATGTCGAAGCGTACACTCTACGAGATATTCAGCGACAAGGAGGAGCTACTCTATCTAGCTATTTTGCACTACACAATGCAGAGCCGTGAGCGCCGAATTGAGAGTGTGGCACGCATCGATAACGACCTCGAGGTGATGATCTACAACCTGCGTGAGATGATCAACCAGGCACCTACGATTAGCCGTGTACGACGCAATCTCAAGCGTTTCTATCCAAACGTGCACGAGCGTCTTGAGGCCGATGCGCAGCAGCGCTCTATGGCCGATATGCGTGGCTGGATAAAGAAGTGCGTGGCCAATGGCTACTTCACCTCTACGGCCGACTGCGAGTTTGTGGTGCGTGTATTGTGCGACAGCGTGCAGGGAATCATGGTCTTCGACCGTGACGATGTGCACAACTCTCTCGAGATGATATCGCTAATGTCATACTCGCTGGTGATATTCATCCGTGGATTGTGCACCGTGAGTGGTATTGAGATTATCGACGGATGTTTTGATAAATATTTCGGAAATATCCCCTCGCCAGATACTTTAGCCTCGGAGAGAGCGTTGGCTTAAGTTGGAGCATAACTGCAAGGAATAAACAATAAACAAACAAAGATAAGATGAAAAAGTTTTTAGTATTGATTCTTTTGGGTGGTCTGTCGCTTGGCGTGGCAGAGGCTCAGGTGACACTATCGCTTGACCAGGCGATAGAGATTGCCCTAAGCGAAAACCCTACAATCAAGGTCGCAAACCTTGAGATCGAGCGCTACGACTATGTCAAGAAGCAGACCGTAGCATCGCTCTATCCAAAGCTCGATGTGTCGGGTCAGTATTCCTATGCTCTGCGCAAGCAGGAGATGGCCCAGGGCTTGTCTTTTGGTGGTAAGAATACACTCAATGCCACAGCAAGCCTCTCGTTGCCACTCTTCGTGCCATCGGTATATCGCCAGATGAAGCTCAATGACACACAGATGGCAATGGCCGTTGAGAGTGCTCGTGCCAGCCGCATCGACATGATTGCTGCTGTGCGTGCGGCATACTACAACGTATTGCTCGCCGAGCAGTCTATGAGTGTGCTCCAGGAGGCTATCAAGACTACCGAGGAGGTGGTTGAGAATACCAAGCAGCTCTTCGAGACTGGTCTTGCTGCCGAGTACGACTATATCACAGCACAGGTTCAGTTGAGCAACCTCCGTCCTCAGGTGATCCAGGCACAGAACGGCATCGACCTTACAAAGCGTCAGCTTAAGATGTACCTCTCGATTCCAGAGGAGACAGAGATCTCGGTTGTAGGCTCGCTCGATGATTTCCGTGAGGCAGTGCTTCTTGATGCAGACTATCAGGTTAACCTCGAGGATAATACTACGATAAAGACCCTTGAGCTTCAGAGCGAGTTGCTCGATCACCAGGAGAAGCTTATCCAGACTACACGCATGCCTACGATTGCTGCCTTTGGCCAGATCTCGTATATCGGTCAGGAGCCAAGCAACCTCGGTGGCTTGATGGGTGGTGGCGCAGGTGCTCCAGCAAATAGCGACCAGAAGCTTTGGTGGCAGTACCCAATATCGCTCGGTGCGCAGATCTCGATTCCTATCTTCGCAGGTTTCAGCAAGACAAACCAGCTTCGTGAGGTGCGCAACCAGCGTGCTCAGCTCGATATTCAGCGTGAGTACACAGAGCGTGGCCTCAAGCTCCAGGTGCAGGCATCGGTAAACAACCTTCTCACTGCACGCGAGACAATGCTCTCGAACGAGCTCACAGTGGAGCAGGCACAGAAGGCCTACGATATTGCCCTTACACGCTACAATGCTGGTGCAGGTACTATCCTCGAGCTCAACAGCTCGCAGCTTACACTCACACAGTCTCAGCTCAACTACTCACAGTCGATCTACGACTATCTCTCGGCACATGCTGAGTACGAGAAGGCTCTCGGCGTAGACTTCGAGACTGAGGAGCAGACCGAAGAGTAAATGGTGGAATAAAATAAGAAAAACAGTATAACAATGAAGAAGAGTTTAATCATGCTAATCGCAGCCGTGGCAATGGCCAGCTGCGCATCGAACAGCACCGAGAAGAGTGAGTCTACAACCTCTACACCAAGTGCTGAGACTGCCGTATTGGTAAAGACAGCTACTGCCGAAGTGCAGACTATCGACCTCACTGAGGTTTACACCTCGGAGATCAAGCCCTACAAGGAGAACGATATCACTCCAGCAGTTGCGGGCCTCCATATCGATAAGATCAAGGTTGATGTGGGTGACCACGTGCGCCAGGGTCAGGTTATCGTAGTCATGGACCAGACAACACTCAAGCAGCAGGAGCTCAACCTCGCAACAATGCAGGATAACTACGACCGTATGAAGCCAGTACACGAGGCTGGTGGCGTGTCAGACCAGCAGATCGTGCAGCTCGAGAACCAGCTCAACTTGCAGAAGGAGGTTGTTGAGAACCTTCGCAAGAACTCAACAATCGTATCACCAATCTCAGGTGTTGTTACTGCACGTAACTTCGAGTCTGGCGACCTGTTTGCCTCAATGCCTATCTTGCACATCATGCAGATCAACCAGCTCAAGGTTATGGCTAACGTGTCGGAGCAGTACTACACAAGTGTTAAGGTGGGTCACCCAGTAGAGATCGAGGTAGACCTCTTCCCTGGCGAGACTTTCAACGGCAAGGTGACACGTATCAACCCTGCGTTGGATGCTGCAACACGCACTTTCGGTGTTGAGATCACTATCCCTAACGGCAAGGAGCGTCTTCGCCCAGGTATGTACGCACGTGCTACATTCACCATGGGTCAGCGTGAGGCTGTGATGGTGCCTGATCAGGCTGTGCAGAAGCAGGCTGGTTCGTCAGAGCGTTATGTATATGTTATCAAGGATGGTGTTGCTGAGTACCGTTTTGTGAAGGATGGTCGTCGTGTAGGCAACATGATCGAGATTCTTGAGGGCCTCGAGGCTGGCGATGAGGTTGCTACAACATCGTTCACACGCCTCATGGGTGGCAAGAAGGTAGAGGTCAAGAATGAGTAGTGTGAGCCACTCAGCTATTTGATCTTGAAAAGAGATGTATAACAGTATAAATTACCTTTAGGGATGAAAATTTACGAAACCGCGGTGCGAAAACCGATTTCGGTTGCACTTATATTCATAGGCGTCATAGTCTTCGGCCTCTACTCGCTGAAGAACCTTGGTGTCGACCAGTATCCCGATATCGAGGTGCCCTACATCAGTGTTATCACGATGTACCAGGGTGGTAATGCCGAGGATATCGAGACAAATATCACCCGTGTATTGGAGGATCAGCTCAACTCTGTAGATAACCTCGATAAGATTACATCGAAATCTTCGGATAATGTATCAATGGTTACCCTGGAGTTTGAGTATGGATGCGACCTTACGGAGGCGGCAAACGATGTTCGTGACGTTGTCAGCCGTACACAGTCACTCCTTCCTGACGAGGTGGAGTACCCAACAGTAATGAAGTTCTCGAGCTCAATGATGCCAATCATGATGCTCTCAGTTACTGCCGACCATAGCTATGCAGCACTTGCCAAGATCCTCGATGATAAGATGGTAAACGAGCTTAACCGTATCAACGGTATCGGTTCGGTTGCCGTTATTGGTGCTCGTGAGCGTGAGGTACAGGTGAACATCGACCCTAACAAGCTCGAGGCTTATGGCCTCACTGTAGAGTCGCTCGGTCAGATTATCGCTTCGGAGAATATCAATATTCCCGCTGGTAGCCTTGACCTCGGTTCGCAGATATTTAACCTCAAGACCGATCTCCAGTTCGACGATAGCCGTGAGTTGCTCGATATCGTGATCTCGAATACTGGTGGTCGCACAGTCATGTTGCGTGACGTTGCCGAGATTGTCGACACGCTCGAGGAGGCAACCATGGATGAGCGTATCAACGGTCGTCGTGGTGTGCGTATCATGATTCAGAAGCAGACAGGTGCTAACTCAGTGCAGATTATCGAGGATGTGCAGAAGCGCCTCGAGGATATTATCCCTACACTCCCTGAGGATTGTAAGGTGGAGACCATTTTTGAGTCATCGCGTGAGATTAAGGATGCTATCAACTCGCTCGCCGAGACTATCATGTACGCCTTTATCTTCGTTATCCTTGTGGTGATGATCTTCTTGGGTCGTTGGCGTGCAACATTTATCATCTGCTTGACAATTCCTATCTCGCTTATCTGCGCCTTTATCTACCTCTTTGCTACAGGCTCTACGCTCAACATCATCTCGCTCTCGGCGCTCTCTATTGCCATCGGTATGGTTGTGGATGATGCTATCGTGGTGCTCGAGAATATCACAACACATATCGAGCGAGGCTCTAATCCTAAGGAGGCGGCTATCTACGCTACCAACGAGGTATGGCTCTCAGTTATCGCTACCACTCTTGTGGTTGTTGCCGTGTTCATGCCACTTACCATGATCCCTGGTATGGCGGGTGTGATGTTCAAGGAGCTTGGTTGGATTGTGACAATCGTGGTATGTATCTCTACAACTGCGGCTATTACGCTTACCCCTATGCTCTCGGCATATATGCTCAAAATTGAGGGTGGTGAGCATACATATAAGGGTATTGGTATTTTGTACAAGCCTATCGACAAGTTCTTGCAGTGGTTGGATGGTGTCTACGAGCGTGCTTTGCGCTTCGTGGTGCGCTGGCGTAAGACTACCATTGCAGTGCTCATGCTCTTCTTTGGTGCGTCACTCATGCTTCTTAAGCAGGTGCCTACGGAGTTCTTCCCTCCAGTAGATAATGCACGTATTACGATGATGATCAAGCTCGAGCAGAATACACATGTCGACGAGACTGTCAAGATTGCTCGCAAGGTTGATAACATCATCTCTGAGAAGTTCCCATTCATCTACATGGTGTCAACCTCTGCTGGTGAGAACTCGTCGAACAACGCCTTTGCGGCAATGCAGACTACCGGCTCACACATCATCAACTATAACATCCGTATGCCACGACTCTCGGATATGGATCGTCCAACAATCTTCGAGATCGCCGATCAGTTGCGTCGTGAGATTGCTGCTATCCCTGAGGTACGTGAGTTTACTGTAACGCCTGGTGGTGGCGGTGGCCCTGGTGGTGGTTCAAGCACTGTGGATATCAAGGTGTTTGGTCACGATATGGAGAGTGCGATGGCTACGGCTAAGGATCTCCAGGAGAAGATGTCGCAGCTCAGCACTCTGCGTGATGCACAGCTCTCACGTGAGGATCTCCAGCCAGAGTTCAATGTTCAGTTCGACCGTGAGAAGCTCGCATACTATGGCCTCAACGCTGCGACCGTGGCTCAGTTCATCCGCAACCGTATCTATGGTTACGAGTGTACTAAGTATCGTGAGGATGGCGACGAGTATAACATCGTAGTGCGCTATGCAGAGCCATTCCGTGAGCGAGTGGAGGATGTTGAGAATATCACTCTCTACACAGCTCAGGGCCGTGCTATCAAGCTCAAGGATGTGGCAACTATTAACGAGGATTTCTCATCACCAACTATCGAGCGTGAGAACCGTCAGCGTATCGTTACGGTTAAGTGCTCGTTGGGTGCTGGTGTAGCTCTTGGTGAGGCTGTTGCCGAGGTAAATGAGGTTTTGGCTGACTACGACGTGCCTGCAGGTCTTGACCTCGAGCTCGGTGGTTCGATCGAGGATCAGGGCGATGCATTTAGCGATATCGGTATGTTGCTTATCCTTATCATTATCCTTGTATACATCGTGATGGCTACTCAGTTTGAGTCGTTGGCCTACCCATTCATCATCATGTTCACCATCCCATTTGCTATGTCGGGTGTATTCATCGCATTGTGGATTTCATCTACACCATTGTCGCTCATCGCTCTGATTGGTGCTATCATGCTTGTGGGTATTGTTACCAAGAACGGTATCGTGATGGTGGACTACATGAACCTTCTTGTTGAGCGTGGCACGAACGTTGCAGATGCCGTTATCGCAGGTGGTAAGAGCCGTCTTCGTCCTGTGCTCATGACATCGCTCACGACAATCCTCGGTATGGTGCCTATGGCAATGGGTATCGGTGAGGGTTCGGAGACATGGCAGCCTATGGGTGTTGCCGTTGTAGGTGGTTTGCTTGTTTCGACTCTGCTCACACTCTTTATCGTGCCTGCGCTCTACGCCATGATGGAGGGTCGCAAGGAGCGTGTTGCAGCACGCAAGGCTATCCGCCAGAAGGAGGTTGAGGAGTTTGTTCGCCGCAAGCGCCTTGAGAAACTTCAGCAGAATGAGTAATTAGAGTATCACAAAAAAAGTATTGACGATGAAAGCACTATTTATATCATATAATCAGGCACTCACCGATCGTATCAACAACCTTCTCGATGAGCACGAGGTGCGAGGTTTCACTCGTTGGGCTCTTACCGAGGGTCGTGGTACTCACAATGGTGAGCCTCACTATGGCACTCACGCATGGCCTTCGATGAACTCGTCGGTATTGGCTATCGTCGAGGACGAGAAGATCCCAGTGTTGCTCGAGGCACTTCGTGAGATCGACCTTCTCACCGAGCAGCAGGGCTCACGTGCCTTTGTCTGGGACATCACTGCTATGATGTAACCCAAGCAACGGTGATATTATGAGAAATGGGGTTATCCACTTGCGGATAACCCCATTTCTTGTTGACATATATACCTAATTAATTACGGACGATTGTAAGTCGCTCCCACACTGCTCTCGGGATTAGTCGCCAGAGGCATACGAGGAGCTTGAATCTCCAGTCGAAGATGATTATGCGACGCTTGCGCTTAAGACCACGTAGGATGCAGCGTGCCGCCTTATCGACGCTCATGAGCATTGGGTATCGCTTCTCAGGATTTAGGATCTCTGTGGCCACGAAACCTGGGCGTATGTCGCTAAAACAGGCGGGAATAGACTCCATACGCACATATTGTGACAGAGCGGTGAGATAGCTGCTCTGCATGCTCTTTGTGGCGGAGTAGGCGGGAGCAGATCCCATGCCCATGGTGCCCGCCACGGAGCTGATAACGGCGATGTGCGCCTTGTGTCTATTGTCGTAGGCACTATTCTGCTTCACGTAGTTTACGAAGTGGTCTACGATGCGCACCATGCCCCATGAGTTGGTCATCACGGTGTTTGACTCGATGTCGATATCGAGTGTGGGGTTTTGCTTGCCTATGCCCGAGGCGTATAGCAGTAGGTCGGGAGCACCCACACGCCCAATAAGCTCATCAAGAGCCTGGGTAGCCTCGCTATCGGTGACATCGATACGAGCGATATGTACTCTCTCGGCACCGAACCTCTGTTGCAGTGCCTCGAGACGCTCGGTGCGTCGTCCTGCAAGGCCGAGGATGACACCTCGCTGGGCTAAGTGAAGAGCCACCTCATGGCCAATGCCCGAGGTAGCTCCAATGATTATAGCTCTAAATGTTTTAGACATAGCTTAGTCCAAGATTGCGTCAAGACGCTCGTAGATGCTTGTGCGAAGCTCACGGAGTTCTGCAATCTTTGCTCTATTCTTGCGACGAACAAACTGGCATGAGCCGACAAACTTGATGAACAGACGCATATAATTCCATGCCAAGATGAACATCAGTGGGAAGGCGATGAAGTAGCCGAGAGCCCACCAGAAACCGAGGCATATCCAGAGCACGATGACAGGGATAATCAAACACAATGGTACCGATATAAAGGCACTTGCGCCGATATTAAACGAGCTGACAAACATCTGATCCTTGATAAGCTTGCTGATAAATATCTTTGGGATGATAAACATCAAGCAAGTAGGGATAATCGAGATGATGAAGAGTGGCAGGAGCAGCAACAGACCTAAGCCACGAAGCATAGGTGCCTCGATGCCTGGGTTGTGCTTAAATAGCCAGTCACGCACTCTGAGCTCCTTGATGCCAAGAGCATAGCGCTTGGTGTCGTCGTAGATCTTCTCCATCTTCTCTGGCTCCTTAGCGGTGGCATTCTGCATCTTGTCGACAAACTGCTGGTCGGAGAGCAGACGTGATGGGAGGTAGTTTGCCTTGAAGCCGTGCTCACGAGCATACTTATTGCCATACTCCGTCTCACGCAAGAAGTCGATCTGGTCGTAGTGCTCAAGGTCGCTAACGTGGAGCATCATGGCCTGAATACGGCTGCGTACAATCTCGTTTACCTCGACCATAACCTCACGTGGCGACTCCTTGTAGCGCTCGTAGTATGGCTTGAGCGAGATAGGCTTATCGAACTTGATAAGCATGTCGGTACGTGCGTGGAAGTAGTTAGAGTAGTGGTTGCACGATGGGAGCACCATGACATCCTGCTCGAAGTTCATCTTCTCGGCAGCCTCGAATGCAATGCGCAAGTAGCCAATCTTGAATGTGCCGAGCCAGCGCTTGTCCTGGTGGTCAGCCTCGGGGTAGAGCATGAGTGTCTCGCCGTCGGTGAGCGCCTGGCCTGCAGCATCCATCGTCATACGATTTTTGTTGATTGCCGAGAAGCCCTCGTGGCTCATGCGGTATGCGGGCAGAAGACCCATGGCACGTAGAGCCTTGTTGAATATAGGGTTCTTGAATACGTTTGCTCGTGCAATGAAGTTCATGCGACGATCCGTGAGCGTAAGACATACGCAGAGAGGATCGTTGAGGCAGTTCTGGTGGTTGGATACCACGACACATGGAGTGCCGTCGGCAGGAACATTCTCAAGACCGAGAATGTGCTCCTTGCGGAAATATAGACCAGAATTGACATACTGAAGATAGACACGAAAAGTCTTCAAGAAGAGGGAGTGATCACGTGGTGTTCGTTTCATATATAGATTTCTTCGATTTATTTTGACAAAGTTAACTATTTTATCGGTAAAATAATCGAAATGTGACCCATTTACAATATAAATAAGCGGTTATACTCATATAAATTTGAGTAATATCGCCGAGAAGACACTATTATTTAGTCAAAATTGGTGCGCTTGTGGTGATTCATAGATGCGAAAATTGGAACAATCGCAAAATAGTAGTAACTTAGCAGACCGAAAAAAGTATTTCATATATGCAACGACGCTACATATTTTTCGACATCGACGGCACACTCAAGGCTGGTGGCTACGACAATGCCTATATCCCCGAGTCTACAATCAAAGCTCTCGAGCTGCTTCGTGCCAAGGGACACTTTCTGGCCATTGCCACAGGTCGTTCCGAGGCTATGGCTCGTGAGTATAAGGAGCAACTCGGCTTTGAGAATATGGTGAGCGATGGTGGCTATGGCGTGACCATAAATGGCGAGCTGCTCGGTATCAAACCCCTTGATAAGGCGCTGATTGTCGACCTTATTGATGAGTGCGAGCGTTATGGTATGCCCTGGGCGTTGCAGGTTGATAACTCCGATACACGTCTGGCGCCCGATAGTCGCTTCGAGGAGTTTACCCACGACATATATATGAAGACACGTGTTGTTGAGGGTCTTGATCCACGCAATTTCGACACCCTTTACAAGGCCTATGCTGCATGCTATGCCCCCGAGGAGCAGAGGCTCGAGACGCTGAAGAGGTTGCCCTGGTGCAGATTTCTTGACGAGTATATCTTCGTCGAGCCGGCAGACAAGGCCCACGGTGTGCGCCGTGTGCTCGACCATTTTGGTGCTTGCTACAAGGATGCTATTGTCTTTGGCGATGGTATCAACGACCTCTCGATGTTTGTCGACGAGTGGACGAAGGTGGCTATGGGTAATGCCTGCGACGAGCTCAAGGCCGTTGCAGATATGGTGACTACCGATGTCGATAAGGATGGTATATGGAACGCCTGCAAGGCGCTGGGGCTCTTCTAATTAGAATACCTCTCTAAGCACACGTATTGACTCCACCTGACGAATAGATTCGAGGTGGTAGCTATAGTATTTGAGCATCGCCTCGAGGAACTCTACACGCTCTGTGCGGTTGAGTCCTATCTCGCCGAGGTAGCGCACGTCGCACTCGAGCATGTCGTGGAGTATGCGGGCATTATCTGGCGTGAGGGCAAAGCTCGGTATCAGGGCGTTTGGCGTGAAGTGGCCATCACGAATATCGAGCCATGCACCATCGGTATACTCATTATCGGGCGAGAAGCCGAGCGGACGGCTCAGGTTGGCAAGAAACCATAGGTGGAAGTTGGCAATACCCTCGTCAAGAGCGTCGAGAGCCGCCACTGATGCCCATACAAACTCAAATAGCGAGGAGCTCTCCTCGCTCTCCTTCACAAGACGATACAATACCTCGGCCATGAATAGCGCCATGGTGGACTTGCGCACGTCGAAGGGCGTGGAGTGTAGCACCATGCCTGGTACCATATCCTTCATTCTATGTAGCGACATCTTTGTCGACACAAGTCCCTCGAACTCAACGGTAAACATAGGCTGGAGCAGAGCCATCTTTGACCCTTTGGCAGTGGGGCGGACACCCTGAATCATATAGCTCTGGCGGCCACACACGTCGGTAAGAAGGTGGACAATAACCCCCTTCTCGCCATACTTGAGTGTGCCCAGAACTATGCCTCGGGCCTTGTAGCTCTTGAGTGCCATTCTCTACTCTGGGTCGTGCCAGCGGCCGTCACGTTTGATAATCTCGATAAGGTGGTCGAGCGCCTCACGCTGGTGGATGTTGCGCTCAACAATCTCCTTGCCTCGATATAGGGTGATATGCTCGGGCGAAGAGCCAACGTAGCCGTAGTCGGCATCGGCCATCTCGCCAGGGCCATTTACGATGCAGCCCATGACACCAATCTTGAGATCCTTGAGGTGCGAGGTGCGGGCCTTGATCTGGGCAAGGGTGGTCTGTATGTCGTAGAGCGTGCGTCCGCAGCTTGGGCAGGCGATATACTCTGTGCGTGAGAAACGTAGGCGTGAGGCCTGAAGGAGTATAAGCTCGAATTCGTGGATTTGTGCCTCATTGAGTGCTGGGGCGTCGATCCATACACCCTCGGCAAGACCATCGAGAAGGAGGCTACCCATGTCGGCAGCAGCATATATTGCCACAAGCTCGGGGTTGTCGTAGTCGTATCTGCGGCGAATCACCACAGGGCGGTTATCCTTGCGGTTAAGTATCGCTGCACGCCACTCGTGTGTAGGGTTGTCTGACGTAGCCTCTATTATATCATACTCCGAGGTTATCTCGCTATGTGTGATAGCCTTAGCTGCGGTACGTGGGCGGAACTCGGTAGGTGAGTAGCTCTCGAACGACTCAACACTAAACTCTGCGGTGCGACCATTGAAATATTCAGCCAATATCTTGCCCACGGGGACCTCGTTTGCAGGCTCCTCGGTAAGAGATACACGCAGTGTGTCGCCAATGCCGTCGGCAAGGAGTGCTCCAATGCCCACAGCGCTCTTTATACGACCCTCGATACCATCGCCCGCCTCAGTGACGCCGAGGTGTAGAGGGTAGGTCATGCCCTCCTGGTCCATCGCCTCGACAAGTAGTCGGTAGGCGTGTACCATGACACGTGTGTTGCTCGACTTCATTGATACCACTACATCGTGAAAATCTGCCGTGCGACACATCCTCAAAAACTCCATTGCCGAGGCAACCATGCCCTCGGGGGTGTCGCCATACTCATCGAATATACGCTTGGCTAGTGAGCCATGATTTACGCCTATGCGCAGTGCCACACCACGGCGACGACAAATCTCGATGAGTCGCTCGAGCTCGCCCCCCGAGGTGCGGAAGTTACCCGGGTTGATGCGTACCTTGTCGACAGCCTCGGCAGCAATCATGGCAATCTCGGGTGTGAAGTGTATGTCGGCAACGATAGCTGTCGAGTAGCCATCCTCACGTAGGCGTGCCACGATAGGTGCAAGAGCCTCGCCCTCGCGGCGACCCTGAGCCGTAAGACGTACGATCTCGGCACCTGCGTCGGCGATAGATTTTGTCTGCTCCACCGAGCGCTCAATATCGGCTGTTGGGGTGTTGGTCATCGACTGCACGGCGATAGGGTTTTCGCCACCAATTTCCTGGGTTGCGATGCGCACTTTGTGGGCGTTGCGACGGCAATATTTGAGTGTGTGTGACATAGTCGTAAATTTTATAGGACAAAGTTAACCCTTTTTTCGGTAAATTACCTGCAAAGAGCCAAATTTCAAAAGGCTAATTTGTAAATATCAGTAAATCAATATGTTGCGATAGTAGACGAGGTATATTTAGGAGTGTGATCGTAACTGCCTGATAATCAGAGGGTTGAAAAATTAGCAAAATCACAATTTTTAATCCATTGAAAATCAAATAGTTGAGTAGGGTGTCGCTGAAAAACTTTTAGCTCAAAAATTTGGAGTTGCAGATATTGTGGTGTAATTTTGTGAAAAGAAAACCAACGAAATTATGCGCAAGTTTATACTAGTATCAATCGTGTCGATGATAAGCCTTACTTTTGTGTCGTGCTCGGATGAGTTTTGGGGTATAGATAGCAACGCCACAATAAGCATGAATCTCTATGGTTCGGGATATGGTTGGCGTGGCGAAAAGTTTAGTAGCTCTACGGGAATCTTTAACGACATGGACCACCCCGAATTTGTGATTAAAGATAGTGGTGGTTTTACGCTCGATTTGTACAGATATGTGACCTCGGAGGAGGGTAACTCGGCCAGGCTAAACATATATATTAATAATAGTGTCTCGCCACTCGAGCTTGATAGGGTATATAGCCTGGTGTTGCTTGGAGATGCAATGGCTTGCTTAGAGTTTTCTGAGCGTGGAGCTACCAAACCACTGCCTGGAGGAGGTAGTGTTACCGAGTATATCACACGCTGCTACAAGGCTCTGGATGGATATGTGATATTTACTCGAGCCGAGGAGTATGGTTCGGACTACAAGTTTAGTGGTGAGTTCTCGTTCACGGGCTGGTGCGAGGAGCTGGGCGATACTGTCGAGGTGCGCAATGGCAAGTTTGAGGATTGTCGTATATGTGTCTCAATAGGCCAGGATTGTAATAGTGATAAAGTTAGTGGAAACTAAATATAAAGAGCTATGTGGGGAAGATTTTTAACACGAATTTTTGCTTTGTTTGGCATGACACTCACCTGTGTGGCGTGCTATGGTACCGAGTATACCGAGTTTCAGCCTCAATTCTCGGCGAGTGGTCGTGTGGTAGATAGTGAGCGAAACCCTGTTGAGGGTATCGCCGTAAGCTTAGGTCAGCAGCCCTGCTACACAAATCCTAATGGTAGGTTCTATGTCGAGGGCACAAATAGCAATGTGGCTATCATCGACGTCGACGGAGAGGAGAATGGAGGACAGTTTGAGACCCACTATATTCAGCTCCACGATAGTCATGTGGACTTGGGCAATGTGGTGATTAAACGAGTAGATGAGAGTGAAGCAAATTAACAGAAATAGCGTATGAAACGATTGATTTATTTCCTGATTACCGCTCTTGGTTTTGGTGCAATGTTTGGCTGCGAAGGCATAGATAGCCCTGTGCCAGAGTATGGTGCGCCCTACACCGAGTTCAAGGTTAAAGCTCGTGTTGTAGACCCCGAGGGTAACCCTATCAAGGGTATCGAGGTCTCAATTAGCGGAGATTTCTGGTTTGACAATGAGAATTTAACTCTCCTAACAACTGAAACCAATAGCGAAGGTGAACTCAAGGAGTCGGAATTTGCTGACTATGTTAGCAATGGTCTTTTAACGATGAGAGTCAAAGATATTGACCAAGAGGAGAATGGCGGAGAGTTCGTGGATAAGATTATCGAACTAAATGAGTATATCACAGAGGACTCAAAGATTGAAGAGGGAAGCGGTTGGAGTCGAGGCCGTTATGAGATTAATGTTGGCGATATCGAGCTCAGACATTGGGACCACACAACAGATGGCGACCCTATTATTGACTAAACAATAAAAATAGAGGTGTATGAAACGTACTATTCTTATCATCGCACTTGGCGTGGCATTCGTCGGTGCATCACTATGGCTAATTCTGAGTGGAGGACGTAGCCGTCGTGCCACACGCCTAAAGTATCGCCTTGGCGGTGCTATACTCTCACTTGTGGCACTTGCGTCGACAGCTTGTGGTAGCGGCGAACACCCTATGGTGTCGTGCTATGACCCTGCACCACCCCCAGAAAACTATCACAGATGGGACAACGGCGTGGCAAACAGTGAGCTACGCAATGGCGATATCGTAGCACTGAGCTACACTTGCCAATTTGGCGAGGATGTAACCGTGTCGCTAATAAGCGATGACAACGATGAGGATAGGGTGCTTTGTACCGAGACCTACTCGGTAAAAACTGGTAATAATAGTCTAACCTTTACTATCGAGGCTGGAGATTATCGTGGCAGAGCAAAGCTACGCATTGAGTATGTGAAGTGGGACGATGAGGACCAACTTGTCCATAAGTATGACATCTTTGTATCTATAGTTGATTAATATATGCTATTCTCACGTCGCCAAAGGTTGGAACTCGGTATCGTAGTATTCGAGCTTACAGATGCGTGCAACCAGGCGTGTAAGTTCTGCTACAACCACTTCAAGGGTGGCGACACCCCTTGCACGGTCGAAGTACCCAACTTCCGCCAGGCACGTCGTACACTACGTCGTCTGCAGCGTGAGGCGAGGATCGCAAGCATCTCCTTCTCGGGAGGCGAGCCTATGCTCATGCCTCGTATCCACGACCTGATACTCAAGGCACGTGCCGGGGGCTCGAATGTCAATCTGCTGACAAACGGAACACTGCTCAAGGAGGATGATATCGAGATTATCGATGATCTGGGTGTAGGTCTGGTGCAGATACCGCTCCTGTCGCATAGGGCCGAGGTACACGACCATATCACGCAGCTTCGAGGCTCGTGGGAGCGTGCCATGGCAAGTGCAAGGCGCATAGCTGCCAAGCACGCTGAGAGGCTCACGCCAGTATTTATCCTCAGCAAGCTAAATGTCGAGGATATCGAGCCTACGCTTGAGATGTATGCCTCGATGGGTGTAAAGCGAATAATGCTCAACCGCTTCAACATCGGAGGCCTTGGACGCAAGTATGCCGAGGAGTTGACACTTAGCCACGAGGAGCTACGTGAGGCATTCGGCAGGGCTAATGCCAAGCTCGGGGAGCTCGGCATGGTGGCGCACAATGGAGTATGCACGCCGATGTGTCTGCTCAGACCGCAGGAGTATCCCCATATAACATTCACGCACTGCACCACAGACCTTAGTTCACGACCCTTGACAGTGAACTATCGTGGCGATGTGCGCTTCTGCAACCACTCGCCACGTGTGCTGGGCAATATACACGAGGAGTCGCTTGCCAAGATCTTGGAGCGTAGCAGCAGTGACGGATATTTCAGCAATATACCTAAGCAGTGTGCTCAGTGTGAGCTGTGGGAGCGCTGTCGTGGAGGTTGCCGTGCCGCCTCGGAGCAGCTATATGGCACCTTTGATATTGCAGACCCGATATTAAATATTGAAAACCCTAAATAGCCATCTATGGGAAGATCTCTTGGAGTGCGCCAGTGGCTGGCACTCAAACTATTCAAAAAGTTGCGTCAGATACGCCGTGACGAGCATCTGCTCAACACTCTCTTCTGGGAGTGTACGCTGCGCTGCAACCTGCAGTGCCGCCACTGTGGTAGCGATTGTAGGGTAGATAGCGCCTTGACCGATATGCCGTCGCAGGATTTTTTCCGTGTGCTCGACAACGAGATTACGCCCAACGTGAACCCTAACAAGGTGCTCGTGATACTCTCGGGTGGCGAGGTGTTGGTGCGCAAGGATCTCGAAGATATAGGCATCAAATTATACCGTCGTGGCTACCCCTGGGGCATGGTGACAAATGGACTCGGCCTGAGCCGCCAGCGCCTCGACTCGCTAATACGCTCAGGACTACACACCATAACAGTATCGCTCGATGGCTTCGAGGAGCAGCACTACCATATTCGTCAGAACAAACAGAGTTTCGAGCGTGCTGTCGAGGCTATACGCATGATATCGGCCGACAAGGAGCTTAAGTCCGACGTGGTGACATGTGTGACCCCAGCTCTGCTGCCTCGTATCGAGGAGTTCAAGGAGTTTCTCTACTCGCTCGGCGTGCGTCGCTGGCGACTATTTGCCATATTCCCCGTGGGACGTGCTGCCCAGGATATGTCGCTGCAGCTCAACGACGAGGAGTTTACCTACATGATGCAGTTTATTGAGAAGACACGCAAGGAGGGTCGCATCATGGCCTCATACTCGTGTGAGGGATTTGTGGGTGGATATGAGCTCAAGGTGCGTACAAATCCCTTTGAGTGCCATGCCGGCGTGAGCATAGCCTCGATACGTGTAAATGGCGATATATCGGGATGTACGAGCGTGAGAGGTAACTTCACGCAGGGAAATATCTACAAGGATAACTTCTGGGATGTGTGGCAGAACCGCTTTGAGAAGTTCCGCAACCGCAGCTGGGCACGCAAGGGTAAGTGTGCCGACTGCTCGATGTGGCAGTACTGCGAAGGTAATGGAATGCACCTATACGACAATGACGAGAACCTGCTCGTGTGCCACTATCGTCGCATATTGCGTTAGTGCTCTGTGTGCGTCAGCGTGCGGCTGATGAGCGTCTGCTCCTCGGCGCTGAGGCTCTCAAGCCAGGTGTTGGTATCACGGCTTAGCTGCTTGGCACGCTCAACATCGCCCTCGGCCATAGCCTCGCACATGGCCTTGTGGCGAGAGTGAAACTCCTCGACAAAATTGCCACTATGTGTTGTGGAGCGGTTGGTGCAACCTGCGAATATTAGGAGTGCCACAAATAACGATAACATTCTGAGCATAAGAGCGCTTATAGGTTGAAAAATCCGTAAATTATTATACCTGCAACACCCGATATTACGATGAGTAGTATCGGGTTTGCTTTTCGTGCCGAGGCAATAAGCGTGGCAACGAATATCACCCAGCTCCATGTGTCGATGAAGCTTGCCCCATCATCCTCGCTCCCAGGGAAGATGAGCAGCAGCGCTGCCGAGGCAATCATGCCGATAACAATGGGGCGCATGCCCGCAACAACACCCTTGACATATCGGTTGTTGCGCAGACGGAGGAAGAATATGGTGATAAGCAGCATGAGTGTGAGCGCAGGGAGCGACACGGCGATAGTCGCCACGACAGATCCCCAGAGGCCTGCAACCTCGTAGCCGATATATGTGGCTGAGTTAATGGCAATAGGGCCAGGGGTCATCTGCGAGATAGCAACAATATCCGAGAACTCGGCACTTGTCAACCAGCCGTGTGCCACCACAACCTCGCTATATATGAGCGAGAGCATGGCATAGCCTCCGCCAAAGCCGAAGAAGCCTATCTTCAAATAGCTGATGAATAGTTGAATGAGTGTGCTCATTGCTTAACCTCCTTTCCACGTGCTGCCCAGAGTAGGCCTCCGACAGCTCCTGCAACGAGAAACCATACGGGCGAGATTGCAAAATACCAGACTACAAGGGCGGTGGCAGCTGCCAGGGAGATGAGTATCCAGCGCATACCCTTAGCAAGACCCACGATAGGTGCAACAATAAGGGCTACAACAGCTGGTCGCATACCCTTGAAAGCGGCGTCAACCCACCTGTTATCCCTGATCTCAGAGAAGAATATAGCCACGGCAAGAATGACCAGAAACGAGGGGAGGATAACGCCCAGAATAGCTGCCAAAGCACCCATAAATCCTCGACATTTGTAGCCCACAAATACCGCCGTATTTAGTGATATAGGGCCTGGAGCAGTCTGGGCAAGGGTGAGCAGGTCGATGAACTCCTGCTTGGCAATCCAACTGCGACGTGTGATGACCTCGTGCTGGATGATGGGTATCATGGCATAGCCTCCACCGAAGGTAAAGGCTCCAATCTTAAGAAACGAGAGAAAGATATCTATAATACTCGCCATTATTTATCGCTTGAAACGATAATAGGTGCCAAAAGGTATCTGCTTGTGGCTACGATCCTCGAAGTATAGCTCGCCCATCTGCTCAAACTTTGGCGCACCAAAGGCCTGATGAACAGCCGTGCGTGCAAGCATCGACGAGAGGCCCATAGAGTAGAGGTTCAAAACGAGGAAGGCATTGCTCTTCTCAAGCAGCTCGGCGCAGCACTCCAGCATGCGGCATATATGCTCCTCGAGAACCCACTTCTCGCCATTGGCACCACGGCCATAGGCTGGAGGGTCGAGGATAATGGCGTGATACCTGTTGCCACGGCGCACCTCACGCTCCACAAACTTCATGGCATCCTCAACAATCCAACGAACACCATCCAATCCCGACGACTCCATATTCTCACGTGACCAGGTGACAACCTGCTTCACAGAGTCTACGTGGGTAACATCGGCACCCGCAGCACGTGCAGCAAGCGTAGCACCGCCAGTATAGGCAAAGAGGTTGAGTACCTTAGGACGCTCAATACCCGATGCCTGCAACTCCTTGATCGAGTCGTAGATAAACTCCCAGTTGGCAGCCTGCTCGGGGAAGATACCCACGTGCTTAAACGACGTAAGAGCAAGGCGCATACGCAGGTGCATATCCTTGTAGTCGAAGCCCACGCTCCAGCGTGATGGCATCTCGGGCTTCAGGCGCCACTCGCCACGCTCCTCGGACTTCGAGTCACGCAGAAACGAGGCATCGGCCCTGAGCCACTCCTTGTCGCTTAGGCTCTTCCCCCAGATGGCCTGAGGCTCTGGGCGGCGCACCACGTAGCGACCAAAGCGCTCGAGTTTCTCGCCCTGGCCAGTGTCGATGAGTTCGTAATCTGGAATATTGGGTGTAAGTTGCTTTATCATTGTTACTTAATGTTTTCGATATAGTCAATAATCTTGCGTAGAACAGCCTTGGAACTACCACCATCTACATGATGCTCTATTTGAATTTCAGCCAATATGATATGTGTGGTGTCGATGGCTATAATCTCTGGGATTGCACATATGGTAACGCCATTACCCATGCCCCATACGTAGCTGCCGCTATACTTTCCCTTTGTCACCTCGCCAACGAATACTCCGTAGAATGGCATAGCCAGCTTTGAGCGGGTATCGAATATTGCTGTGGGGAATGTTTTGCTGTGAATATAGATGTAGTCCGAGTTGATAACGCTCTTGCTTACTCCTGTAATGGTAAACTCATCACGGCTGAAATCATCGGCAAACCACCCGCCACTCATATAGGTAAAGAACTCGTACCACTCGTTCGATGTCACCACCTCGACGTCATCCTGGATTAATACCCACACTGCGGGTGTGCCATCCACCTGGCTACGAGCGACATAATATGATGAGTCATGGTCGTAGTCGTTGTTTGCCGAGTTGTTGTTCTGACCCATGCAAGCACTAAGACTTAGGGCGATAAGGACTAATGAAAAAATCCTCTTCATAGTTATCTGTGTTTAGTTTTTTTCTGTGCAATCTATTAACGACATGCGGCACTTGGCGCAGTCGAAATCGAGGAGGTAACGGCTGCGACCATGCTCGATGAAGAGTCTGTCACGCAGCTTTGACCCCTTTTTGAGGCACTCGCCAATCTCTCGGCGTATGCAGTAGCTCGACTCCATAACTCGCTCGCCATTTGTCGAACGCCACGAGTCGAGACCCTCGACAATATGCTCCACGCCATGCTTGAGGTAGAATCGGCGAGCAAGCGAGTTGACGACATTGTGCTGAGGCGAAAGGCGGCGCTCAGGGTAGATCGCTGTGCCCGAGTCACTCAGAATATCGTGCTCGGGGCGTATCTCGGCACGCTGCGACGCAAGGAGCGATAGCGCCTCACGACGCATCTCGGCAAGGAGCTTAGCCGTGGCAAACCACTCGGCACCCTCGACCTTAACATCTGTAACACGGAATATGCTGTCGCCACTCTTGGCCATCTGCTCCTGGACTACGGAGTGCATCTTCTCTACACTCTTGCTCCTCTCGAGGGTTATGCTGCGAGATACTGTCACGCTCTCGCCCTCGATGTCGGTATATGTGGCCTCAATGCCTGACTCTGAGAGTGTTATGCGGCAGGTGGCGTCGATGGCTCGGCGTATGCGGCTACGCTCAACGGCTTGCGAAAACTGGTGGTCGTAGTTGCGATATACCTCCATGCCTGGCTTGATACCATCCATGCGATTTGGCTCAATGGTGTTGCCCTCAGTGCGGTTGATGTTGGTGCCGATAATGCCATCGCCAGAGATGAAGCAAAGACCATCGCCAGCATTAAGCTGCGTGCGGCCAACGAGTTTGAAGCTGCGGCGGTCGGTGGTGGCTACGCATCCCACGTACTCGCCAACGGCCTTGGGCGTGAGGAACGAAGCGACACCGGCACGCTTGCCCGAGAACATATATTCGCCACCGTCACGTGAGAAGCTCTTGCGAGGATCGGGCGTAAACTCCACCTCGCTACGACCTACGGATGCACGCTTGCAGTGAGGACGTGTGGCCAGAGCCGCATCGATCTTCTGACGGTAGTAGCTCACAACATTCTTTATATAGTTGTCGTCCTTGAGGCGACCCTCGATCTTGAACGACATGACTCCAGCGTCGATAAGCTCACCAATGCGCTCCGAGAGGTCGAAGTCCTTGACCGATAACAGGTGCTTGCCACGAATGAGCTTCTCGCCACGCTCCGTCACCAGGTCGTAGGTCAAGCGACAGGGCTGTGAGCACTCGCCACGGTTGCCAGAACGTGTTGACTGCGAGCGGGATAGGTAGCAGCGACCACTATGGCCCACGCATATAGCTCCGTGGATGAAGCACTCGAGGTCTACGGTTGTGGCCTGGCGTATCGCCTTGATCTCGTCGAGCGACAAGGCACGCTCCAGGATGACACGTGTGAAACCGCTATCCTCGAGGAATTTTGCACCCTCAGGGGTCATGTTGCATACCTGTGTCGAGGCGTGAATCTCCGTAGGGAGGTTCATCTCTCTGTAGGCCATATCCTGGACAATAAGTCCGTCGACACCTATCTCGATAAGCTCACGTGCAAGACGCTCGGCGTCAGCGAGTTCGCTCTCGTAGAGTATGGTGTTGAGTGTGACATATACTCGCACGCCAAATAGGTGTGCGTAGGCAACCACACGGGCGATGTCGTCGGTGGTGTTTGTTGCTCCTCGGCGTGCTCCGAAGCCACTCGCTCCGATATATAGTGCATCGGCACCACAGTCGACAGCGGCAACGGCTGCACGGTAGTCACGTGCAGGGCACAAAAGCTCAATATTGCGTGGTTTGTTGCTCATTGGTGAATGGTTAACGCACAAAGATAGTAAAAAAAATGGGGAGTGTGGAGCAATATTATAAAATAATATTAGTGAGGCGAGATTTATTGAGAGTACAAAAATGAAGACCGACATCGTTTTTATGTCGGTCTTCCTCTTTTCGGCTCACTCTCTACTCGCCAAAGAGTATGTCGTACTCCGATTTGTACTCACGATAGCTCCTGCCCATCTGCTCAACCACGCTGTCGAGTGCCGACTGGTTGCCATCGTACCACAACAGTGGTGGGAACCACCACACATCGTTGCGCTTAGGCGAGCACTTCATCCTCACGCCCTCAAAGAGGTTGTCGGGAAGACCATAGTCGGTCTTGGTTGAGAACATACCCTTGGACTTTACGACAAGTCGCTTGTCGCCACCCCAAAGCCAGCCATATTTGGGTGAGTAGGTCTGTATCTTGCCGCATGTAAACTCGCCCGTTTCGGCATCGTAGTCGAGCATCTCGATACGGTAGTGGCGAGGGGTAATCGAGGGCGAGCTGAAGCCATCAAAGGCAATCATCATATTAAATAGCATGGCGTCAAGGCTGTTGCCATTATTGGGCGTAGCCTTCAGATTGCCAAATGTATAGCTGCCGCCGTCGACAACCAACCAGTGGAGGTCATTCTCCTTGTCATGCTGGTAGGAGTGCACCCTGAGTGGTGCGCCGAAGATGTATGTGGCAATGTTAGGTGTCACAAAGCGATATGTTGGGTCGAACATCGCAACGATATAGCCGTAGGTCTGCTCGCCATAAGGCGTTGAGATGCCACCCTCGGTGTCGAGCTCTGCGTATATGGTAATATCCACCGTGTAGTCGTCGTCGATGTCGAAGCTCTTGACACCTGCAAAGCTGTTGGTAACGGGTGGGGCCTCTTTTTTATCTCGCTTTGCAAAGTGTACTGTAATATCCATATTCTCAGTGACATAGAAGGGTTCGTTGAGCTTTGGAGCAAAGCCATAATACTCCTCGCCAACCTCGATATGTGTCACTGCCCAATCCTCGTTTGGCGTAGCGCTGAGCAGAGCCTCCTCGCCATACTTGAACCTTCCTGTGGGCGATATGCTTGCGCTACCACCCTCCGCTGGAGAGCACTTCACCGTAACATCGTAGTCGAGCGTGGTGCGCTTAATTGGACCTATAGGGTCAATATCAGTATCTATTATGATTAGTGAGTCGTCGGCAGGCTCCTCGCCAAAAAGCCACTCCATCTCTCCTGCTGTGTTTAGGATACCCTGATACCTGACACCTCTAATCCTAATATCTGTGGCACGCATCATGCCCGACTCGGTGAACTGCCAGAAGCTACCTATATGGTCGCCATCTCTATCGTAGGAGTCAATAAGCACGCCACCCGATGGGCTTATTACATAGCTGCTGATACTCTTATCCTTAACCGTCGCCACGCCAAGCGATGTGAAGCGTGGCTGTGAGCGTAGGTCTGTTGCGAACATCATCTTGTCACCAAGCCTGCGGACTACATCGAAATTGGTATCTACAATGCATACGTCGCAGTCCAAGTCGACCGTAGGTGCGATATATGCCATGCCCGCATAGAATGGTGAGCCGTAGTCGGCAATGCCAATCTGCTCGAAGAGAGTGTTATAGTAGTAATAGTAGTCGCCCTTGCGAACATAGAAGCAGCCATCGACAACATCAGATACCAGGCTCTGGTAGCCTTGCTTGAAGTTCGAGCCCGACCACCTAAGACCTGAGCGGTAGAGCACATCGCCCTGGGTGTTGATGAGCACAATCTCGCCATCGGACAATATAGAGCTTGGGTCGCTCTTAAGACATACCCATGCGTAGCCTTCGCTAAAGTCTGCAGCACCGCCGTACTGAGGCTTAAGTGCCACGTTACCCTTGGTGTCGATATATCCCCAAGTGTAGGTTCCTGAGGCATAGGCACGTAGGCCGTCACGAATGGGTCGTATCGACCATTCGTCGTTGCCATTAATCTTGAGATGAGGATATACTCTCTCGCCCAAGGTGTTGATATAGAAGTAGTTGGTTTGGAAATTACTCTTGTCAGTAACCACGGCCAGGCCATCCTCGAATTGCGACACCTGTGACCAGTCGGGATCTAGCTCCTTGATACTGCCATCGAGATAGAGCAGATGTATCGTGCCCTTAGAGTACATTCCGGCATACTTGCGAGCTACCGCCACGCCATTGTGGAACTCTGGGAAGCGGGTGCCGTATGAACGTAACTCGCTGCAATACTCCCACTCGAAATCGAAGAGCTTCTCGCCCGTAATCCTCCAGAACGAAAAGGCACCCTGGCGACTTACGGCAAAGACGCCGTCGTGAACACTAGAGACGGCGTTGTCGCCGATATATGGCAGCTGCATATACTTCGTATTCTCGGTTATAAATGGCACGGGGTACTCGATCTCGACCTCGTCCATATCGCTCTCATCCAGCACCTCAGCCTCCTCGACGACCTCCTCGGGGGCACTCTCCTGCTCACTTGCCGTGTCGTTCGAAGAGTTCTGCTGCTGCCTATTATTGCGTGACTTGAAGAGGCCATCTAAGTCACCATTCATGACATCTTCAACACCCTCATTAACCTTGTCGAGTGCATTGTTCACCTTTTCAAGCTTCTGAGTGAGTTTCTTCAGGATCTGTGCTTTGCTCGTCTGGGGCGCAAATATTGCCATGGCAAGCATGATAGAGCCCAGAATAAAAATACGTGTAAGACTCTTCATAACAATCTGATTAAGGCTCAATTGTAAATATGGCACCCACTGACGCTAAGAGCTCGTTTAGCGCCATGTGGTCTAGGTATTTAGGGGGATTTGGTGCGCAATTAGCGCAGTGACACAAATATACAAAAGATTTTCGTAATATGCAAAACTTTGTGTGGCGTGTTATTTTTTTGCCTCTCCACGATACAAAGTTATCAACTTTGTGTTAACTTTGCATTTTGAAAGTAATTCAAAACAGAATATATGCTTACACTAAAGCAACTAAGAGAGAATAAAGAGGAGGCTATAAGCCGCCTTGCAAAGAAGGGTGTGGATGCCGCACCAATAATCGCCACTATCGAACTTCTCGACGATAAGCGTAAGGCGCTCCAAAATGAGCTCGACGCATGTCTTGCTGAGCAGAATCAGGCTGCAAAGCAGATCGGTGCACTCATGGGCAAGGGCCTTAAGGAGGAGGCTGAGGCTAAGAAGCAGGAGGTGGCTGCGTTGAAGAGCCGCTCAAATGAGCTTAAGGAGGAGTCGGAGCGTGTTGCCGAGGAGCTTCAAAATGAGATCGTTAAGCTCCCTAACTTCCCTGCCGACATTGTGCCAGAGGGTCGTACAGCTGAGGATAATGTTGTTGTGAAGCTCGTGGAGCGTGAGTCAACAATCGATGGCCAGGCACTGCCTCATTGGGAGCTCGCCAAGAAGTATGATATCATCGACTTCGACCTCGGCGTGAAGCTCACAGGTGCTGGCTTCCCAGTATACAAGGGCAAGGGTGCTCGTTTGCAGCGTGCCTTGATCAACTACTTCCTCGACTGCAACACAGCAGCTGGATATCAGGAGGTTGAGCCTCCTATCATGGTTAACGAGGCTTCGGGATTTGGTACTGGTCAGCTTCCAGACAAGGAGGGTCAGATGTACCACGCAACAGCCGATGGTTACTACCTTGTGCCTACAGCCGAGGTGCCAGTGACTAACATCTTCCGTGATGTTATCCTTGAGCAGAGCGAGTTGCCTGTTAAGATGACTGCATATACACCATGTTTCCGCCGTGAGGCAGGTTCGTATGGTAAGGATGTGCGTGGCCTTAACCGCTTGCACCAGTTCGACAAGGTGGAGATCGTACAGGTGTCGCACCCTGAGAAGTCATACGAGGCTCTCGATGCTATGGTGGCACATGTGGAGTCTATCGTAGCAGCTCTCGGCTTGCCATATCGTATCTTGCGTCTTTGTGGTGGCGATATGTCGTTCACATCGGCTCTTACATACGATTTCGAGGTATACTCTGAGGCACAGCAGCGCTGGTTGGAGGTGTCGTCTGTATCGAACTTCGAGTCGTTCCAGGCAAACCGCCTAAAGTTGCGCTATCGTGACGAAAACCGCAAAAATCAGTTGTGCCACACACTCAATGGCTCATCTCTTGCATTGCCTCGAATTGTGGCAGCTTTGCTTGAGAATAATCAGACTTCTGAGGGAATTCGCATACCAGAAGTGCTAATTCCTTACACAGGTTTTGATTTTATAAAATAAATTTATATATTTGCATTGCGAAACACTCACAAATAAACTATAACGTATTATGGCTTACAAAATTTCAGATTCTTGCGTTGCATGTGGTACATGTATCGACGAGTGCCCAGTAGAGGCTATTTCAGCAGGTGATATCTATGTAATCAACCCTGATAAGTGTATCGACTGCGGTACTTGCGCAGGCGTTTGCCCATCAGAGGCTATCGCTCCTGAGGCTTAATCGCTTAAGGCAGATTACTGTCATCATAATTGAGGTTGTCCCACCTTTGGGTGGCGACAACCTCAATTGTTTTATATCTGGGCGTGGTGAAGGGCGAAAATGTCGAAAAAAAGTCATATATTTGTACTACAAAGAGTCTAACCCCTAAGAATTATGTTCGCTATTGTGAGAGTCGTGCTACTGCTGGTTGCTGTGTTTATACCCCTCGGGGTGTGGGCTCAGCAGGAGGAGGACTACTTACAATATAAGTTCTACGACGAGGATAAGACGGAGGCAGAGACCGATATGCTCTGGTGGCTTAGCGACGATGCAGATAGCCTGCGCTTTCACTCAACCACCATGGCACATCAGCGATACTCTTCGCTCGGCTATGCCATGCGTTTTGTGCGCTATGCTCCTCGTGGCGAGGAGAGAGCCGAGGAGCGCTACCTTGTCAATCATCTCGATGTGGGGTACTCCACAGGTCGACTACTCGCCGCTCTTGGTCTGGAGCGAGCACTTGGCGGAGTCTCAGTCACGCCAGGTGTGGGTGGAGAGTCAACATTATATAATATAGCAGCTACCTCACGCAACGTAGGACATAGGGTGCGAGGTGATCTCTCGGGACGCAACTATCTCGGCTCGCTCGGCTGGCGTGGAGTGTATGCCATATCGCCTCGTGGCGTGGAGCTCGATGATGACTGGTTGCTACGTAGTTATGTGCGTCTAAATGGTGGTAGTGACCTATATATCGAGGGTGTTGGTGGCAATGCTGTCGATGTTGCCATGTCGGCGCAGCGAGAGTGGCGTAACGATAGACTCTTTGTCGCCATCATGCTCCCCTGGTCTAAGCGCAGCGTGAGGCAATACTCTGTGGATGAAGCATATCAGCTTACGCAAAACCGTTACTACAACCCTGCGTGGGGTATGCAGTCGGGCGAGATGCGTAGTAGCAGGATAAATAGCTCGCTGAGGCCTGAGCTGCTTGCAGCGTGGAGTCGTAGGCTCGGTGCATGGACAGACCTAAGTGTTACGATGCGAGGAGTGGTGGAGCGCACGGGTCGCACCTCATTAGCCTGGTACGATGCCCAGACCCCTATGCCCGACAACTATCGCTACCTTCCCTCATTCTTTGAGCGTGATGACGAGGCCCGCCCAGTCACAGAGGCGTGGAGCTATAATAATCTGAAATATACGCAGATAGATTGGGATGATTTGTATCATACCAACTCCTTGCAAAGCGACGGCCATGCAGCATACGCTGTTGAGAGCAGGCGTAGCAATGCTATGAAGTACAATGCCGTGGTGGATTTCACCACTCAGCTTCGAGGCTTCGATATAGAGTATGGCGTGGCGATAAATCTCGATTCGAGGCGTATGTTCAAGGCTGTGGATGATCTGTTAGGTGCTGATTATCTGCTTGATATAGACTACTTTATACGTGATGATGCAACATACGGCACTCGTTATCGCAACAATCTGCGTGGAGAGCAGCTCGAGGTGCGTGAGGGAGATCACTTCGGCTATGACTATCGCCTCTCGAGGTGGCAGTTGGGGCTATTTGGCCTGGCACGTTGGAGTATAGGGTCTATGAACTTTGAGGTTGCGGCAACATTGGGACATGAGGGTAGTCGCCGTCGTGGATATTTCGAGAAGGAGCTATTTGCAGGTAAGCGCTCCTTTGGCCCCTCGGCGGTGGCTAAGTTCTTCCCCTCGTCGTTGAGTGTGAAGTGGGACTATATGGTTGGATGTCATGGCTTTAATGCTTGTGTGGTTGCTCGTGGCTCTGCGCCTCGTGATGAGGATATATTTCTGCAGCCCGACTACAACAATCGTCTTGCCTCGGGGCTTAAGTCAGAGTTTGCCTTTGCCACGGAGGTGGGTTATAGCTACCTGCGTTCTAACCTTAGACTCGCTGCCAAACTCTTTGTCGTGCACCACTCCTCGGAGCAAAAAGTAGTGCGCTACTACGATGACTTTGCCGAGGAGTATGTCGATGCGGTAATTGCTGATATCGAGCGACTTAATCTCGGTGCGGAGCTCAATGCCTGGGTGAGGTGGACCAGCTACATGAGTTCGCAGTTTAGCCTTACGGCAGGAAGATTTCGCTACTCGGGCGATGCTGCGGTGGAGATATATGCAGACAACGATAACGACCTTGTTGCTGAGACAACTGCCCGCATGCGTGGCCTGAGAAGTGGTTATCCCGAGGTTACGGCCTATGGCGATGTGATGTTCCAGCGTGCTGGGTGGCGTGCAAAGGCTACAATCCAGTATTGGGGTTTACGCCATGTGACACCATCGTTTGTGCGTCGTACAGAGAGGGTGATGGGTTATGCACCTTCGCTCGAGGAGCTCTCGGCGCTCGAGTATCAGGAGCGTCTGGGCGATGCAGTGACCCTCGGTCTTAGCGTGGGCAAGAGTTTTGATATTGGCGAGAAGCTATGGCTCAATGTATCGCTATCGGTAGATAACATATTGAATAGCAGCATAATATCGGGAGGATATGAGCAGAATCGTGTGCGTCGCACAAGTGGCGGATACTACACCTCGCTTCGTCCGTTTGCAGGTAGAGTGAGTTATGCCTATGGACGACTATTTCGTCTGAATGTATCACTTGGATTTTAGAGGTCAAATACCACATTTTGGGGATTGTCCTCATGCGATATTTATGCTACTTTTGTAGTGCGGTGACCAGAGGCTGTGGCCCGCTGAATTTAATGGTTTCAAAATATGTCGAGAGATATTGTTCGTAAGATACTTAAGTTGCTGTCGTTTGGCTCGCTTGCAGTTATTGTGTGCGTGCTTATGGTAGCTACGGTAATAGAGAAGATACACGGCACAGAGCTGGTATTCAGCAAGATATATACGTCGTGGTGGATGATTGTGCTCTGGGGAGTGATGACTCTCAGTACGCTGCTCTATCTCAAAAACTGGGGAATACACCGACGTTGGAAGATACTCTTTGTACATATCTCGTTGGCCGTTATTCTGCTTGGAGCTCTCACATCGCACCTTACGGGTCGTGATGGCGCTCTGCATCTGCGTGTTGGTGAGAGCACCACAGATTTCTATCTGCGTGGCGGAGGCATGGATAAGTTTGACTTCACGCTGACGCTCAACGACTTTGAACTCAAGTTCTACGAGGGCACATCTGCCCCAATGGACTATGTTAGCCATATCTCGATCCTTGATAATAGTGGCACAACAAGGGGCAAGGTATCGATGAACAACATTGTGCGCTATGGCGGATATCGACTCTATCAGTCGGGCTATGATCCTGATTGCGAGGGCGCTACGCTCCTTGTGGCCTACGATCCTTATGGTATTGCTATCACCTATTTAGGCTATGCGCTGCTACTACTGTCGTTCATTATCTTCTTCTTTGAGCGCAATAGTATGTTCCGCACTCTTATTAAGAACCCTCTGCTAAGAAATGTTACGGTGGTGGCACTGCTTATGACCACTGCTCTTCCTGCCGAGGCCTCGGAGCGACCACTGCCACGAACACTCACGCCCGAGGCGGCAAGTAGCTTCGCAGAGCTATGTGTATACTATAACGACCGCATCGCACCACTCCAGACTCTGGCTCGTGACTTTACGGCCAAGCTCTATGGCAAGACCGAGTATCGAGGTCTTACGGCCGAGCAGGTGCTCCTGGGCTGGTTCTTCTACTACGATGATTGGAAGAGTGAGCCTATTATTAAGCTCAAGGGCGACGATGTGCGTAGAGTACTCGGGGTCGAGGGTAGCTATGCGACGCTCGAGGATTATGTCGATATTGAGGGCTACAAACTTGAGCCAGCATTGCGCTCATCAACTACCGCCTCGAAGGCAAATATCGAGGCTGCACACGAGAAGTATCAGCTTGTGAGGATGTTGTGCATGGGCACGCTGCTAAAGATATACCCCCATACCGACCCCGCTACGGGCGATACGGTGTGGTACTCCATGGCCGATGAGCTCCCCACGACGATGAGCCCGGAGGAGGCTCTCTTTGTTCGTAAGAGCATGGCTCTTGTGGCCGCCTCAGTACTCAAGGGCGATGAGAGCTCGGCCTGCGAGGTGGTGCGTGGCATTGCGGCCTATCAGCGAGAGTCGGCAGAGAATATGCCCTCAAGGAGTAGACTAAACGTTGAAAGACTATATAATAATATAGGATACAACCGCCCACTGGCCATGTTCTGCCTTACGCTTGGCATACTCTCGTTCCTTGTGCTATGCACATTGCGCCATGGTGAGTCGAGAGTACGAAGGGGTCTTCATTGGGTGTTGTATGTGGTGATGGTGCTACTGCTGCTCTACCTGACTCTGCATATCGCTCTTAGAGGCTATGTTTCGGGCCATATACCCCTTGCCAATGGCTACGAGACAATGCAGTTTATGTCGTGGTGTAGTGTGGTGCTTACACTTGTTATGGCAAGACGTTTTCGCCTGGCGCTCCCCTTTGGTCTGCTCATCGCAGGATTCACGCTTCTTGTCGCCATGCTCGGCGAGGCGTCGCCACGAATTACGCAGCTTATGCCAGTGTTGCAGTCGCCGCTGCTGAGTATTCACGTAATGGTTATAATGCTGTCATACACGCTATTAGCCTTTATTATGCTCAACGGCGTTACGGCCGTAATGCTGCGCTTGTTGCGTCGTGATCATGAGGAGATAGAGTATCTATATGTCGTGAGCAGAGTAATGCTCTACCCCGCAGTCATGCTCCTAGCCATAGGTATATTTATTGGCGCTGTGTGGGCAAATGTGTCGTGGGGTAGATACTGGGGCTGGGATCCTAAGGAGGTGTGGGCCCTTGTCACCATGCTCATATATGCGGCGATGATTCACACCACGTCGCTCGAGAAGCTACGCCGACCAATGCTCTTCCACATTCTTGCCATTGTGGCATTTCTTGCGGTACTTGTGACCTACTTCGGCGTGAATTTCGTGCTCGGCGGCATGCATAGTTATGCTTAGAAGGAGTGTAATTAGGCAACAAAAACAATATATTTGAAAACTTTTATCTTAGTTTTTGCGCTTTTCTCGAAAAAATGTACTACCTTTATGCTGTAAAATGAGAATGACTACTAATAATCTAAATCTCTGAAACTATGAAGAGGCTTCTAACCTTCAAAAACTTGTCGATAGCTCTGCTTACGCTTATCGCGGTGTTGTTGGCTATCTACTTCTTGAGTCTTAAGACTCCATCTGCCGATCTTCCCCAGGCAGAGCGTGTTGCCCAGATACTCGAGTCGGGTGGTTGTTTGAGCTGCCACCAGAGCGACCCCGAGTATCCATTTTATGCCAAGCTGCCTGTTGTGGGTGGTGTGGTAGTCGAGGATATCGAGCAGGGATATCGTGCCTTCGACATTAAGCCACTTGTCGAGGCCCTTACATCGGGCCAGGAGCTTAACCCAGTAGATGTTGCTAAGGTGGAGAAGGTGATATCGGATGGCTCGATGCCTGCTGCTAAGTACTACCTTATGCACTGGGGTAGCCAGTCTACCGAGAGCAAGGCCGAGGTGGTGTCGGAGTGGGCAACAGAGTATCGTACGGCATACTACAACGATGGCCTTGTGGGTGCTCGTGCTGGCGAGCCTGTGCGTCCTATTCTCGAGGCTTCGAATATCGACCCACGCAAGGTGGAGCTCGGATATAAGCTATACCACGACAAGCGTCTATCGGTAGATAATAGCGTGTCGTGTGCTACTTGTCACGACCTGTCGGCAGGTGGTGTTGATAATCATCAGTACTCTCATGGTGTTGAGGAGCGTCTGGGTGGTGTGAATGCCCCTACGGTATATAATGCTGCCTACAACTTTGTTCAGTTCTGGGATGGTCGTGCCAAGACCCTTGCAGAGCAGGCTGCAGGTCCTCCGCTCAACCCAGTCGAGATGGCTTCTACCTCGTTCGACGAGATTATCGCTAAGCTAAATGCTGACAAGGAGTTTGCTGCTGAGTTTGTTGCGGTATATCCAGACGGTATTACCGAGGCGAATATCACAAATGCTATCGAGGAGTTTGAGCGCACATTGCTCACGCCTAACTCTCAGTTTGATAAGTGGTTGCGTGGCGATGATGCAGCACTCACTGCCGAGGAGTTGAATGGCTATAACCTATTCAAGCAGTATAGCTGTGCAACCTGCCACGTAGGTCCTAACTTGGGTGGTATGTCGTACGAGCTTATGGGTCTTCGTCGTCACTATTTCGATGCTCGTGGCATTGAGCTTACCGAGGAGGATAATGGTCGCTACAAGCAGACACAGCAGGAGCGTGATCGTCATCGTTTCAAGGTGCCTGGCTTGCGCAATGTGGAGCTCACTTGGCCATACTATCATGATGGCACACGTGCGACACTCGAGGAGGCTGTGGCCGATATGGCTCGCTATCAGTCGGATGTAGATATCACCGAGGCAGAGACTAAGGCTATCGTAGCATTCTTGCGTACGCTCACGGGTGAGTACAAGGGTGAGAAGCTAACCAATCCTCATGAGTATGGTGTGGTGCTCGAGGCTGATCACGACCACCACGATCATTAATAGGTAATATATATGAAGAGAGGCTGTTGATTATCTCAGCAGCCTCTCTCTTTTTGTTTGTATGTCGTTACTCTCGTACGTAGTGTGGCATATTCTCGGGGATCTCGAGTGAGAACTCCACAAGGCCCGCAACCTCGCCCTTCTCGAACCATGGCATCTGGTAGATGAGCTTGCGCAGGTCACGCTTCTGAATGGTGTAGGCGTTGGTCTCGGCATTGGTCATCAGGCGGTTGATAATCTCACGTGAGCGTGCCGAGTGGCATGGTATCATCGACTTGCCACGAACATCGCCATTGACCTCTATCGAGCGCTTGTTCTGGTAAAGAACGACGCCGTCGAGATCGGCAACGGTGATAGCACAGGTCTTAAGGTTGTCGCCCCAGGGGCACTGCAATGTTTCGAAATTCATAGTTGTATTGGGTTAATTATTAGTTAATTCTATAAGCATTCTTCACCCCCTTGATGCGTCTGAGCGAGTGGAGCAGCATGTCGACAATGTTGGCTCCTGTGACCTCTACCACGAGCTGTGCCGTGGCCGTGCCGTCGCCCTTAGGCATATAGTTGATACCTCGCACCGAGAGCTTCAACTCTTTGCTTGCTACATCCATGATTGTAGTGGCAAGACCTGGGATATCTGCCGCCGAGATACCTATGGTGACACGGAAAGCACCCTGAGCATCCTCTCTCCAGCGAGCCTCCATGACTCTGTAGGGGTAGCGCTCACGCATGCGTCGAGCATTGGGGCAGTCATTGCGGTGGATGGTGATACCGGCATTGATGGTGATAAAGCCGAAGACACTATCGCCCTTGATAGGGTTGCAGCAGCGGCCAAACTTGTACTCTATATTGTCAATCTTCTCGTCGATGATAAGTGCATCGCTGGAGCGTTGTGGGGCACTATCGCCACGCTCCTCACGTAGGCGTGCCTTGCGCTCCTCGACCTCGGCAGCAGCCTGACGACGCTCCTCCTCAGCCTGGCCCGAGAGCCAGCGCTGGAGAATCTCCTTGATGCCGAGAAGGTCGAGCTTCTGGTCGGCAATGAGCATATATAACTCTATGCCTCGGCGCACCTTGAAGTGCTTGCATAGGTAGGCAACAGCCTCGTCGATGGCGATGTCGATCTTCCAGTTTTTGAGTCGTCGCTCGAGCTCCTCACGTCCCAGACGGGCATGCTTCTGTCGCTCCTCACGCAGGTAGGCACGTATGCGTGAGCGGGCCTTCGACGTAACACATATATTGAGCCAGTCGGCCTTAGGTGTCTGATCCTTGCGTGTGAGCACCTCGCAGATATCGCCATTGTGTAGCGGCTCCTTGATAGGCACAACACGTCCTCCAACCTTACCTCCCACGCACGCAGCACCCAGCGAGGTGTGGATGTCAAAGGCGAAGTCGAGCACCGTAGCACCCTCAGCGAGCTTGCGAATATCGCCCGAGGGGGTGAATACAAATATCTCGCCCGACGAGGGTTTAGCCTCAAAGCGGCGGGCAATAGACTCCGAAGTAGTATCCTCGAGTAGCTCACGAAGGCGTCCGAGCCACTCCTCGGCACCCATGCCTCCCTGCTTGACACCCTTATATCTCCAGTGTGCAGCGATACCTCGCTCGGCAACCTCGTCCATGCGCTCGGTACGTATCTGCACCTCTACCCAGCGGCCACCCTCGGCCATGACGGTGGTGTGCAGCGACTCGTAGCCGTTGCTCTTGGGGATAGATATCCAGTCACGCATACGCTCAGGGTTGGGAAGGTAGAGGCTTGCAACGTGCGAATATACGGTCCAGCACTGCGCCTTCTCCCTCTCCAGAGGGCAGTCGATAATTATGCGAAGGGCAAATATGTCGTAGACACCCTTGAAGTCGACACGCTGCTTGCGCATCTTCTGGAAGATGGAGAATACCGACTTGGTGCGGCTCTTGATGTGATAGTGTATGCCGTCACGGTCCAGAAGCTGACGTACGGGCTCAAGGAACTTCTCGATGAAGGCCATACGCTCAGCCTCGCTCTCCTTGAGCTCGTGGAGGATGTGGTTATATGCCTCAGGCTCAAGATACTTAAGTGATAGATCCTCGAGCTCGCTCTTTATGCTGTAGAGACCAAGCTTGTGGGCTATCTGAGCATATAGGTTGAGGCTCTCCCAGCTCTTTGTGCGACGCTTCTTCTCGGGGAAGATGTCGAGCGAGCGCATGACCTCGAGGCGGTCAGCGAGCTTGATGAGTATCACACGAGGATCCTCGGAGTAGGATACAATCATATCACGGAAGTCCGAAGCCTGCTCCTTAGATGGTTTGAGCTTGATGTCCGAGATCTTGCATAGCGCTACAGTGATACCAAGCACCTCTTCGCCATACTCACGACGGATGGTCGATATTATCTCGTTGAGGTTGCTATCCTGACACTGCATGGCTATGCGCACAACATCGTGAATGATGGCGGCAATCGTAGAGTTACGACCCAGACCAATCTCCTGAATGACGATGCGGGCAACACCCACGCCGTGGTCAAGAAGAGGGGTGGAGTCGTAGCGCTGGAGCTCCTGGAGGTGTGAGTGGGCAAAGCTCAAGGCGTGGTCGACCATAAGCTGTGTGCGCTCCGAGAAGGCAGATGCAACAATCTCACGCAGAGATTTATATCGCTCAAAAAGGTTATCCATAGTGCTCTGTTATTCAATGTTAGTAGCCATGTCGAGAGGCTTGCGCACCACTACGAGGTTATCCTCGCCAGGGGAGTAGAGGCGCCTCTCCCACTCCGTGAGTCGCTCGGCAAACTCTATGCGCTCGACCTCGAAGCCTGCCTCACGAAGCCTCTGGTCATAGTCTCGGCCATATACTCTTCGGTGGTCATACTGGCCAAAGAGACGTGTGCGCTCCTTGGGATCTGTTATGGAGTTATCCTCGTAGGTTGTAGCCAGAGAGCGATCCTCGGGCACAAGGATTATGCCCCAGCCTCCGGGGCGCAACACTCGATGCAGCTCACGCATAGCGAGCCTGTCGTCGTCGACATGCTCAAGCAGGTGGTTGCAGATGATAACATCGACCGATGACTCCTCCATAGGGATGTTCTGCACGTCGAAGTGCTTATCGGCAAGTGGCGACTCAAGGTCGGCGGTGATATAGTTCTCGCTTGAGCCGTACAACTCCCTAAAGTGCTGCATGAGAGCACGCTCGGGGGCGATGTGTAGCAGTCGTGGGTGGCTCTTGAACAGGTCGGTATTTCGCTCCATCCATAGCCATATCATGCGGTGACGCTCGAGCGATAGACAGCTCGGGCAGAGGGCATCCTCACGTGGCTGAACATAGCCGTAGGGCATAAAGCGACGGTAACGAGAGCCGCATATTGGGCACTCGCGACCACGTCCCATATAGAATATTCCCACAGCAGGCACTGCCCACGAGGCTATGCGCTGCAGGAACTTGCGGGGAACAAGGTTAAGAATTAGACGAATTAGATGTTTCATCCTCTGAAGTAGGGTTTATAAGTCGTTCCACATCCTCCTCTGTACGAGTGAGAATAGTGCGGCACTCTGCAATAAGTGCTGTGGCACGTGCCACCTCCTTGGATAGCTCGTCGACATTGAGCTCGCCTGAGCGAAGACGTGTTACGATCTTCTCCACCTCGGCCATAGCCTCGGTGTATGTTATCTTATTGTTTGACATTGTGTTATCCTATTTTCTTATCTGTGACATTGGCCCTGAGGCTTCCGTCGCTTAACTCTATATTAACGTTTTCGCCTATTGCGATATTGCTCAGGTCGATACTTCGACCCTGGTCGTCACGCACTATGGCAAAGCCGAGGCGCAGGATGTTTTGAGGGTTGTGGCTCTCGACAATCTCCCTGAGCGACTCGAGGCGCTGCGTCTGGCTCTGAATGAGGCGGCGTGCATCACTCTTAATACCCTCCTCGACCATGTCAAGACGATGTTGCAGAGCCGAGAGAGTAACCATAGATGAGCGACCGAGCTCGGCGCTAAGGCGCTCAAGCCTAAGACGCTCGCTATTTAGTCGAGCGACAACACCATCACGCAACCTCTGGGCATACTCCTCGACATAGGCCATCTGTGTGTCGGCAAGCTCTACGAGGTAGGTAGCTACGGCCGTAGGGGTCTTGCACATGGTGTGGGCGACCATATCCACTACGCTCACATCCTTGTCGTGGCCAATGCCCGAGAATATCGGTAGTGGGAACTGAGCTACGTAGGTGGCAATGGTATATGAGTCGAAGAGTGCAAGGTCGCTTGTCGAGCCTCCGCCACGAATAATGGCTACGGCGTCGAACTCCTCCTCCTGCTCGGCAATGGCTGAAAGGGCATTGATAACACTCTCCTCGGCCGCATCACCCTGCATAAGGCTCTCAAAGAGTGTGAGTTGGAAGTTATAGGGTGAGCGTGCTATCTCCTGGCAGAAGTCACGGTAGCCAGCAGCCGTAGCGCTCGACACTATGGCAATGCGCAGCGTGGGCGTAGGTAGCTCAACCTCTCGGTTCATATCCCACACGCCATCGCTGACAAGGCGCTCGATGGTCTCCCTGCGGCGGCGCTCCACCTCGCCAAGTGTATAGCCAGCATCGAGGTCTATAATTTGAAGCGAGAAGCCGTAGACCTCGTGGTAGGTGACAATGACACGCACAAGAACCGATATTCCCGAGCTGAGGCGTTGGCCTGTGGCACTCTCGAACTTGGCTGCAATATTGGCATATACCGAGCGCCAGATAACGGCACGAGCCTCGGCACAGGGTGCTCCGCTGCCGCTGCCCTTCTCAACGAGGTTAAGGTAGCAGTGCCCCGAGCGGTTGACCTTGAGCTCCGAGATCTCGGCACGCAGCCATATAGCCTCGTCGAAGCGACTCTCGAGGGTTGCTCGAACCATGCGCTGCAGATCAAGAAGCGTGAGGCTCTGGCTCGGTGTGGTGGTTATGCGGAGTGGATCAATCATGCTCTAAAGAAGTATTACGCCACGCTCCACAGGGAGTGACTCGCCCTCGGGGAGGAGTAGGTTTATGAGGTGTGTGCTCTCAACAGCCTTGCCATTGCGTGTTGCAGGGTGCCATAGTGGAGAGCTGCTTATGGCCTGCTCCACACGCTTCAAAAATTGACGTGAGGTGGCCTGCAGCACCTTCGATATTGTTGCCCTGCCCTCGCTATCCACAACGATGCGCAGGGATACTCGCTCGGGATTCATATTCTTGCCCCAGCGGACATTGTGCGCAAGGTAGGATGTATAGTTGTTCTCGCCCTCGGCCTCGAAATATGCTGGGGTGTCGTAGCGCAGAGTGACCAGGATGACACCCTCCGAGGCGCCTAAACCCCACTGGGCAATGGTCTCGTCGTCGGCAGCGAGCACGTCGATACTCTCGATATCCTCTTGCGCAATATGCTCAATGCTCTCGACAACGGTGCCGTTAACCACGTACATAGGGCCTCGGGCACTGAGTGTTGCAGCGCCTAAGAGTAGCAGTATCGAGAGAGCAAAGTGTCGCATGGCTTAGAGTTTGAATTTGTACGATATACCGAAGATGTGGCGGCACTCATTCTCCTGGATATACTCCTTCAAAGCGCCCTTATTGCCCTTATAGCCAATATCATAGCTTCGGTTATAGTCGAAGTAGTAGTAGAAATCAAGACGATGCTTCTTCGTAACCTTGAACTTAGCACCCACACCCGCACGATAGCGGCTCACGTAGTTGTCTATGGCGAGAGGGTCGCTCTTGTAGTTGCCCACGACCTTGGGGGCGTTGAGCGTATTGTTGAGCTCGAACATCAAGTATGGCGTCCAGCGAGAGTGGCGTATGTTGTACTCCACGGTGAGCTTGGAACGAAGCATAATCTCGGGATTCATCTTCTCGTAGCGGTTCACCGAGTCGGTGCGGAATGTTGTCTGCACCCTCTCACGCAGCGAGAACTCAAATCTGCCAGCCTTAACGGAGCCCTCAGCATTGACATTGACACGGTGGCGAGGCTTATCCCAACCCTCGGGGTCGTGGCCATTGATAAGGAAGTAGTCGGCACCGAAGTTGAAGTACTTCGTAGGCTCGTATGTGAGTCCTACGCCGCTCTGTATGCGGTCAACGGTCGAAAAGTCACTCTTTAGGCGCATCTGCACCGAGGCCTCGAGGCTGAGGTCCTTGGCAAACTCCCACTCGAAGGCTCCCTCCACACGACCTCGCAGGTCGTTGCTATTTGCCACGGTGGGGGTGTACTCCTGAGCCGATAGCGACACAAGCGTAAAGAGTAGTGCTGCAAGTGATATAATTCGCTTAGTCATAGTTGTTTAGTTGTTAAAGGCATTCTTCTCGTTAATCTTCATTGTTGGCTCGGTCATGGGCTGCTCACCCGCCTCAGGGGTGTAGTGCACCTTGATGTAGGCCACGTCACGTAGGAAGTCAACATTGCCGATATCTACACGGTTGACCTTGTGTCCAAGGCGATTCTCGAGATCTGCGATAAGCTCCCCACGGCGCTCAGGGCGTATAAGCTCGATACGCTCGTAGCAGACAAGGCGTGTGGCACTGCGACCACGCATGATAACACCTTCGAGTACTGCCAAGACGGCGATAATGAGTGCGTTGGCGAGTAATAGCTCGGCATACGATACCATGAGGTTGCTACCGTTGATCACGGCAGAGGCGATAGTGAGGAAGAGGTAGGTCATCTCTCGAATAGGTACCATCTCCGTGCGGTAGCGCATGATGCCAAAGATCATGAACAGACCAAGGCCAATGCTCACGTCGATACCCACGCTCTTCATGAAGAAGAGGAGAAGGAATACGGCAGTAGAGAAGAGAACAAACGTCACGGCAAAATCCTTACGTTGGCTCTTGGGGTAGTAGAAGCAGCGAACGATGACGAAGCATACGGCAAGGTTGATGACAAACTGCAGGCAGAGCTGGAGAATAGACTGGGTATCGCAAATAGGGATACCGAGCATTGTAGCTCCACCCTCGCCATTACTGCCTGTGAGCGCTGCGATGTCTGCGTCGTAGAGGTCGGGATTGAGTCCCAGTTCATCAGATTGTATCATACTTATCTCTGTTTAGTCGTTTATTGATTGATTGTAACTTAGCCTTAAATCGGTTATGTTTTATCCCCTCGACCGTGAGTGTTGTGCCGAGGCAGTACTTGCTCACCTTGAGTGGTGCAATGCGCATATCTCGTAGTATGCGCTTGGTTGGCGAGGTGGTGTTGCCATCCTGCTTTATCTCGACAATAGCCATCTGCTCGATAGCCCCCATGGTGTGGCTGCGGGCATCCTCGTAGCTGAGCTCCAGGTCGATGGTTATGCGCTCGCTGAGAGTGGGGTTTACCAGGGTGATGCGTGTAAAGCGTGTGTAGAGCGCTGGCGACACCTCGTCGGGGCGATAGTGCGAATGTCTTTCAAGGAGCGCAGTGGCCTCGCTTGCTGAGGCAAAGGCGTTGAATGCCTTGAGTGCAATCTCCGTGCGACGCTTCTTTGTGCGGCCACGGTTGCTCTTGTTCTTAATCTCGAAGTAGGTGGTGCCACTCTCCACATAGGTGCGAGTTCTGAGCTTCTGGCGAGTGAGCTTGCGATTGTGGTGGGCAACGAACATCTCACGCTCTGGCGTGTCGTAGTATAGTGTCAAGTAGCGGCAGGCACGCACACCGTCGATAATCTGCACGTAGTAGTCGTTGTCGGCTGCGGCGTTGATAAGGCGCAGAACCTCGTCGTAGGAGAGTACATACTTCGTGTCGACACGATTCATCAGTTTCACGCCCGACATCTCGCCAAGCGTGATGCTGCGCATTCGCTGCCAGGTGTCGAGCCTGTTAAGGCTCTCGTATGCGAGGTTGTTGATCATCGTCTACTCGTAGGTAAATTCAAACTGGCGGTAGGAGTTGAGTATTCCGTTGGCGCCGTAGTTTAGGCGGCGGGTGCAGACTCCGTTGCTGTCGTACTCATACTTGCGCACCTTGCTTACCTTGTTGCGCTCGTTGTAGATAATCTCCTTCTCGAGCTGCCCCTTGGAGTTGTAGAAATACTCCGAGCGCCACGAGAGGCTGCGACCGTAGTCGCCATACTCTCGCTCCTCGATAAGCTGACCCTGGGCGTTGTATACCTCGACGTGGTCCACCCACTTATTCTTGCCATCGGGTGTCGTTTTGTACTCCTTGACCGTGAGCTTCTTGCCATGTTTCTTGGCCTGCTGGCCTCGCTCAGGGTAGTCGGCATAGAGATGACCACAGGTGAGTAGTAGGGTAGATATGAGTAAGAATAATCTGTTCATAATGAGTTTGTTATAAAGAAAAACGACCTTGCCCCGATTAAGGACAGGTCGTTTTGCTCGATACTCTATCTTGTCAACTGAGTGTCCTAAAGCTACAACTCGCTCTCCTTCAAACGCTCGGCATTTTCGGCTACGATAAGCTGGTCGATGACATCCTGAATGTCGCCGTCCATAAATGCTGAGAGGTTGTAGATAGTGTAGTTGATACGGTGGTCGGTAATTCGGCCCTGTGGGTAGTTGTAGGTACGAATCTTTGCCGAACGGTCACCAGTAGATACCATGGTCTTACGCTTCGATGCAATCTCGTCGAGGTACTTAGAGTACTCGAGGTTGAAGACACGTGTACGCAACTCCTCAAAGGCCTTGTCGAAGTTCTTGAGCTGCGACTTCTGGTCCTGGCACTGCACGACAATACCTGTAGGGATGTGGGTAAGACGGATAGCTGAGTATGTGGTGTTGACAGACTGACCACCAGGACCCGATGCACAGAAGATATCCTTGCGAATATCGTTCATCGAGATCTCAACATCGAACTCCTCAGCCTCGGGCAATACCGCTACTGAGGCTGCTGAGGTGTGAACACGTCCCTGAGTCTCGGTCTGAGGCACACGCTGAACACGGTGCACACCCGACTCATACTTCAAAGTACCATATACGCTCTGGCCTGTGACCTTGAGCACCACCTCCTTGTAACCACCTGCTGCACCATCCGATGCTGAGGTGATCTCGTAGCGCCAGCCCTTGCTCTCGATATACTTGGTGTACATACGCAACAGGTCACCAGCAAAGATTGCTGCCTCGTCGCCACCAGTACCACCACGGATCTCGAGGATAGCGTTCTTGTCGTCCTGAGGATCCTTAGGGATGAGAAGGAGCTTGATCTCTGCCTCCATCTGCTCGATTGCTGGCTCGAGGGTTGCGATCTCCTCGCGAGCAATCTCACGGAACTCCTCGTCCTTCTCGTTAGCCAATACATCCTTTGCCTCGGCAAGGTTGGCAATAGCTGTGCGGAAGCGATCCGAAGTCTCGATGATAGGCTCCAACTCCTTGTACTCCTTGGTGAGCTGAACAAACTGCTTAACGTCGGCAATTACCTCGGGATCGGTGAGCTTCTGGCCAATCTCCTCGTACTTGAGCTTGAGGCCGTCGAGACGAATAAGTATTGAATTATCTGCCATAATTTTTCGGTTGTGTTTTGTTGTGTTGAGCCACGCTCGTCACATTATTCATTTTTTACCGCGCAAATATAACGAAAATTTTTAATTTTCAGTGCCCTAACTCGCCTCTTTGTGCCCATTTGCATGCTAAATACTCGTAGTTGCTGCTTCAGGAGTGCTCTTTGGTGGGGTTGCAAGTCATGAAGTTTTAGGTTAAAGGTAATCTCTTGACGGTTAAATAGTTGTACTTGTTTCCAAAAAATGTGGTAAAAATTTTTGACCAAAACTCTTGACAAAGGCTATTTCATGTTGTATATTTGCACTGTCAAACGAGCGGTATCAGCACCTCGTTCAGGGGTGTGATAGTAGTCCTCAGAGTGATGCCGTATATATGTTATCAACATTTATAATATATTGGTAAATACACTAATAGCGTGTATTATCAACCGTTATAAACATCTATTAACATAGTAATCAACATTGTCCGTTTTGCCGCTTAGTTGCTGGCCACGAGAGTGGTGCTGCAGGGAGATATTGCGCAAAACATCTAAGGTTAAAATATTTGATATTATGAAATTTGTTTCACTTCCCCCAAATGGATCATCGTGGCAAAGAGCGCTGCTCTACACCATCGACACCGAGAGTGCCGTGCCCGAAGACTTAGTCGTAGAAATTATCGACACCGAGAGCGATAGCGTGATTGCCACCAAGCGACTCTACGGAGTGACATCGGCGCAGATCGACGTTGCTCCCTATCTGCGCTCGCTCTGCGATATGAGAATTAACACCTCGACACTCTGCTCCGTAGTGCGCTCCTACACCTCGTACCGCATTGCGCTGCGAGTGGGCGACCTGCGCTCCGAAGTTAGGCTCTTTGGTCTTGAGTCGCTCAATCCCACACACTTTACGCTGCTGAGCAATATTGGCGATGAGTCGCAGGTAGAGTATGGAGATACGGCGATACTATCGCTCTACACTCCTACGCCGCTGAAGGTTGTCGTTCAGGCATATACCGAGAGTGGTCGACGCCAGTTTCAGACATCGTGGGGCGTAGCAGAGCACAGCGTCGATGTGGTGATACCCACGGCCATCATGTCGCTTAGCGTAGTATACTTCACCGTGGAACTGTATTGTGGTCAAACTTTGGCTAAGACGTTGAGATACAACGTTGTCCCCGCTGATGAGCGTACACGCAGACTATGTTGGCGCAACGAGCGTGGTGGCGTGGAGAGCTACACCTTTCCTCATAGCCTACGACTTGCCAGCGGTGCTGTGGTCGACCGGTTCGACCTAAACTCGGGTGCTCTATCACTGCTGCGTAGTGCCTCTACCGAGTATCGACTCTCCTCGGCCGTGGAGCCACACGAGGAGCTTGAGCGCATAGCCGGCATCATCCGCTCGCCCTATGTCTACGAGATTGCGGCTGGCAAGATCAAGGAGCTACATATCAACGACCGCACGTTGGAGTATGGCGATCATGGGCGACTCAGTCAGGTGGTTATCGGCATACGAGAGGAGGTGATCTATGGTTAGGTTGATTGTTGATGGTCTGGAGCTGCCGTTGTGTGGCTCGCTGACAATCCCAGGCTACGATGCTCGCAAGCTACACTCTGTGCAGGAGTGGCGCAGGGGCGAGGAGGTGGTTGTCGATGTGGCCTCTACGCCCGAAAGCGACAAATTATTGGCTTATGCCTTTGATTTGCAGCGTAATAGTGGTTTTAATGATGTGCTGCATAGGGCAGTTGTAGAGGCCGATGGTGTGGTGGTATTCGAGGGTAAGGCCACGCTGCTATCTACCAGTGAGAGCGGCACGAAGCGCACCTATCGGCTCTCGATACGCTCGGGAGGTAGCCTCTGGGCCGACAAGGCTGCCACCACACAACTCGCTGATTCGAGTGTGGAGGCTTCGATGTCGATAACCCCCTACGATGTCGAGCAGTCGTGGCATGGCGACAAGGCCGTGCGCTTTCTGCCACTGCAACACGACACCTATCCCGAGCCTCATGACTCGGGGCTGTGGGGAGCGCAGAGGGTATTGCTCCCTACCGACTACCACCCCTTTCTTAGCGTGCGCCACATTCTGCGCTCCATTGCCCAGGAGTCGGGATATAGGATTCAGAGCAGCTGGCTTGAGAGCGATATAGCCTCGAGGCTGATGATGAGTGGTGCTTATGCCACGCTACGTGGTGAGGCGGCAGAGCGTGCCATGGGATTTAAGGCCTACCGCACGCAAACAACTACGGCAAGGGCAAATGGTGATGGATGTGTGTTTGTGTGTAACCCCGTATCGGAGAATAACTTAGGAGCTATCATTGATAGCGTAGACCCCACGGCCACGGACGACAACGGAGATGCTTTTTCCGATGCTTATGCCAATGGCGGAGCACTGCAATTTGTCAACTCGAGCCCTATCTTTACCCCAAAACGTGAGCTCAGCGTGGCCTATGAGTATAGGGTACGTTACCGCACCGACTACCGCATAACCTCGACAAAGTATCTCACGGGCTTCGACCGCCTCTACCTCGGCTTAGGGTGTGATGTGGAGCTTAAGCTCGAGAATCCATTTCAAGATCAGTCGCAGTCGCTCGAGCCAAATATTCTCTACAAGCTATTTATCTTCGACTACAATCCTACCACCGAGTACAAACTCCTCGATATAGGCCCAGTGAGTGGGCAGATATTCGAGTTTCAGACTACAGATGCTACTCCTCGTCGCACACGCCTCTATGCAAAGGTTGAGGGTGCCTCCTACTTTACCGCCTTCACGGGCGAGTGGGCGATATACAACGGATATGTCGAGGAGCGAGGGTCGCGCGATGTGGAGTTTGTGGTGCGCACGCCCTATGTTAGCTACACGGCAAGCGACAAGGAGCGATTTAATTCGCTGATGTTTTATGGCGCAGAGCCGGGTCAGAGTATTACGCTCTACAGCGGTTGTAGTGTCAAGGCGCTCTTTAGCGGTGCTGTGGGCTATGGCTCCGAGGTTGAGTTTGGCGATGTGGCACGCCACGATATTACGCAGCAGCGACTGATAGAGGCTATAGGCCAGATGTTCAACCTCTGCATCTACACCCACGAGCCCTCGAAGAGCATATTTATCGAGCCCTACGACGCCTTCTTCTCGGGAGATGTTGTCGACTGGCGTGATAGGCAGCTACGGGGAGAGTGGAGTATCGTTGAGGGTGCTCCCCAGAGTTTTGAGTGTGTAAGGTTGGGATATGCTGGAAGCGATGGTGTGGTGTCGCGCGAGAACGATATCAGCGACAAGGAGTTTGGACTCTGGGAGCGCAGATATGACGGTTATGGCACAAAGCAGGGTGTGGATAGCCGCAAAAACCCACTCTTTCTCCCCACACTCTCCCTTACAGGCTTCGTAGGCTCGACACCCTCGGCCGAGGTGCTTACGGTGGGCGACCGTGACGACATCACGGGTGGCGACTATGTTGAACCTCGTGTGGTGCTATACAATGGCATGCGCAGACTCCCCGAGGGAGAGCATTGGATAGCCCACAGCTCTGAGGCAAGCTATCCTCATGGCTCATTCCATAGCCCCGAGGGCGAGTATACACTCTGTTTCGAGGATCGTGATGGTCTGGAGGGTCTGCATAGATACTACGACAGAGAGCTCGACGAGATAGCGCTGCGTGGCGAGCTGCGCTGTAAGATATATCTGCCAGCAGTAGAGTATGTTACGCTCTTTGACCCCCACAATGATAACTGCTCTATACGTTCTCGTTTCAGGCTCGAGGTCGAGGATGTGTCGGCGCTCTATACCCTGCGAGCAATCGAGGAGTACGACCCCAAGAGATGTGTGGCAACAGCCCTCTTTCGCCGCACCCTCAGCGATGAATAATCACTAAACTTAAACCATTAACAATGACTTCGAATACCCCAGGTTGGCAGACCATGATTGGCTCTCTGCCTCGCCCTCTGCGTCGATATGAACGCCTCATCGGAACTATTGCAACATACGACTTGGTCGATAGCAGAAAGCTCAGGGCGAGAGCCATATATGCCTATGTCAATAACCTATGTAGACGTGGGAGTGGTCGCTGTAGTGCGATGGAGAGTGCTGCCAGCCTCTTTAACTGCTCATACTCCCTTGCTCGAAACCTGGTCTACGAGGTCGAAAGATTTGAACTACAGAAGAGAATTATGAACCCACAAATCAAGATTAAAAACGAGGTCGATTGCACAACAATCGATATCGAGGGTACAATCGGACTCAGCGAAGAGTGGCAGTTTGATAACCCTGATAGCCGTGTGGCAACCTACGAGCGATTTAAGGAGTGCGTGGCAAAGATTGCCGATATAAGCAACTCACACATCGTGGTAAACATCCGCTCTACGGGTGGCGACGTCAACGATGCAATGCTCATCTACGAGGCGCTGCGTGCCACGGGAGCACATATCACCACACGCTGCTACGGCTACACCGCTTCGGCGGCGACAATCGTGGCTCAGGCCGCAAGCGAGGGTTGCCGTGAGATTGCCCCAACATCGCTCTACCTCATACACAAGTCGTTGTGCTCAACGGAGGGTAATGCCGAGGAGCTTCAGGCCGAGGTGGATATGTTGTGTCAGACGGATCGCCGCATTGCTCAGGTATATGCCTCACGCTCGGGACGTAGTGTCGAGGAGATTGAGTTGCTTATGGCGGCGAATGGTGGCCGTGGCCGCTGGCTCTCGCCCGACGAGGCTATTGCCGAGGGTCTGGTAGATAGATATGTTGCCAGTGCGGGCGATGCGACTCGAGAGGAAAAGGGTATTGTTGACCGCACGAAGAGGGGTGTCAAGGCGCTCCTTAGAGCAATAGGCATAGAGTGTGGCGAGGTGCCCCATGAGCAGGATGATATCAACTATATCTCACGAGTGTCGCTTCAGGTGGATAACCGTAGCGAAAATTCGCTGGTGGCCTTCGATGAGGGGCAGAAGGGTGCTAAGCCCACGGAGATACAGGCGGTGCAAGATCCATCGCCACTGAGCGAGGTGCACGATGCTCGTAGCATGGCCTATGAGCGTGATGCACAGATTATTAGACGACGATAAAACCTTATTATTAACCAACTAAACTATCAAAAAACTATGGGACTTATTGAGAACACAAAGACCTACACTGGTCAGGACCTTGAGACTATCTTTTTCCGCCCAATGCTCTCGGGCGAGAGTGCCGAGCAGCTCGGTATTAGAATGATGTATAACATGCCTGTGCCTACGACAATCCAGCTATGGAGCCCTCGTGCCGACATCCTCCAGGAGTACGAGGCAGGCTGGAGTGGCGGCGACTCGGCCAACCGTGTGCAGAAGAGTGTCGAGATGCATAAGGTTAAGGCCGAGGTGGGATTCTCTGCGTCGGACTACTTCCAGCAGGTGTGGGAGCATATCGTGGCACGTGCCGATGTCAACCTCGATGACCTTACGGGCACTGAGCTCGAGGCTGCCGAGACTGAGATGTTCCGTGCAGCAATTGCCGAGAGCCTTCGTGTTACCATGTGGATTGGCGATGTGACAGCCTCGACATACAACAAATTTAATGGCTTCCTTAAGAGTATTCTTGATAGCCGTGATGTTGTATCAGCAACACTCTCTAACGCAGCGCCTTCGAAGGATAACGTGTTGCAGATTTTCAACACCATGTGGAGCGCCGCTCCTGCCGACCTCAAGGCTATGCGTGCCGATGGCAACCTTGTGATGCTTGTGACCTCGGATATCTACGATGCCTATGAGCAGTATCTCGACTCGTGCGGCTCGGATGCTGCATACACCGACCTTAGCAGTGGCCGTCGTGAGCTCTCGTTCCACGGTATCAAGCTTGTGGATATGGCTATCACACAGTTCCTTCCTACCTCGACCATTGCTAAGCAGACTATCTGCTTGCTCACGGATCGTCGCAACCTTGTGCTTGCGGTGAATACTGCCGACTACCCAGGCTCTGAGGTACGTATGTGGTACAACCCCGATGCTATGGAGAATCGTCAGCGAGCAATCTTCATGGTTGGCGCCGAGGTGATCGATCCCTCGCTCGTGGTAAAGGCTAAGTTTGAGTAGTAACGAGAAAAAAGGTGTATGGCTATGTCTTGTGAAAAGATTGTAACACGCATCGCTGCCACACGTAACCGCACCGAGCCTTTGATGGGCTCGGTGCCGGGTGGCACGCACTGCAACGACAAGGTGTGGCTCTGGGGTGACGACAATATGCTCCCCTATGCCCTCTCGATTATGGCACGTCGCTCGGTTACGCACCGACGCATAATCAACGATAAGGCAGACTATATCGCTGGCAAGGGTATCACCTTTAGCGACGAACTCCCTCTGCTGGGCGATATTGTGCTTCATGCCAATGGCTCGGGTGAGACTCTGAGAAGTGTCATTGCTCGTCTGGCGCTCGACGAGGCGATGTTTGGAAATGCCTTTATGGAGGTTGTGACCGATGTGTCGCATAGCTTCCTTTCGTTCTACCACATCGACGCCTCGACCTGTCGCCTGGCACGTGACTCGGAGCATGTGGTAATGCACCACGACTGGAGGCAGTTCAAAGCCTCGGAGGCCACAACACTCCCCCTATATCCACGCTTCGAGGAGCAGGCCGATGGCACGCTGCGTAGTGTGGTGCACTACAAGGATTACGAGCCCACTTTCTCGCACTATGGCGTTGCTCCATATATTGCTGGTCTGGGTGCTGCGGCGATACTCTACAAGACAGATAAGTGGAATATCGCACGTCTTGACAACTCGTTTCAGCTCTCGGGAGTGATGATGCTCGACAGGGCTGTAGATAGCGAGGAGGAGGCCGATAGGCTTGTGCGCATGGCAGAGGAGCGTTTCTCGGGAAATCCTGGTCAGGTGCTCTTTGTGCTTAAGGATTGTGCCGAGGGCGACAACTCACGTTTTATCCCTATCGACACCTCGGCCGATGGCGACTGGAACGCTCTGCATGCCCAGGCGGAGTCGGATCTTGTCGTGGCGCACTCGTGGTTTCGCTCGCTCAGTGGCCTGGACTACTCGTCGGGATTCTCGACCGACCGCATCATTCATGAGTACGAGGTGGCACTCAACACTGTGATACTCTCGGAGCAGGAGCAGCTGCTCGAGCCTATACGTGAGATTATTACGCAGGTGCTCGGTATCGATGCCTCGTCGCTAGAAATTGTCAACCGCCCGCCAACACGCTCAAAACCAGTATATATGCGTGTGTGGGAGGCTCGTAAGGCCGATGGACTAGAGTATGACGAGAGCGACCCCGACCAGCAGCTATTCCTGGCACAAATCACCAAGTATAACATTCGAAGCATTGAGTAACTATGAATCTGATGATTACCCCTCAGGAGGTCGTTGACCTCGCCTTTAGCCGTGAGGAGCTTGTGCATCGTGATGTGGTGACACTCTCGGATATTGCCGAGGCGGAGTGCAGGTACATTCGTCCTATTTTGGGCCAGGAACTTGCCGAGGCTATCGCTTTGGGCGGCTACGAGGAGCTGCGTAAAGAGTATGTTCTCCCAGCGCTTGCTGCATGGTGTCGATATATTCTCGAGCCTCTTCTTGCCTCTCGTTGCCGTGAGCTTCACCACGACGAAGCCTCGTCGGCCGAGAACGAACATCTACGAGGTGTTGTGCGCTCACTCAGGCGCAAGGCCTCGACCCTCTCACGTCGTCTTAGTGACTATCTCAACACTCATGGCGACGACTATGTCGAGTATAACCCTAAAACTAACCCCCTAAACCACTGTTCTATCTATGGCGATATTATCCAAGTATATTAGTGGCCTTGTGGCCGCTCTGGCAGCACTGCTCTGCCCAATTACACCTCTAATCATCACAGCCACACTGTTTATTGCTGTGGACTTTGTCACGGGAATCTATGCCTCGTATGTTGCAGCCAAGAAGTCGGGCGAGGAGTTCCGCATCGAGAGCCGCAAGGCGTGGCGAACAATCTACAAACTATGCTTCGTGCTCACGGGCATTGTCATGACATGGCTGGTTGACTGCTGCGTGCTCGGCTTCATGGAGCTCAACCTTGCCAACCTATTTACGGGCTTTGTCTGCGGCGTAGAGCTGTGGTCTTTTATTGAGAATGCCTCGATAATCAGCCAGTCAAAGCTCTTTGTATGGCTTGGCCGCTGGCTGAGGGGCAAGCTCAGAAAGGAGGTGGGCGATGAGTAGAGGTCTTCGTAACTGCAACCCAGGCAATATTCGCCACTCACGAAGTAAGTTCGTGGGCGAGGTGCGACCATCGCAAGACTCTGCCTTCAAGCAGTTTGAGAGTATGGCCTATGGCTATCGTGCGATGTTTGTGTTGCTCGACAGCTACCGCCGTCGCTACGGGCTGAGTAACATCCGAGCCATGATCACTCGCTGGGCGCCTCCGGTGGAGAACCATACCGAGGCCTATATCCGTCTTGTTGCCGAGCGCTCGGGAATAGATGCCGAGGCTACGCTCGACACCCAGCAAGAGCAGGATATGATCCCCGTGGTGGCAGCGATGTCGGAGGTCGAGAATGGTAAAAAGGCCCTGCGTGAGGATGTAGAGGAGGGCTGGAGACTATTTGTTTGTAAGTAGTAGGTGTGGCTGCGGCCAGGCAATGTGGTGTTGTCTGGTCGCAGTTGCTTTTGTTGAGTCAATAAATTTTTTATGGCCCGAAATGTGCTATTAATCAAGATTAATATTTATCTTTGTAAATTGAATTAACCAATAAATGTCATTATGAACAATAGGGTATTGGTCACTGGTGGTGCGGGATATATCGGCTCGCACACCACTGTGGAGTTGATAAATGCTGGCTACGAGGTTATCGTTGTCGACAATCTCTCGAATAGCGATCGCTCGTCGTTGGAGGGTATTCGCAAGATTACTGGCGTGGAGCCAAAGTTTATCGAGGCAGACTGCTGCGACAAGGAGGCTATGCGCAAAGTATTCCAGGAGCATGAGTTCAACTCGGTAATTCACTTTGCTGCCTATAAGGCTGTGGGTGAGTCGGTTGCCGAGCCTGCGAAGTACTATCGCAACAACATTCTCTCGTTTGTCACCATCCTTGAGCTCATGACAGAGTTTGGACGCAAGAATGTATTGTTCTCATCGTCGGCTACGGTCTATGGTGATGCCGACGTGCTGCCCGTAACCGAGCACACACCACGCAAGCCTGCCACCTCGCCCTATGGCAATACTAAGCAGATGGCCGAGGATATTCTCAGAGATATGGTTGCAGCAAACCAGAACCTTGCCGGCATTGCGCTGCGCTACTTCAACCCTATTGGTGCGCACCCCTCAGCACTCATTGGCGAGCTGCCACGAGGCGTGCCCAACAACCTTGTACCCTACATCACGCAGACGGCTGCGGGCATACGTGAGTGCTTGAGTATCTTTGGCGACGATTACGATACCCCCGATGGCTCTTGCCTGCGTGACTATATCGACGTTGTTGACCTGGCACGTGCCCATGTTGTGGCTGTTGAGCGCATGGTGAGTGGTGGCAGTAAGCAGCGCTACGAGATATTTAACATCGGCACAGGCCGCCCAGTGTCGGTATTCGAGCTTGTGCGTGGCTTTGAGCAGGCTAACGACTTGAAACTCAATTATAAAGTGGCACCACGTCGTGCGGGCGACGTGACTGCAGTATGGGCCGACACTACACTTGCTAACCAGGAGCTTGGTTGGCGTGCAGAGCGTGAGTTGCTTGACACGCTGCGTGCTGCGTGGGAGTGGGAGAAACATGTAAGACAATAACAGCACCTGCTGTTCGTTATAACCATTAAATGATAAATTATGAAGAAGGCTATTTTGCTGCTTATGGCAGCGATGATGATAATCCCTACGGCCGAGGCTAAGCGCCGTGAGTCTGAGGAGGAGATTGAGCGTAAGACACGCCACTACCAGGGTTGGGAGTGGGGTGCTGAGGCACGTTTCGACCTTGTGTTCTACGATATGACATACTCTAAGGTCTTCAACGACCCAGCGATGATGTCCTACCAGGCGCAGGCTAAGTTTGGCGGCAACGTCATGCTCAATGGTGGTTACTTCATCAACAACAACTGGAGGCTCGGCCTTGAGCTCGGTGCGCAGATGCAGTACAACTACACGGTTATGCCCGTAGCTGTTACGGCTCGCTACTTCTATGGCACTCGCAAGAACTGCTTGTTTAACTTTGTGAACGTGGGTACTAACGTGCTATTTAACAATGGTATGCGCTTTGGTGCTCTTGGTGAGGGTGGTGTCGGAGTTCGCCTCCAGTCGCCAGATAGCAAGCTCAAGTACGACATTATTCTTGGCTACCAGGCACTGATGCTTAACCCACGTCCTCATGGTGGTGATTTCGCCTTGCCAAATAGCAAGGTTAAGTTCAAGAAGCTCAACCAGTCTGTCTACCTCGGTTTCGGTATCTCATTCTAAGACGACGATATGAAAAAAAATAAGGGCTGTCCTCAGTGGGCAGCCCTTATTCGTTCTATTTGCAATCTGCTTACTCAGCAGCCTCAGCCTCGGTAGTAGCCTTAGCCTCAGCAGGAGTCTCCTCAGCACCATTAAACTGGAATGGGATAGCCTCGTCGAGCTTAGCCTTCTCCTCCTCTGTAAGCTCGCTTACAGTGCGGCCGTCGTACATACTCTTAGCAATATGGTCGCAGTACATGTTGAAGCCAGCCTGAACCTCCTCCATAAGGCTCTCGTGTGACTCTGCTGGGAGCTTATCGGCAGCGATAAAGCCTGCAGCATTGATCTTCTGACCATCAACAACCTCTACCATCTCGTGGTTCTTGATAAGCATATCCTTGATCACTTGAGCAAGTGAGCCCTCCTCCTCTGGAGTGTCGCCCTCCTCATCGGTAAAGACGCGGTCGCCAACACGCACCTGGTTGTCGCTAACGAACTCGATAACAACAGGCGATGAGGCTGTAGTGTAGCGGTCTGCACCACCCTCGAATGTTGATGGAGTACCAAATGCGAGAGTGTAGAGCAAGAAGATAATGTGTGCCGATACAGCAGCAACAAGACCACCCACGGTGTGAGCCAAGATAGCCTTAGATGTGAGCTTGCGGTAGCCAAGAGCATCGAGCATAGCTGTGTGAGTGCTCAAGTAGCCGCTCCAGCACATACCGATAGCTGTGAATACTGCGATAGCGTTACCATCGATCCAACCCTCCTGGATGAAGCCTGGGATAAGACCCAAAGCAGCACCTACTGCACCAAGAGCAGTGATAGGGAAGGCCATGAGTGCTGGGTGCTCGAAACCGAACAACCACTCGAATACGATGTTGATCTTACCGAAGATCCAAGGCAAGAAACCAACGCCCTCGTAAGCAGCACCGTCGTATACGCCGTTGTCGCCAGTAGTGAATGTGAGGATCATCACCAATGTAGAGATGATCAACACACCTGGGATGATTGAAAGACCTACGTCAACACCAGTCTTACCACCGTCGAGCAATGAGTTGAGGATGCGAGTAAACATCGAAGTCTCCTTAACCGACTCCTCGTCCTTCATATCATTCTCGTCGAGAACTGCTGCGAACTCCTCCTTGAACTCAGGGTGCTCCTTAACGATGAAGCGCTGCATGAGGCGTGTTGAGCAGATACAGCCGATAACAGCACCTGCCAAACCGATGAATGGCTCAACGAAGAAACCCTGCGAGATCATGAAGACGATAACAAGCAAGCCCATACCAAAAGCAGTACCGAAGTTTGTCAACGAGATAAACTGGAACTTCTTGAAGTAGGTGCTAAAACGCTTGTCCTTAGCAAGCGAGATGATTGCTGGGTTGTCCGAGAGGAATGTCATCACGGCACCAAGCGACGCAACACCTGGGAGGTTGAAGAGTGGCTTCATCAATGGGCGCAACATACGCTCCAAGAGGCTTACCACACCAAACTCAACGAAGATACGACCGAGAGCACCTGTGATAACACAGATAGCCATGAGGTAGAATACGGTGTTGAGCAACAAGTCGTGTGCAGTCTTCATGATGGTGTTGAGCATGTTAGCTGTGCCCATCACTGAGCCAATACCACCGAAGATGCCAACAACGATAATAAGGCAGAAGATACCTGCGAGGTACTTCTTAATACCCTTGTTTTGATTCTCCATATAATTTAAGTTTTAAGTGATTACTTTCTAACCTTGTTTACAAAGCGCTCTGCAGCCGACATGATGTCGATCTTCCAAGTAAGACCTACGGTGAGGTAGCCGAGCTTGTCGAGGGCAGTACCATCAATGTTGGTGTTTAGACCAAATGTGTGAGCATAGGCTGCGTGGAGGCGCACGTTGCGGTTACCCATAGGGTAGTACTCCACACCACCACCTACACGTGTAAGCTCTGTGCCTGGAACGAGGCCTGAGGCCAATACTGAGCTGTTGCCAATCTTGTCGTATGTAGCCTTAGCAAATACGTTCACCTGGTTGGCAATCATATACGAGAACTCACCCATGATCGAGAAGTTGTCGAACAAGAGATCCTTGCCCTTAGGACCACGGTTCATCAAGTCGAGCTGGATAGTAGCATCGCCAAACTTAAACTGGTTACCAAGAGCGATGTATTTGTCATACTTGCCTGGTGCATACTGCATGAAGTTCAATGAGTAGAGCGCAGTGAAGCAGCCGTGTGAGCCTGACCAGTAGAGGTTGTAGGCGTAGTAGTCAACGCTCGACAATGTTGTGTCGTAAGGGCTCTGGCATGCCTGGAAGAGGATGGTGTCGTTGCCAGAGTTTGTTGTGTAGGCAACGCTTGCACCAATCTGATAGCAGTTCACATTGTTCCAGAACTCCGAGCAGAAGTAGAGCTCGATAGGTGCACGGTCGTACTCCCAGCCACCAATCATCAATACCTGCTTACCTGCCGAGATTGCCCAGTTCTCCGTAGGCTTGTAGGTGAGGTGAAGCCAGTCGGTGTTCTGTGCAAATTCGCTGATAGAGTTAGCACGGTTGAAGCGCTGACGCCATGAGTAGCTGAACTTAGGCGAGATCTGACCATCCATGCGGAGGTTGAAGTAGCGCACCTTGAAGCCCGAGCCTGCGTCAACCTTGTTGCCGTCGAGAGTCTGGTTGAGCCAGTCGAAACGGGCTTCAACACCGAGCTTAAAGATCTCGTTCTGCTCCTGAGCCTGCGCATAACCAAAGGTCATAAGCGCCATGCAGAGCACAAAAAACGCACGAAGCGAGAGAGTTGTTTTCTTCATACTTAAACAATCTGGGTATCCCCAAAATTTTGGTTAATAATTGTTGTCCTTAAATCTTGCGAGGGCGCAAAGGTAATACAAAAATCGATAAATCAATCTATTTGTGTAACAAATACCTACTTGCGGTAGCTATATTTGCCCTCAGTAAGGCTCTCAATGTCGAAACACTCGTAGACAATGGTGTAGCCTCCGTAGGCAAAATTGCTCTTGCCATAGGTCTCCTCCTCGTAGAGGAAGCCGAGGCGGTTGTCCCTCTGCCAGATCATTGTTGAGTATGCCGAGTTGAGCGTCGTAACCTGCTTCACACCATCCCAGTCTGCTGCCAGCTCGTAGGTCGAAACGTAGTCATCCTGTGACTCGAGCTCCTTGTAGTAGATACCCACATTCTTGCGGTCGGGACCCAGTGGCAGTGACTGCAACAAGAGGTGCATTGGCTTGTTATCCTCGATGCGTGTCACGGGCACCACCATTACCTCGCCATTTGTCGAGTTCTCCTTGGCCTCCACGCCATTGTTCTCTGCACCAGAGAATATCGCCTCGTCCCATGAACCTGTGCCTGAGGCTACATCGCTGAATGTGAACATGTTGTAGTAGCGGCCGTTGTTGTATCGTGAGCTGAGTAGAATGCGACCATCGGGCATCTCCTCGACCTTAGGCTCGTCGGCAGTGTTGTAGACGCCTGGGGTGTCAATGTTGCCGAGCACGCTCCAACTCTCGCCGAAGTTGTCGGAGTAGAGGACATAGTTCATGTGCTTAGCGCTTCGATCACGTATGAGCACAGCGCAGTATAGGCGGTAGTACGATCCAATCTTCGTTGTGCGGCTCTGCATGATGCGACCCGAGGCCACGAACATCGAGCGCACAGGACCATATTTCGATGCGTCGAACTGCGAGTATATGCTCTCAGCAATATCCTCGGGAGCACCCCATGTTTTGCCACCATCCTCGCTGTAGAAGCGTGCTATGCACTGGTGATTCTGGCGTGTGCCATTCTGGAACGATACGTTGCCTGCGCACGACATCATCAAGACTCTATCCGACTCTCTATCAGCCACAATACATGGGTCGCCATAGCCTACGCTCATAAAGTCGGTAGCCTCTGCACCCTTACCCTCAATGAGTGGCATCACCTCGGTCCAGGTGTTGCCGTTGTCATACGAGAGGCGGTAGTGCAGGTCGATGCGGCCATAGTTCGTAACGCCAATATCTGTTCCGCTGTGTCGGTAGTCCGAAACAGCCACAAGAGTGCCATCCTGTGTCGCTGCGAGTGCAGGGATACGATAGGGAATGTCACCCTCGGTGGGTGTAGGCATTTGGAACACCTCGAAGCGTCCTGCTGCAGGAGTCTCGGGTGTAGGCTCTACATGTGGCTCGTTGGGCTCTGTGCATCCATACGCAAGGCTCGAGATGCAGAGGAGTGAGGCCAGCGATAACATGATTCTATTTCTCATAGTATCAATTATTTGCGGTATGTGTAGTATGCACCAGCCTGGCATGTTGGCATGAGCACGATGTCGTTTACGTTCATGTGTGCTGGGAGGTTGAGCATCCAGTGGATAGCCTCGGCAATATCCTCGCCCTGAAGAGCCTCTACGCCATTGTAAACGCCTGCTGCACGCTGCTTGTCGCCGTGGAAACGTACCTCAGAGAACTCTGTCTCAACCATGCCTGGGCGCACCTCGCCAACCTTGATGCCTGCCGAGAGCAAGTCGGCACGCATAGCCTGTGAAATGGCGTGTACGGCGTGCTTCGATGCGCAGTATACAGCACCATTTTCATAGGGCTCAGTACCTGCGATAGAGCCGATGTTGATGATGTGGCCACCCTTGCCCGCCTCGACCATAGCGCCGCTAATGATCTTAGTGACATAGAGAAGACCCTTGACATTGGTGTCGATCATAGCATCCCAGTCGGCCGAGTCACCCTTGTCGATATGCTCAAGACCCGCAGCAAGACCTGCGTTGTTGATAAGAATGTCGACACGGCCCAGTGGCTTGAGGTGCTCGATACACTCAGCCTCCGAGCGTACGTCGAAGTTGAGCACTACGCACTCAGCACCCTTGGCCTCGACCTCGAGTTTGAGTGCTTCGAGGCGCTCCTTGCGGCGACCTGTGATTATAATCTCTGTGTTAGGCTCGGCCAGGCGAAGTGCTGTGGCACGACCAATTCCCGATGTTGCTCCAGTAACAAGAACTCTCTTTTTCATAATGTCTAGATTAAAAACTATTTTACTGGTTACAAATTTATAAAATTTATTGTTTGCACGCTCATAGTACTGCAAAAAATTATTAACTTTGTACGTTTTATAAATCAAACCAGAATGAAAGAGGTACTTAAATACTACAAAGATTTCCCTAAAGAGGGTATCGTGTTTGTCGATATTATCCCATTTTTGCAGAATAAGGCTATCTATAAGGAGCTCATAGCTCGTATTGGCGAGGCATGTTCTACAGCCAATATCGTTGCTCCCGAGGCTCGTGGTTTCTTGTTTGCAGCCCCTCTTCTCACGGAGTGCGACCATGTGGAGAATATTATCCCTGTTCGCAAGAGCGGCAAGCTCCCATTTGCCGAGGGCGACCTGCACGAGGTGCTCATCGAGAAGGAGTATGGCTTTGATAAGCTCTACTACCGCCTCAGCGATATCGCTGCTGGCAGACTCTCGGGCGACAAGTTTGAGGTTACAATCCTGGACGATGTACTGGCCACAGGTGGTACTGCCGAGGGTCTTGCTCAGTCGTTGGAGAACTCGGTAGTTGTGCTCGATGGCAAGGAGTATGGTATCAAGGTGCGTGAGTTTGTCTTTATCGTTGAGATAGAGGATCTTGGTGGCGCAGCACGCCTTGAGAAGATCGCTCCAGTACGCTCTATAAACAAGATCTAAAGCATAGCTTCGAGCCATGCAGGGAGTGCTTTCCAGAGAGATTAAGTATGTTGGCGGTGTCGGCGAGGCGCGTGCCCGAGCCCTCGAGCGTGAGGCGGGTGTGCGAACCATCGGCGACCTGCTCATGCGCTTCCCATTTCGCTATATCGACCGCACCCGACAGATGAACATCGGCGAGGTTGACGAGTCTATGGAGAGCACCTATATTCAGTTGCGTTGCCGCATTGTTGGCCGTCAGATTGTGGGCGATGGTGCACGCCAGCGCTTTGTTGTTGAGGCACAAGATGCCACGGGCTCTGTGGAGCTACTCTGGTTTCAGGGTATTAAGTGGATCGAGAAGCGTGTGGAGATGGGACGTGAGTATATCGTCTTTGGTCGCCCCTCGTTCTACCGTGGCCGCATGAGTATTGTGCACCCCGAGCTCGAGACTGTCGAGCAGGCCTTGTCACGCAAGCAGGAGAGTGGTTTTCAGGGAATATACCCCTCGACCGAGAAGCTCTCGCAGGCTATACCTATCAAGCTCATGCACACCATTGTGCAGAATGCCTGGCAGATAGCCTTGACCGACACCTCGGCCTTTGCCGACCCTCTCCCCGAGCCGCTGCGCAGACGTTGTGGCCTCATCTCACTTCGTGAGGCTATCTACAATATCCACTTTCCGCAGTCATCAGAATTGTTGCGCCAGGCGCAGTATCGCCTTAAGTTCGACGAGCTACTCGGTGTTCAGCTCACCATTCAGGCACGACGCACCCAGCGACATACGTCGAACAATGGATTTCTCTTTCCACGTGTTGGCGATAACTTCAACACCTTCTTCCGCACCAAGATGCCATTTGCGCTCACGGGTGCTCAGCAGCGTGTTATCAAGGAGATTCGCTCCGACATGGTCTCGGGCAAGCAGATGAACCGTCTGCTGCAGGGCGATGTGGGTAGCGGTAAGACCATGGTTGCCTTTATGACCATGCTCCTTGCTGTGGATAATGGCTACCAAGCCTGTGTCATGGCACCCACCGAGATCCTTGCACGTCAGCACTACGCCTCTATGTCACGCTTTGCCGAGGGGCTTAATCTCAAGGTGGCTATCCTCACTGGTTCGTCGAAGACCAAGGAGCGCCGTGCCTCGTTGGAGGGTATCGCCTCGGGCGAGATTGATATTCTTGTCGGCACACACTCGCTCATCGAGGATAGTGTGCAGTTCAACAACCTCGGCTATGTCGTTATCGACGAGCAGCACCGCTTTGGCGTGGAGCAGAGGGCAAAACTCTGGACCAAAAATCTCCAGCCACCGCACATCCTTGTGATGACAGCAACGCCCATTCCTCGCACCCTTGCAATGACCCTTTATGGCGACCTCGAGGTCTCGGTTATCGACGAGCTACCCCCTGGACGTCAGCCTATTCGCACATATCACTACTATGACTCGGCACGTCTCAAGATGTTTGGTTTCCTGCGTCAGGAGATTGCCAAGGGGCGTCAGGTATATATCGTCTATCCGCTTATCAAGGAGTCCGAGAAGATGGACTACAAAGATCTCGAGGATGGCTACGAGTCTATATCGCGCGACTTCCCACTGCCGCAGTATCGCATAGCTATCTGCCACGGTAAGATGAAGCCCGAGGATAAGGATGCCTCAATGGCGCAGTTCAAGCGTGGCGAGGCTGACATCCTTATCGCTACGTCAGTCATCGAGGTGGGTGTCGATGTGCCCAATGCCACGGTCATGGTCATCGAGTCGGCCGAGAGGTTTGGACTCTCGCAGCTCCACCAGTTGCGTGGTCGTGTAGGCCGTGGTGGCGAGCAATCCTACTGCATACTCATGTCGGGCGATAAACTCTCGAAGGAGGGTCGTGCACGCCTCGAGGCTATGTGTGCTACCAACGACGGCTTCAAACTCTCGGAGCTCGACCTCAAGCTTCGTGGTGCGGGCGATATCCACGGCACGCAGCAGAGTGGCGAGGCCTTTGAACTCAATATCGCCAACCTGGCTACCGATACGCAGATTATGCAGCTCACGCGCGACGAGGCACTTGCAATATTGGCCTTGGATCCTAAGCTCGAGCGCCAGGAGAATGCCCCCTTGCGTGCGCTACGTGATAGGCATCACAAGCGTGAGCGCATAGATTTTTCCGATATTTCGTAATATGAGATAATAAAATACGTTATATTTGCACCCAAATAATCAAGATATATGGCACTAATTAGATGTAAGAGTTGTAATAACCCTATTTCGAGTCGTCTTGCTGCATGTCCATTTTGCGGAGCGGCAGTCTCGGCCGATGTTGAGTCTACGGAGAGTAGTGCTCCTCAGGCAAATACCATCAACGATGCCTCACCAGCACCCCAGAAGACACTCAACGATATTCTTGCTGAGCGCAAGGCTCAGCCAACAACAATCAACGAGGTGCACGCGCCCGTAGAGCCTGTGGCTCAGGAGAGTGAGCAGACCGCAGAGCCTGTAATTATCCCTGTGGCAGCACCAAGCGAGAGTGTCGAGCCACAGTCGCAGCCCTATGTGCATAGCAGCTACGAGGGCGACTACGACCGTGATGAGCGTGTGTTGGATGACTACGAGGTCGAGGTGACACGCTACAAGCGCTCCTCAGCAGGCTTCCTTACCATTGCTATTGTGTTGCTCATAGCCCTTATTCCTCTCACTATCTTCGCTGTTAAGAACTATGGCAAGGTGAAGACCATCGAGAAGGACTACGCCCTTCTGGAGTCGGCACGTAGACTCTTCGAGGAGCAGAATACCATGCTGCAGCGTGATGCGGAGTCGCTTGTTCAGGAGCTTGAGCAATATAAGAGTAAGAACGACACCATGATGCAGAAGTATCAGGAGGCTGTGGTTATGCTCGAGCAGTTGCAGAAGGAGAAGACCTATAACTACAACCAGCTTGCAAAGTATCGCCGTGAGGTGGATATGCTCAAGGGTGTCATGAAGGGCTACTTGCGCCAGATTGACTCGCTAAACGATATCAACTCTAACCTCCAAGCCAAGAATGTGGCCTACGAGAAGGAGCGCACAAACTTCCAGGAGCGTGCCGAGAAGGCCGAGGAGAAGGCCGAGGAGCTCAATACCAAGGTGCGTATCGGCTCGGTTATCCGTACAGGTGGTGTGCGTATCGTAGCCCTTAATGGCAATGGCAAGGCTGTTAAGCGTATGAAGGTGGCCTCACGCCTGCGTGTGGACTTCGAGCTTACGGCCAACGAGCTTGCTGAGCCAGGCGAGAAGGTTATCTATGTATGTATCACCGACCCAGAGGGTTACACACTCTCTCCGGCAGATAAGATGATTCCGTTCACGTTCGAGGGAGAGAGCCTTGCAGCCTCAGCTGTGCGTAAGGTTAGCTACGAGAACGAGTCGGTGCCTGTAAGTATCTTCTACGATGGCTCGTCGTTCGAGTCGGGTACTTATCGAGTAGATATCTATATCGACGGTCGTCACTGCGGTAGCGGTAGCACATACTTCGATTAGAGGTAGACTTTGGTCGTGCTAAAAAAGTGAGAGTGGTTGTCCAATTCAGGGCAACCACTCTCTTTTGTTAGTCTGTCGTGCGACCTACTTCGAGGCCTTGATTGTAGTGCTAAACTCTCGGCCAAAACGGTCGGTGGCACTAATGGTAATTTCGCTATTTTTGCTCGACGGACGACAGCGGTAATAGTGGCTGTGCGGACGTGCTGAGCGGTATAGACGTTTCATATATTTCTTGCGGTAATCAGCCTCATTGTCAACATAATACATATAGTCGGGGTCAACGATCTTTATCTGCTCCATCTCGCCTTTATGCACTCCATTCTCGCTCCACTCAATACTCCATTTATCGTCCCAGCCAATTACCTTCACTACGACAAATTCCTCGTGCTCGCTAACCTCGCCGAGGTGCCATGCACGCAGCTGATAGTCGGCCTCCTTGCCGAGGATGCGGTGCTGCCACTGCCACTCGCCACCACGCTCCTCGATGCAGAATACACCCTGTGGTGTGCCATCGGCGCAGATGGGGGCGTACCATAGATTGCCGTTGACCTGAGCCACGTTGTGCTCAGTGACGTTGGGTGTTATTACTGCCGTTGCATGGCGGTGGCTATGGCCTGTGATGAAGTCGATTTTTCTTTTTCCGACGGCCTCCATTATTGGTTCTGCATAGGGGCGTAATACTGCCTCGTAGACGTTCGATGCTGGGGCGTGCATACATACTGCAATGCGCAGATTGTCAGGGTGTTGATTAATGGTATTGGTGAGCCATTGTAGCTGCTCGTTGTCTACCTTCGAGCGATACTCTTTGTAGGTCGAGTAGTCGATATTGTCGAGCGTTACAAAGAGCGTTCTGCCCAGTACAAAGCTCTGGTTGCGAGGTCCAAAGGCCGAGATATACTCTCTCTCGGCACGTGGCTGGTTGCGCTTTATGCGTCTGTTGTGGTCGTGGTTGCCAATTACGGCATACACAGGCACGCCGAGTGACTCGAAGGCGGCTCTCACACGTGGCAGAAACTCCATAGTGTCCCACACCACGTCGCCCGTGAGCAGTATCGCAGTGGGGTAGCCTGTGGCGAGATACTCCTGGACTATGGTGCTGATTTGGGGTATAATATGGTTCTCGAGTTGGCTCAGTTGAGCCTCGGTCTGTGGCTGCGGGTCGCCCACGACGATAAGGTTAAATCCGTCGTTTGTGGCTGAGGCTCTTGCTGTTTGTGCCCATAGTAGGGCGAGCAGTAGGGCTATGCTTCGTATAATTCTCATCGTGATAATAGTTTTTCATAGGTTCGTAGTGCAAAGGTAGAAAAATTATCGTAACACAAAAATTCTTCGCACGTGCGTACACATGTGAGAAATTTTTTATACCTTTGTGAGGTTATGGAAAATTTTGTAGTATCAGCACGTAAATATCGCCCTCAGACCTTTGCTTCGGTCGTGGGGCAGCGACATATTACTTCGACCCTGAAGAATGCCATTGATCGTGGCCAGTTGGCCCATGCCTACCTCTTCTGCGGTCCACGTGGTGTGGGTAAGACCACCTGTGCACGTATCTTCGCCAAGGCTATCAACTGCCTGAACCCTATCTCTGGCGAGGCATGCAACGAGTGCGAGTCGTGTCGTTCGTTCAACGAGGGACGCTCGCTCAATGTTCATGAGCTCGATGCGGCGTCGAACAACTCTGTCGACGACATCCGCAACCTTATCGAGCAGGTGCGTATCATTCCGCAGCAGGGTCGCTACTCGGTCTTTGTGATCGACGAGGTGCACATGCTCTCGTCATCGGCATTTAATGCCTTTTTGAAGACTCTCGAGGAGCCTCCACATCACGCCATCTTTATCCTCGCTACAACCGAGAAGCATAAGATCATCCCAACCATCTTGTCACGTTGTCAGATCTACGACTTCAACCGCATCCGTGTTGAGGATGGTGTGGAGTATCTGCGTCATGTTGCCTCGCAGGAGGGTGTGCAGATCGACGACGAGGCGCTAAACCTCATCTCGCACAAGGCGGATGGTGGTATGCGCGATGCCCTCTCGATGTTCGATAAGGCGGTATCGTTCTGTGGTACAAATCTCAGCTATAAGGATGTTGCGGCGACGCTCAACGTATTGGACTACGACACCTACTTCACAGCAACAGATCTGTTGCTCGAGGGTAGATATGTCGATGCGCTGATGCTCTTTGACCAGGTGCTCTCACGTGGCTTCTCGCCCCAGGTCTTTATCTCGGGTCTTAATGCCCACATGCGAGATCTGCTTATGGCCAAGGGCCCTGCTATCTCTCTTGTGGAGTTCACGGGCACGCTCGTGGAGCGATACAAGCAGCAGGCAGCACGTTGCGACGAGTCGTTCTTGTTTAACGCCATGTCGTTACTTACGGAGGCTGATGGCCGTCTGCGCCAGTCGTCAAATCAACGTCTTTTTGTGGAGCTGGGACTTATGAAGATTGCGGGTCTCGGCCAAAAAAAAAATGACGAGGTAGCAACGCCTACGTTCGATACGAATATTCCACTGCCAGAGTTGGTAGCACCTGCGCCTATGGTTCAGCCACAGGCACAACCACAGCCACAGGTTCAGCCACAGCCACAAGTTCAGCCACAGCCACAAGCACAATCGCAACCACAACCTCAGCAGCCTGCAGTGGAGCTAGTGCAGCCAGTTGCAGCGCCACGTGCGGTTGTCGAGCCTGAGAGCCCTGTGGTGGCAGCTCCCGTAGCACAACCCGTGGCTCAGCCTCAGCCTATGGCACAGCCCGTAGCGCAACCTGCAGCTCAGCCATCCTCTCAGCCAGCACGACGTCCAGCGCCACGAATCAAGCAGGCGATGTCGCTCAATACGCTCATGGGAGGCGAGGTTAAGACAGCCTCGGAGATTGCAAGCGAGGAGGCCGCAGCAGCCTCTGTCAAGGTGGTCATTGACCCAGAGAGCGAGGCGAAGCTTATGGCGGCAAAGGGCAAGTTTGTGACCATACTCAGCTCAGGACGTGCTCGCTATGTACCCGTATTCGAGACTATGCGTGCTGAGGGTAATGTTATTAAGCTCACCGTGGCCTCACGAGAACTCTCTGATGAGATTATGCGAGATAAGCTGCGTTGGCTCGGCGAGATTTCTCAGGTGGCAGAGATTAAGGGAGCTCTGGAGCTCGAGATAGAGGTCAACGAGGCTATCAAGATTGCCCGTCCGATCACTATCGAGGATCGCCTCAAGCACCTTGTGGCCAAGAACGATAAACTTAGAGATATGATTGAACAGTTGGTGCTCGATGCCGAGTAGGCATTGACCCAGCGCAAAAGATATGAGTAACTAAAAAAAGAGATAACTATGAAGGATTTTATTCAGGAGCTCGAGTGGCGTGGTATGATCCACACCGTGATGCCAGGTGCCGACGAGGAGCTTAAGAAGGGTATGGCTTCGGCATACCTCGGTATCGACCCAACAGCCGACTCATTGCACATCGGCCACCTTGTGGGTGTTATGATTTTGAAGCACTTCCAGATGTGCGGACACCGCCCTATCGCCCTTATCGGAGGTGCTACAGGTATGATTGGTGACCCATCGGGTAAGTCGCAGGAGCGTAACTTGCTCGATGAGCCTACATTGCGCCACAACCAGGAGGCTATCAAGCGTCAGCTCTCAAAGCTTATCGACTTCGACACCGAGGCTCCAAACAAGGCTATCCTCGTGAACAACTACGACTGGATGAAGGAGTTCTCGTTCCTAGACTTTGCACGTGACATCGGTAAGTGCATCACTGTTAACTACATGATGGCCAAGGACTCTGTTAAGAAGCGTTTTAATGGCGAGGGCGACGGTATGTCGTTTACGGAGTTTACCTACCAGCTCTTGCAGGGCTACGACTTCTTGCACCTCTACCAGAGCGAGAATTGCAAGTTCCAGCTTGGTGGTGCTGACCAGTGGGGTAACATCACCACAGGTACAGAGCTTATCCGTCGCAAGCTCGGCTCAGAGGCCGAGGCCTTTGCTATCACTTGTCCTCTTATCACTAAGGCCGATGGTACTAAGTTTGGTAAGACCGAGAGTGGTAACGTATGGCTCGATGCTCGCTACACCTCGCCATATAAGTTCTACCAGTTCTGGCTCAATGTGAGCGACGAGGATGCTAAGCGCTATATCAAGATCTTCACACTCCTTGATCGTGAGACTATCGAGGGTCTTATCGTTGAGCACGATGCAGCGCCACACTTGCGTATCTTGCAGAAGCGTCTTGCTGAGGTGTTGACCGAGACTATCCACTCACGTGAGGAGCTCGAGAAGGCTCAGGCAGCAACCAACATCCTCTTTGGTAACGCTACATCCGAGGCTCTCCGCTCGTTGGACGAGGCAACTTTGTTGCAGGTGTTCGAGGGTGTTCCTCAGTTCACTATCACACGTGCCGACCTCGAGAAGCCATTTGTGGATATCGTTGCTGAGGTATGCAAGGTATTCCCATCTAAGGGCGAGTGCCGCAAGATGGTTCAGGGTGGTGGCGTGCAGCTCAACAAGGAGAAGGTGCAGGATGCTATGCGTGGTATTGGCGAGGCCGACCTCATCGCTGGCAAGTATCTTCTCGTGCAGCGTGGCAAGAAGAATTACTACCTTATCACTGTTGAGTAGCTCAGAACCTATATAGCGTAATTAGAGTGAATCCGATTTATACCATACGTCTTGACGGCATCTATGTGCGAGCCTTTCATGGCTGCTACGACCTCGAACAGCAGGTGGGCAACCGCTTTCGTGTAGATGTCGTTATACGCACGCCTCTGGGCGATCTGCCCACGAGCGACGATGTTACCCAGGCGGTGAACTACCTCACGGTATACGAGATTGTGGAGCGCACCATGCAGCGTACGCAGCGCACTATCGAGGCAGCAGCCTCGAATATCATCGGTGCGATAAGGGGCGAGTTCCCCGAGATTGTCGAGGTGGAGTGCACCGTGTCGAAGATAGCACCACCACTCGGAGGTAAGATTGACAAGGTATCAGTAACACTAATTGGATAAAATGGCACAAGAGACAACAAAACGTGGTGGCTTTGGCGGTAAGCTCGCCGCCATACTTGCCGCTGCTGGCTCGGCGATTGGTCTGGGCAACATCTGGCGTTTCCCTTATATCACCTCGGAGCATGGTGGTGGTGCATTCATCATCATCTATCTGGGATGTATCCTTCTACTCGGCCTTCCACTCCTTATTGCGGAGTTCTCGGTGGGTCATAACTCTAAGTGTAACCCTATCGACGCCTTCTCGAAGATTCGCAAGGGCTGGGGCTGGCTTGGCGCCATGGGCCTTATCTCGGTGACGCTCATCATGGGTTACTACTTTGTCATCTCGGGTTGGACGCTCAACTATGCTGTTGCCTCGGTGACAGATAGCATTGGTGGCGACTACCATACCTACTTCACGGAGTTTACAAGTGGCACGTGGGCACCACTGCTGTTCACCTACCTCTTCATCCTTGCCAACCACTTCATCATCGTGGGTGGTGTGCAGGGTGGTATCGAGAAGGCCTCGAAGGTGATGATGCCGCTGCTCTTTGTCATACTCCTACTCCTTGCCGTATACTCTATATGGTTGCCCGAGGGTCGTGAGGCGTTGGGTAATGTCTTTACCCCTGATTTTTCGAAGGTTACAGGCAAGACCTTCCTCGATGCTATGGGCCAGGCATTCTTCACGCTCTCTATTGGTATGGGTGCTATGCTCATCTACGGCTCATACTTCAAGAAGGGCACTAAGCTGGCAGGCACGGCCATCAGCGTGGTGTCGCTCGACACTATCGTGGCGATTACTGCTGCCGTGATTATCTTCGCTGCCAACCCTGTTAATGCCGAGGGTAAGATGGCGAGTGGCCCTTCGCTGGCCTTCGAGGCTATGCCACAGGTGTTCTCAGTGATGCCTGCAGGAAATATCTGGGCTACACTCTTCTTCCTACTCCTGGGTCTTGCCGCACTCTCGTCAACAATCTCTATGCACGAGGCCGTGACATCGTACTTCGTTGAGAAGCGTGGCATGTCACGCAAGGCGGGTGCTTGGTTTGTGACATTCATCGCCCTGGCGCTTGCTACCGTATGCTCACTCTCTTGGGGTGTGTGGAGCGGCTTTACGGTGCTCGATATGAATATCTTCAGCCTGCTTGATAACTTTACGGCTATCATCATGCTTCCATTGCTTGGTATCCTCACCGCAGTATTTGTTGGTTGGGTATGGCGCAAGGAGGATATGCGTGCTGAGCTCACGGCCGAGGGTGGCGTCGACAAGGCGACATATCCTGTTATCCGCTTCTTGCTGCGCTACGTATGCCCTGTGCTCGTGTCGGTAGTCTTTGTCTTTGGAATTATCGATTTCGCAAAGAGCGTGAGCGGTGCATCGGAGCCCAAGAGCGTAGAGCAGGAGGTTGTTGAGCCACAGAAGGAGCTCCGACTAAACATGAGCAACAAGACTCGCCAGCAGTTCGAGCAGGCAAAGATGCAGAAGCCTATGCTTGGCGAGAAGATGCTTAAGCTCAAGGTGCAGAACGAAAATAGTAATAACGAAACAAAATAAACACTTAGAATCTTAAAAAACTATGGCAGATTTCATCTATCAGGAGCCGTTCCCTATCCACGAGGATAAGACGGAGTACCGCCTTCTCACGAAGGACTATGTAAAGGTTGTTGAGTGCGACGGCCGCAAGATTTTGAAGGTTGACCCTAAGGGCCTTGAGCTCTTGGCAAAGGAGGCTTATGCCGATGTGTCGTTCTACTTGCGTGCTTCACACCTCCAGAAGTTGGCTAGCATCCTCGAGGATCCCGAGGCTACTGACAACGACAAGTTCGTGGCTTACACCATGCTCATGAACCAGTGCGTAGCTGCCGAGGGTGAGCTTCCTACTTGCCAGGATACAGGTACAGCTATCTGCATTGGCCACAAGGGTGAGGATGTATACACTGGCGCTAACGACGCCGAGTGCATCTCACGTGGTGTATACGAGACATACAAGGAGCGCAACCTCCGCTACTCACAGGTTGTGCCATTCACAATGACCGAGGAGAAGAACTCAGCAACAAACCTCCCAGCTCAGATCGACATCTACGCTGGTCACCCAGGCATGGAGTACGAGTTCTTGTTCATCACCAAGGGTGGTGGCTCGGCAAATAAGACATTCCTCTATCAGCAGACCAAGGCTCTCTTGAACGAGGAGTCACTCACAAAGTTCATCAAGGAGCATATCCTCGACCTCGGTACATCGGCATGTCCTCCTTACCACCTCGCAATCTGCATCGGCGGTACATCGGCAGAGATGTGTCTTTCAACAGTTAAGAAGGCTTCGGCAGGTTACCTCGACGAGCTCCCAACATCGGGCAACGAGGGTGGCCGCTGCTTCCGTGACCTCGAGTGGGAGGCTAAGGTTGAGAAGATTTGCCAGGAGATTGGCCTCGGTGCTCAGTTTGGTGGTAAGTACTATGTTCACGACGTACGTGTTATCCGTGCACCTCGCCACGCCGCATCTTGCCCTGTTGCTATCGGCGTGAGCTGCTCTGCAGATCGTAACATCAAGGCTAAGATCACCCCTGAGGGTATCTTCCTCGAGCAGCTTGAGAAGAATCCTGCACGTTTCCTCCCAGCTCAGGCTCCATCAATGTCACCAGCCGTTGACATCGACCTCGACGAGGGTATGGACAAGGTGCGTGAGATCCTCTCACAGTATCCTATCAAGACACGCCTTAACCTCAAGGGTACACTCGTTGTAGCTCGTGATATCGCTCACGCTCGTATCAAGCAGATGCTCGACGAGGGTAAGCCTATGCCAGAGTACTTCAAGAACCACCCAGTATACTACGCAGGTCCTGCTAAGACCCCTGCAGGCATGGCTTCAGGCTCATTCGGCCCAACAACAGCTGGCCGTATGGACTCTTACGTAGACCTCTTCCAGAAGGCTGGTGGCTCTATGGTTATGGTTGCTAAGGGTAACCGCTCACAGCAGGTGACCGACGCATGTAAGGCTAATGGTGGCTTCTACCTCGGCTCTATCGGCGGTCCTGCAGCGATCCTTGCTAAGAACTCTATCAAGAGCGTTGAGGTTGTAGACTTCGAGGAGCTCGGCATGGAGGCTGTTCGCAAGATCTATGTTGAGAACTTCCCTGCCTTCATCATTGTTGATGATAAGGGTAATGATTTCTTTGCTGACTTCGCTCATTAAAATTGTATAGCGGAGTTATTTTGGTGGCTTGCTTGCTTGCGAAATCCTCACATACGTCGAGTATGCTGCGGTTTCGCAAGCGGCGACAAGCCCCAAACTAACCGCCACTCTCCAATTTTAATCTTACTTTGGTAGCGGAGTTATTTCGGTGACTGACTTGCTGCGACACTCTCATGCGTCGAGTATGCTGCGGTTTCGCAAGCGGCACAAGCTACACCACTATCGCAGTCCGCAGGCTAAACTTAGCTGCGTGGCTAACAATAAAACGCCAGCCCGAGGCGTTCGACAAGTATCGGACTATTCAAGAGTTAATTCTATGATTCGAATACGACATTTTCTACTTGTGCTGCTTCTGCTCCTCACGTCGTGGAGCACGTGGGCACAGGTTACATTCAGGGCCGAGGCGCCACTACTCGTATCGCTCGATGAGCGTGTGCGTGTGGAGTTCACGGTCGACAAAGAGCCCGATGGCGACAATACATTCCAGGCCCCAACGTTCGAGGGTTTCAACATCCTGGCAGGACCAAGCATCTCGACAGGCATGGAGATGCAGTGGATAAATGGCCATCAGACAACAAAGTACAGCCGTACCTACACCTTCATACTCAAGGCACTAAGCGCAGGTAAGCATACCATAGGCGCTGCCTCGATTGTAGTAGGTGGACAGAGGTATACCACAAAGCCACTCGCACTCGAGGTAATCGACGAGGGAGCAAGTCGCCCAAATCTAAATACCAAGCCGGTAGCACCCGAGAGGAAGAACCCTGAGAACGCTAAGAAGAGTGACGTAAATATAACCTCGGACGATATATTCATCATGCTGAGTGTGTCGGACAAAGAGGTATATAAGGGCGAGGCTATTCGTGCCTCGTTGATACTATACACACGTGTGGGCTATCCCGATGTTCGTGCCTTCGACCTTCCGCTCTTCAACGACTTCTGGACCCAGGAGCTCCCTATGCAGAATGAGCGCTCACGTGCCGAATATAACGGTCGTGTGTACGACACCTATAAACTTACGGAGCATATCATCGCCCCACAGCGTACGGGCGACATCAAGATATCGTCGGCAGAGCTCGATGTTGTGATTCAGGTGGTAACACAGGATTCTCAGCCTCAGAGCTTCTTCCACTCAGGACGAACAATAAGCCATGTAAACCGCAAGCTACGCTCTGCGCCTGTTACGATCAAGGTCAAGGAGTTCCCCGACAATGCCCCAGCATCGTTCAATGGCGCTGTGGGTCAGTTCACCATGTCGTGCAAGGCTCCCGAGGCGGAGATGAGTGCCAACAGCTCGAACGAGATATCGCTCACGTTGTCGGGTAGCGGTAACCTGAAGTTCGTGACAGCACCTCGCCTGGTGCTCCCCGACTCATTTGAGCTCTACGACACCAAAGTTTCAGACAACATCCGCACCTCGGCATCAGGTGCTTCGGGAAGCATAACCTATACCTATCCATTTGTTGCACGCTCGGCGGGTGAGTACCATATCGAGCCCCTTGTATTTAGCTACTTCGACCTTGCAACAAACCAGTATAAGAGCCTCTCGACAGAGCCCTTTGTAATCAAGGTAAACGACGATGGCTCGGTTACAACCGCTGCGCCACAGTCGGGTAGAGCCTACACCGATTATGGTGGTCGCATGAAGCAGCTCGACCGTGACATCCGTTTTATCCATACCGGTCGCCTGGCAGGTAGCGCCTCGTCGCTCTTCATCTTCTCGTCGGCCTACTGGCTCATCGTTGTTATGGCCGTAGCGCTCTTTATTGTTGTCTATGTCATGATGCGCAAGCGTATACGCGAGAATCGCAATATTGTGGCACGCCGTATGCGCCAGGCCGATAAGGTTGCTGTGCAGCGTCTGCGCATGGCACAGCGCTCTATGACCGAGGGTAATCGCCACGCCTTCTACGAGGAGATGTTGCGTGCTATGTGGGGATATATCGGCGACAAGTTCAACATCCCGCAGTCTAACCTCACGAAGGAGACTATCCGCGAGGAGTTATATCGTCGTGGTGTATCGTCAGCCGATGCTGAGCAGTTCTGCCAGATTATCTCTCGCTCGGACGAGGCTCAGTATGCCCCATCTACCGATAGCGATATGGGCGAGGTATACGACGATGCTGTATCGGTGATTTCGAAGATTGAATCTGTGGTAAAACGTTAGTCTATGTCTATGCTTAATATAACAAAGAAATTAGTGCTATTTGTAGTAGCTCTCCTTGGTGCAGCTCTTTGCTATGCTTCGGATGGCCGTGTGGAGGCCGAGAGAGAGTGGCAGCGAGCACTCGATGCATACTCTAAGCGAGAGTATGGTGTTGCTGTCGAGGCCTTCGAGCGTGTTGCGGAGCTTGGGTTTGGTGGCTCAGACCTCTACTACAATCTCGGCAATGCCTACTACAAGCTTGGTCAGCAGGGCGAGGGTGCCCCCTTTGCTCAGGGTGAACTTGGTCGTGCCATACTCAACTATCGTCGTGCGCTGAAGATCGACTCCTCGAACGACGATGCTCGCTATAACCTTGACCTTGCAGTAGACCATACCAACGACACCGAGGCTCTGCCGCTGGGTGTTTTGGCAACGATGTGGGCTGCGGTGCGTGGCGTTATGTCGTCAAACGGCTGGGCGATATTGTCTGTCGTGCTCTTCGTTGCAACGCTGGCAATAGTCCTTGTCTATCTGCTCTCAAATAGAGTTGTCATTCGCAAGATATCATTCTTTGTGGCTATCGCACTTATCATAGTGTCGATATTTGGCACCCTCTTCTCGTTGTCGCTGCGCTCTCTTAACCAGGACTCCGAGCAGGCCGTTGTCATGTGCAACTCCGTGAGCTCGGTGCATGCCTCGCCCGACAATACCTCGAAGGTTATTCGTCAGCCCTCGCAGGGTGTTACGGTAAAGGTGTTGCGAGAACATGACCAGTGGAGCGAGATTGAGTTTGCCGATGGTGAGAAGGGCTGGATTGTGACAAACAACATTGAGCGAATATAGCCCTATGTCTAAGCTGTTGGATAATGTCTGCATGGAGCTGCAGCGTCTGCCAGGTATTGGCCGTCGCACGGCACTGCGCCTGGCGATGCATATACTCAAGATGGAGAGCGAAACCGTAGACTCCCTCTCCGAGAGTATATCACGCTTCCGCCACGATATACGCTACTGCCTAAGTTGCAACAACCTCTCCGACGAGGCGCTATGTCCTATATGTAGCGATGAGCGCCGTGACCGCTCTACAGTGTGCGTTGTGGAGCAGGTGGGCGACCTTATGTCGATCGAGAATACGGGTCAGTACCACGGCATGTATCATGTCTTGGGAGGTGTCATCTCGCCAATGCAGGGTGTAGGCCCTTCGGATCTCAAGATTGACCTATTGTGCGACAAACTTCTCGCTGGCGAGATTAAGGAGGTTATTATAGCCATCTCCACCTCGGTCGAGGGCGAGACCACGCTCTTCTATCTCATGAGCCGTCTTAAGGCCTTCCCCGATGTCAAGGTTACGACCATTGCCCGAGGCATAGGCTTTGGCGACGAGCTGGAGTATGTCGACGAGCTGACAATCACACACGCTCTGCTTAATCGTAGAGAGTTGTAGTTTTGGCTATATCATTATATGCAGGCCAACATCTGAAAATTCGGGTGTTGGCCTCTATTATTTTATATACCTATATTATATTAGGTTATTTTTAGGTAGATATTGAGGTAAAAAGAGAGGTTTTTTTAAGATTTTTGGCTTGATATTTTGTAGTTCGAAAAAAAGTGTTTAATTTTATATTCCGCAAAGGCACTTAAGTATCATTTGTGCCCAGGCAAAAAGACCAGAAAAACTAAATCTCGGCAAAACCTAAAAACTAATATACTATGAAAAACTATTCAGCTAAAGAGATTAAGAACATCGTTCTTGTGGGTGCGCCCGGCGCCGGTAAAACTACCCTTGCAGAGGCAATGGCTTTCGAGGGTAAGGTAATTGACCGCAGGGGTAGTATCGAGAATAACAACACAATCTCAGATAATACAGATATCGAGCACGAGTACAAACGCTCGATCTATTCTACAACCCTCTTCACAGAGTTCATGGACCGCAAGCTCAATATCATTGACTGCCCAGGTTCAGACGACTTCTGTGGCTCTTTGTTCTCAGCATTTAAGGTTGGTGACGTTGGCATTATGGTGCTCAACGCACAGAATGGCTGGGAGGTTGGCTCTGAGCTTCAGTCACGCTATGCTCGTATCTTGAACAAGCCTCTTATCGGTGTTGTTAACCAGCTCGATGGCGATAAGGCTAACTTCGAGGCTACTGTTGAGGGCGTACGTGCTAACTCATCTGTAAAGCCAGTTATCGTTCAGTATCCTGTTAACCAGGGCTCTGGCTTCGACTCGTTCATCGACGTGCTCATGATGAAGCTCTACAAGTTTGTTGACGAGAATGGTAAGCGTGAGGAGTATCCTATCCCAGAGAGCGAGATGGAGCGTGCACAGGCTCTCAACCAGGAGCTTGCTGAGGCTGCTGCAGTATACGATGACGCTCTCATGGAGCTCTACTTCGAGAAGGGTTCGCTCACACAGGATGATATCCGTGCTGGTTTGAAGCTTGGTGTATCTAAGCGTGACATCATGCCTATCTTCTGTGCTTCAGGTAAGCGTGACATCGGTACTAAGCGTATCATGGAGTTTATCATCAACGTAGGCCCAGGTCCATTGAAGGCACCTGCATTCCTCTCAACTGAGGGTGAGGAGATCGTTGCAAATGCCGAGGAGCCTACTGTAGCATTCGTATTTAAGAGCCAGATTGAGCAGCATATCGGTGAGATCACCTACTTCCGTGTAGTTCGTGGTAAGCTCACTGAGGGTATGGAGCTTGTTAACTCTCGTACAGGCAACAAGGAGAAGCTCTCACAGCTCTTCGCCGTTGCTGGTAAGAACCGTGTTAAGGTTTCTGAGCTCTCAGCAGGTGATATCGGTTGCACAGTGAAGCTTAAGGGTACTCGCACTAACGATACTTTGGCAGCACCTTCAGCACCTGTTGCTGTTGAGCCTATCGTATTCCCAGAGCCACGCTACCGTGCAGCTATCAAGGCTAAGGAGCAGAACGACGAGGAGAAGCTCGGCAAGCTCTTGAACGACGCTAAGTTCGAGGATCCTACTATCCTTGTAGAGTACTCTAAGGAGCTTAAGCAGACTATCATCCAGGGTCAGGGTGAGCACCACCTCAACATCCTCAAGCAGCGTCTTTCGTCTGAGAACAAGATGGAGGTTGAGTTCTTAGCTCCTAAGATACCATATCGTGAGACTATCACTAAGGTAGCTCAGGCAGACTATCGCCACAAGAAGCAGTCTGGTGGTTCAGGTCAGTTCGGCGAGGTACACATGGTTATCGAGCCTTACTTCGAGGGTATGCCAGAGCCTACTAAGTATAAGGTTAATGGTCAGGAGATCGCAGTGAGCCTCAAGGGTAAGGAGGAGTACGACTTGCCATGGGGTGGTAAGTTGCAGTTCTACAACTCTGTTGTTGGTGGCGCTATCGACACACGCTTCATGCCCGCAATTTTGAAGGGTATCATGGAGAAAATGGACGAGGGTCCATTGACAGGTTCATACGCACGCGACATCCGCGTTGTTGTGTACTACGGTAAGATGCACCCAGTAGATTCAAACGAGCTTTCGTTTAAGCTTGCTGGTCGAAACGCCTTCAAGGAGGCATTCCGCAACGCTGGTCCAAAGATTATGGAGCCTATCTACAACGTCGAGGTGCTCACACCAAGCGAGTACATGGGTGCTGTGATGAGCGACCTTCAGAACCGTCGTGCTATGATCATGGGCATGGAGTCTGACAAGGGCTTCGACCGCCTCAATGCACGCGTGCCTCTTGCAGAGCTCTATCGCTACTCAACATCGTTGTCATCGTTGACATCGGGCGCTGCGACATACACAATGCAGTTTGCATCGTATGAGCAGGTTCCTGCCGACGTACAGGATAAGCTGTTGAAGGCTTACACTGACACCGACGAAGAGTAATTTCTTGTGATAAGGGGTCATTCTCGGCCCATCACTAAAAGTAAGACCCCACGGGCTGTACTACATTGTACTATCCCGTGGGGATCTTCTTTTGTGATAGACCAAGCCTAACCCCTTCTGACAAGAAATTAGGTTGTACTACCCATCGGTGGCATTTTTGCCGAGTATTGCACCACTACCACACCACTCTGACACGAAATTGGGGATTATCGCTAATGAAGGAGGGGGGAGTTTATTTTTAGGGTTCAAAGAGTTCAAAGGGTTCTAAAAAAGAAAACTTACCTTTTGAACATTTCAGACCTCTTTTGAACCTTTGCGAAGAGTGTATAATGGAGTAGCAATGTGCTTCCTATTAAATCACACAACTACACTCTTGACTACTCGCGAACTACCCTCAAAAAGTACCCCTCGACCTAAAAAAAACACACTTTTATTACCAAACTTAAGAATTGTTTTATATCTTTGTAGTTGATTGTGGCCATAGTGCTTCTTAACGGAACAATATTATTAACTCAATAACTAAAACTTTACGACCATGTACGGAAAATTTCAGCAGCATTTGCAGAATGAGTTGGCAGAGATCAAGGCTGCCGGCTTGTACAAGACAGAGCGTATCATCGAGTCACCCCAGCGTGCGGAGATCGATGTAGCTAACCGCCCCGTATTGAACTTCTGCGCAAACAACTACCTCGGCCTCTCTGATAACCAGCGTCTTATCGATGCTGCAAAGAAGGCTATGGACGAGCGTGGCTTCGGTATGTCTTCAGTACGCTTCATCTGCGGCTGCCAGGATATGCACAAGGAGCTCGAGAAGGCTATTGCAGACTACTTCGGCACAGAGGACACAATTCTCTACGCTGCTTGCTTCGATGCTAACGGTGGTGTCTTCGAGCCACTCTTCACAGCAGAGGATGCAATCATCTCTGACGCACTCAACCACGCATCTATCATCGACGGTGTACGCCTTTGCAAGGCACAGCGCTACCGCTATGCTAATGCCGACATGGCAGAGCTCGAGGAGTGCTTGAAGCAGGCACAGGCACAGCGCTTCCGCATCATCGTTACTGACGGTGTCTTCTCTATGGACGGTAACGCTGCTCCCCTCGACAAGATTTGCGAGCTCGCAGAGAAGTACGACGCCCTCGTTATGGTTGACGAGTGCCACTCTGCAGGTGTATTGGGCAAGACAGGTCGCGGTATCACCGAGCTTTACGACCTCCGTGGCAAGGTAGACATCCTCACAGGTACCCTCGGTAAGGCATTTGGTGGTGCTGTGGGTGGCTTCACAAAAGGCCGCAAGGAGATTATCGACATG
>JAGBXX010000011.1 GCA_017629035.1 Alistipes sp. | reverse complement strand
CGTATAAAGCCTGCTGAGCCTACGATTGAGGATATGTTTATAAAACTGATGAAGCAATGAACGACTATATTATATCCGTCAGAGAACTAACAAAATGCTTTGGAAACTTTACTGCTGTCAATCGCATATCGTTTGATGTTCGGCGAGGTGAGATTTTCGGTTTCTTGGGTGCTAATGGTGCAGGAAAAACTACGGCGATGCGTATGCTCTGCGGTTTGAGTTATCCAACTTCGGGCAGTGGTACAGTTGCAGGTTGGGATGTTATGCGTGAGGGTGAGCAGATAAAACGACATATCGGCTATATGAGCCAGAAGTTTTCGCTGTATAACGACCTAACAGTATGGGAGAATATAAGACTCTTTGCGGGTATCTACGGACTGTCAAAAGCCGAGACGGAGAGGCGTGCTGCCGAAGCCCTCGAAAGGCTCAACTTCACTTCGGAACGTAATACCCTTGTAGGCTCGTTACCGCTCGGCTGGAAGCAGAAGTTGTCGTTTGCCGTAGCGACCATTCATCGTCCCGAGGTGGTCTTTTTGGATGAACCTACGGGTGGAGTAGACCCAATCACACGCCGTCAGTTTTGGGAGATGATTTACGAGGCTGCCGATGGTGGCACAACGATATTTGTAACCACACACTATATGGATGAGGCGGAGTACTGCTCTCGAGTATCCATTATGGTTGATGGCGAGGTGCGTGCGCTTGATACTCCTGCACGCCTTAAAGAACAATTTGCCGCAGAGTCGATGGATGAGGTCTTCCGCATCTTGGCTCGTGGCGCAAAGCGAGGAGAGTAGGCTATGGGAAATAATTTTCTGTCGTTTGTAAAAAAGGAGTCGTTGCACATACTACGAGATGTGCGTACGATGATGATTGTGCTACTCATCCCCGTAGTGCTGATGATACTCTTTGGCTTTGCCATATCTACGGAGGTCAATAACCTCAATGTGGCAATAGTCGCTCCTAATCGCACGGAGGGTGTAAGACAAGTAGTCGAAAGGCTCGCAAACAATCCATATTTTACGGTTGTCGACTACGATAGCAGCGTTGATATAGATAAGGTGCTGCGCAGTGGTGAGGCTGATGCCGTTGTGGTTTTTGATGAGGACTATGAGCATCTGATAGCACAGCGGGCTGAGGGTATAGATACTCACCCTGCAATACAATTTATATTCGATGCTTCGAATACAAACATTGCACAAACGGGTGCAGTATATCTGCAAAATGTAGTATCGACAGACCATTCACGACAGGAGTTGCTAAATCTACATCTGCTCTACAATCCACAGATGAAGTCAGCGTATAACTTCGTACCAGGTATTATGGGACTTATCTTCATCTTGATTTGTGCGATGATGACCTCGGTGTCAATCGTGCGAGAGAAGGAGATGGGAACAATGGAGGTATTGCTCGTGTCACCAGTGCGCCCAATCAAGATTATCCTTGCCAAGATGATTCCATACTTCGTCATCTCGTGCATCAATCTTGCAACTATCCTGCTTATTGCTCACTACCTGCTTGACGTGCCTATGAGTGGTGGTTTGGGTGGAATAGTCTTTATCTCGTTAATATATCTAATCCTCGCCCTTGCATTGGGATTGCTTGTATCTACGCTTGCCTCCTCGCAAGTTGTGGCGTTGCTAATATCTGCAATGGTGATGCTGCTGCCGATGATGATGCTCTCGGGAATGGTATTTCCATTAGAGAATTTGCCAACCGTATTGAAACCATTGCCATATATCGTACCTGCCCGATGGTATATTGAAGCTATACGCAAGATGATGATTATGGGACTTCCGCTGTCGGCTGTGGTTAAGGAGGTCGCTATATTGATATTTATGACCTTTGTGCTGATGGGTGTATCTCTTAAAAAGTTCAAAGACAAACTCGAATAGTCTATTATGAGACAGTTATTTATACTTATACAGAAGGAGTTTACGCAGATATTCCGTAATCCATTTCTCCCTAAGCTCATCATCGTCTTTCCGGTGATGGTAATGCTGGTTATGCCGTGGGTAACGACAATGGATGTCCGTAATGTCAGTGTGGCGATTATCGATGAAGATGGCTCTTCGCTATCCCGCCGTATAACAAGCGATATTCGTGCTGCTGAATATTTCACGCTCAATGACGAGCCAACGACACACGGTGAGGCTATGGCGCTATTGGAGGATTGCGAGGTTGATGTGATTTTGCTAATACCCAAGGATTTTGAGCGAGATATGACATCTATTGACCCACAAAAGTTGGATATATCTGCCAATGCCGTTAATGCTACAAAGGGTTCGCTTGGTAGTCAATATCTTGTTCAAACTATTGGCTCAACACTATCGAAATATATGAGCGAGCAGTGTATGCAGCAGACATCTGACTTTGTTGTAGTGCAGAATAGGTATAACCCAACGCTGAACTATCGCCATTTGATGATACCAGCGTTGATGATTATGCTCCTCATCCTAATATGCGGATTCCTCTCGGCGGTAAACATCGTCATAGAGAAGGAGAACGGAACTATTGAGCAGATAAATGTTACTCCGGTGGGTAGATTTACCTTTATCCTCGCAAAGCTTATACCCTTTTGGCTGATTGGACTCTTTGTGGTTAGTGTGGCAATGGTCGTTGCGTGGATTGCCTATGACCTGACACCCATTGGCTCATTGGGTAATATCTATCTCGCCACCATTCTCTTTATTCTTGGCTTTTCTGGATTTGGTGTTGCTGTGGCTAACCTATCGGATAATATCCAGCAGACGATGTTTGTTATGTTCTTCTTCATCATAATCTTTATGCTGTTGAGCGGTCTGCTAACACCTATTAGTTCAATGCCCGAGTGGGCGCAGAAGTTTACAATCGTCCTGCCACCACGCTACTATATAGACATTATGCGTGCAGTCTATTTGAAAGGAACAACATTCGTAGAACTATGGCACAACTTTGCCGCTCTGGGTATCTTTGTTATTTTATTCAACACTCTTGCCGCTATAACATATAAGAAGCAAGCGTAAAATGATAATGGCGACCGTAATTAAAGGTAGTGTTCGGGCACTTTCGCCTCATTTTGGGCAGTATTTAGGCAAAAAAAAGACCGACTAGGCTGTCCAATCGGTCTTTGTAATTTGTTGATATTTAGGTTTATAACCTTTATCAAGCGACTAATATTCCTCTTCATCGAAAAAGAAATCGTCCTTAGATGGGTAGTCGGGCCAGATGTCCTCGATTGACTCGTAGATATCGCCCTCGTCCTCGATCTCCTGAAGGTTCTCGAGTACCTCGAGTGGAGCGCCCGAACGTACGGCGTAGTCAATAAGCTCCTCTTTTGTTGCTGGCCATGGTGCATCCTCAAGTTTCGATGCAAGCTCTAGTGTCCAATACATAGTCTTAGGTTGTTATATTATTATTTTGTTATCGTTGCAAACGCTATTATCTGCGAATTTGGTGTGCAAATGTATAAAATAATTTTATATAATCAATATTTGGGCCTAAAAAACTTTGAGGGTCAGTGCTTTTGCCTTCTACTGTGGCTATGGTATCCACAGGTGTTCCTCGACCCTGAGGCGCTCGCTGAGTAGGCGTCCAAGGATGTAGAAGTAGTCCGAGAGGCGGTTGAGGTAGATCGTTGCACTGGTATCGCCGGGGAACTCGACACGGGCAAGCAACGACGCACGCTCAGCACGACGACACACCGTGCGACATACGTGGCAGAGCGACACGGCACGGTGGCCACCAGGGATGGTGAACTTGTCGATAGGCTTAACCTCGGCCTGATACTTGTCGATAAGCTGCTCCAACTCGCCAATCTGCTCGGGGGTGATAGGCTGCACTCGCTTCATCGCACCTGTAGTATCAAACTCATCGTCCTCGCTCATGGCCATGAGTGCTGCGGCAGTCATCAGACGGCACTCTATGTTGCGAATCTCTGGCTCAAACTGCTCTGTGCGCTCGTCGTCAACGAGCTTGTCACCAAGTAGGGCGGTGAATGCTATGAGCTCGTCGATGGTGCCATAGGCGTCGACACGGAAGTCATATTTCTCAGTGCGCTCGCCGCCAATGAGCGCTGTGGTGCCATTGTCACCAGTCTTGGTATAGATCTTCATGGGGTATGATGTTTAAGTTATAATCTAAATTGCTGCTTTGGCAGATGGTTGTTGAACACGAGCAGGTAGCCACGGTTGTCGACCGTTGTCGAGGGGTGGTGCTCCACAATGCGGCTGCACACCTCCCAGCGGTTGGCATTGTTGTAGGGGGCTATGATGCAGAGTGTCTTCTGCTCCTTGCGGGCATACTCGGCATAGCGCTCCAGATGCTCGTAGGTGGTGCTGAGTGTCGCCACAATCATATCTCGAGGCTCGAGCGAGTCTATGCACCACGAGGTGTAACCGCAGTGTGCCACAAGGTTTTGCAGCTCCACGGCACGCTTAGGCACTACGCCATGTTCGAGGAGTGCTAGGTGCAGATCGTGCTGCGTGGTGCGTAGCTCTCGGTGCATAAACACCTGGCGCACAATGGCATATACATACGGAGAGTGTACGCCATGACCACGGAAGTACCTCCAGCGGCGGATGTTGGTGCCGAGGTGCTTGAGGCCGTAGAGTCGTTGTTTGAGTGTTCGTCCCGAGCGTTTCATGGTTCTTAGTTTGGTTACTTCTTGAGCTGTCCTGCGAGGCGGCCTGTTGAGAATGCTATCTGCATGTTGTAGCCACCGGTGTTGGCGTCGATGTCGAGCACCTCGCCAGCAAAGTATAGACCCTCGACCTTCTCAGACTGCATGGTGTACTTGTTCACCTCGTCGCACGCCACGCCACCTGCCGTAACGATAGCAAACTGGAATGGTGCGTAGTCCGAGATGGGGAATGCCATGCCCTTCAAAATCTTTACCAGGCGCAGCTTCTCTGTGTCGGTGAGCTTGCTCACGTATGTCTTAGAGTGGAAGTCCACCTCCTTGGCCAAAGGCACCACCATCTGCTTAGGCACAAGCTTGCGCAGAAGCTCTGAGAAGAACTCCGAAGGCTGCATCTCGGCAATCTCACGATCGATACGTGCAAGGAGAGTCTCCTCGTCGAGAGCGGGCTTGAGGTCGACGATGATCTTAACACGCTTCTCGTCGATGATAGCGTCGACAGCATCACGGCTTAGGCGGAGTGCCACAGCACCCTCGATGCCTCGCTCTGAGAAGCCGAGCTCGCCAAACTCCTCGGCAACAAGCTCATTGTCGATATATAGCTTTGCGTCTACGTTCTTGAGTAGCAGGCCGTTGAGATACTCCTTCTGTGGGTGTGATGTCACAAGAGGTGTGAGCGACGGACGTACCGGCTCGATGTTGTGGCCCAGGCTTGCGGCAAACTCGTAGCCATCGCCCGTAGAGCCTGTCGAGGGGTAGCTCACGCCACCTGTGGCGATGATCACGTGTGAGCACTCCTCACGGCGCTCGAAGCCTCGTGAGTTGCGGTAGCGCACGCCAGTGACCTTGCCACCAAAGGTCTCGATTGCTGTAACCTCAGTTTTGTAGACTATTTTGACGCCCTTGTCCTCGCAGTAGTCAACCAGGGCATTTGCGATATCCCAGGCCTTGCCGCTCTTGGGGAATACTCGCTCGCCACGCTCGGTCTCGAGCTTCACGCCTATGCGCTCAAAGAAGCGTATGGTAGCTCGGTTGTTGAACTCGGCAAAGGCGATAGCGAAGAACTCCTGGTTGGTGCGCACCTTCTCCAGAAACTCCTCGGCAGGGCGGGCATTTGTGAGGTTGCAACGACCCTTACCCGTGATTCTAATCTTGCGGCCAGCCTTCTCCATCTTCTCCATGAGAAGCACCGAGTGACCATTCATTGCGGCGGTTCCTGCGGCCATGAGTCCTGCAGCACCAGCGCCAATAACTATTACGTCGTACATACAATAATCTGTTTAATTGAGCAAAGATAGAAAAAAATGTTGAGCTGAACAAGAAATTTTGACGAAAAGAGGGGGCGACTCTGTCAGTTTTGGTGAGTTTTCGTAGGTTTTTATGAGTTAATATGTTAGCCCATCATAACTCATTCTAACTTATCGTAACCCATAGCTTCCACCAAACAAAAAAAATCAGCAAACCTCCAGGGTTTGCTGATTATACGGTATGTTGGACCCGAGGGTGTCGGGTCGTTGGCTCTGCTATCTTTGGAGCAGCTGGTCGGGGGTGAGATGCACGACCTGTCCGTCGCGCACTACAACCAGGTCGCCATTGTCGCGACGTGTGCGCTCAATCAGGCGGCGTTGTGCCAGCAGTATGCCTGCGTCGATGCGTTCTTGAAGTTCTCTTATTTCAAAATCACTCATAACTCAAAATCTTCTGGTATGCTAACGGATCAACAACCTCCTTTATTTCATTTTTTGAGCCATATGCTATCTTTTTCACCCCTTCGGCCGTCGAGTTGTCGTAGATAACCCAGTAGTCGCATATCGGCATATACATCGACGTGAGGTTGCGCATGCTGCTCTCGTAGCGACGACGGATGGTGTTTGTAGGGATGTTGTGTCCGCCCAGGCTCACACGTTTAGCCACACGCTGAATAGCCTGCTCGGGCGAGGGAAGCCAGAAGTAGAGTAGCGATACGAAGTATCCACGCTCGTGGGCACGCTCCACAAATTTCTGGTATGTCTTGGTAGATAGTGTTGTCTCAAACGCAAAATCTGCACCCTCTTCGAGTAGGTCGTTTATGCGGCGAAGCATAAGCCTACCTGCCTCAATCGCCATGCTATCGGGGTTGAATGGCGAGAGACCTCGGGCAATCTCGTCGGCGTTGACAAATTCGTGACAGTGCAGCAGCTCGGGCAACATGGTGTAGGATGCCGTGGTCTTGCCGGCACCATTGCAACCTGCTATGATATAGAGCTTCTGCATAGTTTGGTTTTATTGTTTTGGCAAATATAATGTTTTTCGCATTAATGACCAAATTTTTATGCCACAAATCGAGCCAAAGTGGCCTAAAAGGTCGTTTAGAGCATGGTGTGTAGCTCCTCGATGCGGTCGCACATGGCCGCCCATGAGAATCGCTTGCGCTCCTGGGTCATAGCCTCGCAGAACTGCTCAAGCGTATCGCCCTCGTATATGCGCTCCAGGGCACTGAGCACACCCTCGGGGCTGCTCTCTGCAACATATCCCACACGGCCGTCGGGGACAATCTCGCTGAGTCCTCCCACGTTGGTCACGATGATTGGCGTGCGGAAGTTGTAGGCTATTTGTGTCACGCCACTCTGCGTAGCTGTCTTGTAGGGTAGTACCACGCAGTCGGCAGCGCTGAAGTAGTTGCGCACCTCGCCGTCGGGGATAAAGTGGTCGTGGAGCACGATCTCATCCTCAATGCCGAGGCTCTTGATGAGCTCGATGTACTTATCTCGTGAGGCGTAGAACTCGCCTGCAATGAGGAGTTTGTGTCCCTTGCGGCGGAACTTAGCCCACGCCTCGAGCAGGGTGTCAAGACCCTTGTAGTCACGTATGAGGCCGAAGAATAGGGCGTAGCGCTGCGTAGGGTCGATACCGAGCCTTTGACAGGCCTCGGTGCGCTCCACACGCTCGCCAAAGTGCTCGAACATGGGGTGAGGCGAGAAGAGTGCAGGGGCTGAGGTGTAGCCCTTGAGCTCGCCATGCACCTGCTCGGACATATATATGAACCCGTCGACCGAACGTAGGTAGTAGCGGTTGAACATTCGGTCGGTCAGGTGGTGCTCGTGGGGCTCCACGTTGTCAATCTGGCAGATTACCTTGGTATGTCGGTTTTTGCGTGCAAGACGGGCTATGGTGCCAAAGCATGGGGCCATGAAGGGTGTCCAGTACTTCATGAGCACGATGTCGGGGCGGCTGCGTCGAAGGCGCTGACCTACACGCCACCACGTGATGGGGTTGACGGTCGATACGGCACGCTCGATACTCAGATCCTGGGGTGCGGGGGTGTCGACAGTCTGGCTCTTGCCGGGGAAGAGGAGCTGAGGGTACTGCAGTGTGAAGGTTGTAATTTTAACCTCGTGTCCACGCTGCTGAAACTCTCGTGCCATGGTCTCCATGATCGAGGCAAGGCCTCCACGGTAGGGGTGTGCAGGGCCTACGATAGCTATTTTCAGGGGCTGTTTCACACGCTTTGGGGTTACTTAAACTCTATCTGTGCTCGGCAGAGCATTTTGTTGTTATCGGCCGAGATGTCGAACTTGCGAAGGGACTCCTCGTCGGTGTAGCCTACGGTGATTGTCTCGCCATAGCGAGCCTCGGCTAAGAAGTTGATATCAAGACGAATACGCTCCTTCTGCTCAATGACCTCGAGGGGTAGGGTGTCGAACATCATGTCGATATATCTCAGGGTGTTGACATGGCGGTTGAAGTCGATGTCGCTATACACCACAGGGCGTGAGATGCTCGTTGTGGGCTCGATGGCACGAAGGCGTGCTGGAGCGGCAATAGGCGAGGGCTCGTTGACGATAAACTTGTCGTGGGCCTCACGCATCATCGACATATCCACAGACTGTCGGGTCTCCATGTTGAGCACGCACCACTGCGAGACTCCCGAGGCGATAACCTCGTCGCCACAGCGCATGCGGAAGTTACGTGTTGAGCTGAGGCGGTTGAAGTCGCTTATCCAGGTGTCGATCTCGATCTTGTCGTACTGCTCGGGTCGACGCTCAATCTCGGCACTGAAGCGCATGAGCACCCAGGTGAAGGAGCTATCCTGAAGCACCTCGACACCAAAGCCCTTGTTGTGGGCGTCGAGGCCTGCCACGTTGAGCATGTAGTTGATAATCGAGCTTGTCGAGGCACGCAGGGTGAAGTCCACGTCCTGAGGCTCGATGCGGTAGTCGTATGTGGTAATCTCTGCCATGAGTTCAATTTTTTTGATGCACAAATATACGAATTATCTCGCAAATAACGTTGTATTAGCGGAGAATTATTGTGCAACAAGTTGATCCATACCTCCTCTTTTTTGATAAAAAAAGATGGATTGGTGTTGGATTTAACGCAAAAAATAGTATCTTTGCTTGGATTAATATCCGTATAGTTACGTAGTAAAGATTATAAACTAACATAATTAACTAACTATCAACTGTCTATGAAAAAACTTTTCATGTCGCTTGTAGCACTTGTTATTGGTGTTATGAGCATCGCAGCGCAGGAGAATCCAATGTTGCAGCCTCTGCCTATGGATCCTGCAGTGCGTGTAGGTGTGCTTGACAATGGTATGGCCTACTTCATCCGTCACAACGAGAAGCCAAAGGGCCAGGCAAGCTTCTACATCTACCACGATGTGGGTGCTATCCAGGAGGAGGACGACCAGCAGGGTTTGGCTCACTTCCTTGAGCACATGGCTTTCAACGGCACCAAGAACCTCCCAGGTAAGGAGATGATCCAGACTTTGGAGAACATCGGTGTTCAGTTTGGTTACAACCTCAACGCATTCACATCATGGGACTGCACAGAGTACATGATCAAGGATTGCCCTACTGTTGACGAGAAGAACGTTGACCTCGCACTCCAGATTTTGCACGACTGGTCACAGTTCATCGAGCTCGATCCTAAGGAGATCGACGAGGAGCGTGGTGTGATCATGGAGGAGTTGCGTACACGTGATGGTGCTAACCTCCGTGCACAGAACGACATGCTCCGCAACTTGTTCAAGGGTACTCTCTACGAGCACCGTAACCTCATCGGTTACCTCGATGGCCTCAAGTCGTTCGACCAGCAGGCATTGGTTAGCTTCTACAAGAAGTGGTATCGTCCTGAGTATCAGGCAATCGTTATCGTAGGTGATATCGACGTTGACTCTATTGAGCAGAAGCTCAAGACCTTGATGGCCGACATCCCAGCATCTCCAGCCGATGCAGCTCAGAAGGTGCTCCACACTGTTCCTGCTACTGAGACTCCTATCATCTCTGTATTTGCAGATCCTGAGCTCACACAGTCATCAGTGATGATGTTCGCACGCCGCGAGGCTACTCCAAAGGAGTACAAAAATACTGTTGCTGCTTACTTCCAGGATGTAGTCTTCAACCTCGCTACTATGATGATGAACAACCGTTTCGAGGAGATCAGCAACAAGCCAGATGCTCCATTCCTCGGTGGTGGTATGTCAGAGGGTAGCTTTGGTATCTGCCCAACTTTGGAGTCTACAATGTTCTCTGTAACTGCTCACGAGGGTCGTATTCCTGAGGCTTTCCGTGCTATGTTTGTTGAGATGGAGCGTATGCGTCAGCACGGCTTCACAGCAGGCGAGTTGGAGCGTGCTCAGAAGGAGTTGTTGATGTATGCAGAGCGTCAGTACACTAACCGTAATGATGTTCGCAACGACGACTACGCACAGCGCTACCTCGACCACTATGCACAGGGTACTCCTATGATGGATCCTGAGACTGAGTGGATGCTCGACCAGCAGGTTATCCAGTCACTCGACATCAACACTTTCAACCAGATGTATCTCTCAATGGTTGCTCCAGACCAGAACCTCGTGATCTTGGCTCGCACTCCTGAGAAGGAGAACTTGGAGATCCCTACTGCAGAGTGCTTCAACCAGATCATCGCTGAGGTTAAGGCTATGAATATCGAGCCTTACAAGGATAACACTGTTGTTAAGCCATTGATCGACCCTAAGGCTAAGCTCAAGGGCTCAAAGGTTAAGGCTACAGCTGAGAACGAGTCACTCGGCTACACTGAGTGGACTTTGAAGAATGGTATCAAGGTTGTTGTTCGTCCTTCAACATTGAAGGCTGACGAGGTTCAGATCCAGGCTACTGCTAAGGGTGGTAAGTCGTTGCTTGCTAACGACAAGTGCTTCGCTGGCGATATGCTCGCAATGGTTATGGGCCAGTCAGGTATCGCTGACCTCTCGGCTAACGAGCTCACAAAGCAGCTCACAGGTAAGAGCGCACGTGCACAGCTCTCAGTAGGCGACTACGAGCACTATGTATCGGCAGGTGGCTCACCAAAGGATATCGAGACTATCCTCCAGCTCATCTACCTCAACTTCACTGCTCCTCGCTTCGACGAGACTGACCTTCAGAACATCAAGAATATGTATGTTCCTTACTTCCGTAATATGGAGTCTGATCCATCTTACATCATGGGTAAGAACTACATCGAGACTATGTATGGCAACCACCCACGTCGTCAGATGACTAACGCTAATGATATCGAGGCTCTCAACATCGCTGACCTCATGGCTGTTCACGCAGCATTGTTCAGCTATGCTAACGACTTCCGTTTCCAGATCGTGGGTAATGTTAACCTCGAGACTTTGAAGCCACTCGTTGAGAAGTATCTCGGTTCGCTCCCAACATCTAAGAAGTCAGTATACTCTGTTCAGGATGACGGCGTACGTTTGGCTCAGGGTGAGGTTACTAACGACTTCACAGCATCTATGCAGCAGCCTAAGGTATCTGTTTACCTCACATTCAACGGCGCTTTGGCGAACAACGCTAAGAACCGCCTCGTGCTCGACCTTTTGAGCCGTGCTCTCGACTCACGCTACCTCGTATCTATCCGCGAGGAGAAGGGTGGTACTTATGGTGTTCAGGTTGCTGGTAGCATCGAGAAGTACCCTGTTGAGGTTTACAACTTGGCTATCATGTTCGACACTAACGAGCAGCTTGCTGACGAGTTGGTAGATATCTGCCTCGCTGAGATCCGCAAGATCGCTGAGAATGGTCCTTTGGCAACAGATATCGAGAACTCTCGTGAGTTCTTGAAGAAGAACTATGGCAACGTACTCGAGAACAACTCTGGTTGGATGTCTGCTATCACTCGTTGGTACGATGAGGGCTACAACTACAAGGAGAACTACCTCCCACTTGTTGAGTCTATCACTTACGAGGATATCCAGGCTTTGGCTAAGAAGATCCTTGAGGACAACAACTACGCTAAGGTTATCATGCGTCCTGCAAAGTAATCAGCTGAGTGTTGTATAAAGCAAAGCTCCCGATGCATAAGCGTCGGGAGCTTTTTTTGTGGGTTATTATGAGTTATTATGAGTTAGGATGAGTTATTATATTATCCATTAAAACTCATACTCTTTAGCTCTTAGTCGCATAACCACTTCATCGTGTCAATGCCGTCGGCCCAGTCTGTGAGGGTGGGGTGTTGGGCTTGGCCAAAGGGTATTGTGCGGCCAAAGGGGAGTGCGCTACTAAGGCTCTCGAGGTGGCTCACGACACACTGTATTTGGTCGCCATTGTTCCTGACCCACTCCTCAACCTCAGCTATGGTGTCGTACTCCGAGAGTGTCACCACGGCAAGCGATGTGGGAAACTCGCTGCCAGACACGAGGATGAAGCCTCCGCAGTCGGTAAATGGCTGTGCTGTCATGGTGCGCAGTGCTCGCTCGGAGCGTAGGTTGCGCCTGAGCTTCTCTGAGGCAGGTTGTGCCGACACGATATTGGGCATGTGGCCACGGGGCACGAATATCATCGACACTGAGCGGCATCCAAGGCCCGAGTAGGCGGTAATATCTTGGGCAAGACCCCTCAACTCCTCACGGCTCTCCCTGCCCGAGAGCACGGCTACCGAGTGGCGGCTACCACGCAGCAGTCGTCGTGTTGTGGGGTAGTGGGTGTCGAAGTGGTGCATTGCAGCGTCGCCACCTGTGGCTATGAGCATGTCGTATTCGGCCTCGGGGTCGAAGCGGTGTAGGGCGATTGTGGGCTCTATGGAGCGCAGCTCGCCGACGATATACTCCATCAGCACGCTATCCTTTGACGAGGGCTTGTAGTGGCACTCGTGGCCGCTGAGCGTGACGCACATAAGGTCGAAGAAGCCCACGAGGGGCAGGTTGCCCGCCATGATTAGCGCCACACGCTGGGGTGTTTGTGCCCTGGTGTACCTCTGAAGCCAGGCCTCGAGCTCGGGGTTTTGTAGCATATCACGACGTATGGCCTCGACGGCACGCACGATATCCTCCTCGGTAAACCATGGGTTCTCGGCCATGGCCTCGTCGATGATAGCTCTGCTACGCTCCGTAGTGCCGAAGCCCTCGAGGCGCTCGCCAAGGGCCTTATATATATTAATAGGTGTCATCGGCGGTTAGTTACGCTGTTCAAGACTCTCGAGAAGCACCTGCTCGAGCTGAGCCACGCTGGCGCCATCCTTGATTAGCACACGCTTATCCTTGTCCAGAAGGTAGAGCGAGGGTATGGCCTTGAGGTCGTAGCTCTCCTGCTCAGTGATCTTCATGCCACGGTCGTAGGCACATATCCAGCTAAGGGGCATATTGGGCAGATAGTTGCGCCACGCCTCGAGGTCCTCGTCGGGGTATAGGGCGAGGGTCTTGATGTTGAGCTGTCTGCCGAGTGCGCTTATAACCTCCGACTGGCATATATCGTCGATTATGGCGCCACACATCTCGCATCCAGGGTTGTTGAATAGGAGTATGGTGTAGTCGGCCTTGAGGCTATGCAGCGTGTGTGTAGCTCCCGAGGCGAGGGTGTAGCGGAAGTCGTTGGCAATGCTTCCTATACGGTTCAGGCGTGCCATCTTGAGGTCGTGCTGGGGCACTATCTTGTCGAACTCGTCGAGGAGCTCGGACTCTAACAACGTCTCGAGAACGGGTATGTAGTACTCGTCGTTGCGCATGGGCGAGTTGGGGTCGCCAAGTACCTCGTGGGTCATGTCGGCAAAGAAGTCGAGCACCTCACGGCTACGGTTTGCACGGCGCATGAGCGTTCTCAGCAGTGTGTCGGCACGCTCCTGGGGTAGCAACATCACGTAGGTGGCAAAGGCCGAGTAGGTATCCATCTGGTCATACTCGGTGATGCGCTCGCCGATGTCGAAGTCGAAGTCATCCCAGTAGTGGGCGATATACTCCTCGAGTTGCTCGGGAGTTCTAATCATGCTCATATTATCCACCGGGCGCTTGAAGCGGCGTGTACCCTCGGCACATGGCTCTGTGCTCGGTTGCTCACTCTGGGTGCTCTGCTCCGAGGCGTTATTAGTCGAGGTGTTGTTTGTCGATGTCTGCCCACCGCAGCCCACGGCAAGCAGAAGCAGCAGGAGTGCTAAATATCTCATGGCTCAATGCTAAAAAAAAGAGTGCCTCGGCAGACCGAAGCACTCAAATCATAATATTACATACGCTCCGGTACGTTGATACCCAACAGCGACATCGCCGAACGGATGACACGTGCCACCTGCTCTGCGAGCTTGAGGCGCAGCGAGCGTACTGCCTCGTTCTCCTCCTTGAGGATAGAGTGGTCGTGGTAGTAGCCGTTGAACTGCTTAGCGAGGTCGTAGGCGTAGGCTGCGATAACCGAAGGGGCAAACTGCTCGCCCGCAGTGCGAACAACCTGAGGGTAGTCGGCCAAGGCCTTTACGAGCTCCACCTCCTCGGGAAGGAGTGTTGCCTCGGTGTAGTTCTCGGTGTTGATACCTGCCTCCTCTGCCTTGCGCATGATAGAGCGGATACGTGCGTGGGTGTACTGGATGAATGGGCCAGTGTTGCCGTTGAAGTCGATAGACTCACGTGGGTCGAAGAGCATGGTCTTCTTAGGGTCTACCTTGAGGATGAAGTACTTCAAGGCGCCAAGACCTACCATCTCGCAAATCTTGGTTGACTCCTCCTCCGACACGCCATCGAGCTTGCCGAGCTCGGCAGACATCTCACGTGCTGTGCCCACCATGTCGGCAATGAGGTCGTCGGCATCTACGACAGTACCCTCACGTGACTTCATCTTACCCTCAGGGAGCTCAACCATGCCGTATGAGAGGTGGAAGATGTTGTCGCTCCACTCGTAGCCGAGCTTCTTGAGTACGAGCTTCAATACCTGGAAGTGGTAGTTCTGCTCGTTGCCCACAACATAGATCATATCGTCGAGCTTGTTCTCCTCGAAGCGGCTGAGCGCTGTGCCGAGGTCCTGGGTCATATATACCGAGGTGCCGTCGCCACGAAGTAGGAGCTTCTGGTCGAGGCCATCTGCCTCAAGGTCAATCCATACGGAGTTGTCCTCCTTGCGGAAGAATACGCCCTTCTTAAGGCCATCCTCAACGAGGCTCTTGCCAAGCAAGTAGGTCTCAGACTCGTAGTACACCTTGTCGAAGTCTACGCCAAGGGCCTTGTACGTTACGTCGAAGCCCTCGTACACCCAGCCATTCATGGTCTGCCAGAGTGAGTATACCTCAGGGTCCTTAGCCTCCCACTTGCGCAACATCTCCTGAGCCTGGAGCATGATAGGTGCCTGGCGCTTAGCCTCCTCCTCCGACATGCCCTTCTCGGCGATGAGCTCCTTAACCTGCTGTTTGTAGTGCTTGTCGAACTCGACATAATACTTACCCACGAGGTGGTCGCCCTTCATGCCCGAAGAGGCTGGGGTCTCGCCACCGCCGTAGAGCTGCCATGCGAGCATAGACTTACAAATATGGATACCACGGTCGTTCACAAGGTTTACCTTGATGACATTGTGGCCATTAGCCTTGAGGATTGTAGCCACTGAGTAGCCGAGCAGGTTGTTGCGGATATGGCCGAGGTGGAGTGGCTTGTTGGTGTTGGGCGACGAGTACTCGATCATGATTGTGCGACCAGAGGCTGGTGCCATGCCATAATCCTCCTTGGCGATAATCTCGCCAAAGCGTGCTGCCCAGAACGAGGTGTCGACAACGAGGTTAAGGAAGCCCTTGATGACGTTGAACGACTTGATCTCGGGAGTCGAGGCCACGATCTTCTCGCCAAGCTCGGTGGCTGTAGCCTCGGGTGACTTGCGTGAGGCACGAAGCAGAGGGAATACAACCACGGTGTAGTCGCCCTCGAACTCCTTGCGTGTTTTCTGTATCTGGATATTGTCGCTGGTGCCATACAGCTCAGAGGTTGCACGACACACGACATCTGAAATAAACTCTTCGATATTGATCATTGTTACCTATGTTTATATATTCAATGGGGCAAAGATAGCTATTTTTTTCTAATGGCGAAATAGGATAGTTGTTTTTATAGGTTTCTATGAGCATTAATGGGTTAACATATTAACTCATTTAACTCATTACAACCCGTCTAACTCATTATTTTTTCTTATCTTTGCCCTAAAATTGGAATATTATGAAGATTTCAAATATTGAGTTAGGTGACAAGCCCCTGTTTCTCGCCCCTATGGAGGATGTCACCGACCCCTCGTTTCGATATATGTGCAAGAGGTTTGGCGCCGATGTGGTATATACCGAGTTTATCTCCTCGGATGGACTCATACGTGATGCCTGGAAGTCACGAGCCAAGCTCAACATCGCCGAGATGGAGCGCCCTGTGGGTATTCAGATATATGGCCACCTGATAGAGCCCATGGTCGAGGCGGCACGCATTGCCGAGAGTGCCAATCCCGATATTATAGATATCAACTTCGGCTGCCCGGTGAAGAAGATTGCGGGTCGTGGTGCTGGCTCGGGCATGATGAAAGACCCCGACCTCATGGTCGAGATGACACGCCAGATTGTGCGTGCCGTAAATAAGCCTGTGACCGTAAAGACTCGCCTTGGCTGGAGCGACGAGATGAAGAATATCGAGGAGATAGCCCTACGTCTGCAAGATGTTGGTATTGCGGCACTTACCATTCATGGTCGCACCCGTGCGCAGATGTATCGTGGCGAGGCCGACTGGACCCTTATAGGCAAGATTAAGAACGACCCACGCATAACAATACCTATCATCGGCAATGGCGACGTGGACTCGGCTGAGAAGTGCAAGCAGATGTTCGACCGCTATGGCGTGGATGGTGTGATGATTGGCCGTGCTACCTACGGCAGACCCTGGATATTCAGAGAGTGCAAACACTATCTCGAAACGGGTGAGCTGCTGCCACAACCCTCTGTTGTTGAGCGTGTTGCAATAGCCAAGGAGCACCTTGCTAAGTCGCTCGAGGTTAAGGGCGATAGGGTAGGAATACTCGAGATGCGCCGACACCTGACCAACTACTTCAAGGGTCTGCCCGACTTTAAGCAGACACGCCTCAAGCTCGTCACCTCGTTCGACACCGACGAGATACTCTCTACGCTCGACTATGTTGCTGAGCGCTGGGGTGATTTCGATATGCGTGAGGCTGTGCCAGCACCCTTGTCGCACGACTTGTAACGCCATTAACACAGTAACACAGTAACAGGGGTGTGACGGTGTGAATGGTGTTACTTGTGTTCGGATTAGGGACGTTAGGGAATTTAATGAAATTAAGGAGTTTAAGGAGGGCGACAACCCAATCCCTAAACTCCTTAAACTCTTTTATCTCCTTAATCTCAGCCTACTTAGAGTGGCACTCGTGGTGGTCGCAGCTCTCGCCCGAGTCCATGATGAAGCCCAGGAGGTAGCCCTTTACTACGGCCTCGATGTCGCCCTTGCAGCCACGCACAACACGTATGTTGTGGCTCTGAAGCTTGTTGAGTGCGCCGTTGCCCATGTTGCCCGCAAGCATAAGCTCTATGCCCATCTCCTGCATCACTGAGGCGATGTTCGACTTACAGCCGCAACCCTCGGGGGAGTCGAGGCGTGAGGTGGCTACTATCTTGCCATCCTCGATGTCGAAGATGGTGTAGTATGCGCAGTGGCCAAAGTGGTCGTCCACATGGCCATCACGTGTGGGTACTGCTATACGCATGATAATGATGGTGTTAAATGAAAAAGCGGAGCCGTCAAACTCCGCTTTTACTATTGTCTGTCGACTACAAGTTTGGGTTGATCTTTGACCACTCGTCGATAGCTGGGATAATGCCGAGAGTTACCAACTCGTCACGCATCTTGCAGAGGTGTGCATACGAAGCGTCGAGCGCAGCGATCTCCTCGTCAGTACCCTTAGGCATCTGGTATGAGCAGCCGTTCTGGTCGAGAACAGTGTCCATAGCCATCATGATGTGGTTGTACTTCTCGTTAGATACGTAAGTACCTGCAGGGAAACGGAACGCCTCGCCACCCATCACTGAGCGAATCATCTCTACTGAGAGGTATGATGGGCTCTGGAATGATGAACGACCACGGAGCTTGATGATAGCTGCGCCACCCTGGCATACAGCCTTCTTCATCTCTGCCCACTCCTCAGCTGGGAACTCCTCGGTGCCGATGATGTCTGTGAGCTTGCGGCCAGCAACCTTCACTGAGCTGCCGAATACTGCCATCTGCTCGCCGTGGCCACCGTATGTTGCGCAACCCTCGATCTCTGACTGCATAACGCCGAACTTCTTAGCCAAAGCGCTCTTAAGACGTGTAGTGTCAAGACCTGCGAGAGTAGTCACCTGACCTGGCTTCAAACCTGAGTACAAGAGAGTTACAAGACCTGTGAGGTCAGCAGGGTTGAAGATGATGACAACGTGCTTAACATCAGGGCAGTATGTCTTGATGTTCTTACCGAGCTGCTCAGCGATCTCGCAGTTGCCCTTCAAGAGGTCCTCACGTGTCATGCCCTCCTTACGTGGAGCACCACCTGATGAGATGATATACTTAGCATCCTTGAAAGCCTCGGCAACATCTGTTGTAGCAGTGATGTTTACGTTGTCGAAACCGCTCTGGCGCATCTCCTCGGCAACGCCCTCTGGTGAGAATACGTCGTAGAGGCAGATGTTGTTAGTAAGACCCATCATGAGTGCTGACTGCACCATGTTAGAGCCGATCATGCCGGCAGCGCCGACGATAACGAGTTTGTCGTTTGTAAGAAAAGCCATAGTTTTGCTTAAATTTAAAAGTTTATATTTTTATATATAGTATTCATGCTTCTGAATATCCATGCAAAGTTAGAAAACATTTCATCTATTTGCAAATTATTATAGAAGATTTTCCTTGACAATAGAACAAAAATAAAACTGTAGTCTGATTGACTACAGCTTTATTGTGTGCTTTGAGTTATTTATTAGATGCGGGGTTGATTGTTATGTCGAATACCGCTGGCTCTCTGTGGTTGACACGACTTTTAAGATAGAGGTAGATGTGTCGTAGCTCGTTAATGTTGCCAATTGTTACCTCATAATTTGAATTGTCAATTTGCTCTATATCATACCATTCAGAGCGGTGTGTGTATGGTACTTCAGTCACTTCTTCGTTGCATCTCCACACTAAAATAGCATTATCTTCATCTCTGAAACCTAATATTTCGCTTTGGTCTAACTCAAGCTCTTCTCCCAAGACGAAAATTGCAGAGATATATGAGTGTTCGCTCGTTGAGAATGTAGCGCTGTTGCCTTCGTCAAGGTTAATCGAAAGCGATGCAGGAGCTGTTACAATGGGCTCTGCTCCGCTATTATTGACATTATCGTTTGGCTTGTCGTTGCAAGCAATGCCTAAAGTAAGTATCGAGAGAATAATAATTATTTTCTTCATGGCTATCGAGGTTTAATGTTATATATTTTATATATTGTATGCACGCCTGGCAAATATTCCAGGTAAAGATAGAAAATATTTCAACTATTTGCAAGTAAAAGGCGAAATATTTTTGTGGTCGGGGGTCGAGGATAGAGAGGGGAGTGGGTATCAGGGAGGGGTGTATTAGGGAGTTTAAGGAGTTTAGGGATTTTTGCAAGGGAGTGGGTATCATTACTCCCTAATTTCCCTAAATTCCCTAACTTCCCTAACCCGAACACCCCAGTAACACGTGTAACATTAGTAACCCCAGTAACACTAGTAGCACACCCCCACATTGTCACGGGTTACAAAAACGTAACCCACACCCTTCAACAACACCCCACATTGTCACGGGTTACAAAAACGTAACCCACACTATCCAACAACACCCCCACATTGTCACGGGTTACAAAAACGTAACCCACACCCTCCAAAAACACCCCCACATTGTCACGGGTTACAAAAACGTAACCCATGCTCAAATCATATCTCACGACAACTAGTATACTCATCCCATCCTGCTTCTATTCTCTAACCTCCCTACATTCCCTAATCCCTCACACTATCCAACAACTCCACCACCCCCTCCAACAACACCTCTACATTGTCACGGGTTACAAAAACGTAACCCATGCCCTCCAACAATACCCCTACATTGTCACGGGTTACAAAAACGTAACCCATGCTCAAATCATATCTCACGACAACTAGT
>JAGBXX010000010.1 GCA_017629035.1 Alistipes sp. | reverse complement strand
GTAAAAAATTTTGAATTGTATCGTTAGCTCTAATCTCAAAGGTATTGTTTGAAATTATCTCATAGGAGATAGATAAAACTTTAGCTGCTCAAAATCTTCAAAGAACTATATTCTAATTTGCATCAGAACTTTCTAAACCACCACTCTTTTCTTAGAGCGGAAATCGGTCGCAAAGGTAAGAACTATTTTTGAAACTTCCAAATTTTTTGGAAACTTTTTCAAAAATTATTTTCAAGAACCTTCAAACACCATCGCCTATTTTTTGAGGCGAAAAGCGATGCAAAGATAGAGCAAGTTTTTTAATTATGCAAGTATTTTATAAACTTTTTTGCACACTTTTTCACATCATGGTATATACCATACTGAGTATCTGTGTTTTACGTATAAATATATTTTTTAGCCCACAAAAGACCATATATTATATATAAATATAGGTATACCTTGGCACTAAACCACAATGGCACGAAACTAAGAGAGCAGACAGTGGATAAACAGAGAGTTTTAGAGGGCAATGATAGCGGGGAATAGCCATTTTTTATTAACTTTGCGATATGCAGTGAGCAAAAATCTTTGTGCCAAGAGCAGCAAAAGATGATGTAGTGATCTTGTGACTATTAACTTTTAGGTAGAGATATGCGACGAGTATTTATAACTGGCGGAGCACATGGAATAGGAGAAGCCATTGTCGAGGCATTTGTCAGGGCGAGCGACCGTGTGGCATTTTGCGACATTAACATAGAGCGTGGCGAGGAGGTTAGCAAGCGTACAGGAGCGAGATTCTTCGCCCTGGATGTATGCGACAAGGAGGCACTCGAGGCAGCGATGCAGACCATTCTAAAGGAGTGGGACGACATAGATGTGCTGATAAACAATGTGGGCATAAGTGAATTTGAGAGCATAACAAGCAGCTCGGTGGATCACTTCGAGAGGGTGATAAACACCAATCTGCGCTCTACATTCATCACCTCGCGCCTACTGGCAATACACCGAGAGAGGAGTGGAAACACAAATAGCTATGGTCGCATAGTGAACATCTGCTCAACACGTCACCTACAGAGCGAGCCTGGCTCGGAGGCCTACGCAGCATCGAAAGGTGGCATATGGTCGCTCACACATGCACTTGCAATATCGCTTGCGCCATACCACATCACGGTAAATTGCATAGCCCCAGGCTGGATAAACGTTAATAGCAACGATGTGCTACGCCCCGAGGACCACGCCTTTCATCCGTCGGGCAGAGTGGGCAAGGTCGAGGATATAGCCCGAACTTGTCTGTTTCTATGCGACACAAATAGCGACTTCATAAACGGAGAGTGTATAACCGTAGACGGAGGAGTGACAAAGAAGATGATCTACCCCGAGGAGTAAAACAGAAAAGAGATAGCATAGCTCATGGGCTATGCTATCTCTTTTATCAATATCGGCTCAACGTATTACTTCACACGGAGCTTACGGCCGAGTTTGAGGATAGTAGTCTCCTCGATATTGTTAAGTTCACAGATCTTTTTGACCGTAGTCTTATACTTAACTGCAAGGTGACCAAGGGTATCGCCATCGACAATGGTGTGATACTGCGCAGTAGATGGGGTCTTGGATGCAGACGAAGAGCTCGAGCTGCTCGAAGACTTTTGAGGAGTAGATTTTGCTGCCGCCTGTTTTTCTGCTGCCTCCTCGTCGCCAAAGTCCTGCTCGTATCGTGAGTTTATGCTATAGTGGCGGCGCTTGAGCAAGAGATCGGCACGACGAAGCTCACCAGTCTTGAAGTCGAAGAGACGCTCAGGGTCGAAGGACTGACCCTTGTATCTCACCTCGAAATGGAGATGTGGGCCCGAGCTACGGCCGGTGCTACCACCCTTACCAATCTGCTGGCCAGCGACAACCCAGTCACCCGCAACAACCTCACGCTCAGAGAGGTGGGCATAGTAGGTCTCGAGGCCATTGTTGTGACGTATGATGACAAGGTTACCATAACCACTCGACGAGAATGCCGAGTAACGCACCTTGCCGTCGAATGTTGCGTAGACAGGATCTCCCGTCTTGAGCGGAAGGTCAACACCCTGATGGCCACGACCACCACGAGGGCCATACTTCGAACTTATCCAGCCCTTGTATGGGTAGTGACAGCTGCCAAGAGAGTCTACAAGCTCGATGGCCACAGACTCAGGAAGGCTCTCGGGGGTCACGCCATAGTAGACGTGTGTCACACCCGTATTCCAGCTCTCCTTAAAGATATTCTCCTGCTGCTTAGAGGGCTTGGTGCGCACATAACGCCAGGTGTTATCATTAAAAAGGACAATCTGCAGCTCCTCGCTTGTTGTGGGGAGCGTGTCGATAGCGGCAACGGCACCGAGCGTGCGTACAGGTGGCACGGGGACATGGCGCTTGAGCTGAGCACTATCAATCTTCTGCTGAGCAAGGCTATCGGCAACGGTAGCAACGATAGTGGTATCTGCCTGGTGAGATAGGGCCAAAGAGTCAACACTCTGCGCCGAGAGTCGCACACTACCGAGCAGCGCAACTGCCACAAGGGTAAAACATCTTAAAATATTCATATTAAATTCTATTTTGTCTGCTCCTTAAGCATATCGGCAGCAAGTTCCATCTGGTGGTAGAAATCCTCGCCAAAGGCACGGATGATAGGCTCCTTAAGACCCTTGAACACAGGGATACCGAGTCGCTTGCCACACTCCTCGGCCGAACGACATACCGCCCAGCGGTGGTAGTTAAGGCCTGCTGAGCCATTCCTAAAACGCTTAACACGAATGGGATACAAGTGGCACGAGATAGGCTTGAGGAACGAGCACTTACCCTCACGGTAGGCACGCTCAATAGCGCAGAAGGTGATACCATCCTCCTCGAAGGCATAGGCACACGCAGCATCGTTTATGAGGGGTGTAGTGTAGTCGCCATCGACATCCACGACCATGAAGCCCTGCTCCTGGACTGCGGCACGACCCTCCTCGGTCATATATGGGGCATAATTATCCCACTCCTCCTCCAAGAGGTCTACCTCGTCGATCTCGAGAGGTGCTCCCGAGTCGCCCTCAACACAGCAGATACCCTTGCACTTTGAGAGGTCGCAAGCAAAACCCTCACGCAACAGGTCGACGCTAACAATCTTATCATCAATCTCAATCATAGCTTCTTAAAGGGAAATATTAAGGGTTGTAGATATCCTTATAGCGGAACGAGAGGATCTCGTAGACCATACCGTGAAGCTGCTGAGCCTCCTTATTATCGGGGTTGATAGACTTGGCATGGTTGAAATCGTTGATAGCCTTACCCCACTCATTGTGCTGGAAGTAGCACTTGCCACGCTCAACATAGAGAATATCACGCTCATCGCCCGCCTCGATCATCGACGTAAGACGCACAATGCGACCTGCTGGGGTCCAGAACTGATTCTTGGCAATATACTGAGCAACCGAAGGTGATACCATAGCCGAGATATCCTCGCTACGCTCCGCCTTCTCACGCACCTCAGTAGACGAGTACTCCACAAATGGAGCATCCTCGAGCAGGGTGACACGGTCGGCAAACTTCTCCACGGGATAACCCTTGCGTGGATATACGTAAATCTTATACTCGTTCAAGATACGCTCGTACTCCTTCCACTCGTCGAAACGAGCCCAGATATCGCTGCCCGTGATAATGGCAAACTCCATATCCTCGCCACACGACTCCTGGAGGAAATCGAGAGTATTGATAGTGTACGATGGCTTATCCAAGACAAACTCTACACCCGAAGGCTTAATCTTATCGGGATAGCGTGACTCGCTACATGCCATCTCGGCCATCTCGAAACGGCAATACTCTGGAGTCTGCAACACATCGGCCTTAAAAGGGTTCTGAGGCGACACAATGAGCACCACTTCGTCGGCCAAATTCTTATCTATAGCATACTCGGCAAGCGCTATATGACCATTGTGAATAGGGTCGAACGAGCCGAAGTATAGCAACATACGTTTTTTCATCCTTGTCTACTTTTGATTTAAGAAATCCTCGATAATAGAGCTTGTCTGGGCTACAGCCTCCTCCAAAATATCGTTGACGACAGTATGGTCAAACTCGCCAGATTTCGAGAGCTCAAACTCTGCCTTGGCAATACGCTTCTGTATAACCTCCTCGCTATCAGTGCCACGGCCATGCAACCTACGCTCAAGCTCCTCGACAGATGGCGGCATGATAAAAATCGAGCAAGCATCCTCGGCAAAGAGGCGCTTGAGGTTGATACCACCCATCACGTCGACATCGAAGATGATGACATTGCCCTTGCTCCAGATGCGCTCCATCTCGCTGCGCAGTGTTCCGTAGCAAGTGCCAGCATATACCTCCTCCCACTCTACGAACTCATCACGCTCAACACGTGCACGGAACTCCTCGTTAGAGAGAAAATAGTAGTCTACACCATCCTGCTCCTGGCCACGTGGTTGGCGTGATGTGGCCGAAATCGAGAACTCAAAGCAGTCGAAACGCTTTAGTAGCTCACGAACAATTGTTGTCTTGCCCGAGCCGCTGGGCGCAGAGAATATAATTAGCTTTCCCATAGCTGTACGTTATAATATATTGAGCACCTGCTCCTTAATCTTTTCAAGTTCATCCTTCATCTTGACTACCAAACGCTGCATATTAGCCTCGTTAGACTTTGAGCCCATGGTATTAATCTCACGACCAAGCTCCTGAGCAATGAAGCCGAGCTTGCGACCTGGTGCCTCCTCGCTGTGAGCAACCTCACGGAAGTAGTTGCAGTGGTTGTCAAGACGAACCTTCTCCTCGGTAATATCGAGCTTCTCGATATAGAATATCATCTCCTGCTCAAGGCGGTTGTTGTCGACTTCGAGTTGGAGCTTCTCGATATTCTCACGTATGCGATTCTTGATAGTCTCGACACGTGACTTCTCGAAAGGCTCGACATCGTGGCGATACTGCTCGATAAGGTCAATGCGCTTCAACAGATCTGAAATAAGGATTGCACCCTCCTGAATACGGAACTCGTCAAGACCCTTGGCAGCAAGACGTGTAGCCTCGATAATTGCACCGATCTCGTCGTCCGACACCTCGTGCTCCTCGTTTGTCACCACATCGGGCATACGCAATATTGCATTAAGGAAATATTCGCTATCGGCGATCACTGCACTCTCTGCACACACCTCTCGTAGCTCCTTGGCATAGGCCTTGAAAACCTCACGGTTGATATGTGCCGAAGTCTCAGCAACAGCACTCTCGAACGAGACGTAGCAATCTACCTTACCACGCTGAAGCTCACGGGTGATGATGTTGCGCACCTCGGCCTCAGCAGCACGATATTTCGATGGCAGTTTTATTGATAGGTCGAGCTGCTTGGAGTTGAGCGAACGAAGCTCGACACGAAATTTTCTATTTCCACATGTGGCCTCGCCCTTACCGAAGCCAGTCATTGACTTGATCATATTGCTATCGAGATAGTTTATATACATCTATATTAATTTACAAAGATACAAAACTATTCCGAAATAACAACCATATATCCACCAAAATCTGACACCCGAATAGGTAGTTAGCCTCTGCGCAGCACTAAGCGACAGCCTTGGCACGAAACATCCTAAAAAAATGAGGGGGCTATCCGCTAATTGCTTGATAACCCCACTCTATTTTAATCTACACTCGAGTTACTCTCTTACGCAGCGCACAGGCATTGCATTTGCACGGCGCATTGAGCGAGCTGGCTCAAAGGCATTCCACGTAGCACGAGTCTCGCTATTGAGATCGAAGAACATAGCCTCGGCATTGCCATCCTCCAGAGCCGATGCTGTCCAGTAGTAGCCCGACCAAGGAATAGGACGGAAGTCATCGTCGTTAACGATATCGAGGCGACCATCAAGATAGTTGCGACGACCCTGAGCAGTAAAGAAGTAGGTAGCACCCGTGGTGACATCCTCCAAATGCCAGCCATACATCTTCTGCGCCTCCTGCCAGTTCATATCATCGTCCGTAGCAGTGATTGTGAGGTTAGCATAGATCGAGCTATCGGGGATACGCCAACCCGCAGGACATGGGTCGTGCTCGCTCTTGGTCGTTGTACTCCAGAGCTCATCGTCGTGACCCGAGTAGATCCAGTCGTAGTCGTTATCCTTATTTCCACAGATAATCGAGAGAGGATTCTTTTCAGCCCACTCCACATTGCCATTCTCGGCATCCGAGGTTACATACTTAAGCGAGGTCTCGTAGCCCTTCTTGTTGTAGATAATCTTGTCGTAGTTGAGCGAGAAGCTCCAGTCCTGAGGGCCAGGGATAGGTGTGCGACGACCCCACTGGTAGTACAAGCCATACGAGCCACCAATCTTCTTTGTATCGCTATCACCCTCAGAGTTGCAGTTAGCACCAAGGTTGATATTCATAAGCTCACGACCTGCGATCGCTACAACGTCAGCCTCTGGGTTGCTGCTTGTGACCCACACGTGCCATGTCCAGATAAGATTTCCCGACTTGTCATAGGCACCAATAAGGGCATTACCGGGCTTCAGCTCGCCCTTAGGCTCATTATTCTCTTTGAGCTGCTTAACATAGAACGAGGCTACGCCGTCGTACATATCGACATACTCGATAACATTGACCTCGGTCTGCCAGATAATCTCGATATACTCAGTGTCGAGCTCGGTGCTATTACCACCCACGTATGGGTTAAAGAGGTAGCGAGTGTCGTACTTGTTTGCCACATAGCAGTTAGCTGGGGCGTTGCGGTAGTCCACATCAGGGTTATCAAGGATAGCCACGTCAATAGTCACGCTCTCAGACTTACCAAGAGGTGTGAACGCCTCGAGCGAGATAGTACCGCTACGCACCTCGTCGTTATCAAACATCGAGGGTGACTTAACAGTGATAGTCTTATCGTAGAGGTTGATATCCACGACCTCCCAACCCTGGGCAACCGATCTTACATCGACAGCCGACACATTCTCCGAAGTGAATGTTGTTGTTCCCTCGGCACCTGCTCTATCAACCTCGATGAGGATACTCTTCGAAGGGACTTCAAAGCTCATGGTCTCCTCCTTCTTACATCCCGCAACTATCATCGACAGGGCAACAGCAGCCATAATCAGATGATTGTAGAATCTTAGCTTCATATCTAAATCTTACTCTATATTTACGTTTTTACCTTTGTTACTCAACCTTTGTTTCGGTGATATCAATCTCGATTGTAGGATATAGCTCCTTGAGCGATGTCACAAGCATATCCACCTCGCCACGCTCGTTGAATAGGCCTACGACATAGTTCGAGCCACTGCGTGACACACTCTTGCCTGGTGCCGTAGAGCTGATAATCGAGCGCATCTTCGTGTCGAGCGAAGCCACACGGATAACCACCATATACTGAACCTTCACCTCCTGGAGATTTGGCGTTGTTGATGTCTGACTCTTTGTCGACGAGTTCTTCTTGGCCTGGTCAACATTTGTCATCACGCCATCTGTCCAGCAGCACAACTCGGGAGCCTTAAAGCCCTTATCCTTGAGGAACTGAATATCATCACATGCCTCAGCCTCGGTAGCATAGCCACCAGCATAGTAGCAATACTGACCATCCTTGTCACGAGTTACGGACATTGGCTGCACACCCTTGAAGAGTGTCATCGCCTGCTTTTGGCGGAAGGTGCCGAGCAAAATGCGGTAGATAGTACCACTCTCGTAGACACGCACCTCGGGCAGTGGATTAGACTCGTCGTAGAAGTTCGAGCGACCAATCTTAACCTTGGCAAAGTCCTTGAACTCACGGTACTCTACCTTGATAGGCTTAAGATTAAATGTTGGCTCTGCGTAGCGCTCCAGCACGCCACGGATAGAGTCCTGAGCAGGCTTAAGACGCAAATCGCGTGCAAACTCAAGCTCGTAGCGAAGCAGCGTATGACGCCCCACAGAGTAGCGCAAGAGTGCATCCGAAGAGTATACACCATACTCCGAAGCACAACGAGACTCCATCTGCTGATAGTTGTTAGCAGCATTGTCGATAATATCGTAGCGATGCAGCTTCTCGAGAATATACTGCATAGCGAAATACTTGGTATCGAGAATATGGTTCCACGTTGTATTCATCTTCTCGTCGAGAGTCTCGAGCTTTGCCGAGAGCTCCTGATACTGCTTGTAAAGTGGATCAGCCACGGCAGCACGGTCAGCCACAGCGTAGTCGCTGGCAACCTTTGCGAGCTTCTCGTAGGCAGCAACATACTCCTGGGCCAGCATCACCATCTCGCTCTCCTCGGCCTGAGCCCTGAGCAGATCGGCATAGTCATCCTCGCTGAGCTCACTCCTAAAGCAGTCGTTCTCCACGAGGTTAGCCACGGCAGACTGCACATCGCCCACAGGCGTAGAGTCGTCGATAATCTCGCCCAGCACGACATGCTGCTGTCCTGAGAGTATCTTGTGCATGATATGCTCCTGCTCGATAGCACCTATTCTACGTGTCACACTACCCTGCTCAACAGAGATATCGTGGGCCTGCTGCTCGAGCGAGATAATCTCGACACGCAGAGCCTCGACACTCTCATCGCCACTGGCCTGGCTCATTCGCTTGCGACAATCATCAAGCAGCGTATTGATCGAGTCAGCAGCCTCGGAGAGGGTTGCACTGCGATCGATAAGCTCCATATACTCCTTGTTCGACTCGAGCTCCTTGATACCTGGGCGCTGGATAAGTCCAATGGCATAGGCCGAGATAGTCATCAGAGAGCTGAGGACAAGAATCGATGTTATAATTCTCTTAATAGTCATATCTTTACACTTCACAATTTCAAACAATTAGCGCCATGAACGCAGGAAGAATAGCTGGATAAATCCAAAAATCTCCAAACGACCCACGAGCATCAACACCGTAGAGTTGAGTCTAAGTATCACAGGCAGATCGGCATAGTTGTCGAACGAGCCAATCTCGCCAAAACCAGGACCCACGTTACTGATACACGAAATCGAGGCAGTGAACGAGGTCATGATATCGCAACCAAACATGGCATAGACAATCGTGCCAAGCAGAGCCAAGAGCAGATAAGCGACGATAAACGTGAGCACAAGGCTCAGCACATTATCGCCCTGCACCATACCATCAGTCTTGGTCGTGATAATAGCATTGGGGTGCTGCTGCAGCTTCACTCTATTGCGTATTACCTTGAGCGCAAGCACCAATCTATCGACCTTCATACCTCCCGAAGTAGAGCCCGCACAACCGCATATAATCGAGCAGAAGATAAGCAGTATTATTGCCAGCGGAGTCCACAGGTTGGTATCGGCCGTAGCAAATCCCGAGGTGGTCGTTATACTAACAACCTGGAACGAGGCGTGGCGCAAAGACTCGATAAACGAGGGGTAAATATTCTCGCTAAAGAGGCTCGCAGCGATAACTATCGATGCTATAAGCATCATGGCTATATAGACACGAACGATCTCCGAGCGGAAAATATTGTTTTTGCGACCAGTGAGCGTGGCGTAGAGGATACCAAAATGGATACCTGACACGGTCATCGCTCCCATCATCACAAGCTCGATCATAGGGTTATCGAAGAAGGCTACCGAGGCATTCTTGGTACTAAAGCCCGAGGTACCACAAGCCGACATGGCGTGGGTTGCGGCATCGAACCAACACATACCCGCAAGCTTCAAAAGTACCGTAGTGACCAGCGTAAGACCCACGTAGACGAAGATAAGTATACGCATAATCTCACGTGAGCGGTAGTGGAAGTTATCCTTAGCAATAGTCGAGAGCTCCACGTTGTACAAAAGCTGACGGCTACGACCCAACGCCGGAAGGATGACAAGGGCAAACATAACTACGCCGATACCACCAATCCATGTTGTTGCCGAGCGCCAGAAGAGCAGGCCTCGAGGCAAGAACTCGATATCGTTAAGAATAGATGCTCCTGTAGTGGTAAAGCCCGAAACACTCTCAAACCATGCATTTACCAAGGTAAACTCGCCACCCCAGATAAGGTAAGGGATAGTGCCCACAACACAGGCCACGAGCCACGAGCCTACGACAATGGCATATCCCTCCTTTGTCTTAATCTCCTCGGCACGCTCAACAAAGATAAGCGGAAAGAGTCCGAGGATAGCCGTAAGGAACGACGACAAAAGAAGTGGGTAGAAGGCCGAGTCGTGATTGTTGATAAGAGATACACCAGCGGCAGCAAGCATGAATGATGCCAGGAAGACCAGCACCATACCGATATAGCGTATTACCACGTGTACTCTCATAACTATATTTAGCTAACTACTTATTAGACTTCGAGATAAGTGTCTCAATTCTATCTCTAAGCTCACCCAACTCATCGCGGCAAGCTATGTTACTATCGAATGGGACCTTGTAGGTAAGATAGTCGCCCAACGAGCGGTTGATGCGCAAAATAGGCTTGACGTATAGCTTCTTGAGGAAGAAGTACAACATCATAACCACCACAAACATCACAAGCAGCGAGATAAATACTGGAGTTACCGAGCGACGTGCCGTGTGGCTGAGGCGGCTAACCTCAGGGCTCAGCGTATTCTGCGAGCTGGTCATATACTGCGACACCTGCTTCGAGAGGTTGATATAGCCTACCTTATACTCGTCGACATACCAGCTACGAGGTGTGAGCAACGAGGGGATAGAGTCGTTGAGATTGAGGCTCTCGATGCGGCGATGCACATCACCATCGAGCCACTCACGAGCCAACTGATTAAGCTCACGAGTATACTTGCCAAGTGAGTCGGCAATGCCACGATACTCCGACGAGGCCATGATATCGTAGGCACGCTGTGCCGCAGAGTTGAGCATCGACATCGAGCTCTCGCACTCGAGGCGGTAGCGGCTCGACGAGTCGCCAACAACGGCCATGTAGATAATAGCATCGTTCTGGTCACTGAGCGCCGAGAGCATATCGCCCGCAATCTCGACACTCTGCTCGCTGGCCATAAGCAGCTGCTCGGTATCGTGACTTACACGCTCAAGCTCCAAAAGTGAGGTGGCACCAGCAAAAAAGAGCAACATCACAATACTTAGGAATGCCACACGCATACGACGTGCAACACCCTGCATTGAGAACAAACCCTTAAATCGTTTCAACATACTCCAAAAGCTGAATCAAGTAAATATAATCGGACAAAAGTAATACTTTTGTTGAAATTATCCAACTATTTCTGAACTAATATCACCAGCCTCGTCAATATCGATCAACCTAACCTTGCAAATCTGGTTAATTTTCGAGGTGTCATACTGGCACTTGACACGCAGATAGTTGTCCGTGTAACCATACATCATACCACTGCGATCAGTGCTCTCAAATAGCACCTCACGCACCGTACCCAAATATCTGGTAGCAAAGGCCTTATGCAGTCTATTGCTAAGCTCCTCAAGACGGCTAACACGCTCGGTAGAGATACGTGATTGCACCTTGTTTGGCATATCGACAGCGGGCGTTCCTGGGCGCACTGAGAATGGGAATATATGCAAAAACGAAGCACCCACCTCCTCGAGCAACTTATAGGTCTCGAGGAACTCCTCTTCGCCCTCGCCAGGGAAACCAACGATAACATCGACACCAAGGAACGAGTCGGGCATAAGCTCACGAATCTTGGCAATACGCTCACGATATTTATCGGCAGTATAGCGGCGACGCATCTGCTGAAGGATGCGTGTTGAGCCACTCTGAAGCGGAATATGGAAGTGTGGCACGAACTTAGGCGACTGGGCGCAGAACTCGATAATCTCGTCAGTGATAAGATTTGGCTCGATGCTCGAGATACGGTAGCGCTCGATACCCTCAACGCTATCAAGAGCCTTGAGCAGGTCGATAAACTTCTCGCCCGTGGTACGACCAAAGTCGCCAGTGTTGATACCCGTGATGACAATCTCCTTCTGCCCCGCTGCTGCTATCTCCTCGGCCTCACGCACCAAATCGGCAATAGGCATATTGCGGCTTGCTCCACGAGCATAGTGGATAGTGCAGTAGGCACACTTATAGTCGCAGCCATCCTGAACCTTGAGGAACGAGCGAGTACGCTCACCCGAGGAGTAGGCCGCAAAGAAGCGGTCAATCTGCTCGTAGGAGCATCTATAAACCTCGGCTGCATCACGCTCCTGGGAGAGTGCCTCAACACGCTGATACAGGTCGCCCTTGTCGTTATTTCCAAGCACCAGGTCGACACCCTCAATAGCGGCAATCTCCTCGGGCTTAAGCTGTGCATAACAGCCAGTTACGGCAATTATCGCATTGGGATTGCGGCGATGTATCTTGCGGATAATGTTTCGACACTTTTTATCGGCATGCTCGGTTACCGAACAGCTATTTATGACAGCCACGTCGGTCTGGGCCGAGGGCTCGACACGCAGGTATCCACCACGCTCAAACTCACGTGCAATGGTCGATGACTCAGAGAAGTTGAGCTTGCAGCCCAACGTATGAAAACTAACTCGCTTCTGTGACATAGTTAAATCTAAAGAGGCAATTAGGTTAATAACGTGCGAAGATACAACATTTTCGCCAAATGACAACGTTGTACTTTTCAAAAAAAGCACTATCTTTGTGCGTTATATTTATAAATAGCGACCAAAAGCGGCAATGAGCATCATCCACGACATACTCTCCTACGACTTTATGCAGCGAGCATTGATTGCCTGCATACTCTCGGGAATTAGCTGCGGAGTTGTGGGTAGCTACATCGTTGCTCGACGCATGGTATTCCTCAGCGGAGGTATCACGCACGCCTCGTTCGGTGGCCTCGGCATAGCACTCTACGCCGGAGTAAACCCCACAATCGGAGCACTTGCATTTGCTATACTGTCGGCACTCGGCATTGAGTTTTCGTCACGACGTGTCAACATGCGCGAGGACTCGGCCATAGGCATCATGTGGTCGCTAGGCATGGCTATAGGTGCGCTATTCATGTCGCTTAGACCGGGCTACGCCTCGGATCTCACGAGCTACCTATTTGGCAATATTCTGCTTGTTGACAGTACAGACATAACAATGCTCTCAGCCCTGAGTCTTGTGCTCATAGTTGGTGCTATTGCGATGCTAAGACGCATAATGTACATAACCTTCGACGAGGACTACGCCCGCAGTCAGGGCATGGCAACAGAGCGCATTGCCTACATCATGGCAATAGTAGTTGCACTCACGATAGTGCTCTCGATAAAGGTGATGGGAATCATTCTGCTCATCTCGCTGATGACAATTCCTACGGTGATAGCCAACACCCTCACGAAGGATTATCGACTCATAGCGCTACTCTCGGCCGTAATAGGTATTGTGGGCAATATCGTGGGCTTTGTGCTAAGTTACAACTTCGACCTCCCTACGGGTAGTTGCATAATATTTATGCTCACAGGTGCGCTTATTGTTGTAAAAATATTAACTTTGTTCCATCGAAGAGTTCACAAAGGATGAAAAAGATACACTTGCTTGTTTTGAAGGCCTACCTCGGCCCGTTGTTTGCCACATTCTTCATCGTGCAGTTTGTGCTGATGATGAACTTCGTGTGGCGATATATCGACGAGCTCACGGGTAAGGGTCTTGACGTAAGTACCATTGCCGAGCTGCTCGCCTGCGCCACAGCCAACATGATCCCTCTAGGTCTTCCGCTTGCCATGCTGCTCTCAGCAATCATGGCCATGGGTAACCTCGGCGAGAACTTCGAGCTGCTGGCGATGAAGTCGGCAGGTATGTCGTTACCCAAGATTTTGAAGCCCCTGATCATCCTTGTGTCGATAATCGCTGTTGGTGGCTTCTTTATCTCGAACAACCTTGTGCCTTATGCCAACAAGCGTATGTACGAGATCCTGTACGACATTCGTGAGCAACGTCAGGATATGGAGTTCCAGGATGGAATGTTCTTCAACGGTCTGCCCGACATGAGCATACGTGTGGGTCACCAGGATAGCGAGTCGAAGCTGCTCACCGACATCATCATCTTCGACACTCGTGCCACAAATGGCGATATGACAACGACCATTGCTGACTCGGGATATATACACCTCTCTGACGACAAGAGCTTCCTCTACGTTACGCTCTACAATGGCGACACGTACGAGCACTCACGCAACATGCGCTGGTACGACGTAAATACCCTGCGCCACCATAGCTTTGAGATGCAGGAGGGTACATTCCCTATATCCAAGGTGAGCAACGACAACGAGATGTCGAAGAAGTTCACCGAGTCTAAGACACGTAACATGAGCGGTCTTCAGGAACTTAGCGACTCACTGCAACAGACCATCAACGAGAGTCAGGCATCGACCTACGCCCCACTATTCAAGGAGCGCATATTCCCTCGTGACTCCTCGATATTGGGTGGCGACAGCATCCGTTTCGACAAGAGCAACTTCAAGGCTATCAACTTCTACGACTCTATCAGCACGCTCACCATTCGTCAGCGTGCCAAGGTATACTCTCAGGCAAACTCTGCAGCCCGCATGTCACGTGGTGCATATAGCTTCGACGAGCAGAGCTCCAAGCTCGCCATCACACAGTACTATCGCTCGGAGAATGAGTGGCACAGAATGTTGACCATGCCTGTCTCGATCCTTGTATTCTTCCTCATTGGAGCACCTCTGGGTGCAATCATCCGAAAGGGAGGTTTGGGTACGCCTATTGTTATCTCGGTAATATTCTTCGTATTCTACTATATCATCAGCGTATCGGGCGAGAAGATGTCGAGCGAGGGTACGTGGGCAGCGCTATATGGCATGTGGCTACCTATTGCCACGCTCACACCTATAGCCATATACCTCACACGCCAGGCTACCAACGACTCATCGCTGCTCGACACAGACTGGTACGATGGCCGTATACGTAAACTCGTTCGAAGCATACGCCAACGCCTGAAATTAAAGCGCACAAGAAAGAACAAACAACTACACAATACTAACAACTAAATTACTACACTATGAAATGGTATCTTAAATGCTGGAGTCAGTATGCTGATTTCACTGGTCGTGCTCGTAGAACTGAGTACTGGATGTTTGCACTCGTAAACTTCGGTATCGCCTTGTTGCTTGAGTTAATTCTCGGTTTTACATTCTTGTATTTCCTCACCTATGCATACTCATTGGCAATCTTCATCCCAAGCCTTGCAGTGTGCGTACGCCGTTTGCACGATATTGGCCGTAGCGGCTGGTGGTACCTCATTGGTTTGATTCCAGTTATTGGTTGGATTCTCCTCATCGTTTGGTTCTGCACCGATAGCCAGCCAGGCGCAAACAAGTGGGGTCCTAACCCTAAGGGTTTCTAACAAAAGGCACGCAATAAAAAAACATCTGCTGAGATCTCAGCAGATGTTTTTTTATTATACGTTATACCCTACTTCAAGAATCGACTCTTTGAGGCATCACGCCAGCCAAGGAGCAAATCCTTAATCATCATGCGCTTCTTACCAGCAAGTTGCAGCTCATCGACATATACAACGCCGTCAGCAACACGCACACCGAGATATGTCTTCTCGTCGGTCACAACATCGCCCACGCTACCGGGCTTATCACCAGCCTCGAAACGTGCCGAGAATATCTTTGCCGAGCCCGACTCCTCACCATCCTTATATATAGCAGTCCACGCTGCTGGGTAGGGCGAGAGGCCACGAATGAGGTTGATAACCTCACAACCCTTTCTGCTCCAATCAATGAGACCATCCTCTTTGAAGATCTTAGGCGCAGGCTTGAGCGTGCTCTCGTCGATGTGCATCTGCTCGATAGCGGTATAATTACCCTCGGCAATCTTATCCACAGTGCGGATAACGAGCTCCGAGCCGATGTTCATCAGCTTGTCGTAGAGCGTGCCGATATTATCCTCGGGAAGGATGTCGACAGCCTCCTGCTCGATGATAGCACCCTTGTCGATCTCGTGATTTAGAAGGAAGGTAGTAACACCCGTACGCTCCTCGCCATTTATTATTGCCCAGTTGATAGGCGCTGCACCACGATACTCGGGAAGGAGCGAGGCGTGGAGGTTGAAGGTGCCGAGTGGGGGCATTGACCACACCACCTCGGGCAACATACGAAAGGCGATAACGATACCAAGGTCGATGTTCAGCGCACGAAGCTCCTCGAGGAATGCCTCATCACGCAGCTTCTCGGGCTGCAAGATAGGGAGTCCGAGCTCCTTAGCCGTAAGTTTCACGTCGCTCTCATGTATCTTCTGGCCACGTCCTGCAGGCTTATCGGGCGTAGTCACCACTGCCACAATGTTGTAGCCCTCGGCCACCAATCGCTTGAGCGATGTCGACGCAAACTCGGGCGTACCCATAAATACTATTCTGAGATCCTTTGCACTCTTTGCCATATTCTTATAATTTCATTTGTTTCGATACCGAGTAAGGTACTCGTGACCTTACAAACGACAAAATTACCACTTTTTTTCGACTAAAGCAAATCAACCATCGGCACGGGAGTTGCTCTGATTGGCAGAAACTGAAGAATTATGTTGATTAAGACAGGAAAGGGCACAATAACGCTCACGGCACTTGTGGCTATATGGTCGGTGTCGGCTATAGTATCACTCCCAGGACTTGCGGTGTCGCCCATACTCGACGACATAGACAAATTGTTTCCTAGGGCAAGCGAGCTTGAGGTATCGATGCTCGAGTCGCTACCCTCGCTGATGATCATACCCTTTATGCTACTTGCGGGACGCTGGTCCGTAAAGCGCAACAAGATACGGATGTTGGTAATAGGAACATCGATATTCCTGCTAAGTGGCATAGGCTGCATGCTCTCACGCACACTCACCGAGCTGATCGTAACAAGCACACTTATAGGCATTGGCGCAGGAATAATCATACCCCTATCTACGGGACTTATAGTCGACTACTTCACGGGCGACAGGCGTGTGCGACAGCTGGGTATAAGCTCGGCGGTAAACAACCTCACGCTCGTGGTGGCCACCTCGGCCGTAGGCTATCTTGCCGATATAGAGTGGCACCTTGCCTTTGCCGTATATCTTCTTCCGTTCATCACACTGATACTCATACCCGCCTTGAGCCACTCACGCCCTGAGCCAGAGCCCTCGGATGGTGCACAAAATAGGCAGAAGAGCCTCAACCTGAGAGTGATTCTCGGGCTAATGCTCTTCTACTTTGCAATAACGTTTATGTCGCTGATTGTTACCTTCAACACCTCATATCTTGTTGCAGACTCGGGGCTTCGCAGCAGCGATGCAGGAGTGCTCATATCGCTATTCTTCCTGGCGATAATGGCTCCTGGATTTATCCTAAACCATATAATTCGACTGCTCGGCGCAGCGGTAAACCTATGGTCGCTCATCGTCATGGGCGTAGGACTAATATTAATGGCACTACCCCACCCATCACTCTCACTACTTGCCACGGGCGCAATACTTGCCGGCCTTGGTTATGGAGTAATGCAGCCTATAATATATGATAAGGCGGCGACAAATGCGCCACCTCATCTATCTACATTAGCTCTTTCGATTGTAATGGCAGTGAACTACCTGGCCATACTCGTAGCACCATTCATTACCGAGGGCATAGACAAACTATTCAAAACCTCGAGCCACAGCTTTGCATATCTAACAAATGGCATTATGGCACTTATACTCGCACTAATAGCCCTTCTGTTGTTTCGCCGCAACAGAGTGCTCGGTTCAGACGACTAATGGCTCCACGCTGCGTGCCACCTTGCGCCAGCGCATGTAGCCCATAACGGCAAGAACGCAATAGAGCGTATAGAGTCCTGCCGTAATAGGGATACCCTTATATATATACAGGCCAACGCTGATCATATCTACCACAAGCCACACGAGCCACTGCTCCACGAGCTTGCGTGAGAGCATCCACATAGCAACAATGCTCAGTGCTGTACTCATGGAGTCGAGCACGGGCACACGGCTATCGGTGAACTCAACAAGGAAGAGGTAGATGACCACGTGCAACACGCCATAGAGAGCCACAAGGCTCAAATACCAGTTGCGTGGCGTATGCTTGATCACTCCATCGTCCTTCTTCTTGGGTGCTCGGCGCCACACCATGAGGCCATAGATACCCGCTGCCACGTAGTAGAGCTGCATGGCTGCATCGGCATAGATACCGCTTGTGAGGTACAACACACCATGCACCAAGGGCATAATTGCACCAACAATCCACACCCATATATTCGCCTTATACTCGAGCCATAGGTAGACAAGGCCGAGTAGCGTGCCAACAATCTGAAGAAGAAGCTTGAGATCCATCGCTTAGAAATTTACAGTAACATTTGCCAGGCAGTTGATAGGTGCCTGAGGGAAGTAGAATGCCTCGTCGTAGCGCTCGCCATCCCACATATATGAGTAGCCATAGCCATTCGACTCGTAGAGCGTTGAGAAGAGGTTGTTAACAGCAAGGCCAAAGCGCACCTCGGCACCCTGCTTGGTAATAAGCGTATAGCCCAGATTGAGGTTTGTCACACAATAGGCATCGAGCGACAAGGCCTCGACCTCGTTATTTGTAAAATACTGCTTACCAACATACTGTGTGTGCCACATGGCACTGAAGCCCTTGACATGGAAATCGGCAATAAACGAGCCGATGACCGAAGGCGAGTAAGAGATTGTCATATCGCCGAGATTTTGACCAAAGGTAGGGCTATTCTTAAGTTCGTCGACATAGTCGCAAATCTTATTCTCGGAGAGTGTGGCATTTGCCGAGAGTGTGAGCCACTTGGTAGTTCTCCATGAGGCCATAAGCTCCACACCACGACGGTAGCTCTTATCTACGTTTGTGTTGAGTGCATCGTCGCCATCGTTGACCATACCTGTGGCAACGAGCTGATTGTGGTAGAGCATATAGTATAGGTTGACACCTGCGCTCACACGTGGCGCAGTATAGGTATAGCCCAACTCGAAATCAATGAGGCGCTCAGGCTTTGGATAGCTATCGTCCGAAGCGAACATATATCTATCGGTAAAGTCCGAACGTGTAGGCTCACGGTGTGCCACAGCTGCCGAGCCAAAGATGTTGTGGCGGTGGTGGATGTAGCTAATACCAACACGAGGGTTAAAGAAGTTGTAGCGCTGATCTACGTTGATAGGCTGCATATATACACCCTCGTCGCCCCAGATAGCGTTGTCGTTAGTACCCCACGCCTTATAGTGCACGTAGCGATACTGCAAGTCGCCAAAGAGGTGGAGTTCGTTGTCCATAATACCCTTAAGAGCTGTCCAATCGGCACGGGCAAAGATGTTTGCATCCTGCTTAGCCACGTCGTTGTCGTACCAGCGACCAGCCACATCATCGCTCGAGAGGCCGTCGACCCAGCTTATCTCACCCCAGTGAGGGCAGGTGTAGTAGCTCCATGAGCCACCAAACGTGAGATCGAGATTTGATGAGTTATACGTCGCAGCGCCATTGACACCACCGAGGTGGTTGAGCATCATCTTGTGGCGGATGAGGTCAGCCTCGACGCCAGCCATACCGAGATTTTTGTACTCCTCGAGCGAGGCATCATCTCTATACTGGTTGTAGTAGCCGTAGCCATAGGTATAGAAGAGCGTTGCGTTGAGCTGCCATTTGTTATTGAAGCGGTGGTTCACGACAAGCTGGTTGTTGAGCTGCAGATAGTTGTCGGTCTGGTCGTCGTAGTAGTCTACGTGCGTGCCATCCTCGAGCACAAATGGGCCGTCGGAGGTGACATACTGACCCGAGTCGTGATATCTGCGACCATAGCGCTCCATATCGCCTCGTGACACACCATTATATGTAAGGTATGTCTTGGCTACACCACCAAACGACAAGAACTTAACCTTGGTGCTTGCACCATAGTAGCCAGCCTGGAGCATATACGATTTGAGGTCTGTGGCACCACGCTCAATATAGCCATCAGAGCCAATATGCGTGAGGCGTGCGTCGACAACCCAGTGATCACGCATCAGGCCCGAAGAGATGTGCAAAGCTTGCTTGTTGGTATTATACGAGCCATAGGATAGCGATGCCGAGCCGCAAAATTCGGTGGTAAGAGCATCGGTGGTCATCGACACCGAGCCACCAAAGGCACCAGTACCATTTGTCGAGACACCCGCACCACGCTGCACCTGCACCGAGCCTACTGAGGAGATAAGGTCGGGAGTGTCGTACCAATACATAGAGTGTGAGTCGGGGTTGTTCATGGCAACACCATTAATCGTAACGTTGATACGTGTAGCATCTGTTCCACGCAGACGTATGGCTGTGGCACCAATGCCGATACCTGTCTCGTTTGTGGCAATGATTGATGGTGTGAGCGATAGCGCTGTTGGCATATCAGTACCATACGACGAGCGAACAATCGACTCCTTCGAGAGGTTGTCCTGTGCTACGGGCGTGGTACGCTTAGCATCGGTCGTTGTGACCTCGATAACGTCGATAAGATAGTTGCGCAGAGAGTCCTGATCGGAGCTTACGCCCTCGGCCCAGAGTGTCGGGCAGAGAGATAACGAGAGTAGAATAAAACAAAAAATCCTTTTCATACTTTTAATTGTTTAAGTTGAAAAGGGGCTAATTAAGATATCTCCTATTTCCCGGTCTCGGCATTACCCGTATCCGGTACGATGGGTTTAATCTCAGCCAATACCACTCGCTCAGCACTCCGAGTCGAGGCATTAGCACCCCTTATGTTGGGGCAAAGGTAATAATATTTTTTTAATTTGAGCAGCTCGCAAAATTTTTCTTTCGCCGAGCGCCCCAATTCGTTAAAACTCTATAAATCAACGAATTAAATATCAAGCTCGTAACTGCCTGATTATCAGCACTATGAAAAATTCGCATTTTCACCACCATTTATCTCTCTGATTTACTGATAGTTACAAACTGCATCGCTGAAAAATTTAGAGCCAAAAAATTTGGTCAGGCCCACACGATGTAGTAACTTTGCAGTAAAGAAAAACCTAAAAACACAATAGTTATGAAGCAACAAAAAAGTGCACTTCGAGCCGTGGTATTACTACTTATATTAATAATAGGTAGCACCCCACTTTTTGCTCAGCACACCTACAAATTCAGCGACGAGCTGGGTACCTATGAGGTGAAGTTCACCCCCGCAGACCCAAACACCGAGTTTAGCCAATCGCCCACCAAGCCTCTTGCACCCAAGACCCACGAGCTACGCTATGGCATAGCATGGGGAGGTACAGATTGGTTTGGCACACCAGCCTTTGGGTGGGAGCTCGGCAGTTTTAACACCTCAGAGCGTGGCTACACGAGCCCTACAGTGTGGCTCACACACAACTTCGACTACGGCTACTGGGTCAACGAGTGGCTCAGCGTGGGTGGCACTGTGACATGGACCTCGGGTCGCTGTCACCTGTATAGCAACAAGACTCACGCCAAGCTCGACACCTCGCATGTGGACTATGTGGGATTTATGCCTACGGTACGCTTTGCATGGATACGTCGAGGCATCGTGCAGGTATACTCGAGCCTATCGCTCGGCGCAGGGTTCGAGGTTAGAGAGAACTACATGGATGAGAATATCTACGAGGCATTCTGCGCCTTCGATTTCAAGCCATTGGGTCTAAGCGTTGGCCGCAACTTCTTCGGCTTCGTGGAGCTTGGCTACGGCACTCGAGGCATTGTGAATGCAGGCATTGGATATCGTTTTAACTCTAAAATCAAATAGCTATGCGTAGATATATATTAATGGTACTCGTGGCACTCGCGGTATGCAGTGCCCAGGCACAAGAGGTGGTAACCGACCAGCTCATCTACAACCGTGTTACGGGCTACATGGAGAGTGGTGAGAATGTCACCGAGAGCGTGGTTACAAGCAAGAATATTCAGGATATTCGCTACAAGCACGACCTACGCATCACGTATGGTGCTCCAGGCTTCTTATCGTGGTATTTCCTCGACGAGATTGGCATTGGCTGCGGCTGCGACGTTGGCCCTAACTTTATTTACGACACACAAGAACTTCGCACTAAGTATGGCCCAAGGTATATACTCTCGACTCTAGGCCTTAGCTACAGCCAGCAACTTCGTCCATGGCTGGCGCTCGGTGCAAAGACAACATTCGCCGGCACATGGCAGAATGTCTACGACACCTACACCAACGAGAAGCTCTACCACAACCGCATGTTCAACATCACAGCCATGCTCGACGCACGTTTCAGCTACCTCAGACGTGAGAAGGTGGAGCTCTACTCAGCTATCTCGGCTGGTTTGGTGTGCCACCTCGAGCGAGCTAACGGAGGCCTTGGCCCTATGCTCGACGCAGTGCTCTTTGGTGTGTCGTTTGGTCGCTCGTTCTACGGTTTTGTAGAGGTTGGCGCAGGCATTGGAGGCTCGGCACGTGCAGGCATAGGATATAGATTTAACTCTAAAAAGTAGATACGACTATGAGAAGATATATAATTTTAGCAGCTATGGCGGCGCTTGCTGCATCGTGCACCATCGCCGATGGCAATATGGAGCGCAAGCCTATCGACGTAGGCAAGTCTATCGCACGTGAGGCAGCTAGACGCCTTGACAACACCAACGAGGCTATCTGTTGGGCACTTGCGGCCGACGAGTATCTCTCGACCGAGGATGAGAGTGTGCGAAGCGATATCTACCAGAACGTATTTAGATGCAACCTAACGCCTAAGATCAACGCGAGTCGTGACACCGTGTCGCTTGTGGTTGATAGTGGCATGACCTACTACACCTACACCACCGACGGCAAACTCCTTAGCGAGGGTGGCAAGTGGAAGGCTTGGCTCGACGACATCACCATCGAGCCTAAGGAGGGTGGCATTTACGAGGTGCGCAGCGACGTTGATAGCTCTGAGCATAACGCCACAAACAAGTATGCTCTCAACATTCATAATAAGGTTATGGATGGCTACCTCAGCTACGACATGAGCGGCACAGTGGAGTATGTCTACGACAGAGAGGGCGGCAAGAGCCTCAGCATAGAGATTGACGACAAGATAAGCTACACAAGCCAGCTCCGCAGCAATCGCTATGGCAATAGGGCTATCGGCTTCTACAACGGCAAGCTCAACGTAACATATAACGACATCTGGGCAGGTTACAACGACGAGGTTACGCTCACCTATGGCGATAAGAACGACGACTCGGCTATAGTGGGTTATCTTGGCGACAAAGGCTCGATTGAGATATAGGACTACAATTTCTGTAATAATATTTTTAAGTGTTCAACTCCACCGTGGGTTGAACACTTTTTTTGTGCAGGTAGGAGTAAAATATCGGGGCAAAATAGCACAATTCAGAGAGTTCGAGAAATTGCAGTTCTATTTTTTTCACTATATTTGTGCGAAAAATTGAGATGAATTATGAATTTTACAGGAATTATAGTAGGTTTGGCAACATTTTTAGTAATCGGATTTTTTCATCCGATAGTTGTCAAAGCTGAGTATTATCTCGGCACAAAATCGTGGTGGATGTTTCTTGTGGCAGGCATTGTGTTCTGCGGCTTGTCGCTATGGGTTGAGAATCTTGTTGCATCGACAATCCTTGGTGTAACAGCCTTCTCGTCGTTCTGGAGCATACTCGAGGTTATCCACCAAAAGAGACGTGTTGACAAGGGCTGGTTCCCCGAAGGTCCCGGTCACAACAAATAGTAAACAAATAAGGAGTGCACGTGCACTCCTTGTTTTTTGTATACAGACGCTAATGAGGGATGAAAAAATATTCATTTTGTTGCATATTATGTAATTTTTTCCTAATTTTGTCTAAGTCTAAAACTCACTAACCCCTTAAATTTTTTTATTATGGACTCTAAATTTAATGAAGGACAGTATGGTTTGAAGCCTTGGATGGCAAACATCCTTATGGGTTTATTAGAGCTGGTAATGGTAATCGTATGGTTGTTAGGCTCATTTGTATCGGGCTTGAGCGCAGTATTCAGCTTCGATATTAACATTATCGAGAACTGGGACGCTGCATCTACTTTGGCTCTTTGCGGTGGCTTCCTCGTATGGAACCTCATGGTTTGGTTTATCAAGCCTCTTCGCACAAAGTTCAACCAGAGCGAGACTTGGTACAACCTTGCATTCATCGCATGGCTTATCATCGCAACATTCATCCTTTAGTAACACGTATAACAAAAAGAAGTCGACAGGTGTCGGCTTCTTTTTGTTAATGAATAAAATAATATAGGAGTCCCACAAGGACTCCTTATATTTTTTAGTTCTTTCGTGATCTCGGCGGGGCTCGAACCCACGACCCACAGCTTAGAAGGCTGTTGCTCTATCCAACTGAGCTACGAGACCATCCCTAACAAAAGCGCTAAAGTCGAGCTGCGATGCACGATTTGCGGCTTTTGCAGTGCAAAAGTATATAAAATATATCGAATTGCAAAATATTTAGTAGCCAAGGAGCAAAAAAATAGTTTTTTATCGCATTTATGCCCCATTAACACGCAGTTAGTTAGTCAGTGTCCAGCTATCGCCATTACACTTCAAGACTACTCGATGAGGCACGGCAAAGTATTCGGCCTGCACCCTATCGGTGACGTCGTAGATAGCATCGTGGCAGGTGATATCCGTAGAGCCTAACGAGAAGTAGCTCATATTATAGTCGAACACCAGAGGGGCAGATATATTTGTTCTAATGGTCACGGGCTCCACCTTGCTCGCCTGGCGGTCAACAGCCGTGAGCTCGCCCGTGATACCAATCTTACCAACCTTCATAGCCTCGTTGTACGTCCAAGGGACATAGGTAAACTGGAACTGCAAGTTAGCAACTCCCGATGAATCTCTATTGTCGAACGAGAGCTCGGCCTGGGAATAGGTGCCACTACCGGGCTTGATTAGCAGCGTGAAGCTGTCGCCAGAGTTATACTCCAGCTGCCACTCGCCCTTGCCAAGAGCCACACCACCAGTAGAGATCTTTAGCTCGGAGTATCCGCCGTAGTTTGTCTGATAGAGAAGAGTATAAACACCATCTTGCTCAAGGAGTTGAGAGTGAGGAAAGAATACTTCCTGATACTCACTCCTAAGCTCCTCGGTACCGAGCGAGAGCAGTCTATTGAAGTGCACGGCACTCATTATGCAGTTTGCCGCAAACTCCATATCACGATTTGAGCGCTCGTAGATCAACTTTGCAAGTTTGAGTGAGCTACGCTCCTCGCCCTCCTCCATCTTGCACGACGTAAGCGCAAACAGAGGGATGATAGCAAATAGTAGTATATATAATCGTTTCATACGTCTTAGGAATTAAAATCTCACACCAATACCTCCACGAAGCGAGCCACCACCCAGGGCACCAAGCTCCCAGAAGCCATACAGCTTACCTCCGAACGACATGCCTACATATACCAGATCAATGGCTGGGAGCATGGAGAGAAAGACATCGTTCTCGAAACTCGACAAAACACCCACGCCCACAGACGAATACATCGAGATATGATCTCTATGCAGCCAGCTGAAACGCATCTGGAAGAGTAATTGCGATGTTAGCATATAGTCACGATACAGCACCTTGTTGTCTGTCACACTGCGTGTTGCCTGGGTACGCCAGCCAAATACACTCTTAACGCCGAGCGACAACCAGTCCAACACCGCATGCTGATACTCGGCCGAGAGGCAGGGCCACCAAAACTCCGCAGAGCGATAGTAGCGAGCCTGGGCAAGGTTATTGCTGAGGTTATTGGGCGCAGAGACATTGCTATCCGAGAGGTGGTATAAGCCATGGATAATGTAGCTTATAAAGGCTGGGGCGGCAATACCCACCTGTAACGAGTTGCGATAGAGGAGCGAGGGCTCGCTATAACTCGAATAACTCACACTATACGAACCACCATAATTTGAGCCATACTTCTGCTCTCTATAGTTCGACACACTCTCATATATCGGATCGTGCACAATATCCTGAGCACAAAGCGTAGATATTGCCATGCACCCACACACGGTGAGTAGCAGCAGCTTTAGGTTTACCACTCGCATCATATTATACCTATTTATTATTAAACCTATAACCAAAGCCAAACGACAGAATACCTCGTGAGCTTGGTCCAAAATCTAAATATCCGAAGAACTTACGTCCCACGCTTATACCTATATAGGTTACATCAAAAGCTATGTCGTAGCCCACCTCCTTGATATTATCATTATCCCAGAAGGCAAACTGCACACCTAAACCAATACCCGAATATAGCTGAACTATATTGCGCCTTACCCATGCAAAACGTAGCTGGGGCATGATGGCGAAATTGTTAAAACTAAGGGTGCGCTCATGTCTGCGCAGAGGCACTGAGAGAACACGCTTGAAGCCTCCGGTGTAGACCACCGTGCCACCAACATAGAACCACTCCTTAATCCAATTTCCCATCTCCACGCCGAGTGTCATCCAGCGAGCAGGATAGACATTGAAGCGGTCACTCTCCAAGGACTGGTTATACTCGTAGTCCCAGTAGTGGTCAAAGGTCCACTCGTTGGTTATGTATGCACCGTGGCCAAAACCAATACGTAGCTCATTGGTATTCTCGGCAAGAGGTAGATTATATCGCACGGCATAGTCATCGCTCCGGACCGCAGGGCGGAATATAACTCGGTATGTTCCCAGCGAATCACGATAGGTGTAGCGCAGCTGCGCATGAGCACTTACGGCAAATAGCAGTGCCACGAGCAGCAACATCACACATCGATATGAATTGAGTTGACGACGCATAGTGTTTAACGTTTTTATTACTGCAAAGTTAATATCGAAGTGAGGTAATACCAAATTTTTGAGCCTAAAATTTTTCAGCGACACACCACCTAACTATCTAAAAATCAACGGGTTGAAAAACCGAAATTTACGATTTTTTCAACCCATTGATTATCAGCACTTTACGTATTTATTATTAAACTACCCGAAAACACATTGATTTTCAGATATTTAGAGCGATATCGCAAAATTACTGATTCTTTGCCACCTCCAAGAGCGAAAGACGATAGTCGAGTTCTATCTTGTCGATAATTGTCTTGACAACGACATCGATTTCCGAGCCTTCGGAGTAGTCGGCAGGGCATACATGGTTGACACGATTGTCACGAATAAGCTCATTTAGCTGCGTACGCTGACGCTCCTCCTCGGGGTTGAATACTGCAATCGAGTGGCCGCCAAAATTCTTCACAAGACGCATACATGGAATATCGGTAGTACCGTCGCCAAAGTATATCATGCGTGAAAATGGCACAGGGCGTTTGTTCTCCTCCATGAAGCGGTTTACATCCTTGGTATCGAAGACAGACTCGACACCCTTGTTAATCTTGAATATAAACTGGGTCTTGTTTGTATAGTTCACCGCCACAGCTGGCCAGTAGGCAATGCCGTCGACATTGTAGAGAAACGAGCAGGCGTAGATATTCTTAAACTCGTGGGCAATGGCCGTACCCTCGATAATCTCCTTAAGGCCCGATGAGTTGACGTAGTGAAGAATATTTATGCCACGCTCACGGCCGTAGTCGTTGATGCGCTTGAACCACTCCTCGACACCAGCATAGAACCTAACGTTGCGACCCGACTCACGAAAGGCCTCACGGCGCAGGGACAAGCCCTTGGATTGTGCAGCCTGGAGCATACGTGCCATATAGGTAAGAACCATATCGGCATCCTGCTCCTCGGCAAGGGTATTGGCCTCCTCCCAAAACTCCATGTTGCTCTTACCCACAGCGGGGATGAAGTCGTACTCCTGCATATTGCCTGGGGCGAGTGTGCCATCAAAATCGTAGATAAGCGCTACGGTAATATTCTCCATCATTACTCTTTTTTAAGATAACTGCATCAAATATACGAAAAAAATCACTATTTTTGCAATCATAAGAGTAAATATTTAATAACTAAAGAGATAATTATGGATTTCAAAGAAGTTGTACGCAAGCGCCGCTCAACACGCCGCTACACTGGTAAGCCAGTAGAGTTAGATAAACTACGTGCAGCAATGGAGCTCGCACTCCTGGCACCATCGTCAAAGAATACACGTTCAACACGCCTTATGGCTGTGACAAACCTCGAGAAGGTGCACGCACTAGGTCGCCTACGTGACTGGGGCTCGTCGTTGCTCGAGGAGGCTGGTGCTGCTATCGTAGTGCTTGGCGACGAGGAGGCGAGCCCAATGTGGCAGACAAATGCCTCGATTATGGCAACAGTCCTGCAGCTTGCACTCGTCGAGCAGGGCTTGGCATCATGCTGGGTACATGTGGGTGACTACCAGACACTCAAGGATGACCCTGAGAGTCAGCGCAGCGAGGACTATGTCAAGGAGGTTCTTCCTGAGATTCCTGAGGGTTACCGTGTATGGTCAGTGATCTCGATTGGCTACGCAGACTACACCCCAAAGCCACTGCCAGAGTACGAGGGTCCAGAGCGTATCATTGTCGTGGAGTAGGCTATGAAGATTGTATTTGCAACAAACAATGCCCATAAGCTCGCCGAGGTTAGCGCTGTGCTTGGCTCGGAGTATGAGCTTGTGACACTTCGTGAGGTGGGTATCACAGAGGATATTCCCGAGACAGGAGCTACACTCGACGAGAACGCCTCGATAAAGGCCCGCTACGTATGGGAGCGCACAGGACTTGACTGCTTTGCCGACGACACAGGCCTCGAGGTCGAGGCTCTCAATGGAGCCCCTGGTGTACGCTCGGCACGCTATGCTACCGATGGCCACGACTTTGCAGCCAATAACCGCAAACTACTCAGCGAGCTCGAGGGTAAGGAGAACCGCCGTGCCCGCTTCCGCACCGTTATCTCACTCGTGCGTGGTGGCGAGGAGTGCCAGGTAGAGGGTGTGGTAAATGGTACTATCGCACACGAGGAGTCTGGATGTGAGGGCTTTGGCTACGACCCGCTGTTCATCCCCGAGGGCTCAGACTGCACCTTTGCCGAGATGACTGCTGAGCAGAAGAATGCCATATCGCACCGTGGCCGTGCCGTGGCTGAGTTGGTCAAAATTCTCAAGTAAACTATATACTATATATAGAATAGAAATAGCCTGCCTAACGAGTGTTAGACAGGCTATTCTATTTTCTATTTGGGTGCAATTAACCCCACCAGCCGCCACCGCCGCCACCACCAGGACCTCCTGGGCCGCCACCGCTGCTTGAACCTACGGTAGTAATAGTGCTTGTTGGCGTGAAGGTATTAAGCTCCGTACCACCCGACAAAGTACCGTCGATAGACCAGTACATCCACTCATCCGAAGGCGAGCTAATTGTACCACCCTGATATACCTTGAATGTGCTATTCTTTACAATCTCTGGGCATGAGAGCAGGATTGTTGCACCGTTTTTTGATAATGGATACTCGAACGACACGATAACATTGTCCGACGAGTCAAGGAGCGAAAATATCTCGCCCTGTGTAGCTGTAAGACCATTGTATACCAACATACACTGGCTACTTGAGGTAGATGGCGAGGCCATCATCGAGCCACCAAAGCCAATCATAGTACCAGCGCTAATCTTCCAGTTGCTGCTCACGTCGACATCGACACCAGTCTCTGGAGAGTTGCTACCCACGCCGATAACCAAGCCACCATTCATATTGAGTTTACCATTAGAGTCCATACCGTCATTGTTAGTACCATAGGTATAGATCTTACCACCGTTAATAGTGATATCAGACGTAGCATTGACACCATCGTCGTACGACTTGATCATAGTCTCGCCACCATTGAAGGTGATTGTAGACTTGCTCTCCATACCCTCAGAGCCCTCGCTGGCACCAGTTACGTTAATATCAATCACACCACCATTGATAATGATTGCACCGTCGACCTTGATAGCCTTGGGCGAAGATGTGGTATTCTTGTTATACTCGTAACGCTTGCCTGTTGTAGTGAGGTTCAAGTTACCGCCATTGATGGTAAGCGAGCCATCGCAGTTGATACCCTTACCACCAGTACCTGTCGATTTGAACTTGAGCTCGCCGTTATTAATCTCAATATGTGTATCGCTCTTTAAGCCCGCAGCCGATGATGTATCTGCCTCAGTGGCATCGTACTCTGCATTTCCCGAGGTCTCAATATCGAACTTGCCGCCGTCGATTACAATATCATAGTCACACTTAACACCCTTGCCGGCAGTGCTGGCAACACGAGCATAGAACATACCGCCCGCAAACCACGCACCAATCTGATCCTCCTCGTCGCCCTTAACATGGAGCGCATTCTTGGCTGCAGAGTTAACAACAACAGTCGAGCCTGGACGCTGGTAGTAATAGCCATCGGTTACAATAGCGTGCTTATACTTACCATCGGCTACGAGCACACCGTGACCGCTCACGATGATATGACCCTCGGCAAAAAAAGCTCCCTTACGATCCTCGTTGTACGAGCCAGGGAGTGTATATGCATCATCGGCATAGGTCGATGAGTCGGCAATGCGGTTTGTTGTGCCATCAGCAAGGTTAAGATATACTCGCTTCTTACACTGAGAGTTGATTGCAGGGCCCTTCTTAGATGTGATATCGAGGCCATTGAGCGTAAGCTTAAACTTCTTCTCACCATAAATTTTGAGGCCACCATCCAAGCTCTTACCCATTGCAACAATCTCAACGCCGTCGACGCAATTTGACACCATGTCGATTGCTACATATGCACCATTTACGTGCGAGACAATAGAGCTATTAGAGTTCTCAACTGTCGCTGTGTTGCCATCGAAACGCACTACAACACGCTTGCTGAAGTTATTGAGTTCAACAAAGAGATCGTTGTCCGAGCCTACAGCATCGAGATAGGCATCGTCAGCAACAGCACCTGTCCAAGGGTCAATGTTGGTGTTAGCCTCGATCTCATCACCCGCAGAGCCATGGTCTGGCTGAGTATTGTCATACTCAGTGCCCTCCTCGTCGCCATTCTCCTCCTTGTTGTTATCGTCCTTTTCGTCCTCCTTGCTCTCCTCATCCTCCTTAGAGTTATCATCCTCGGATGAGTTTTCATCGTTGTTATCCTCGTTGCCACCCTGCTCAGTATTAGGATCCTCAACGGGCACAAATGAGATTTCGGGCGAACAAGCCACAAAAAAGACTAGAATTGCAAATAGACTTAATAGGGGGAAAAGTCTTTTCATAGTATGTTAAATGTGATTGTTTGCTTTAATATGACAAAGGTAGAAAAAAACTATATAAATATTAGGTATAGTTTAAGCCGCAGACTTTTTACGACGGAAATAACTTTTAATGCGTTGCCAGCCCTCGACACCCACAATCGCAAGTCCAAGATACTGAGTAGTCTTAGCCAGGCCAAAGAGTATAAACCAAAGCGTACCCTTAGCCGTAGCAGATATAGGAAGTAGCATTTGAGCGAACGAAAGCAGATAGAATATTAGACACAAAACTAAGATTACGACACCCGTACGGAATGATAGTTTCGCTACAACACGGCGAAACCACTCCTTCACATCACTAAAAAATTTACTCACTTCTCTTGTGTTTTATTCGTTGGCAATACCCATAGGGATATGTACAGCAGGGACATTGCGCAGGTGGTCGAGGTGCGACATCTGGTCATCGAAGAAGATGTGAGGGCGCATAATCTCCAAGACTCTATCCTTCGATATACCGCCAAGGAAAAAGGCCTCGGTAACCTCCACACCCCAACTCTTGAGCGTATTGACAACACGCTCGTGTGCAGGGGCATTGCGTGCTGTAACGATAGATATCTTGAGCCAACGGCGATACTCTGGATCCTGTGCTATGCGCTCGGTCTCGAGCTTCTGCAGCTGCGAGATCTTCATCAGCAGGTCGGCCAAGGGGCCTGGATCAAGAGGGCGCTGGGTGGCTGCTTCGTGGCGATGAAAGGCCTTGAGACCATGCTCCTTATATATCTTCTCAGATTCATCGTCGGCAATAACGCCGTCAAAGTCGAACGCAATACGCAGCTCATGGTCGGTATTATCATCGAGCACCTCGGAGTCAAGCACACGACCTGCGGCATAGCCAGCATCGCAGGCACGCTTAACATCACGCTCCGAAGCCGAAAGGAACAACGAGGCGTTGAACGCCGGAAGATACTTATAGGGCGACTCTCCCGAGAAGAACGATGCTCGAGTGATATCCAGACCATAGTGCTCAATGGTGCGGAAGACACGAAGACCCGTCTCAGGCGAGTTGCGTGATAGAAGAACAACCTCGACAGGCTGCTCATCGCTAAATAGCTCATTGAGGCTCAAGAGTCGCTTAACAAATGGAAAGGCTACACCCTTGCCAAGGGGGTTATCTATATTCTGCTCCTGGTAGCGACGATACTCCTCCAGACCGCACTCATTATATACCCTATCAGACTCCGAGAGGTCGAAGAGTGCCGACGACGATACCGCCACAACAAGTTTATTCTCAATTGGGAATGCCATAATCAATCTATTTGCCACAAATATACAAAAAAAATCCAACAAGGGACTCCCTGTTGGACTTTTATGGTTGAGCCACCGAGATTCGAACTCAGAATAACAGAACCAAAATCTGCTGTGTTACCGTTACACCATGGCTCAATCGTTGCTCGTAAGCGGGTGCAAAGATAGTGTAAAGTTTTGAATAAACAAAATTTTGGCTCAGTACAATAGCCCATAAGAGCTAAATTAAGGAGTATTCCAAGGCTCGTGCACGCTCAAGTGCAACTACTCTGTGAGTTTAGACGAAAGGCCGACGCTACGCTGACGCAGGCGATACTCTCGAGGTGTGCAGCCCACAATCTTTGAGAACATACGTGAGAGGTGGTGCGGGTGCTTGAAGCCCATGCTATAAGCAATCTCGTTGATCGGCATATCACCACTCTCCAGGCGCACCTTCACCTCATTAATAATTCGCTGATGAATGTACTGCTGTGCCGACATCGAGCCATGCTTGCGCATAAGGTCGCCAAAGTAGTTAGCACTCATATTGAGCTTCTCGGCACACCATGCCACCGTGGGCAGCTGGTCGGGAGTGCGTGTCGAGGAGTAGAGGTAGTTGAGCAGCAGGTCGACATGTCTGAGAATATCGCTATGACGCAGTCTATCCTCGGAATTTACCCTATCGTAAAACCTCAAACACTGCGTGAGAAGCACCATAACACCTCCGGCCATAACACGCTTAGAGTACTTATCGAATGGGTTTTGAAGCTCGAAGTTCAACGACTGCATACAGCTTATCAAGAGGGCTCGCTCCACCTCATTGATACATATCTGCTCCTGAGACTTATTGACAAAGAATACGTAGTCCGACATACGATTGGCAAGCAACGTACCCTGCATAAGACTGGGATGAAAGCAGAGCATCCAGCCCCTAACACACATAGACCAATGGGGCTTAAAGATAAGCTCCGAGCCTGGGGCCAGGAAGTTCATGTGCGCAGCGTGGTTGCAGTCGAAATCATCGAAGATACAGATGACACAGTAGATATCGAAAAACATTTTGCGAGGCCGTGGATTGTCATTATGCGACATATCGATCACGGCGAGATAATCGCTGATTGGTTCCTTGCCATAAAAGGCATAGATATCAGCAATAGTCTCGATCCTTACAATATCACCATTTACCCCCATTTATATGTGTTTGTGTGATAAAATAGGTAGTTTATACCTAAATTCAGTAATTTTGGTTAGTAATTAAGTAATACGTGTATTGTCTAACGCACTTCAACAAACTAACTTTGCACCGTGGTTAAGAGATAAATTTTAACACGACATATAGCTGGTGTGCATATTGCATTCTATCTGGGTTATAAGCTTTCATTTGGGGATTATAGGTAGAGTGCTATTGGGGGAATGCACATCAGCTTTTTTTGTCTACAACTTAGACAAGAACTTCTCACGATTTACCACAAAACGTACATGCTCACCCTCGCCTATGAGAGTATCGCCATCGTAGGCCGAGATCTTAAACTCGAGCTTACGACCCTCGATAGCAACAAGCTCAGCACGTGCCTCGACAACATTACCAACCTTCGAAGGCTTGAGATGCGAGGTGCTAATCATTGAGCCAACTGTAGTCTCGCCCTCGCCAAGATGGAGAGCCACGGCAAGCATTGCGGCATTCTCCATAAGTGCCACCATGGCAGGCGTTGCCAAGACAGCCATATCGCCCGAACCGATAAACTCTGCGGTGTTACCCGCCTCTACACGCATTACACTATTGTGCTTAAGTCCTATTTCCAACATAATATTGAGTGTTTGATTGATTTATTCAAAAGCAAAATTAAGAATTTTATTTCACAAACACAACGAAATATGGAGCTAAATCGTTATCTTTGTAAAAACTAACAGCAACATGCGTCTTGGCAAAATAGTACTCCTGATAATGATGATTGCACTTGCTGTGCCCCACTGCGAGGCACAGGCACGTCGTCAGCGTGTGCGTGGCGCAACATCGGCACGCTGGGAGATAGATGCTCAGGGCGACTCGATACTCCATATCACCATGATGACTGTGCCCATATACAAGCGCAATAGCGACATACGCAAGTATCAGCGCATGGTGCTGGCCGTGAAGAAGGTATACCCCCTTGCCCTCGAGGCAGCACGACGCATGGAGGATCTCGACGAGCGACTTGCCGAATTTGAGCGTCGCAAAGACCAAAAGGGTTACACCAAAGCCCTCGAAGATGCTCTCAAAGAGGAGATATCGCCAATGCTCTGGAAGATGACACGTTTCGAGGGAATGGTACTGCTAAAGCTCATAGACCGTGAGACAAACCACACGGTATTCAATATTATCAAGAATATCAGGTCGGGCTTCACAGCCAGCTTCTACCAGATGCTCGCCCGATTATTTGGCAACAACCTCAAGCTGCAATACGACCCCAAGGGCGAAGATGCAATGCTCGAGCAGATAGTGCTATACTACAAGGCTGGCCTGCTCTAGGCTATCCAAAGTAGTCGAAGGCAGGTTCGTATTCCTGCTCCATAGCCTTGCGAAGCCATATATAGGCCTCTTCCATATCCACCTCGACGCCAATGCCATGGTAGTAGCACTCTCCAAGGACAAACTGCGCCTCGGCATCGCCCTGCTTAGCAGCGGCAGTAAATAGATTTATGGCCGCCTCTAAGTCAACATCGACACCCACACCATTGTAGTACATCAGACCCAAGGAACGCTGCGCATAAGCATATCCACTCACGGCAGCACGCGTATACCAATTGACTGCCATAATGTAGTCCTGCTCAACCATATAACCTAACTCGTACGCCTTACCAAGCTCATACTGCGACTGCAGATGTCCCATCTCGGCTGCTCTATACAGATTCTCCATACCCTCATCGAACGATACCCCCACATCGGAAAACATTAGGCCGAAGAGCAAATACATAGAATCAACATCGTTGCGCTCTGCACCTAAACGCAACAACTCTACAGCCCTCGCCACATCTCGCTGCACGCCCTTACCACCATAGTACATTTCAGCGAGCAGGCGTGCTGCCATACCGTTACCTTTCTTCATGGCAGAGTCACACCACTTGATTGCATTTTCGTAGCTCTGCTCAATGATCTCACCACGCAAGTAGATTTCGCCCACCCATGCTTGGATATCGGCATCACCACTATTTGCAGCCTCTAAAAGCCACCTTTCGCCCTCCTCGACATCGTGTGGCACTTCATCGCCAGTAAGATAGCAGATACCAAGCGTATATTGCGACTTGGCGATGCCCTGACACGCCGAGAAGAATATATCATCGATTGATTGTGCCCTAACAGAGAGTGCCGAGAGAGCTACAAATAGCGCAACAAGCAGACGGCATTTAAGACTAAACAAACGCATAATTCAGAAATTTTTATTAAAAATCAGACACCTCACTACCAGCTGCAGCCCAGCGAACGAAGAGCATCTTGAGCCTCAACACAACCACCTCGTGCCGACTCACGCATCAGCTTAAGACCCTTTTCCGTACTACGTGTAACACCTGTGCCAAAGTAGTAGCATACGCCCAGACAACCCTTGCCTAAGAGATTACCCTGGTCGGCAGCAAGCTTAAACCATTTCACAGCCTCGTAGTAGTTTAGAGTTACGCCCTGGCCGTAGAAGTAGCAGTAGCCGATGTAGGCCTGGGCCTCGGGATAGTTCTGCTTGGCAGAGAGTCTAAACCACTTGAGGGCCTCAACAGGATCTCCATCGTCGAGATAGGCAAAACCCACGTTAAACTGCGCCATGGCACTACCCTCTTCAGCCGCAGCCACAAGCAACTGCATACCCATATATGGGTTTTGCTGGACACCATAGCCCATATATAGACACAAACCGTAGTTTGCAATACCCTCTACATCGCCCTGACTGGCAGCCTTTGAGTACCAGCTGACAGCCTTATGGTAGCTCGGCTCAACACCTTCGCCATAGAAGTACATATCTCCAACCATGGTCTGCGCCCAGGCAACACCCTTTCGAGCAGCAGCACCAAAATACCTCTTAACCTCAGGGCTATCACTACCCTGCGTCTGATAGTAATACTTTGCAACCTCGGCCTGCGCATCCTCATCACCCTGCTCGGCCGCCAGGGTGTACCACTTAATAGCCTGAGTCATATCCTTTGCAAAGCCAACACCATAGCTATAATTATATCCGAGGTTATACTGCGCAACGAGATTACCCTGTTCAGCAGCAAGCAGATAGAGTCGATTGGCCTCAGCCTGATTCTCCTCCACACCCAAGCCAGTTTCGTAGCAGATAGCCAAGGCACACTGCGCCTCATCGTAGCCCGCATCCGAGGCCTTGCGGTACCACTGGGTAGCAGCCGCAGGATCCTTTGTCACACCTACGCCATCCTCGTAGCAGTAGCCCAAGAGATACTGCGCCTCGGCGTTACCCTGACTGGCAGACTTATTGAGCCACTCGTGGGCAACAACGAGGTCATGAGCGACACTTTCGCCCTTGAAATAGGCCTTGGCAACAACCAACTGCGACTGGGCATCGCCCTCATGGGCCTTAGATAATATTTCATCAAATGATTGTGCCGACACTACCGCTGTAGATATAGTCAGGAGCAGGGCCACAAGAGCAAAACGCAAAAGAGTCACTAGCTTCATAGCTACTAAATATTGATATAAGTATTACAAAAAGGGGAGGTCCTACCCCAAAGGTTGGACATCCCCTATTTACATTAAGAAGTATAGTTAAATACTACAAATTCTTCTTACGAACAGCCTCGAGCATATCAACTGTCATAGACTCGAGATCCCACTGTGGCTTCCAACCCCACTCCTCGCGTGCGCAAGTATCGTCCAAAGAGTTAGGCCAGCTGCGTGAGATAACATCCTTAACAGGGTCTACGTTGTACTCCATCTGGAAACCTGGAACGTGACGCTCAACAACCTCACGGATGATCTCTGGAGTGAAGCTCATAGCTGCAATGTTGAATGAGTTGCGGTGCTTAAGCTTTGATGGATCAGCCTCCATAAGCTCAACAGTAGCACGCAATGCATCAGGCATGTACATCATATCCATGTATACATCTGGAGCGATGTTACATACGAACTTGTTACCCTTAACTGCCTCGTAGTAGATCTCTACTGCGTAGTCAGTGGTACCGCCACCAGGCAATGTCACGTTAGAGATGATACCTGGGAAACGTACCGAACGAGTATCAACACCAAAGCGTGAGTGGTAGTAGTTAGAGAGCAACTCGCCAGTCACCTTACATACACCGTAGATAGTGTTAGGCTGCATAACTGTATCCTGAGGAGTCTTGTCGCGTGGGAAGTCACCACCGAAAGCACCGATAGAGGATGGAGTGAAGACAGCACAGTTCTTCTCGCGAGCGATCTCCAAAGAGTTCTCCAACGCACCCATGTTGATGCGCATTGCGAGCTGTGGGTTCTTCTCGCCAGTAGCTGAAAGGAGAGCAACGAGGTTGAAGATAGAGTCGATCTTGTACTTATCAACAAGCTCGGCATACTGCTTAGCATCGAGGGCATCGAGTGACTCGAATGGACCAGCCTCAGCCAATACAGCATTGTGTTTTACATCGGTAGCAACGACATTCGATGCACCATAAATAGAGCGAAGATATGGTACCAACTCAGATCCAATCTGACCACCGGCACCTACGACCAAAATGCGCTTCATTTGATTGTTTAACGTTAGTTATATGTTCTGGTTTAATAAGATCCTAAACAGCTACGACCAATAAGCGTCGCAATCAACAACAAAAATATACATTTTTCTTCAAAGTTGCACCTCTACCTCATATTTTTTTACAAAAAATCACATTTTTGGCCTCAACACAGTCAAAAACCTCGATATTTGCATATATTTGCAACCTCAAAAATCACCTCATGGAGTCACTACTCGAATATGGATACCTGGGCCTATTCCTCGGCTCGTTTCTGGCGGCAACGATATTTCCGTTCAGCTCCGACGCCCTGCTCATAGGCATGCTGGCGCTCGGTGGCGACCCCATTACCACCGTTACTATAGCCACACTCGGCAACTGGATAGGAGGCCTAACGTCGTACTGGGTAGGTTGGCTCGGCAAACTCGAGTGGCTGGAGCGCTGGTTTAGGATAAAACCCGAGACAATAGAGAGCCACCGAGCTAAGGTGGAGCGCTGGGGAGCATGGCTTGCACTACTTACCTGGGTGCCATTCGTGGGCGATGTATTTGCCGTGGTACTCGGCTTCTACAAGGCTCGTTTTCTGCCATCGGCACTATGGATGTTGGTGGGAAAATGTGGCAGATTTATTGTCTGGGCACTACTCATGGCACAGATATAAAAAACAATAGGCTCGAACAACTGTTCAAGCCTATTTATTTTACTATAATTCAAGATCTTACTCCCAGAGGTTGCGTGGGTACTCACCCGCAGCAATAAGCTCCTCAATCTTCTGCATAAGCTGAGGCTTATCCTCCTTGTAAGTCACACCAAACCACTTAGCCGAGGTCTGCAACACACGCATCGAAGCAGTGCCGTCGTTGATAACCTTGTTGACCATGAGTGGAATAAAGAACTCCGACTTGAGATTGTCGATATTATCCTTCAAGAACTCCTTGAAATATGCCTCAGAGTGGGCAAAATAGTCGGGCGTAAAGCCAAAGAGATTCATCGACACAGGGGTATTCTCGGCCAAAGGCTCATCGGTGCCAAGGTCATGGAATACGATAGTGCCATTTACACGCTCAATCTTAGTGCGCTCGACCATACCCTGCAAGTTACCCTCAGCATCTACAGTACATACGCCACGTGACACAGTACCATTCTCCGATAGAGTCTTAGATACCTCGTAGCCCACCATGCAGTACTTACCCTCAGAACCAGCAAGCTCAGAGAGATAGCGACCTATAACTGCATAAGCATCACGGCCATAGAAGTCGTCGGCATTGATTACAGCAAATGGCGTGTTGATAACATCAGCACCCATCATAACAGCGTGGTTAGTACCCCAAGGCTTCTGGCGCTCGGCAGGGAGGGTAAAGCCATCGGGAAGGTTGTCGAGCTCTTGGAATACATACTCCACCTCGATGCGGTGGCCAAAGCGCTCAGCGTTGAACACCTCGCAGAAATCCTGGGCAAACGAGTGGCGGATTACGAATACCACCTTGCCAAATCCGGCACGTATTGCATCATATACCGAGTAGTCGATGATAGCCTCGCCATTAGGGCCAACGCCATCCATCTGCTTGAGCGAGCCATAGCGTGATCCCATGCCCGCAGCCAAAACTAAGAGTGTAGGTTTTGTCATAGTTATTTCGTTATTTTTTGAATTTTCTTGCAACAAAGGTAAAAATTTTTGAATAAAGTACAAAGTATACCGGCTTTTTCGTTATCTTTGCAGAAATATATATTAAGGTATGGAAGAGAAATTTTTTCAGCGTCTATGGTCGCAGCTTACTGATAAGCGCCAACTATCAATGCGTGATCGCAATAGCGACGAGCCACATTGGAATGTCAACATCACACCTATTGGCGTGATTGGTGGCATCGCAGCGCTGCTCGTCATAATATTCACACTGCTCATGGTGCTCATGGCCTACACGCCAATACTCGAGATCTTGCCTGGCTACAAGACTCGCTCCGAGAAGATGCACGACAAGATGGTCGAGAGCATCATGCAGATTGACTCCATGGAGCGTCTTATGGGCCGTATGCTCGAGTACAACGATGCTGTGACAAAGATTATCAACGGCAGCACGCCAACACTCCACTCTACCGTGCTCACCGACAGTATTCAGTACGACAAGACCACCGTGCTCCCAACACGTGCCGACTCTCTTCTGCGCAGCATATTGGAGCGTAACGAGGGTGTATACTCGTTGCAGAATACTCGCGAGGCAAACCCCGTAGCTGCAATGTTCAGCGCCCCTATGCACGGTACTATCACACGCAATTTTGATGCCCCAGACTCAAGCTACGACATCATGATCATGAGCCTGGACTCGGATAACTCCGTAATGGCCGTTGAGAATGGTACTGTTGTGGGTGTGACACCTGGCTCTACGGGCCACACCTCGATTATCATTCAGCATGGTGGTGGCTACGTGTCGATCTACAAGCAGCTGGGCGAGGCATTAGTACGCAAGGGTCAGATTGTGCAGAGTGGCGCCGTGATTGGCCGCCAGGCTATCGACTCGGAGAGCGAGAAGGTTCTCGACATGGGCTTCGAGCTATGGCGTGATGGCACAGCGGTAGACCCTGAGCGATATATTTTGTTTAAGGAGTAGAACTTAAGATTAGAGATTAATATGGAGAGAGTTACGATATTGGGCTCAACAGGCTCAATCGGCGTACAGACCCTCGACATCATACGTCGCCACCCTGAGCGTTTTCGTGTATCGTCGCTCGTGGCCCACAGCCGCTGGCAGCAACTTGCCGAGCAGGCACGTGAGTTCCAGGCCGAGAGCGTGGTCATAGGCAACAAGGAGTATTACCCTCAGCTCAAAGAGGCACTTTCGGACACCAATATCAAGGTGCTTGCCGGCGACCAGGAGATAAACCACGTGGCAGAGAGCTATCGCAGCGACACGCTCGTGAATGCCCTTGTGGGATATGCAGGTCTTCATCCTACGGCACTCGCCATTGAGAGTGGCAAGCGCATAGCCCTCGCCAATAAAGAGACTCTGGTTGTAGGCGGCGACATAATCATGGCGGCAGCAAAGCGCAAGGGTGTGGAGATACTCCCTATCGACTCCGAGCACTCGGCAATCATGCAGTGCCTGGAGGGCGAGCAGCGTCGCTCCGTACGCAACCTCATTATCACATGTAGCGGTGGAGCACTACGCAACCTCTCGATCGAGGAGCTCGACACCGTGACTCCCGAGATGGCTCTCAAGCACCCCCAGTGGTCAATGGGTTCAAAAATTACTATCGACTCGGCAACGCTCGTAAACAAGGGTTTCGAGGTTATCGAGGCACGCTGGCTCTTCGACATCGAGCCAGAGCGCATCAAGGTGGTTATTCACCCTCAGTCAATAGTACACTCGATGGTTGAGTTCACCGATGGCTCGGTGAAGGCTCAGCTCGGCAATGCCGACATGCACACGCCTATCAGCTACGCCCTGCTCTACCCTGAGCGTGCAAGCGAGGCTTTGGAGCAGTTCTCGATACTGGACTACCCCACACTCTCATTCTCGGATGTTGACCGCAAGAAATACCCTGCCCTCGACATAGCCTACGACTGCTTGCGTCGTGGTGGCACGGCAGCATGCACAATGAATGGCTCGAACGAGGTTGCCGTAGCAGCATTCCTTGGACATAAGTGCCGATATAACGATATTGTTGGGGCTATACGATACGCCCTTGAGAACGCTTCGTTCGAGGCACACCCAACACTCAACGACTACGACGCAGCAAACAAAGAGTCACGAGAGTTGGCACGTCGCTACCTAAAACTTTAGCACGTTGCTGAATAAAACTTTAGAAAATTAATTTACTATGGAGACAATACTTATTAAGGCAGTACAATTCTTTGCATCACTCTCGCTATTGGTGCTTATCCACGAGTTTGGACACTACATCACGGCACGCATCTTCAAGATTCGTGTCGAGAAGTTCTACATCTTCTTTAACCCATGGTTCACACTCTACAAACGCAAGGTGGGCGAGACAGAGTATGGTATCGGCTGGTTGCCACTCGGTGGCTACGTGTCGCTCTCGGGAATGATCGACGAGTCGATGAACACCGAGCAGATGAAGCAGGAGCCACAGCCCTGGGAGTTCCGCACCAAGCCAGCATGGCAGCGTCTTATCGTCATGCTCGCAGGTATTACGATGAACATTCTCTTTGCCATGGCTATCTACACGGGCATGCTATACACATGGGGTGAGCAGTACTACCACAACGACGACATCGTGAATGGCTTTGCATACAACGACTCAGCCAAGAGCCTCGGTTTCGAGGATGGCGACCGCATTGTGAGCATCGACGACCAGAAGATTGAGAACATCCAGGAGATCCGCAAGCGTCTTATCATTGCCGACCAGGATCGTAAAGTGACTATCGAGCGTGGCGACCAGCAGCAGGATATAACAATTCCTCTTGAGACTCTTGTTGCTATGCGCGAGGATGGTTCGATTATCGACTTCTACCAGATTATCGTTCCTTTTGTTATCGACGAGGTTGTGAGCGATAGCGCTAAGGAGTCAGGCCTGAATGTTGGTGACAAGGTGATCTCTATTGGCGACAAGGCGATCATGGACTTCCCCGAGGGTCGTGACATCCTTGCACAGTACAAGGGTCGCAATGCAGATATCAGCGTGCTTCGTAATGGTTGCGACACATTGCGCCTCAGCGTGCCAATCAACGAGGAGGCACAAATGGGTGTATTTGTAAAGCTCATCGAGCCACGCACCACTGAGTATGGCTTCTTCGAGTCTATCCCTGCGGGTATCAAGCGTGGTGGCCAGGAGCTCGCATCATACTGGCAGCAGCTCAAGATGATTGTCAACCCAGATACTAAGAGCTACAAGGAGGTTGGTGGCTTTATTGCCATTGGCAGCATCTTCCCCGATGTGTGGGAGTGGCGCAGCTTCTGGTCGCTCACGGCGTTTATCTCTATCGCCCTTGCGATCATGAACCTTCTTCCTATCCCAGGCCTTGATGGTGGTCATGCACTCTTCACACTCTGGGAGATTATCACACGTCGCAAGCCAAGCGACAAATTCCTCGAGATAATGCAGTATATCGGCCTTGCCCTTCTGCTTATTCTCCTGGTTTACGCCAACGGTAACGACATCATCAAACTCTTTAAGTAAGGACAATGGCAGCAAAGCTTAAGCGTACGTTCTTCTGCACATCGTGTGGCTACGAGACCCCAAAATGGTTGGGTAAGTGCCCCTCGTGTGGCGAGTGGAACACCATCACCGAGCATGTAGTGGCCAAGGAGTCATCGTCGTCAAGCCCACGTCTAATCTCAGCTCCCAAGGCCCAGCCTCAGCTGGTGCAGGAGATCACCGAGCAAACCACACGACGCATAGACACAGGAATTGGCGAGCTAAACCGTGTGCTTGGTGGAGGCCTTGTGCCTGGCTCGTTGATACTTCTTGGTGGTGAGCCCGGTATCGGCAAGTCTACGCTTTCGCTACAGATAGCACTCACGGCAAATGGCCTAAAGACGCTCTACGTATCGGGCGAGGAGTCGGCCGAGCAGATCAAGATGCGTGCCATGCGCCTGGGCATTGGCAACGAGGAGTGCACGGTATATACCGAGACACTTCTCGAGAGTATCGTGTCGCAGATCGAGGAGCTTCGCCCCGACATGGTCATCATTGACTCGATACAGACAATGTCTACCGATACGGTCGAGTCGTCGGCAGGTAGCGTGCCTCAGATTCGTGAGTGTGCAACAACGCTCCTGCGTGTGGCAAAGAGCATGGGCACGGCGATATTCATCATCGGCCACATCACCAAGGATGGTACCATTGCAGGCCCTAAGATCTTGGAGCATATTGTCGACGTGGTGCTTCAGTTCGAGGGCGACGGCAACCACACATATAGAATACTTCGTGGCGCCAAAAACCGCTTTGGTGCGACATACGAGATTGGACTCTTTGAGATGCGTGAGTCGGGTCTTAGGGAGGTTGACAACCCATCGGAGATACTTATAACCCACTACGACGAGCCTCTGTCGGGTTGCGCTATTGGCGCTGCTGTCGACGGCATACGCCCCTATCTCATCGAGGTGCAGGCGCTGGTTAGTGGCGCAGCATACGGCACACCACAGCGCTCGGCAACGGGATTTGACCAGCGACGACTAAACATGCTCCTTGCCGTACTTGAGAAGCGTGTGGGCATGAAGATGTTCCAGAAGGATGTCTTCCTAAATTTTGCTGGTGGATTCAAGATATCGGATACGGGCATGGATCTGGCAGTGGTGGCAGCAATCATATCGTCGTACTACGACCGTCCACTCAACGAGCAAGCATGCTGCGCTGGTGAGATTGGCCTCTCGGGCGAGGTACGCCCCGCACCACGCACAGAGCAGCGTATATCCGAGGCGGCACGTCTTGGCTTCAAACGCATCGTAGTGTCGAGCTACGTGCAGAAGAGCATCAAGTGCCCTAAAGATATCGAGGTGGTATTCATCTCAAGCATCGAAGAGCTACCCAAGGCACTATTTTAACATGTAAACTTATACAAACTAATATAAGCAAATGGAGCTACATTGCGTGATAATGCAGTGTAGCTCCATATCTTTTTTTACCACAACCTCGCTTCGGTACAAGATTTGATTGCTGCGTAGAGTAAAAAAGATTGTGGTATGAGAATTTCTGATTTTGATGGCATCATTCACTCTGAGAGGCTGATGCTCGTAGACTTCTATGCTACGTGGTGCGGGGCATGCAAGGCCATGGACCCCACGCTCGATCGTGTGGCTCTGGCTATGAGCGATATGGTGACCATCGTACGCATCGACACCAGCTCGGCAAGTAGCCGTGAGCTTGTGCGACGCTACAACATTGTGGCAGTACCCACACTCATGTTATTCTTCAGGGGAGAGTGTCTGTGGCGAGATAGCGGAATAGTATCGTTCGACAGGCTACGCAGCGTGATACGTCGCAACAGGGCTATAAGCCGATATTAGAGATACTCCAGACGCCACTCGAGCTCCTCGAGGATAAGCTCCTTAGCACGTGAGGGTGCAAGACGCTCCAAGAGAACGGGAATACCGACCTTGGCCGACTTATCGTGCTCAGCAACGTAGCAGAGAAGGGCAATAACACCCTGGGCAATAAGTGTAGATTCGGGGTTAGCACGCACGGCATTCTCCACAGCGATAAAGGCCACCTCGGTTGTTGTACGCACGTTGCGTGATGCAGCCATAAGTGCTGCGTAGGCCACGAGCTCATTGCTCTCCGTGGTCCATATACCCATCAGCGAGTTGATATCGTAGATCTTCGATAGGAGTGCAAAGGCAAGCTCCTCGGCAAGCTCGGCGTTGATGATACCACGTGACCAGAAGGGGAACTCGTGCGTATCTACACTGCTCTCGGGAGCGAGGTGACAGGCGGCAATTTTAAGCTCACGCACCTGCTGCTTATATAGATACTTAGCAAAATCGTAGTCGGGAGTCTCCTGGGCTACAATCTCACGTATGGTGGCAATACTGACACCATAGTTAAGGCCATACTTCTGACCATCACGGGCCATACTCTCCGACACAGCACCGTTCATCTGCTTGCGCAACTTGCCAAGCAGCGATATCATTCGCTGGGTGTTGTCCATACTACTTTGCTGGAGCTACAAATGTTACTGTGCGACCAAACTCATAGATTGGGAGTGTGCACTTAGAGATAATCTCCTGGCCTGAGCTGAGTATTATCTCCGAGTTGTTAGCATAGCGATATGTAACCTTACCCTTGATATTGCTCTCAGGGTAGCTCATCTCTACTGGATTGATCGTAAGAAGGATAATCTCGCCCTTGTAGTCATCCTTGGGCACGATGCCATCATACTGGCTAAATCGAGCTACGATATGGCTCTGAGGCAACATCTTAGGCTCTACGACTACAGGTGCTGCGTTCTCGCCCTCTGTCTGAGGCTCAACCTCCTCAAACTCAGCAGGCTCGACAGCAACATAGAAGCGATAGTTAACCGTAGTCACCGCACGACGACCAAGGAATAGCTCGGTGTACTCCTTCTCGATGCGGCTAATCTCATTGAGCGCACTCTCAAGGCCAGCGCCATAGACACCATCGCCAAGCTCTGCTGTGATAAGCTCAAGGCGTGCAGTACGAAGCTCAAAGATCTGCTCTGCGGCAGCTGCTGCTGCGTTCTCGAGATCCTGCACCTTAGAGTTTAGACGATCGGGCATAAACTCAGAGAATGGCTCAGGCTTAGTACAACCACAGTAGCTCACATTATCTACGTTGCCAGCAGTATAACGCGAAGCATCCTCGACAACACCTACGTTAGTCGACACAATGCGATATGAGGTGCTCTCAGACATACGTGGTTTTTTGCAACCGAGCATACGGTCTGCATAACGAGCATAGGGGCCAGGGATAAACTCCTCAACCTCGACAGTGACATCGACAGCGAGCGTTGTGGTGGCCTCGGCAACAACAACATTACCATTCTCGATATAGGAACCTATACGCTTCTTTACGACCTGCTGTGCAGAGAGTGTCATAGCCAAAGATGATACTACTAAAAGGAGCGATATGGTGAATAATCGTTTCATAATTTTGCGTTTTTAATTAATAATATTTAGCAAAGATAGCAAAATTTGGAATATGGAGCAAACATAATGCTAATTTTTCTCCACACAGGGCACCCGTAGAACAAAAAAGTGGGCATCCCGAAGGACACCCACCTCTCATATCATGAAGCTACGACTAAAGAGCCATAAGCATTAGCAACTGTGCCGTAAGCACTCGCAAGAACATAACTACTGGGTAGACAGTAGCGTAGCCCAAGGCTGGCATATCGTTACCCGATGATGTGCTTGCAAAGCCGAGTGCTGGGGGATCGGTCATAGAACCCGCCATAAGACCCATCAACGTATAGTAGTTAATCTTGAACTTAAGACGTGCAATAAGCGCAACGATGATAAGTGGCAACACAGTGATGATAACACCATAGCCAACCCACTTATAACCACCACCAACAATAGCGTCAACAAAGCCATCACCAGCGCCGATACCCACGGCAGCAAGGAACATAGCAAGACCAATCTCACGGAGCATGAGGTTAGCACTCATGGTGGTATAGGTCACAAGGTGAAGACGGTGACCAAACTTACCGAGCAAGATAGCAATGATAAGTGGACCACCAGCCAAACCGAGCTTCACTGGCTGTGGGATATTCATCAATGGGAGTGAGCCGAGCACAACACCCAACGCAATACCGAGGAAGATAGGCAAGAGATTTGGGTGATCGAGCTTCTTGAGTGAGTTACCGAGCACCTTCTCAGCCTGCTGAACAGCAGCCTCAGGACCTACAACCATAACCTTATCACCCACCTGGAGCTCCATACCCTGATATGGGATAAGGTCGACACCGGCACGGTGAACACGTGTGATGTTGATACCATAGCGAGTACGAAGGCGCAAATCTGAGAACTTCTTGCCGTTGATCTCCTCACGTGTGATAAGGATACGACGTGACACAAGAGGTGTTGACTGCATAGCCGTAGCACCCCACTCGTCGGCAGTCATCTCGACTGGATGGCCGAAGAATGCAAGGATAGCCTCGCTATCATCCTCAGAGCAGATGATACGCAAACGGTCGCCAATTACGAGCTGCGAGTTACCATCAGCCATCACGATCTCACCCGACTTACGCATGATACGTGATACTACAAACTGACGGTTGATAAGCATGTGAGCTATTGCGATAGTCTTGCCCTCGAGCATCTCGTTGGTAAACTCGACTGAGTAGCGGTGAGGAAGGTGAGTCTCGTTGCTCATAGCTGCCAAGCCCTCGTCCTCCTTCTTGTAGTCTACTCTGAGCACCACACGCATGATGATCATGGTCATGATGATACCAATAACACCCAATGGATATGCCACAGCATAACCGAGCGAGATTGATGGATCATCGACACCTGTTGCATCCATATATGCCTGCTGTGCAGCACCAAGACCAGGAGTGTTGGTAACAGCACCCGACATGACACCCACCATTGTTGGGAGTGGAGTGCCCGTTACAAGGTGGATAACATAGGTTGTCACTGCGCCAAGCAGTATGACAAGTGCGGCCAACGAGATAAGCTTCAAACCACCACTCTTGAGCGATGAGAAGAAACCTGGACCGACCTGCAATCCGATGAAGAATACAAAGAGAATAAGACCAAACTCCTTGATAAAGTGGAGTGTGTCGTGGTGAATAGAGCCTGCATCGAGGAAGTGACCGGCAAGGATACCAGTAAAGAGAATCCAGGTCATTCCGAACGATACGCCCTTGATCTTTATCCTGCTGAGGGCAATACCCGAGGCAATGACCAACGCAAGGATAAATATGGTGTGCGCAATAGATGGGTGATCCACATTGCCACTACCCATAACAACGGTTTTAATCCAATCGAAATTCATTGATTTAAGTCTTGAAATTAGTTTTTCAGGCCGCAAAGATATAAAATATAAATTATAAAGCGACAACTATACCAATAAATTGACCCAAAAGTCTAGATTAGACTAAAAAAAGTTGAGCTGAACACCCCGAAAAGTGGACAGCTCAACAAATTTTTAGCTCAAAGACTACATGAAGCCACCGAGCACAATAGTAGAATTATCGTTAAAATCCGATGCTACAAACTGAGGTGCACGGCCGCTCTTGAGAGCTGCATTGTACTTAGCCTGACCTGCCGATGTGTATGAATACTCGTCGATAGATACAGGGATGCCATCAATCTCAAACGAGATCTGGTTGTAGTCGGCATAAGGGTTTACAACCACCTTAACACCAGGAAGTTGAATAAACTGCTTAGCAGGCATCTGGTCGTAAGCGCCCGACTTTGTACGAAGCTCGTTTGTGAGTGCCTGAACATGGAAAATCTCACCACTCTCAGTAACACGAGCCTGGAAACGCTCCTTACCATTGAGCTTAAACGTGAAGATATAAATATTTTCATCCTCAAACTCATCATACTCGGTTGTTATAGTACCATCGTCATACAAGCCATCAACAACGCCAGCGATATTCGACACATGGCCTCCAACCTTAATTGGACCAATGCCATCGGCCTCGATGTAGTAATTTTGAGCAGATAGTGTAGCGCTCTGAAGCAGCATAACTACTGCTACGAGCAGAGTAGAAAGTAGCTTTTTCATAGTTGCAAATATTTTTGTACAACACAAATTTAAGAAATGATTTGTAAAATAGCAAACATTCCTCGACATATCTCACTTATTGGAGATAAAAAGAAGAGATATATCACAGCGCCAATCTGTGATTGTAGCGGTGCCAAGAGGGGTAAAATAGGCAGATTCTACCACCTAAAATCGCCATATCGAACTGAACAGAGCCAAAAAGAGCGGTAAATTAAAAATATGTTTGCTATTTAGTTTTTTTTTACTAATTTAGCCACCAAATGCCTTATAAGGCAACATGGGATTTTTGACAATAACAGAAAAAAGAAAATATTTATAAACTTAAAAACATTCAAACCATGAGAAAACTCAACTTTTTGTGGGCACTTTTGGCCACTGTTCTTTTTGTGGTGGGCTGTACCCCCGACAACCCAGAGCCAGGTCCAGGTCCTGAGCCAGGTCCTGATCCAGATGTAATACCTGAGATCGCACTCGAGCAGGTAGAGGTAACATTCGAGGCATTCACATTCAAGGTTACAACCAATGTTGCCGGCACACTCGGCTACGCTGTTGTTGCCCAGGGTCAGCCTACACCAAAGATCGAGGAGCTCTTTGCTGCTAACTCAACAGAGCTCACCGACGAGGCTACAATCACCGTAGAGGGCCTCAACGACAACACCATCTACACACTTATTGCGGTGTTGCGTACTACAAATGGCCAGATGCAGAGCGTACCTAAGAAGCTCGAGTTCGCAACTCCAGATGATGGCAAGGTAAATCCTATTGTTGTCGACAACATGACATACGACACTATCACCTTCACAATCAACATCGAGGGTAGCTACGTATTCCAGTGTATCGACGCTGCATACCTCGAGTACAACAACCTCACACCTGAGGAGTATATCTCAACACTCGGTATCGGTATCCCATCAAAGGGCGTACAGACTGTAGAGTGGATCGACGGTGGTAAGTATGGTAACTACGATATGCACGTTCGCGAGGATAGCGAGTACTACATCATCGCAGCTATTGCTGAGGGTCAGACTGTCGTAGGCGACATCTTCTACAAGACTACTCGCACTCCACGTCGCCCTGTATCTACTGCTGGTCTTACAACAGAGCTCACAGATATCACATCGACATCGGTAAATATCAAGACTACTCCAGATAGCAACGTTGTAGACTACTACATCTTGGTTCGTGACAAGGCATGGTCTGATGGCATCATCGCTGGCTATGGCGAGTCTATGCTTGCAACTCTTGTAGCATATCCATCGGCTGGCTCATGGAACCTCACAGGTGCTAACGAGGCAGTATGGTCGGGTCTTAACCCATCGACAGAGTACGTGTGCCACATCTTGGTTAACGACAACAAGGGCGCTCAGGCACTCTCGCTCGTGACATTCACTACACTCGATGCATCGGCTGAGGCTCCTGTTATCGACGCAACATTGACACCAGCAGAGGTTAATGGTCACAACACTCTCATGCTCAACATCTCATGTAGCAATGCTGCAACTGTTAAGTATGCATTCAACACTAAGGCCGATGTTGACCAGGTTCGTAAGCAGTACAACTACTCTGACTCGGAGATCGCACGTATCTACGGTCTGCAGCTTAATAACGAGCAGGTAGAGACTATCCGCACTACAGGTATCTCGCTTGCTCAGGAGGATTTGTACCCAGGCGTAGTATACGAGGCAGTAATCAGCGTTAAGAATGCTGAGAACACTGAGAGCGTAGCAGTAGTATCGGTAACAACATCTGATAAGCCTGTTCCTGCACGTGTTGAGTCAGAGCTCTTCACATCGTTGCTTGGCGAGTGGGAGGTATCATACTCACTCATCCAGTTCAACAACGTGGAGGTAAGCATCAACAACGCTAAGGTTGTTATCGCTGCAGGTACTGACACCGACAACGGCGACTACTACCGTAGCCACAACCGCCTTGTTATCCAGGGCTGGCCATTCAACGTATGGGGCGATGGCAAGCACGATCCTATGCCTTACTACTCACCATCAGACCTCATGGACGCAAGCAGCTACTGGGCAAACAACCCACAGCTTGCTGAGCGTGACTGCGGTCCAAAGATCTTCTTGGAGATTGCCGAGGGCGACGTTGTGACAGTTCCATCAAACCGTTCTGAGTACTTCTACAACTGGTCTGAGGATGGCGAGTTCTACTTCTTCGGTGCTGATGTTGAAAACGGCTTCACTGCTCCAGCAACATTCCCTGTAACAGTATCTGAGGATGGTAACACAATGACCATTGGCGTTTGCCACTCAGGCGCAGAGTTTGGCTATGGCAACTACCGTCCTGCAGTATTCCGCTACGGCACAGAGCCTTGGGCACTTGCAACAGGCGACATCGTGCTTAAGCGAGTAAAGTAATTAAGTAAACTGGTACCTGGTAGGGTGATACTCTACCAGGTCCTCTTTATCTAAATCAATAGAGTATGAAAAAGATTCTTTTTGCTTTGGTTGCGCTTATTGGTATCGTAGCCTGCGAGAGCAAAGAGCCTACACGTGAGTATGAACTCAATCTTCTGGTAGACAAGAGTGGAATTGTTGCTGATGGTAATGATGCAGTGACATTCCTGGTATACAACTGGGAGGGTGAGTTGGTAGAGGGTGCAACAATCCACTTTGCCGACACACACGAGGCATTGGAGGGCATGCAGTTTAGAACAAAGTATGCTGGCGAGTACTCCTTCTACGCCAAGCATGGCTCAAAAAAGTCTGAGGTATGGACAATCATTGCCATTGAGGCAGGCGAGGAGCCAGGGCCTGGCCCAGAGCCACAGCCCCAGGAGCTGAAGCTCTCGGTTGAGCCTGCAACAATCTACGTTAACCAGACAGTGACATTCAAGGTGGAGCTCGACGGCAACAACGTAACAAGCGAGGCTACTATCTACCTCGCTGAGGGCAACGTAGCACTCAACGGCGCTACATACACACCAACAGCCGAGGGTAAATATGCCTTCTACGCTAAGTTCGAGGAGCAGACCTCTAACTCTGTGGAGATCGAGGTGCTCGCCGAGATCGTCCAGGAGCAGAAGCCTATCACCATTCAGGCCTCAAAGAGCACAATCAAGGCCAATGGCGTGGAGTATGCTGACCTGACAGTAACCGAGGAGGGTGGCGCAGATGTCACCAGCTCATCGACTATCTATGTCAACGGCGGCAAGCTCAACGGCAGCAAGTTTGCTACCACAACAGCTGGCACATATACTATCTACGCTACTAAGGGCGATAAGACCTCAAACGAGATCACTATCGTTGCCGAGCAGGTGACATCGACAGACACGTCAACAATCTTTGCAGAGGGCGTGACACTCACCTCAGGTTGGTACGACGTAAATAAGAAGAGCACACCTCAGAATGCACAGGCCGACGCCATGATGTGCTGGGCAGCATCGTCGTCGAACATCATCCAGTGGTTCCAGGATCGCTATGTTGATGATGGCAACACACTCCCTGCAGGATGTCCTAACGGCACATCGAGCAGCTACGGCTACGAGCTCCAGATTATGGATGTATTCCGTGACAACTGGGAGAATCTCGCACGTGGCAACTGGACCGATGGCGGTGTAATCTGGTACTTCGAGGGTCGTGACCTTTATAGCACAAATGGTACTGAGAACCGTGCCTACCCACGTAGCGGCACAGGTGGCTACTTCAAGTCGCAGTGGAGCACTATCTTCGCAGATATGTATCAGTATGAGGATCTAAACTGGGGCTGGTTGTACAACCCTACAACCTACATCACCGAGATCAACAACTACAACTGGCGTGGTAGCAGCGTGGCTGACCCATTGCTCAAGTTCTCGGAGTATATCATCAATGCATTTGAGCATGGTATGTCGTCTATGGCAGTTGCTATGTCATCGAACTTCAATGGTGCACACGCTGTAACCATCTGGGGCTACGAGGTGGACAACGCCACAGGCTATGTTACAAAGCTCTACATTGCCGACTCTGACGACGGCTCGACACCTGTCTTGCAGCCATACGCAGTGCGTTCGGAGAGTGGCAATTCCAAGATTGCACTTACGGGATATACTACCTATTATCCTTTTGCCCTCTACCCAGTATCTGGCTACGGCTCGGCAAAATAGTAGTACCTATTTATATATAGTAACAAGGGATTGTCATGCGTGTGACAATCCCTTGCTCTTTATATCTACTCTCCAAAGGGCTCGATGTTGGCATCGGGAGCCTTCCACTCGGGCTTACGCATGGCATATATTATAAATGGTATAACCACAACCACAATAGCACCGATGATAAGCACCATGAACCATACCGACTTATTACCCGTGGCAATCTGCGATGGTGGTATAAAGCTCAGGACAAAGGCAAGTAGCGAGCCACAGAAGCCCAGGCCTGCGAGGATCCACATGAGGCTATTGCCACGACCCAGCCTGAATGGTCGCTCGAGGTTAGGTCGTCGGTAGCGAAGTGTGATAGCTGCGGCAAACATCATCATATACATTATAAGGTATAGCAGCACGGTGAGCTGCGAGAGAATCTGGTAGAAGCTCTGCACAGAGGGCATGACGACGAACAACATACCGAGAATTGTCACTATGACACCCTGCACAAGCAGAATATTGCGCTGCACACCCTGCGAGTTAGTACGCTGGAAGAATGGTGGCAGATAGCCCGCACGACCCACAGTGAAGATACCCTTCGAGGGGCCAGATACCCACGTGAGCACGCCGGCCAAGACTCCAAACACGAGGGCAATGGCGATGATTGGGCTCATCCACGACAACTTGAGGAACTTGAAGTAGCCGTCGAAGCCTATGAGCAGCGTCTGCGTAAGGCTCATATCCTTGGCAGGAACGATAATACCGAGGGCGAATGTTCCGAGGATAAATATAAGCACCGTGATAAGCGAGCCTATGATGATTGCTCTAGGGTAGTTGCGTGCAGGTTTATCGACATCCATAACATGGATACCCATCATCTCCATACCGGCATAGAATAGGAAGATACTCGAGGCAAGGACGAGGTTCGAGAAGTTCGTAAGGTCGGGGAAGAAGCTGGTGTGAACATCGAGATAGTTGTGTCCGCCCTTGGCAAGATAGACTATGGCAAGGAGGATCAAAATGGCTGCTGGAATGATAGTGCCTATGATACCACCCCACTTGCTCACCTTACCCACCCAGCTAAGACCCTTGAGTGCGATAATGGTAGCAAGCCAGTAGATAGCGAGTACCACGATGAGTGTAAAGAGTCGGTTGGAGGCAAGCGCCGCATCGGCCGTAGGGTCGGTGCCAATAAAGGCGATACTCACAGCACCAAATGTCAAGACCGTAGGATACCATATAGTAGATTGTATCCACTGAAGCCATATAGCAAGGAAGCCAAACCTCGGGCCAAAGGCCTCACCCACCCAGCGAAATACACCACCCTGCTTCTGCGAAAACATGGCAGCAAGCTCGGCAGCAACCATCGCCGTAGGAATTAGAAAGACAATAGCGGCAAAGAGGTAGTAGAAGGCCGACTGAATGCCATATATAGCCTCGGAGGCAAGACCTCTTAGACTCACCACAGCCGTTACGTTCATTATCGCCAGCGTCATTACGCTAAGACGAAATGTTGTGTTTTTGGTATTTGTCTGCATAACTCTTAAATTATTAAAAAAGTTTACCCTCGGATAGTGCAATTTGCGTGCAAAATCATGGCTTTTGAAAAATTAGACAATTCAACACACTGTGTTTCAAGCGGTTATAAATATGCAAATTTTTAAGCCCACGTAACTACCTGATTATCAGCACTATGAAAAATTAAAAAATTCATACCACGTAACTACCTGATAATCAGCTATCATATTACCTCGTCGCGGAAAAACTTTTGGCTCAAAAATTTGTATATCACGCTCCGACGCAGTAACTTTGCACTAAGCAAGAGCTCAAAAACAGGTACACCGGACACCTATATTAAAAAACTCTAAAACATCAAAAATATGAGACGACTTCTTTCACTCTCAGTAGCGAGCGTTGCTCTCCTACTCTCGGCGTGCAGCGAGAAGATAGAGATCGACGGCTGGCAGGACTGGATGAACGACGTGCCAGACATCGAGCAGATTATTGACCAGAGCAGCGGCAAGAGATACACCGCCTACTTGGGCCATGCAATGCCACGAACAGAGTACTCACGCCAGAAAATGGAGGAGGTACTCTACCTACTATCGACGCAGCAGGGCGAGGTCGACGACACCGAGTTTGTCGAAAAGCTCACAACGAAGCTTCTTCGCACCGAGTTGCTATTCGTGGCAAGCAGCGTAAACGACGCTAAGGAGGCATGGTGGAGCATATACGACAAGGTGGGATTTTCGCTTGGCGGCACCGTTATGGCCAAGGAGAACGGCACACTCAGCGCCACATTTGGCCCAAGTCACGACGACCCTGACTTTTACAGCTACCTAGCAAAGCAAGGAGTCAAGGGCGGCTACGCTGACTACGTATGGGAGTACGACGAATCACGACACGTGCTCAGGACTTCGGAATGGAAATCGGACATTATACAGGAGGCAGAGCTACTCTACTTCGATGGCAACGTGGCGATAATGCTTGGCACGATTCTGGGCATCTCAAACACAGGCATGACATTGGATAGCAGCGGCAACGTGGTTGAAACCGAGTATGAGCTTCACTACCTCGTGTTCGACGAGGGTCGCGACACGTTCCTTGACGGATATGTCATGAGCTATAAGTACGAACTACTCAGGCAGACTTACAACATTCAGTACGAGATGAACAGCATCGTCGAGGCTTATGGCGACTACGACGTAGCGGCGCTTGCCGAGTTGCTCGACAACGGCAAATGGCTCGAGTGGGGAATACTCTACTACAACGACGCCGAGCGAACAACGCTTAGAGAAGCACCTGCATGGTCGGGCGAGTGGTATGCCGCAGGTGGAACATTCAACGACTACACCTTCAGCGATAACGGCACGGGATCTACGTCATACGAAACGACAGTGCCTCCATTCGAGGAGGTTGTAAACGACTTTGTCTGGTCGCTCAACGCAGAGAGTAAGACATTGACTATGTACTACGAGAATCTGAACGGCACAGCGCAGATTGCTAACATCGTGGCATACTGGAGCACTGAGGATGCGCTGTTCATGGCTTGGGACTACAACGACGAAGACAACACTCGCATAGTTCTTAGATGCGCAAAATAGTCATAGACGACTAACCTTGGGGATATTCGCTCAGCAGGAGTGGATATCCCTATTTTTTATGTTATAGGGGGCTTTTTCATGTTTTTTTTGCACCGAGTTATTAATGCGAAAGGGCTACTAATCATCATTTTAGCAATAAAGCTAAATTATAAAAGTGCGCAAAGTTTGCAGAATGAAAAAAATTGTGTATCTTTGTGCGCTTTTGTGCCACGGTGGCACTTAAGTTAAATATAAAGTACAATGAAAGTTTGTGAAATTACAGGTAAGGTAGCGATGGTGGGTAACAACGTTTCTCACTCGCACATCCGCACCAAGCGTAAGTTCTCTCCAAACTTGAGAACAAAGCGCTTCTGGTCAGAGGAGGAGGGCCGCTGGGTAACTTTGAAGGTTTCAGCTGCCGGTATCAAAACAATCAACAAGAAGGGTCTTGCAGCTGCACTTCGTGAGGCTAAGGCCGCTAAGCAGGTTTACTAAAAACAGGTAACAGAAAATGGCAAAGAAAGGTAACAGAGTGCAGGTAATCTTGGAGTGCACAGAGCAGAAGGAGAGCGGCGTAGCAGGTATGTCACGCTACATCACCACCAAGAACAAGAAGAATACTCCTGACCGTTTGGAGCGTAAGAAGTACAATCCTTACTTGAAGCGAGTAACACTTCACCGTGAGATTAAGTAATTTTAACACGAGGTAAAGTATGGCAAAGAAAGTAGTTGCAACCCTTAAGACGGGTAACGCAAAGAAGTACACTAAGTGTATCAAGATGGTTAAGTCAGAGAAGACTGGTGCATACGTATTCCAGACTCAGAACATCTTGGAGGACGAGGATATCAAGAACTTCTTCGCACAGAAATAATTTGGATTAGATTCCCTCGGGAACTAATACTAAAGGCGACCTTCGGGCCGCCTTTAGTGTTTTATATACACCAGCAAAAGTAATGGCCGCCCCCAGAGGGACAGCCATCAACAATTAATTAGAAAGCCTCAGCACGCTGACGCTTGCGACGCATGCGCAGGAGTGCAATAGTAGCCTCAGAGCGACGACGTATATATCGCCAGCGAAAGAGGGCAATGATTGCAATAACAAGGCAGATAGCAGACTCGATAGAGAGAATCAATGCTTGATTGAGTGTGATAGCCTCGGCAAAGTAGCAAACCCACGTAGTAAGCCCCCAGAGCGCAGCTACGATAAATCCTCTATGCATGGCCCTCTGCCAGAGAGGACGTGGCGCAAGGCGACGAAAGCTAAGAAATGCTCCCACAAGCAACAAAGCAAAGGCTATAGCAGCATCTACCTCCACACTAATAATAAAATCTCCGAAGAAGCAGTCTGCAATAAACATACCTCCCAAGAAGGTGAAGAGGCTCGCTACATCGAACTTCTTCTCGTCGGGCACCTTGCCTAAACGGCGATTTGCCATTCGCTCGATATTCTTGTATCGAAAGCGAAATAGGTTAAATCTACTCATCATTTTTCACTTCCCTCTTCGATTTAGCACGAGGCTTGCGCCCACTACGACGCAAGGCTTCGGCGATGATCCATTGCAGCTGTCCGTTGACAGAGCGAAACTCATCGGCAGCCCACTTCTCGAGGGCATCCATAGTCTCACCGTCAATGCGAAGCACAAAGCTGCGTGTATTTGACTCCTTCGTAGCCATAGAACATAGGGTATAATCTACTAGTTGTGCAAAGTGCCAGTGTTGACCACAGGCTGTGCAGCCTCGTCGGCACAGAGAACAACGAGAAGGTTGCTAACCATGGCTGCCTTACGCTCCTCATCGAGCTCGACAACAGCCTCGGCAGACAAACGCTCAAGGGCGATCTTAACCATTGACACTGCACCCTCAACAATCTTCTCACGTGCCGAGATGATAGCATCGGCCTGCTGACGACGCAACATGGCAGCAGCAATCTCGGGAGCATAAGCCAAGTAGTTAAGGCGTGCCTCGATAACCTCGATACCAGCAATCGAGAGGCGCTCGTTGAGCTCATCGGTGAGGCGGTCGTTAATCTCATCGCCACCAGAGCGGAGTGTAACCTCGGTTGACGCACCGTTAGAGTTCTCATCGTAAGCATACATACCTGCTACCTGGCGCAATGCCGAGTCACTCTGCACAGCCACGAAGTTCTCGAGAACATTCATACGAGTATTGAGGCCCGAAGCACCAATCTCAACAGGTGTGTCGATATCGAATACTGCATTGTAAGCACCATCGCTCTTAATCTTCCACACCACAACCAAGCCGATAAGAATTGGGTTACCAGCCTTGTCGTTAACCTTGATAGGGTCAACATTGAGGTTGCGTGCACGCATAGAGAGCTTCTTGGCAGACATAAATGGATTTACCCACCAGAAACCTGTGTCGTAGAATGTGCCACGATAGTTACCAAAGAAGAGGAGCACTCGTGACTCGTTAGGCTCGAGCATCATATATCCGCCAAGCATTATCAGATCTACGATAAATCCAATGATAGCTGTAACGAGCGCCCAAACGATAACCTCAGCACCATTTGTAGCAAAGTAGATCAAATAACCAGCACCTACAGCAATAGCAAGCTGCACGATAAGTGCTACAAAGCCATTGAGCTTCCAACCTGAATAAGAGTAATTTTTCATAGTATTAGGGTTTATAATGATATTATTTTGATATCACAAAGATATAGCATATTTCGTGAAATACAAAATTTTTTTTTGACTTTTTTTTAATACATATATAAAATATTCGGGGTCGCTGACCTCTTAAAAAGGTCAACATCCCCGACAAATCTTGCAGCAAGAAGTGCTACACCCTACTCTCGATAGGTAATCTGATACTCCGTAATCGACTGTGACTCAAGATACAAACCTGAGTACTCACGCTCCTCGGTTAGGTTCTGCTTCTCGTCGTAAGCATAGGTAGTAAGACGCAACGAGCGCTCAGCAATATTCTGCTCACGTGCCTCGATGATATTTCCATTTGCATCGTACTTATATGTCACAACAAGAGTCTCAACACCCTGACCATTCGATACTCGCTCCTCACTCTTTCTTCCCGACTCATCGTAGATAATGCGCTTGGTGCTCTCAGGAGTCTCGGCCACCACGTAGGTCACAACCTCACTAAGGCGACCCTCTGCATCAAAGCGTTCAACAGTGCGACCTGTGAGCTCGTCGAGATCGGAGTAGGTGCTATGCTCAACGCTATCGCCCGACTCGCCATAGACAAACGCCTCACGGCTCTTGAGCAGGTCGTAACCCTCGTAGGTCACGACAGCAACCTTTCGACCCTGGGTATCGTAGGTATATACCTCACGGCTGCGCACCTGGTCGTTGCCATCGGCAATAACAACCTCCGTAAGGCGGTTTAGGTCGTCAAAGGTGCGGTTTTGCACATAGTTGATATTACCAAAGCTATCTAATGAGGTATACTCCACGTCGTTACCCTTGCGGTCGTACTCCACAAGCGTGCGGCTATCGAGCAGACCATTGCCAAGATAGAGCTCATCGACAATGATACATCCGTAGTCGTCGAGTGTGTAGCGGTGCTCAAACGAGTCGCCGGCATAGCTGTTGCTCGTAGAGATAAGACGACCACTCTCGTCATACTTGAAGGTGTAGCTCTCGCTGGCATATAGCATATCGTCGACCGACACAATGCTCTCGACATCGCCTCGAACATTAAACTCCGTTGTGGTCTGATTGAGCAGCTCGCCCTTGTAGTCAAGGCCATAGCGTCCCTCGAGCTCGTAGGATAGCGCCTCGATCTTGGCAATATCGCCATGGAGGGTCACACCCTTCCAGTTTTGGCGCTCGGGTATCTCCACGCTTACACGCTGAGTGCCAAGCATTTCGGCACACGACACTGTCGCAACAGCAATAGTTGCAAGCACAAATAACTTAAGTTTATGCATAGTAGTAAAGTTAATCATCGGGCCACACAAGCCCCGCACCGAGCATAGCATAATGCCCTAAGCTACAAAGTTAACATTTTTTCGGTAATAAAAGAGGATTATCTCAACATAATTTAGTAGCTTTGTGATGACATATTGCTCATACACGGGCAAAAACAACAAAATTAAAGTAGCACAAAGAGATATTATGTGGCGTAAAGTAGCACTTATAATCGTAGCATTGATAGCGGTAACATTCTCAACGGCTCAGACTTACGGAGGATATAGTCTATACCAAAATTACAGGTTTGGTTACTACCTGCGCTATCCTAATTACCTGGATATTACAAGCCAAAGTGGAAATGGCGATGGTGTGGCTATGCACTCCTACGACAAAAGCATTAGTATCTCAGTAGGTGCTATGTTTAATTTGTTTAATGACAGCACATATAACCTTATGAGCGAAAATGTATCCTCGTATCGCAGCAAAGGTTATAGCATCACGTACTCCTACATTAACGATGATTACATTGTTCTCTCAGGATATACCCCAAGCGGCAAGATATACTATTTGAAAGAGGTAGTCTGCACTATCTACAGCCCAGGATATGAGGAGTACGTCGAGATAATTGCCTCGGCATACATGGAATGTAGTCTAAAAGATAAATCAAAAGGTGACGACATCATCAAGCAATTCAAATACTTCCCATTCAAACCATAAAAAAAGGAGCCTCTCGCTCTTTTTTTTATTCTAATCCATCGGGGTCGAAGTGCGCAGCACTCGCGCCACTATATGCAGACAAAAAAAAAGAGAGAAACTTTCGTTTCTCTCTTCAAGTACCCAGAGCCGGGGTCGAACCGGCACAGGGGTGAACCTACTGGTGTTTGAGACCAGCGCGTCTACCGATTCCGCCATCTGGGCAAACAGATTTCTCTGAAATGGTGTGCAAATGTAGGAATTATTTTCTAACCTGCAAAATTTTTGCGATATTTTTTGCAATATTTTTAGTTTTAACCCCTTTTAAGGCTTCTCTCGGCCCACTCAACATTCGCCAAGTACCACTTTACGGTGCGACGAAGGCCCTCCTCGAACGACATCTCGGGTCTCCAGCCAAGCTCACGCATAAGCTTCGCAGAGTCGATAGCATAGCGCAGGTCGTGGCCAGCACGATCCTCGACATAGGTAATAAGCGAGTCGCCATCGCCCTCAGCACGGCCAAGCTCCTCATCGACAATCTTGATAAGCAGCTTCACAAGGTCTATATTGCGCCACTCGTTATTGCCTCCGACATTATAGGTCTCACCCACAACACCACGGTGGAACACCGCATCGAGAGCCGAGGCATGGTCGCCGACATAGAGCCAGTCACGCACATTGCAACCAGAGCCATAGACAGGCAGGCTGCGACGGTTGACTATATTATATATAAATAGAGGTATCAGCTTCTCGGGGTACTGGTTTTCGCCATAGTTGTTCGAGCAGTTAGTGACAACCACGGGCAGACCATAGGTGTCGTGATAGGCACGCACAAAGTGGTCTGACGAGGCCTTAGAAGCCGAATAGGGAGAATGTGGCTCGTAGCGTGACTCCTCGGTGAATACTCCACCATCAAGTGGCAGTGCACCATAGACCTCGTCGGTAGATATATGGTGGAAGCGGCGACCTGAATAGTTGCCTGCCCACGCCTTACGTGCCGCCTCGAGGAGCACAAGGGTGCCGATGATGTTGTTATGCGCAAAGACAAGAGGGGCACTTATCGAACGGTCTACATGGCTCTCGGCAGCAAGATGGAGAACACCATCGATGGCATAGTCGCTAAAGAGTCGCTCCACGAGGGGTGCATCGGTGATATCGCCCTCAACAAACTCCACATTGGGCAATGCACACACATCGGCAATATTCTCGAGGTTGCCAGCATAGGTCAGCTTGTCGAGGATGACAATGCGATAGTTGGCATACTTGGTGGCAAAAAGACGTGCCACATGGCTACCGATGAAGCCGGCACCGCCTGTGATAAGTATATTTCGTGTCATAGGTTTCGCTCTATAATATCTATAACCTCACGCAGCGCATCACGCCAGGGTGTGAGTGTCGTATTAGTTTCGTTGAGTCGCTCTGAGCCAAGCACAGAGTAGCTAGGTCGTGGAGCACGCATGGCACGCTCCTGAGTTGTGCACGCATCAACACGGCAGTCGTGGCCCGAGAGTTCAACAATAGCACGTGCAAAGTCGCACCATGTAGCATCGCCCAGGTCGGTAAAGTGGTATATACCTCGCATCGAGGAAATAAACTCCTCGTCGATTATACGCACAATAAATCGTGCAAGGCTAAGTGCCGAGGTTGGCACACCTCGCTGATCATCCACAACGCTCAACACGTTGCGCTCGGCGCTATGCGAGAGTATCGTGCGGCAGAAGTTCTTGCACCAGGGGGAGTAGAGCCACGAGGTGCGTATCACTACCCCACAACCGCTATCGAGCAGCGCACGCTCGCCCTCGGCCTTGCTACGGCCATAGGCGTTTATTGGTGCAACAGCATCACTCTCAAGATATGGTGTGGTGCGCTCAGCATCGCCACCAAAGACATAGTCGGTAGAGATATGTATCAAAGGTAGAGAGCGACTGAGGCATATCTGCGCCAAATTCTTCACGCCAAGGGCATTTACTCTCAGCGCACCGTCGTAGTCATCTTCGGCAGCCTCGACATTGGTATATGCTGCGCAGTTGACAACAACATCAGCACACTCGACTGCTCGCTCAAGGCTCGCAATATCACACAGGTCAGCCTCCAAGCGAGAGAGCATAACATATTCGTTATGTGATGATTGTGCTACATAGGCAATGCTTCGTGCCAGCTGACCCTCGCCGCCAAGAACAACAACTCTACGCATAGTAATCTACGTTATAATCAAAGAGAGTGTCGCACTCAGAGAGCTGCGGATTGAGCATATCCTTGGGCGAGAGTATCACCTTTGCAGGGTCGATACCCCAGTCAACAGAGAGCTGCGCATCGTTCCAAGCAATAGAGCCCTCGCACTCTGGGGCATAGGGGTTATCGCACTTGTACTGCACCACGGCATCACCACGGCGCACCACAAAGCCATGCGCAAAGCCTCGGGGGACAAACAACTGGCGGTGATTCTCCGCACTCAGCACAACTGCCACCGAGCGACCGAAGGTTGGCGAGCCACGACGAATATCTACGGCAACATCGAGAATCTCGCCCTCGACAACACGCACCAACTTAGACTGCGCATAGGGCGGGAGCTGAAAGTGCAGACCACGCACCACACCCTCCCTGGAGCGTGACTCGTTATCCTGCACAAAGGTGGTGTTTAGCCCCGAGAGATCACGAAACTTAGACAGCGAGAAACTCTCGAAGAAGTATCCTCGATCATCCTCAAAGAGGCGTGGCTCGATGATAAACACACCCTCTATATCGGTCTTAATCAGCCTCATAGCTTAAGCAGATATTGTCCATACTGATTATTGCGCATAGGCTCGGCAAGAGCGTGGAGCTCATCACGAGTAATCCAATTATTGCGATATGCGATCTCCTCCAAGCAGGCAATTTTTTGACCCTGGCGCTTCTCGATAACCTCGACAAAGATCGAGGCCTCGGCCAACGAGTCGTGAGTGCCCGTATCGAGCCAAGCAAAGCCACGGTCAAGAATCTCGACATTGAGCTGCTGCTGGGCAAGGTAGTGCTGATTTACCGATGTTATCTCGAGCTCACCACGTGCCGAAGGGGTGATTGTGGTGGCTACATCTACGACACTATTTGGGTAGAAGTAGAGGCCCGTAACGGCATAGTCGGAACGTGGCTCAGTAGGCTTCTCGACAATAGACAGAGCACGACCCTCAGAATCAAACTCCACAACGCCGTAGCGCTCTGGGTTTTGCACCTTATATCCAAAGACCGTAGCACGACGCTCACGGGTGCAGCACTCCACAGCGTGGCGCAGCATACTATCAAAGCCGGCGCCATGGAAGATATTGTCGCCAAGCACCAGACATACATCGTCTGAGCCAACAAACTCTCTACCAATGATAAATGCCTCGGCAAGGCCATTAGGCTGTGGCTGCTCGGCATACTCAAAGCTCACGCCAAGCTCCTCGCCCGAGCCCAAAAGACGTCGAAACATAGGTAGGTCGGTAGGTGTCGAGATGATAAGAATCTCACGTATACCCGCCATCATAAGCACCGAGATGGGGTAATAGACCATCGGCTTATCGAAAATCGGGAGTAGCTGCTTGCTGACACCCTTGGTGATTGGATAGAGGCGTGTACCACTACCTCCGGCTAAAACAATACCCTTCATGCACTAAAGCTAAATTCGTTGTTCATAAAACGTTCAAACATACAAATATAGTATTAATATTGAGAAAATGCAAGGATTTCGAGATTTAACACCCTGGCTTGAGGGAAAAGATGGGGTAAAAATGTGATATATGTAGATAAAAATGCACGGATATAAAATAAATTTACTATCTTTGTAATAAGAGATCGCCGAAATGCTTAAGAGAGTAGGCACAATACTAACACCAAACTTTTATGACACCTAACAACTTCGGTACACTTATTGTTGATGCGCTTCTCTATGTTCTATCGGCTATCGGCAGAATTTTGCTTCTTCCTTACTCATTGTGGACACGTGCTATCTCACGCCTCGCTGAGCAGCGCCAGGAGGGTTACCTCACCATGAGCAACATCACAAGCAAGTGGCCTTTCCTCTCATTCTGCAAGCGTCTTATCATCGACTTTACATTCGATGCAGTATCATTCTTATCATATCCATTGGGTGGTATCTTCGCAGTTGCAATTCTCTTGGTTGACCTTGCACGTCTTGTACCAGAGGGCTACCCTGCTGACGAGATTTTCCTTGAGTTCATCGGCACACTCATTGCTATCTACATCTACCCTGTATTGATGTCAGTTACCCACGATTTCTGCGAGCTCCTTATGCTCCCAATTCGCAAGGCTATCGACTTCTTTAAGAAGCCTGCACAGCAGATCAACGTGGATTACAAGGAGCGCCAGGAGTAATCTATCGCTTAACCATAAATACAAGGCCTGTCTAACACCCGTTAGGCAGGCTTTGCTATTATAATATATGTATATGCAGTTCTAATGCAGTAGTATAAGTTTAACCTATATCGCCATAAAATAATACAATCAAAAAACTATTGCAGATAACAAAATTCGTATTATCTTTGCATCAGGAAAAGGAAATAAAACACAAATAACAGAAAATAATTACAAACCTAAAAACCAATAAAACTATGAAAGATTTGAAAGGAACTAAGACTGAGAAGAACTTGTGGGAGGCATTTGCTGGTGAGTCACAGGCACGAAACAAGTATACATATTTTGCATCAAAGGCTAAGAAGGATGGCTACGTTCAGATAGCTAAGATCTTCGAGGAGACAGCTGCTAACGAGAAGGAGCACGCAGAGATCTGGTTCAAGCTTCTTAATGGCATTGGCTCAACTGCCGAGAACCTTAAGTCTGCTGCCGAGGGCGAGAACTACGAGTGGACAGACATGTACGACCAGATGGCTAAGGATGCTCGCGAGGAGGGCTTCGACCACATCGCATTCCTCTTCGAGGAGGTAGGTAAGATCGAGAAGGAGCACGAGGAGCGTTACCGCAAGCTCTTGGCTAACGTAGAGGGCGGCTTGGTATTCTCTCGCGATGGCGATATGATCTGGCAGTGCTCTAACTGCGGCCACATCCACGTAGGCAAGCAGGCTCCTGAGGTATGTCCAGTGTGCGTACACCCTAAGGCATACTTCCAGATCAAGGCTGAGAACTATTAATAGTCACGCCACGGATAATTGGGGCTCTGAGCACGATTATTGCAAGGAGCCCCTACTATCAAGCTCCGAGAACCAATGGATAGCCTTGCCATAGTACTCATACCATTTCTGGGCACAGTTTTAGGCGCATCAACCGTGATGTTTACACGCGAGAGCATAGCCTCAAAACTCAATAAAGCCCTACTTGGCTTTGCCGCAGGCGTGATGGTTGCCGCCTCGGTATGGTCACTCATAATACCCTCACTGGAGCTCTCGGAGCCCATGGGTCGCCTAAGCTGGATACCAGCAGCAGTGGGTATTATACTTGGCATGCTCTTTCTATTGGCTCTCGACAGCTTCATACCACACCTACACCCCACTGGCAACAATACCCCCGAGGGACCACGTTCACATTTAGGTCGCAGGCAGATGCTTATGCTTGCGGTGACGTTGCACAACATCCCCGAGGGTATGGCCGTGGGTGCTGTGGTGGCGGGTGCTATGGCTGGAGATAGCGAGGTAACAATGGCCTCGGCACTGGCTCTATGCATAGGTATGGCTATTCAGAATATCCCCGAGGGTGCTATTATCTCGCTGCCACTACGTGGCGAGGGCATGTCACGCCGTAAGTCGTGGTTCATGGGAGCACTATCGGGAATCGTAGAGCCACTATCGGCACTGCTCATGATCGTGCTCTATGAGTATATGTCGCCTGCACTACCCTATCTGCTCACATTCTCGGCAGGAGCCATGCTCTATGTCGTTGTCGAGGAGCTGATCCCCGAGACACAGCAGGGACAACATTCCGACACAGGCACCATAGCCTTTGCCATAGGTTTTGTGGTGATGATGATACTCGATGTAGCACTGGGCTAATGACACGCATAGAGAACGAGAAGGCCGTAGTAGGCAAGATGATAAGGCTCTACTATCGCCACAAGTTGGGCTTGTTGGAGCCCTCAACCGAGGAGTTGGAGCTTGTCAGCTACGCCCAGCAACGCCTCAGTCGCTGCAAATTTGGCGAGCAGAAGCCGGCATGCAAAAAGTGCCCCATACACTGCTATCGGCCCGATATGCGAGCCAAGATACGTGATGTCATGCGCTGGGCCGGCCCCCGAATGATCATCTACGACCCGATAGCAGCCATTAAGCACATACTAAACAAATAAAGAAGCACATCGTTGTGATGTGCTTTTTTTTACTCTATGCAAATAAGATTTATGCCCTCATGGATGAGGTAGATGAGATTCTCAAGAGGAGGTTAGCCAACATTTTGAAGGGCTAATTTATCTCTATTTATCTGAGTGAGCTATCAACGCTTAAGGTGGAGATAGCGCACATAGTCCCACCAATTTTTCTCGCAGTCATACTTAGTGACATCAAGGCTAGTAATAATATTTTCGTTACTATCTAAAACCTTGATAACACCTCTAATATCTGAACCGTCCTCATAATCAAATGTTACGGTGCGATCAAATATATACTCACCATCTACAAATTTGTAGACTGTGACATTTTGATATACACCCGCAATATTATAGTGATATATCTCCTTGGTCGTATAATCGATACTCCAACCCAAAGGGTCAATCATACCAAAGACTTCGCACTTGTCGACAAACTGACGAGTAACATTCTGATACTCACCATTCGCACGGCGATAGATAGCAGTATACGCCGAGCAGTCACGCTGCGAACCAGCAAAGGGTGTAATAGAGGTAATAAACTCATTCACACCATCAAAGTCCAGGTCGGCAAAGAAGAAGAGATCGTCGGGAGCCGTGACGAACATCTCATCATAATCGCACGATGACTCCAAACTTTTACCTTTATACTTATCTACTTCATATTGAGAGATTCGTCCGCTGGCAGGCTTAAGCAGCTTACAACCACTCTGCGACAGCTGCAACTGCACATCATACCAACCTTCGAAGCCCTCAGCAGGCTTAATCCAACCTTCGATAAAGACATTATTCTCCTGATCAACATAGCCGTCACGTAAATCTATAAGGACAAAGTCGGTATATTTAAAATTAACACCATCTTTGGTAGTGAGATCTACAAGACGCTCTTTAACCTTGCCATCAGGGCAAACATCCTTGACAATAAGCTGAGTAGGATCCTGAGCATTTACGCTCACAAGATCTTGATAATCACAGTCATTCCAATTTGGATTATGGCTAATATGTATCAAATCGGACCACTTGGAGTCTTTATACGTGAAGACTACATAGGTACCACATGCAGTGTAGCCTCCTCTGATCCACACTCCAAGTTCATCTGTACCATCGCCATTAAGATCGCCCTCGTTGGTTAAATTGCTTGCTGCCCACTGGATAATATCTCTCGAGAGTGGCGCAATAGAGTTATCCGAAAAATAGATGTCGTAATTGTCATCACAACCGACATACACAGGATCATCGTCGACACCTCCCTCGCCAGTAAAGATATAATATAGTTCGGCCTGCTCCTCAACACCATCACCATTAAAGTCACCTGTAATAGTCTCCAACAACTCTCCACGATTAGCCTCAGCGCAACAAATCAAGAGCATAGAGAGTAGCAGCACAACGTTGTTAGCTACCAATTTAAGTTTAATCATATTTCAGGATATTTAATAGTTGTAGTAGAGAGCTTGTTACTTCACCCAAATAAGGTTTATGCCGTCGCGGATGGGGACGATGACATTGTCGACACGTTGGTCGGCACAGACCATGCGATTAAACTCGACAATGGCCTCGGTATGCTTATCGTTATGGGCTATAGGCTCGGCAACCTTGCCATACCACAAGATATTATCGGCCAGAAGCACCGAACCACTGCGCACATAGCCACCATCCATGAGCATATTGTAGTACGCTGGGTACTCACGCTTGTCGCCATCGATAAAGACCATGTCGTAGACCTCGCCAAGCTGAGGCACTACATCGAGTGCAGAGCCTACGTGCTGACGTATGCGGTGACCATACTCCGAGGCCTCGAAATACTTTGCTGCGATATCTTCGAGCTCATCGTCAACCTCGATAGTATCGAGCAGAGCACCATTCTCCAGGCCACGAGCAATGCTCAGTGCCGAGTAGCCCGTGAACGTACCAATCTCGAGGACTCGCTGTGGGCGCATCATGCGCACAAGCATCTCGAGGAGCTTGCCTTGCAGATGTCCCGAGATCATGCGTGGGTTGATAACACGAAGATATGTCTCACGCTCCAAGCGGCGCATAAGCTCCTCCTCGGGCTTTGTATTGGCTAAAATATAGTGGTCCAAATTCTCCATACTATTTATATATGAGTTGTGATAGGTTCGAGAGTGTGTCGTTTGCTACGGCGAGTATCTGCTTCGAGCTGATAGCCATAACCTTCTTATACGCCTCCTCAAGAGTATCTATATCCTTGTATAGTAAGTAACTCTTACCTGCGCCGAGCATATATCCCTCGTTGGCCTCCATAGATATCGCCATCTGGGCAATAAACTGACGCTTAGCCACGGCCAGGCGGCGGGGAGTGATAGGCTCAGAGCGCAACTTATCAATCTGCGCCTGGATAAGCTCGATACACTGTTCAGAGTGGCAGTGATCCGAAGAGAAGTAGATTGCCACAATGCCACTGTCGGAATATGGTGTATACGACGCCTCGACATTATACGAGAGGCCGTGATGCTCACGCAACTCGATGTTTAGCAACGAGTTGGCAAAGGGACCACCAAGGATATTACATAGCAGAGCAAGGGGCAGACGACGCTCATCGGCAATGCCATAGCCACGTGTGCCGACAATACCGTGCGACTGGTGTGTGTGGCGCTGCTGGGACACGACAAATGGCTCGTATGCCGTGGGTACTACACGCTGATAGCCACGCACCGAGGGCTCGAAACAGCCGAGATAGCGCTCGGCAACGCTTCGTGCGGTATTTACCGAGAAGTTACCAATAGAGGAGAAAACCATCTGGTCGGTGGTATAGGTGCGGCCCACAAAGCTGCGAATCTCGGGCGTAGATAGTCGTGCAATAGTGGCCTTCGAGCCGAGGATGTTGTGTCCGAGCTCCGAGCCACGAAATATCATATCCTCGAAGTCGTCGTATATACGCTCTGAGGGGGAATCCTTGTATGAGTTAATCTCGTCGGCAATAACCTCACGCTCCTTGCGCAGCTCACGCTCGGGGAACGTGGAGCGGAATATCACATCGCCAATAAGCTCCACGGCACGTGAGAAATCGTGGCGCAAAACTGTGGCATGGAGTGTAGTATCCTCCTTAGTAGTGTAGGCATTGAGCTCGCCACCGAGGTTCTCCAATCGGCAGTTCACCTGATAGGCCTTGCGACGCTCAGTACCCTTAAAGAGTGCATGCTCCGTGAGATGGGCAATGCCATGCTCCGTAGGTAGCTCATCGCGGCTACCCGAATTAACAACAAGGGCGCAGTGGGTCACGCCACTACGCACCTGACGGTGTATGCCACGAATGCCATTAGGCAGTATATATGTTTCAAACTCTCTCATTGTGTCTTCGTAAAAACTCTCCTGTGTGGCTCTCCTTGCACCTCTCAACCTGCTCGGGAGTGCCAGCAACAACTACTCGGCCGCCATCCGATCCCGCCTCAGGTCCGAGGTCGATGACCCAGTCGGCACACTTGATAACCTCCATGTTGTGCTCCACAACAACGACACTATGTCCTCGCTCGATGAGTGCATCGAAGGCCGACAACAGACGACCAATATCATGGAAATGTAGACCCGTAGTAGGCTCGTCGAAGATGAACATCACACGCTCCTGCGACCTCTCCTTCGTGAGGAACGAGGCGAGCTTCACACGCTGTGACTCACCTCCCGAGAGTGTCGAGCTTGATTGGCCGAGCTTGACATAACCCAGGCCGACACGCTGCAGAGGACGTATGCGCTCAACAATGCGCTTGCATATCGAGCAGCTCTTATCCTCATCGAAGAACTCCAGAGCCTCGTCGACCGACATCTCCAGCACGTCGTAGATAGACTTGCCACGATACTTAACCTCGAGGATCTCCTGCTTGAAGCGCATACCTCCACACGCCTCGCACGTGAGCTCCACGTCGGCCATAAACTGCATGCTCACCTTGATAACACCCTCACCCTCGCACTCCTCGCAACGGCCACCAGGCATATTGAACGAAAAGGCTGTAGCAGGGATAGCCGTATGCTTGGCATAGGGCTGCTCGGCAAACAGACGACGAATCTCGTCGTAGGCTTTGATATATGTAACAGGATTTGAACGTGTAGACTTGCCAATAGGCGACTGCGACACCATCTCGACACCCTGCAACTGTCGCACATCGACATCGAGGCCATCGTGGTCACCAGGCAGGAGCGTAGTCTCCGAGAGCTTGCGCTTAAGTGCTGGGTAGAGCACATCATCGGCAAGCGACGACTTACCCGAGCCCGAGACACCCGTGATGCAGGTAAGCACGCCCAGAGGAATTTCTACATCTATGTTTTTAAGGTTGTTGTGTCGTACACCACGCAGACGCACCACACCTGCAGCGGCACGGCGGCGCTCAGGAATAGCAATCTGGCGTCGGCCACTGAGATAGTCGGCAGTGAGCGTAGAGGCACCACTAATACCCTCCGAAGGGCCATTATATACCACCTCGCCACCACAGACACCAGCCTCAGGACCCATGTCGACAATCCAGTCCGAGGAGCGCATGACCTCCTCCTCGTGCTCCACGACAATGACCGTATTATCGAGATCACGCAACTGCTTGAGTACGCCGATAAGGCGGTGAGTGTCACGTGGATGAAGACCAATGCTTGGCTCATCGAGGATATACATCGAGCCTACGAGGTTGCTACCAAGCGACGTAGAGAGGTTGATGCGCTGCGACTCGCCACCCGACAGCGTTGCCGAGAGTCGGTCGAGCGTGAGGTAGTGCAAGCCCACCTCCATAAGGTAGCCAAGACGGCTGCGAATCTCGGCCAAGATACGCTCAGCAGTAGCTGCATCGTGCTCGTCGAGTTCGAGATCATTAAAGAAGGTGACAAGCTCCGAGATAGTCATACGCACAAGCTCTGCGATATTACGTCCACCAACACGCACATAGAGTGCCTCGGGACGAAGGCGTGTGCCCTGACAATCGGGACATAGAGTCTTGCCCATATATCGTGACTTCAGCGCTCGATACTGCACCTTGTGGCGCTGAGTATCGACATAGTCGAAGAAGTCGTTAATACCATAGAACGAGTCGCAACCACGCCACAAGAGCTCTCTGTCAGAGTCGCTGAGTGCGTGGTATGGTGTATGTATTGGGAAGCCACACTTGGTGGAGTTGAGCACAAGGTCATTCTTCCAGCGGCTCATAGAGGCACCATTCCAGCAGGCAACAGCACCTTCATAGACGCTCTTAGACTTGTCGGGGATGACGAGATTTTCGTCAATACCCATAACCTTGCCATAACCCTCGCACGTAGGACAGGCGCCAATAGGATTGTTAAACGAGAAGAGGTGCTCGGTAGGTCGCTCGAAGGTCATGCCCTCCTCGTCGAAGTGGGTAGAGAAGCTCTCAACCCTATCTGTCACCAGATACATCATGCCTGAGCCATAGCCCATGGCACGTGCCACAGAGTCGTTGATACGTGACACGGTGTCACTCTCGAAACTCACCTTAAGACGATCGACAACGACCATGACATCGGCCGTGGTGACACTCTCGTCGATCTGCGGCATGAACTGGTCAACGAGCATCGTTTCGCCACGGAAGATCACTCTGTTGACACCATCCTCGAGGAGTGTGAGCATTCGCTCAACGATGCCCTCAGACTGTTTGAGCAGGAGCGGCGCAGCAACAACAACACGCTCACCCTCGGGCATAGATAGTATATGGTCGACAACATCGTCAACCTCGTAGCAGCGAATCTCCTGGCCCGAATGTGGCGAAAAGGTGCGGCCAATACGGGCAAAGAGCAACTTCAAATAGTCATAAATCTCGGTGGTAGTACCAACCGTAGAGCGGGGATTGCGCGAGATGACCTTCTGCTCGATAGCAATAGCGGGGGCAATGCCCTCGATAAGATCCACATCGGGCTTATCAACACGACCCAAAAACTGGCGGGCATAGGACGAGAGGCTCTCAACATAACGGCGCTGACCCTCGGCAAAGATAGTGTCGAACGCCAACGTAGACTTACCCGAGCCAGACAAGCCTGTGACAACGACGAGCTTGTTATGCGGGATCTCGACATCGACATTTTTAAGGTTATGCACCCTTGCGCCCTTTATCGTAATCTTATGCTCCATAGCTTGGCTTCGAGGTTTAGTTTATCTGCTCGACGGTAGCACCCTCAACCTTCTCCAGGCGGCCAAGAAGCTGCTCGGACTCCGACTCACGGATTGAGAGTGTCATGGTGCAGAGGTTGTCGAACACCTGCTCGACAATACGAGGCTGCATATCCTTTACGATGCGCATCACGTCGTTCATGGCAATATACGAGAACTCTACACGCAACACTACATCGACCGTGCGCTCCACAATCTCGCACTCGGCAAGAACCTGAGCCGTAGACTCCTTATATGCTGCAATGAGGCCGGGGACACCGAGCTTTGTGCCACCAAAGTAGCGAACAACCACAACAAGGCAGTTGGTAATCTCCTGCGAGAGTAGCTGTCCGAGGATAGGCTTGCCAGCTGTCGACGAGGGCTCGCCATCGTCGTTTGCACGAAACTGCTCGCCATGAGGGCCCAGACGCCAAGCATAGCAGTGATGCGTAGCGTCGTACCAACGTTTGCGCAGCGCATCGAGATGCTCCTTGATCTCTGCCTCCGTCTCAACGGGATAGGCATAGGTAAGGAACTTGCTGCTGAGCTGGCGATAGGTAGTCTCGGCAGGGCGGGCAATAGTCTTATAGCAGTCGGCAGCCACAGTGTTTACTCGATTGATTTGAACATTCGCTCCCAGCGGATACCGCCCTGGTATGGATCAACAGAGAACCATACAGACCACGCCTTGCCCACAACATGATTCTCGGGAACAAAGCCCCAGAAGCGTGAGTCGAGCGAGCCATGGCGGTTATCGCCCATCATAAAGTAGTAGTCCTGCTCGAAGGTGTACTCTGTAGCCACAACGCCATCAAGAAGATACTCCTCGCCACGGCGCTCAAGGCTATGACCCTCATAAACAGAGATAGCACGACCATAGAGGGCTACGTTATAGTCGTTGAGCTCTATGCTCTCGCCACGCTTGGGTATCCACAGCGGGCCGAAGTTATCGAGGCTCCAGCCAGTAGATACATGGTGAGGGATGAGTCGCTCGCCAGCAAATCCCTGCGACTTGCGAAGCTTGAAGCGTGTAGTATCCGAATATCTATCGAGCTCCGAGTCACGAAGTAGGACATTGGTCTGAAGACGTGCTGTCTTGCAGTTATAGATGTCGTAGTAGTACTGCTTCTCGGGGATAGTGCTCTCAGGCTCATCGCCATGGAACACCACGCCATCGACAATACGCAGAGTATCGCCAGGCATACCTACACAGCGCTTGATATAGTTCTCCTTCTTATCCAGCGGACGCACAGCGATAGTGTAGTTACCGAGGATATTGGCTCTGCGCTCGGCCTCCGTAGCACCAAACTCCGAGCTGAGCAACATCTGATAGTAGCTCTCTGCAGGACGCTCCATAACGACAGTATCGCCCTCAGGGAAATTAAATACAACAACATCGCCACGCTCGATACTCTTAGAGCCTCTAAGACGGCGGTAGTCACGCTGCCATGATGTAGTGAACGACGACTTAGCATCGTTGCGAGGCATGGTATTGTGAACAAATGGGAATGAGAGCGGCGTAAGAGGCACACGTGGGCCATAGGCCGTTTTGCTAACTACGATATAGTCGCCCGCCATGAGTGTAGACTCCATAGAGCCCGTAGGGATGACAAAGAGCTGAAACCAGTAGAGCTGAATGAGCGTAGCAGCAACAGTGGCAAAGAGTATGGCATTAACCCAGCCATATATCCACTTATACACCGAGCTCTGAGTCTTGAGCTCCTCCCACAAGGCATAGGCAAACACGGCAGCTATGGTGAGTAGGAAGATACCATTCCAACTAAATACCAACATGTGCACGATAGTGCCCACAACAAGGGCAAAGACCAAAGCACACCACACGGCATAGACAACCCTCCACCACTTGAATCGCTCCATGAGGCGGTGGTGAAGCTTGGCAATATTATGGCCGATGTAGTAGTCGTAGATCAGAGGTAGTGTGACAACAAGGGTCCACGCCGCACCATACCACACGGCAAAGAGCGTAGCGGCCAAGGCCACAGCAATAGCACTGAGCCATGGGCTGCACAAAAGACGACCCACAGCAGCAAAAATATCCTTTATCTTCTGCATAAATTCAAGACTTTAGGAGTAGACAACACTACAACAAGTTGTCCATAGTGTGCACACCCTGCTTATCCTGGAGATACTCACCCGCAACAACTGCACCAAGAGCCAAAGCACGGCGGTTGATGATGTTGTGCTTGAGCGTGAGTGTGTCGTCGGCAGCAGTGTAGGTGATGGTGTGAATACCTGGGACCATACCCTCGCGGTGTGACTCGATCTCGATCTCCTCGGGCTTACCCTTGCGGTTATTCACCCACGATGACTTGCGATCCATGCCCTCGATAATACCCTCAGCAAGGGTGATAGCTGTGCCACTTGGCGCATCCTTCTTCCACATGTGGTGAGTCTCCTCGATACGCACATTATACTCGCCATGAGGATTCATAAGCTCGGCCAAACGACGGTTGATGCGGAACATGATATTGACGCCGATAGAGAAGTTCGAAGCATAAAACAACGCACCGCCACGCTCCACAGCCAATGCCTCCATAGCCTTGAGCTCTGAGAGCCAGCCTGTAGTGCCACACACCACACGGCAACCAGCCTCGAGCACTGTGCGCACGTTGTGTGCCGCAGTGTCGGGAGTGGTAAACTCGAAACATACATCTACACCCTTGAGGTTCTCAGCAGTGAGCTCCTCGGCATTATTCTCATCGACAACGAGCTGAACCTTATGGCCACGCTCAGCCAAAATACGCTCAATCTCACGACCCATCTTGCCGTGACCTATAATAGCACAATTCATAGTGATTCCTAAGATTTAAATTTTTGCGGGCAAAGATACAAAAAAATATCTTTTTTTGCAATAGCACTAATACTCAACATTCGAGAGGAAAAGTCCGCAGGCAGGGGCTCCGGCACTCGAGCGTGAGAGATCCTTGGAGAGGATGATATCTTCGAACTCCTCGACACTATATCGTCCTCGGCCAACATCGACAAGAGTACCCACAATGGCACGCACCATATTGCGCAAAAATCTGTCGGCACGGATAGTAAAACGCAACGTGCCATCAGCCTCCACTTGCCACTCGGCATGAGTGACATGGCAAATATTGGTCTTATTGTTTGAATTGAGCTTGGCAAACGACGTAAAGTCATCGTGCTCAAGGAGTTTTGCAGCTGCTGCGTTCATCTTTTCGACATCGAGCTCCACGGCAAAATGCCACGCCGAGAAGCGTCGAAAAGGGGCCTTACGAGAGGTTACCAAGTAGGTATATTCACGGCTCTTAGCATCGAAACGAGCATGTTTCGTAGGCTCAACCTCGTAGATACGAATTATGGCTATATCGTCGGGCAGCACCTTGTTGAGTTTGTAGCATAGCTGATGGCAATCGACACTCTGCTCGCTATCGAAATGGGCGATATAGAACGAGGCATTTACGCCCGTGTCGGTACGTCCCGCACCCACAATCTCATGGGGCGAGCGAAGGAGCATAGATAGTTTCTGCTCGATTGTACCCTGCACGGTCACTGCGTCGGGCTGTCGCTGCCAGCCGAAGTATGCAGCACCATCGTATTGAAGCTCTATAAAGTATCGCATAGAAATCCTATTTTCTGCACAAAGATAAGAAAAAAAGAGGAAAGTGTGGTTCACTCAGGGTTTATTTTGTGAGAGAGGTGGGGAAGATAGGGGGAATGGGACGAATGGGATAAATGAGGAGCGCGGAGATAGTGAGTTTAGAGAGTTTAAGGAGATTGGGACGATTGGGACAATTAGGACGATAAGGCGAGGGTATCACTTCCCCATCCTCCCTATTATTCCCTATTTCCCCCATAAATTTCACCTCGATTAGCACCACTAAATTTGTTGTTAGAAGGGTTGCAGATGTGGCCTTGACATGATAAAGCCACCGATGGGTAGTACTTGATGTACGTCCCATTGGTGGCATTTTTTGTTAGGGGCCGCAATCGACCTCTTATCACAACAAATTACTCGTTGCGATAAACAATCTTTATCTCACTTTGAGATACAGGTATTAGCGCTTCGTCGTTATACAAGGTCGCTTCAATTCGATTTCTTGATGAGTCGTATTTATAAATCAACTTAGAATCCAACGAGCCATCAGAGTTGTAGCAAGCCTTCTCAATCTTATTTCCAGAGGAGTCGTATTTATAAATATTCTTCCAATGCAATGAGCCATCAGAGTAGTCGTACCTAGCATCCTCAATCATATTTCCAGAGGAGTCGTATTTATAAATATTCTTCCAATCCAACCTGCCATTATAGTTCCAACCAGCATCCTCAATCTTATTTCCAGAGGAGTCGTATTTATAAATATGCTTCCAATTCAACGAGCCATCAGAGTAGTATAAAGCTTTCTCAATCATATTTCCATAGGAGTCGTATTTATAAATACTCTTACCACATGGACCAGCAGAGTTGTAAATAGCATCCTCAATCTTATTTCCAGAGGAATCGTATTTATAAATATACTTACCACTCAACGATCCATCAGAGTTGTATTCAGCCGCCCCAATCTTATTTCCAGAGGATTCGTATTTATAAATACTCTTTCTCTGCAACGAGCCATCAGAGTTGTAATAATCCTCCTCAATCATATTTCCATAGGAGTTGTATTTATAAATATACTTATAATACAACGAGCCATCAGAGTTGTATGCAGCACGCTCAATCCTATTTCCAGAGGAGTCGTATTTATAAATATACTTACGAGCCAACGAGCCATCAGAGTTGTAACTAGCCTCCTCAATCACATCTCCAGCATTATTAAAGCAATATTTACTCTTATATTGGACATCGCCTCTAATAACCTCGCCAAATTTATCCTGTAGCTTATACTTTGTCACGGTCACAGACTCGACATTGCCATAGAGTGGAAAATCTTCATTCCAATTTTGACGCTCGGGAGCTTGTGCCTTGGCCGCAACTATTGAGCCACATAGGGCAATGAGTAAAAATAGGCGTTTCATAGTTATTGTGTTTAAGTTATGATTGTAGTTAAATGTTTCTACAACGAAGGTACGAAAAAAAGGTGAAAAACAAAAGGTTGAAGGTAAAAGTTTGGGGTGATAGGGAAGATAGGGAAGTGATACCCTCGCCTTATCGTCCTAATCGTCCTAATCGTCCTAATCGTCCCTATTATTCCCTATAAATTCCACCTCAATTAGCACCACTAAATTTGTTGTTAGAAGGGGTTAGGCTTGGTCTATCGCAAAAGAAGACCCCTCGGGATAGTACTCAAACGTACAGCCCGAGGGGTCTTACTTTTTGGGATGGGCCGAGAATGACCCCTTATCACAACAAATTACATGTGGATTGAGCAACCAAGAGCATCCTCAGCAGCCTCCATCACAGCCTCGTGCATTGAGGGGTGTGCATGGATAGTGCGTGCGATGCGGTGTGCGCTAACACCCAAGACCTTAGCAAGCGTAGGCTCGCCAATCATCTCGGTAACGTTGTGGCCCACGAAGTGAGCACCGAGGAGTCGCTCCTCAGCATCGAAGATAAGCTTCACGAAGCCATCACGCTCACCAGCGGCAGTAGCCTTGCCCGAAGCAGTGTAAGGGAACTTACCCACCTTATACTCAATGCCCTGAGCCTTAACCTGAGCCTCGGTCATACCCACCGATGCAACCTCGGGCGATGTGAAGATGCACGATGGAATAGTGCTATAATCAACAGCCTCAGGATTCAAGCCGCAGATATGCTCCACGCAGTGGATAGCCTCGGCCGAAGCAACGTGTGCAAGGGCAGGTGTTGCGATGATATCGCCAATAGCATAGACGCCATCAACCGATGTCTTGTAGTGCTCATCGACCTTAACCTTATCACGCTCGATCTCCACGCCAAGCTCCTCAAGACCCATATCCTCGAGGTTAGACTTGATACCTACTGCCGAGAGAACAACATCGGCCTCGAGTGTCTGCTCGCCCTTCTTACCCTCGACAACAACGTCGCACTTGCCATCCTCACGCACGGCAACAGACTTAACAGTGGTAGAGGTCATAACCGTAGCACGAAGCTTGCGGAAGGCACGCTCCATAGCCTTGGCAGTATCCTCGTCCTCGAGAGGCATAATCTGAGGCATATACTCGACAATGGTAACCTTAACGCCCATAGTAGCGTAGATGTAGGCAAACTCCGAGCCGATAGCTCCAGATCCCACAACGACCATAGTCTCAGGAAGCTCAGGCAACACAAGAGCCTCCTTAGACGAGATGATATGCTTGCCATCGATAGGCATAAATGGCATTACACGTGGACGAGCACCCGTAGCGAGGATGATATGGTCAGCCTCGTAGTCTACGCCCTCAACCTCCACAGTATCAGCAGCCTTAAGGCGACCAAAGCCAGCGATAACGTCGATGTTATTCTTCTTCAAGAGGAACTGAACACCCTTGTTCATCGTTGTTGCCACCATACGCTCACGCTCCACCATCTTTGTCCAGTCGGGCTTAACCTCGCCCTCGATAGCTACGCCATAGGTTGCAGCAGCCTTGCAGTCGGCATATACCTGAGCCGAGCGAACAAGAGCCTTGGTAGGGATACAACCCCAGTTAAGACATACGCCACCAGCATCGGCCTTCTCAACGATAGCCACACGCTTGCCGCACTGCGCAGCACGGATAGCAGCTACATAGCCACCAGGGCCCGAGCCGATAACGATAATATCATATCTCTCCATAGTTATAACTCTCTGTTTTATTACTACTTAACAACCTTCAAAATCTCACCCTTATCCTGAGCAACAGCTCTCTTCCACTTCTCAGTGTAGCCAGGCTGCTCGATAACGCCAGGGATATCCTTGCCATTGCCATTGTCAACAAAGCCATTAGCATCCTCACCCTTAACATTACCGTCGATATACTTAATCATGAGATACTTGTCGAGATCTACCCAGATATCGAAGAGCTCCTGTGCTGTATTTACTGTGATCTCAGTAGCAACCTTAGCTGCCTTCTTTGCGTTCTTAGCGCTGCCAATCTTAGCATCCATAGCAGGCACAAGCTCGAGCATCTTGTTCTCCCAAGTGTCTACAAACTCACGCACATGCTTACCTATAATATTATAGCGCAAGTAAGCAAACTGAGCAACACGGTTAGTAATCCAGAACATAGATGTATCAGAGTACTTAAGCATAGTACCATTACCCTCGCGCAAGCACTCAGGAACCTCCAAAGAGTTAACATAGATAGGTGTCAATGGCGATGTAGCAGCATCGTCGGTACCAAACCAGAGGATACCCACCTTGCCTGGACGTGCCTGACCTACCAACCAGAAACCTGTCTGCTGAGTAGCTGTTGCACGCTCGTTGCAATACTCTACGCCGTCAACCTCGAAGTACATAGGACGCCAGCGGTATGGGCAACCCTCGCCACCAGCACCAATGTCGTTTGTCATATCCATCTTAGTACCCTCGTAGTGGTCACGCATGCAGTCCATGAGCAACTTTGGAGAGATCTTCTTAGAAGGCTTCACCCACAATGGCATGCGGTTAGCTGGGTTGTGACCCATAGCGTAGTCCTCGTACTGATCCATACCCTCGGCAACAGTGCGGAAGAATGACCATACACGACCCTCGCAACCACGCATAGCACCAAAATCGAGTGGAGCATAAGCCTCAGCAAAGCTGAAATCCTTGTTCTCGCCCTCGAACCAGCCAAACTTACGAGCTACGTCAGCAACATCTGGAGCGTAGATACAGTTCTCAGGATCGTTCCATGGGAATGTAGTGATACGTGCCTGGTTAGCATGAGCGCAAACATAGCCATCAGGAATACGACGTGCTACCCACACGATACCCTTATCCTCTGGACCCTTGCCGATAAGCTCCATGATCCATGCCTCGTTCTGGTCAATAAGCGAGAATGACTCACCCGATGAGCAGTAGCCATAGGTATTTGCCAACTCTACAATGATGTCGATAGCCTCACGAGCTGTCTTAGCACGCTGCAATGTGATGTAGATAAGCGAGCCGTAGTCGATACCACCCTTTGGATCCTCGAGCTCATGACGACCACCAAATGTTGTCTCGGTGATGAACAACGAGTGCTCGTTTGAGTTACCGAGAGTGCGGTAACGCAACAACTGCTGAGCAATCTGACCAATGTAGCGACCAGTATCCCACTCAGTCACATCCATCATCTCGGTGAACTTACCAGGGATATACTGGTAGAGCGAGCCGTAGAGGCCGTGTGAGTCGGCAGCATAGGTTACCATGTTTGAGCCATCGGTCGACGCACCACGAGTAACAATAAAGTTTGTACAAGCATCAGCCGTAGCGACCGTGCCAAGAAATGCACCCACAAGGGCAATCACTTTAAGAAATCTTTTCATACTTTGGTTTTAGGTTATTTATTTTACAATTATTTCATAAAATCTCTCAAAGATACAATTTTATTTTGAAATAGTTGTAGCGTTTCGCGATAATTTATAATTTTGTGCTCTAAAGTTAACTCACAAGCTATGAATATCAAGCAGCGATTAGAGAGAATTTGGGCCACGCTACCCTCGGGTGTGAGCCTTGTTGCGGTGTCGAAATTCCACCCCGCAGAGCGACTACAGGAGGCATACGATGCTGGTCAGCGCATCTTTGGAGAGAGCCGCCCTCAGGAGATGACGGCAAAATATGAGGTGCTACCAAAAGATATTTGCTGGCACATGATTGGCCACCTTCAGACAAACAAGGTAAAGTATATCGCCCCCTTTGTGTCGATGATCTCGTCGGTTGACTCCGAGCGACTCATCGAGGAGATTGAGAAGCAGGCTGCCAAAAACAACCGAATCATAGATATACTCCTCGAGGTGCACGTGGCACAGGAGCAGAGCAAGTCGGGTTGGGCAAAGGAGGAGCTCGACGCCTACCTCGCATCTGGCAAGCTTCAGACAATGGAGCACGTGAGAGTGCGTGGCGTGATGACCATAGCATCGAACACCGACGATGAGAGTGTTGTACGCAATGATTTTGAGCGTATTAGAGCGATTTTTGAGGAGCTAAAGCCAATGTTTGGCGAGGAGTTCGACACCCTCTCAATAGGCATGTCCGACGACTACCCTATTGCTCTTGAGCATGGCTCCAACATGGTGCGTATAGGCACAGCGATATTTGGCGCGAGAGAGTATTAATAAAAGATTTAGGCGGTCCAAAAAGACCGCCTTTATTTTGCGATAAAGAGTTCGTAGCAGAGTTTTATGAAGAATATCGCCAAAACGAAAATCGTGAGTGGCTTGACAAAACCGACTCCTTTTTTTGCAAAGTGATTGGCACCGATATAGTTGCCCGCAACACCAAAGAGTGCCGCAACAATAGCAAGCGGACAGACAATTAGGTATTCTAACATTACTCAAGGTTTGGGGCGACAAATATAGCTATTTTTGGTCGAAACACAACATATATACACCCTCAATCGCTATTTCTGGCACGTGTCACAAATAGTTCACTTTGAGTCACAGTCTGCCATTTTGTCAGTCATCTTGTCACGCCATAAACACTTTTGTCACCCCAGGAGAGAGATATGCGTCAATTTTGGCGCATTTTTGTGTTTGGTACACCATTTGCCAATTAAATAATCGTCGAGCACAACGAGATGTTCGACCCCCGTAACTGAAAATAAAATATTAACAAATAAAAACTAAACGATTATGAGCAAGATTATTGGTATCGACTTGGGCACAACAAACTCATGTGTCTCAGTAATGGAGGGTAACGAGCCTGTGGTAATTCCTAACGCCGAGGGTCATCGTACGACCCCATCAGTTGTAGCATTCACCAACGAGGGCGAGCGTAAGGTGGGTGACCCTGCAAAGCGTCAGGCTATCACCAACCCTAAGCGCACAGTATTCTCTATCAAGCGCTTCATGGGTGAGCGTTACGATAAGGTTACTGCCGACATCGCACGTGCTCCATACTCAATCGTCAAGGGCGACAACAACACTCCACGTGTTGACATCGACGGCCGCCAGTACACTCCACAGGAGATCTCGGCTATCACACTTCAGAAGATGAAGAAGACTGCTGAGGACTACCTCGGCCAGGAGGTTACAGAGGCAGTTATCACCGTACCTGCATACTTCTCTGACTCACAGCGTCAGGCAACTAAGGAGGCTTGTGAGATCGCTGGTTTGAAGGTGCGTCGTATCATCAACGAGCCTACAGCAGCAGCTCTCGCTTACGGTATCGACAAGGCTAATAAGGATATGAAGATTGCCGTGTTCGACCTCGGTGGTGGTACATTCGATATCTCAATCCTCGAGTTCGGTGGTGGCGTATTTGAGGTGCTCTCTACCAATGGTGACACCCACCTCGGTGGTGACGACTTTGACCAGGTAATCATCGACTGGCTCGTACAG
>JAGBXX010000009.1 GCA_017629035.1 Alistipes sp. | reverse complement strand
ATTGCTGCATGAGCAATCACCTCGTTGCCCTTCATAAGTTTTACCTCTTTCTCTGCCATAGTTTACTCGAATTTTTGGCGATACACCGTTAGACAACTATCCGGACAGATGATAGCGCATGATGCGCAACCAATACATGAATCCGGCTCAACCATCTTAGCGAAGGGATAACCCTTGCCGTTTACTTCGGTCGATAAACCGAGCACGTTTGTAGGACAAGATGCTACGCAAACACCACAACCCTTGCAATGCTCTGTATCGACGACAACTGTTCCTTTGATTTTTGCCATACGACAGTAGTTTTATAGATTGTTAAAAGTTCGGTTTTCTCTAAATACGGAATTAACCAAACAAATGTACACATAATTTCGCAAACTACCTACACTTTTGCCAAATATTTTTTATGCACAATCGCTATTTGGCTGTGATAAGGCCTGTTTGGCGATTTACGACTCTAATCTCCTGATTGTAGTTCGTCGTAGATTTCGTCGTAAACCTGGCGCAGTGCCTCGGGCTGGGCTATTAGCTCTCTTAGCTCCTCGAGGCGCTTGGCATTCTGGGAATGTTCTATCCAGAGGCGTAGGTATCCCCCGTAGTTATACTTCTCGTTGAGATGCTCCACCATGCGCTCATGACCCTCCTCACGCCCAAGCTCGGGGTAGTTCGTGAGCGTATATTGAATTGTGCGGCGGATGATAGTCCTCGGCTCGATGACTCTATCGGCCTCGGCCACTATTCGCCCATATATCGTGCGGGGCTCGTTTTTCGACGAGGCACGGTGATCCTCGGCAGCGTCGCCCATTATCTCAATCTGCTCGGCAGTGAACCACTGCTTAAGATTGTGATCACCGAGGATAATATTTTTCGACTCCGTGTGGTGGTGCTCACGGCCATTGCATAGCCCCGTGTCGTGATAGGCGGCAATGACGTAGACCATCTCCATGTCGACGTCGTAGTGCTGGGCTATGGACATGCTCTGCTCAATCACCGTGAGTACATGATCTCGGCGGTGTGCCAGGTCAAAGCCATCGTAGCGAGGAATGATCTCTCGCTCTATGTATTGAGTAATATCCTCTCGTATCATTCTCTATCCTGCTACTGCTACAACAAGATCCTCACGTTTGAGATATTTCGAGGCGAGCTGCTGCACCTGTTCTGGGGTAATTGCAAATATCTGCTCCACGCTATGCTGCGTTGCGCTGTTGTCAAAGCCACACATGATATTCTCGATAGTTACATCGGCAATGCCAAATGGGCCATCGAGGATGCGAAGAATCTCGCCAATCATCACATTCTTCACCATCTGCAACTCATCCTCGTCGATAGGCTCGTTGCGTAGGCGCTCAATCTCGTAGAATATCTCGTTCAGGGCATTCTCACGGTGCTCACGTGCCACCTGTGTTGCGATGGCCAGATATCCCTCCTTGTCGAAGTTGACCATTGCCGCCATGACACCATAGGTGTATCCATGCACCTCACGCAGATTTTGCATCAGTCGTGAGCCAAAGTATCCGCCGAGTATTGCTGCCACAACCTGCATGCCGACAAAGTCGGGGTGTGTGCGACCAAAGAGCAGACGGCCTATGCGTAGCGATGACTGGAGCGCTGTGTCGATATTGCGCTCGCTGTAGTGCTTGGTTCGAGGCTCAGGAAATGCGATGTCGAGGTTCCGGCCTGCGGGCAGTGCTGCTGCTATGTTGTCTATCTCTTGTAGCACCTCGGGGGTGATATTTCCGCTGCACACCACAAAGCAGTTATCTGCGGTATATAGCTTGGCATATAGCTCGCGTAGGTCGTCGGTCGTGAGGTCGTTGTAAAGCTCCTCTGAGGCCGATGTTCCGTAGGGGTGCTCAGGGCCAAATAGTGCCTCGGCAAAGAGTTCACGACTCTGCATGTCGACCTTTTGGCGCTCTATCGTGAGGCTCTGCTTGCGCTTGTTGCGATATACCTCAAACTCTCGCTCGGGGAACGAGGGGTGTAGCAGTATCTCTCGTGCCACCTCGGCCGTAGGGTCGAAGAATTTGAGTAGTGAGCAGAATGATATGTAGGTGTAGTCACGGTCTATGTTGACATCGAAATACGAGCCGTAGAAGTCTAGCTGCTCGGCTATCTGCTGCGCTGTGAGTCGCTGGCTACCCTCGCCGAGCATGTTGGCTGTAGCCGAGGCAGCAAAGGGCTTATGCTGCATCGATGTTCCGGCGTGAAACACGAAGGTGAAGCGCACCACGTCGAAGTCGTCGCACTGGAGTCGGTATATCTTGACACCATTTGCTGTTGTGCAGAGCTCCGCCTGGGGCATCTCTACGCTGCTTGGTATGATTATGTCGGGTTGTTGTGTCATGCTTTTCGGGTTGTTGTTGCTATCGCTTGGCGCGGTAGATTAGTGTTGAGGAGTTGCGCTTGTCGAAGCAGCGTGTTGCGAAATCCATCACCTGGTCACGTGTTAGCGAGCGATATACCTCGGCCTCACGGTTGAGTAGTGTTATATCGCCAGTCATGTCGTAAAATCCGAGGTTGAGGGCTTTGTTCATGATGTTTATTTCGCCCATGAGCATGTTGGCCTCGAACTTGTTCTTCACCTTCTCCATCTCGTAGTCCGATATGTTACCCTCAGCAATGTCCTGCAGCTCGCCCAGAAGTGCAGCCTCGGCCTCTGCCTCCGAGGTATCGGGCATAAGTCTACCTTTTATTATAAATAGTCCTGCGTCGATGCTTCCGGTGATGTAGCTGTTCACACTCGAGAATAGACCTCGCTCCTTTACAAGACGGTTTACCAGGCGTGATGACTCGCCACCTGCGAGCAGGTCGGAGCATAGGTCGCCAAGGAAGAAGTCGTGCGACAGGCGGTCGCCCATGTGGAAGGCAATGTTTATATCTGTTGCGGGCACGTCACGCTCCACCTCGAGTCGGCGTGGCTCGCACTGCACAGGCTCCTGGGCAATCTCGCCAATCACTCCGCCACAATCCTCGATACCGCCGAAGTACTCCTCGGCAAGGGCTATCATCTCATCCTCGTCGATGTCGGCCGATATCGAGAGTATGGCACGTGAGGGGCGGTAGTGTAGCTTGTAGAAGCTGCGCACGTCGTCGAGTGTTGCACGCTCGATATGCTCGGGCGATATGCCTATTGTTGCCCAGCGATAGGGGTGTATCTTGTATGCGAGTTCTCTGAGCAGTAGTAGCTCATCGCCGTATGGTTGGTTAAGGTATCGCTGCTTGAACTCCTCGATTACCACCTGCTTCTCGGTCTGATATGCCTCCTCGGAGATGTTGAGGTTTACCATGCGGTCGCTCTCGAGCCATAGGGCTGTGCGAATGTTCTCCTTGGGGAGTGTTATGTAGAACGATGTGTAGTCGTTGTTCGTGAAGGCGTTGTTCTCGCCACAAGCCATCTGCACAGGTATGTCGAACTCGGGTACCTGGTGCGTGCCACGAAACATGAGGTGTTCGAATAGGTGTGCAAAGCCAGTCTTTGACGGCTCCTCGTTGCGAGCTCCTACCTTATATAATATATTAACGGCTGCGAGCTTCGACGCCCTATCACGATTCACCAACACACGTAGTCCGTTGCTGAGAGTCTTCTCTTTGTATTTTATCATATTGTCGCTTATGTGCTATCTTTTTGTTGCGATGTTGCTATTTAGCCTCTTTGTACGCCTTGATCTGCTTTTTGTATACAAGCCAATCAGGGTTCTCCTTGTAGAGCTTAACGGACTCTTTAGGAACGAGGATTTTGACATCCTCCGAGATAGCCAAGTTGCCAATCGATGGAGGTGTTGTGGCCATGCAGTTTATTGTCTTAAGGTTCATGCAGCCGGTGAAAGCCTCCTCGCCAATTGATGTTATGCTATCTGGGAGTGTTAAGGTGTTTAGGCTGATGCAATTAGCAAAGACCTTGGCATTAACCGTGGTGATACCTGCAGGAATGCTATACTCAGTCTGACCCAGGTATACGAAATCTACGAGTGCACCCTCGTTGATAAGGCACATGCCATCCTCCGAGGCATTCTTACCCGTGTAGGCGATGATATTGATTGGGTCAAAGATATTGTTAGGTAGTTCGTTGCCCGTCACGGCGCTCACGGTGATGGTGTCGATAGGACAACCCTCAAAGGCGTTGCTTGCTATTGTTGCACCGTTAGTTATGGTGATAGTCTTGAGATTGCTACAACCCTTGAATGCGTTCTGCTCGATGCTCTTTACGCTGTCGGGTATGGTTACGCCATGCAACTTCTTGCACTCTGCAAAGGCGTTGGCGCTAATCTTTGTCATGCCGTTAGGGATGTTGTATGTAATATCCTCGGTAGTCACGAAGTCTACGAGCGTGCTGCCGTTAACAAGACAATGACCATCCTCCGAAGCATATTTACCCGTATATTTTACAATCTTGCTGTGGTCTAAAATGTCATTTGGTAGCTTGTTGCCCGTCACGGCGCTCACGGTGATAGAATTGAAGATGCAGCCATTGAATGCCTGATTTCCAAACTTGGTAATACCATTTGGAATAGTCAAGTTCTTTAGCTTGCTACAACCCTTAAATGCCTCTTTGCTAATCTCGGTTACGTTGTTAGGTATAGTGTATGACTCTAGATCCTTGTTAAGAAGGTGTACAAATCTGTTGTTCACGATTACGCTGTTGCCCGCATCGCAAATATATTTGCCTGCAAGTGCTATTCCAGGGTATCCGCTGAATGCGTCAGAGGCAATGTACTCAACATTCTCACCAATGTAAATCTCGCAAGTCTTAAGGTTTGCTGTGAGACTCTTGGTTATCTCCTTGCAGTTGAAAGTCAACTTACCCTCATGTTGGCTAAGTATACTGCTTGGCAGTTGTGTGACATTTGGTCCAATTGTTATCTCCTCAAATCCTACAAAATCACTGCTATTATCACGAAGCTGATTTGTGTCTATATTTATTTTTTTGAGGTTCTCGAAACCATTAAAATTCTCGCTGTTATATAGGTTGATATTGGGACCCAATGTTATCTCTTCAACGACCTCCTTATTTACCCAGCTGCCTTGAAAACTATTTGTATTTATTGTTATATTCTTAAGGTTTGTACAGTCCTCGAATGTCCCCTCTTCAACCTCTGTTATCTCCTTTGGAAAATTTATGCGTGCGAGATTAGTACATCCTGCAAATGCCCCCTTTTTAATTTGTTTTACACCATTAGGAATAGTGTATGATGTCAAACCAGCTGGTGCGAATTTTATCAGTTCACCATCCTGAATTAGACATCTGCCGTCGCTTGATGCAAACTTGCCACTGAATTTCTGTAAATTAATGCAGTCTTTGAAATCGACGCCTCTTACATATTCTACACTCGATGGAATTTTAATGCTTATCAGATCTTTACAACAGTCGAATGCATCACCCGCAATACTTCCAACTTCATCAGGAATGGTGAATGATTTTAGTCCAGCTGCAGGAGCAACTGTAACTAGGCCGCCGGACATATCATCAATGACATATTTTCCATCTTCTGATGCAAGCACCCAATAAATATGTTTTAGATTAGGGCAACCTTTGAAAGGATTTGTAGGAACGGGATTCCAAGCACTAGTAGCGAAACCGGCATCGTCAGGAATCGTGATTGTCTCAAGATTTTCCAGGTCTGTTAATATAATCTGAGTTACATTATCACCCATAATGTAGGCTTCGCCGATGGCGTAAAGCTCAGAAGTGAATTTTATAACACCCTTGCCATTGCTATAGGTGTTTGACTTAACGCTGCGAAATTTAGCTGGGCTGATGTCTACTATTTTTCCGTCTGTAGTGGTATACCAAATTTCATCGCTTGGGCACTGTGCGTAAATCACTGAGATAGTCGCCACGAGGCTGACAAAAAGTGTGAAAATTCTACGTGTCATATAGAATTGAGATTATGGGGTTGTTATACTTAATATATATCTACAAAGATAGGAGAAAAACGGCGTTGTGGCTATAATGAGAGTCTTCTCTTTGTATTTTATCATAGTCTTATTTTATCGCCTTTATCTGCTTCTTGTATTGTATCCAATTAGGATCTTTTTTATACAATTTCACCGCCTCCTTGGGTACATATATCAGTGTTGTCTCGACTATGTTCAGGTCGCTGATAGCAGGAGGTGTCATAGCTTGGCAGGTGATGCTTGCAAGGGTGTCCAAACCAGAGAATTGCTGGTCGCCGATAGCCGTCACATCGCTTGGGATAGTTATGCTCCTTAGGCTGTCGCAGTTTCTAAATACGCCGTTGCTGATCTTTGTAACATTCTGAGGAATAGCATACTCTGTTACGTTGTCGCCGATGAATATGCAGAGTTCGCTGTCGATTATCAGACATCTTCCGTCAGCCGATGCGTTTTCTCCATAGAACGCTATGTTAGTGACTTTGTCTTTGAAATAATCGTAGCAATGCTTGTTCGAAACCTTAACACTCTTTAGACCGCTGCAACCCTTGAATACATCCTTTCTAAAGCTTGTTACGCCCTCGGGAATGGTATATTCGGTTAGATTTTTTCCGATAAAGAGAATAAGTTCTCCATTATCAATTAGGCATAGCCCATCTTCAGATGCATATTCACTATTGCCATCAATGGCTATTTTTGTTGCTCCTAGTTTTTGCGCCTCCTCATACTCTTCGAGAGTTGATATCATAAAGGTGATGTCGGAAACTCTTAAATTTTTGAAATAATCGTAACAATACTTGTTCGATACCTTAACACTCTTTAGGCTGTAGCAACCCTGGAATGCATAATTATCAATGCTTGTTACACCATTGCCGATAGTTATGCTTGTTAGGCTGCTGCAATCCTTGAATGCATACCATTCAATGCTTGTTACGCTATTAGGAATAGTAATGCTTGTTAGGCTGCTGCAACCCTTGAATGACCAATCTCCAATGCTAGTTACGCTATTGGGAATAGTAATGCTTTTTAGGCTGCTGCAATCATAGAATGCATAATCTCCAATGCTTATTACGCTCTCGGGAATAGTAATGCTTTTTAGGTTGCTGCAACTCCTGAATGCATAACTTCCAATAAATCTAGTTCCTGGCTTAATTGAATAGGTTGTCAATGATTTATCAACAGCCTTTACTAAGTATGTATCTGCGTATCTAATATTGTCTATTACGGGCAGGCTGCTGCAACCCTCGAATGCATCGTTTCCAATGCTAGTTACGCTATTGGGAATAGTAATGCTTGTTAGGCTGCTGCAACCCTTGAATGCCGAAATTCCAATGCTTGTTACGCTCTTGGGAATAGTTATGCTCGTTAGGCTGCTACAACCCTTGAATGCTTCAACTCCAATGCTAGTTACGCTCTCGGGAATGGTATATTCGGTTAGACCCGATGCGTTAAATCGCTTAAGTTCGCCATTGTCAATATAGCCTCTGCCGTCGGCTGTTGCGTTATAGCCACCGAAGGTTATGTTAGGCACTCCAAGTTCAGCGAAGTAGTTATAGCAGTATAGGTTGCCTACAGTGACATTCTCGAGGTTGCAGAGTGAGAATGTACGCTCTGCAATCTCGGTTACACTACTTGGAATAGTGATGCTTGTGAGTTTGGCTTTTTCAAAAATTTTATCAGGAGAAGAATGAGTAGCTCCAATGGAAATAATGCCATTAGGTAATGTATATTCTGTCAATCCGCCTGGGGCAAAGTCAACCATGTCACCATCTATGATGACGCATCGGCCATCGCTCGATGAGTATCTGCAATTGATAGCTTTGATTCCTTTGTGCTTGCTAAAGTTATATGTGACAAAATCCCAGTAAAGTTCTAGTTCCTCTGTGCAATCGGGAAATGTGATTGTCTCTAATGTGTCGCCTTCGAGAAATAGTCCTCCAAGTGCTTGGTAACAACGCCACATACCGTAGCCAATAATGGGTTGGTTTGCCCGGACTATACCCTTGCCATTAGAGTAAGTGTGAGATATGATTTTGAATCCGGCATCATTAAAGGATTCGCTTCCATTGTCTATTAACTTCGCTTTCTTGCCATCGGTTGTAGTATACCAAATCTCATTGTCGGGGGGAGTCTGCGCTGAGGCAGTGGCAACCGCTGCCACAAGGCATAAAATAAGAGTAAGCAGTTTGCGTAGCATATTGAGTATTTGTTATTGAGTAGTTATACTTAAATGTACTTACAAATATAGCAAAAAAATAGGCTCATGGCCGTAACCTGGAAAATTATTTTTAACTTTGTGTTAAATTAAACGCTATTAATCGCAAACAAAGATGTCAAAAACTCGATCAGAGCAGCAGCCGTTGCTCAAACGCTGGTTCAAAACCTACGTAGTGGATGCCCTGAGCTACATGGCCATGGGTCTCTTCTGCTCGCTCATCCTTGGTCTTATCATCAAGCAGCTATCGCTCATACCTGGTCTTGATATGCTGGCCGATATTGCCGCAGTGTTGCAGTCGCCAGCAGTAGTCGGTGGCTCGATAGGTCTTGCCATAGGCCTTGGCCTCAAGCGTGATCCGCTTGTTACAATCTCGGCTGTGGCAGTGGGTGCACTCGGCTATCAGTTTGGTGGCCCCGTGGGTGCCTACCTCTGTGCAATCATAGGCATAGAGCTCAGCTCGCTTGTGTCGAAGCGCACGCCTGTGGATATCATCATCACGCCCCTTGTGGCAGTTGTCGCTGGCGGTCTATTTGCCAAGTATTGCTGTGCTCCGATCAATGAGTGGATGATGTCGCTGGGTGCGGTTATCGAGCGTGCCACGCAGCTCAGCCCCTTTGTCATGGGTGTTGTGGTATCGGTTATGGTGGGCTGTGTGCTGACACTTCCTATCAGCTCGGCGGCTCTCTGTATCTCGATAGGTATCAGTGGCTTAGCCGCAGGTGCTGCCACTGCGGGCTGTTGTGCGCAGATGATCGGTTTTGCCGTTATCAGCTTCAAGGATAATGGCTTTGGTGGCCTCCTCTCGCAGGGCCTCGGCACCTCGATGCTTCAAGTGGGCAACATCGCACGCAAGCCTATCGTCTGGCTCGCCCCAACACTCACGGCGGCAATACTGGGCCCCGTGTCGACAATGTGGCTCAAGATGACAAATAATGCAGCAGGCGCCGGCATGGGTACTGCAGGTCTTGTCGGCCCTATCGGCTGCTGGGATGATATGTCGATGTCGCACGACCCCTCGATCCTTATCATCAAGATTGTATGCCTCTACTTCGTTGCTCCCGCCGTTCTTAGCCTTGTGTTCCACTACGGCATGAAGCGCCTCGGCTGGATCAAAGATGGCGACCTGGCGCTCAAGCGCTAAGCAACGTGTCGATATATAAGAAGAGTCTGCTTAACAAGTTGTTAGGCAGACTCTTTTGCTTTGTTTATATCCTTGATGTTATGTGGAAGCAGTGCTGATTGATCTCGTACTTTATGTAGCACTTGCCCTCTTTGTGTAGCTCGTGGAGCACCTCGCCCAGAATCTTCTTGAGCCTCTTGGTCTGTGCTGCCTTGCGCAATGGCTGAAATTTCGTGCCACGGTCAAAGCGTGCATAGGTGATGTCGAAGGTCGTGGCGTAGCAGTGGGCCGAGTTGCTCGAGGCATTCACATTGCCCGACTTCTGCAACTTGCGCACATCCTCTTGGGTCCTGAGCACCGAGGTGACGATTATTCTGCTCGCCTTGTAGCCCTCCTCTTCGACAGCACGTGTAAACTCACTACCAATCATCTCGAGTAGCTCGGCAGCGCCATTTGTGAGATAGGGTATGGAGTGCGTTAGATGGTCAACGGTGTAGTGCTTGTTGTTGCTGATTTTCACCAGATTATCCAGCTCGCTATCGGCCTCATCCCTACTCTTTATCGGACGCTCGATACCCAATCTTTTGGCCGACGATAGGTGTGCACCATTCATGTCATTGAAGAGTCGGGAGTAGTTCGTGTCGTCGATGAATGTCTCCCTGTCGACAAATATCGACTCAACCTTGTCTACTATCCTCGATATATAGGCTCTGTATCTGTGGGGTAGCAGTGCCACTCCTATGAGCATGATAGCTCCCGCTGCGAGAACTGCTATTGCTATTTTTCTTCTGCGTGTCATGGATTATAAGTTTCTGCAAAGGTAACATTTTTATCCTTTGCCAAGCTCGTTCGTGGGATTATTTTGTGAGTAGGGTAGTCCTACAGCCATTAAAGAAAATAGCCTGCCGCGGCAGGCTATCTCTATACTTACTAGTCCCTGATTATTTGAAATATATATCCAGAAGCTCTTTGGCGGCGATGAACGACGAGAGCTTGGCGTCGAGTACACGCTGCTCAATGTCGGCCATCTTAGCCTCGATCTCGGGGTTGTTGTAGAAGCTCGACTTCAACGTCTCGTTGATTGTCTCGTACATCCAATACTTATTCTGGCGGTTGCGGTTGGCCATGAAGTAACCGTTGAGCTCGATATGCTGCAAGTACTGCTCCACACCCTGCCATACCTCCTCGAGACCTGTGCCTGCGTGCGACGAGCAGGTGTATACCTGTGGTCGCCAGCCTGAGTCGGCAAGAGGGAAGAGGTGGAGTGCTCCCTGATACTGAGCCTTGGCAAGCTCCGCCTTCTGGATATTCTCGCCATCAGCCTTGGTGATAACCATCATGTCGGCCATCTCCATAATGCCTCGCTTGATACCCTGAAGCTCATCGCCAGCACCCGAAATCTGGAGCATCATGAACATATCGACCATAGAGTGCACGGCAGTCTCTGACTGACCCACACCCACAGTCTCGATAAATATAACGTCGTAGCCAGCAGCCTCGCACAAGACAATCGTCTCACGTGTCTTGCGTGCTACGCCACCGAGCGAACCTGCTGAGGGCGAAGGGCGTACGAAGATATTAGGGTTGTGGCAGATGCTCTCCATGCGAGTCTTATCGCCGAGGATTGAGCCGCCGCTACGCTCCGAGCTTGGGTCGATAGCAAGAACGGCGAGCTTGTGATTATACGACGTAACCATATTACCCACAGCCTCGATGAAGCTCGACTTACCGGCGCCAGGAACACCCGTGATACCAATGCGTACAGACTTGCCCGAATGTGGCAAGCAGCGCTCGATGATATCCTGTGCCTGAGCATAGTGCGTAGGGTTGTTGCTCTCGATGAGAGTGATTGCCTGAGCAAGGATTGTGATGTTGCCTGCAAGGATGCCCTCGACATACTCCTCGGTTGTCATAACACGGCGCTTGCGGCGCACAAAATATGGGTTAACAACAGGCTTGTCGTCGACACCTTCGGTGACGTTGAGTGCGCTGTCGTGATGTTGATCGAGATACTCTTTTTCGTAATGCTCTATTTTTGTATATGACATTATATCAACGATTTATATGGTTGCAATAAATGTTTTGTCTACTTTGTGATGTTGCACAACGACGCCTCGTCGAGCTGCGACAGTGAGCCAAACCATCGGGCCTTTTTACTTCGTGTCTCGTAGATCACGGCAAAGGGTATGTGGCGCACCTCGAAATTCTTGAACGTGCGGAAATTGTTGTCAAACGCAACTACTGTTTCGTTGGTCGCAAAGCTACTTAGAAGATCCTGCTCAAAGCCATCCTGCTCGGCAGTGATAAGCACAAGAGCAACTCTCTCGCTGTGCTTCGATGCAAATGCCGAATAGGCCCTTATGGCATTGAGCGATGGGGTGCTCTCGGAGTGCATGAATACGATACACGTGTACTTCTGCTCGACGAGCTTGAGATCTGAACCCACCGACGAGTCAACGTCGATAGTAGGTATTCGCTCGCCAAGGCGCAGAGGCTGTGCCTCGGTGGTAGCCAACATCGCTACGCTAAGAAGTATTGCTAAGAGTAATCGTTTCATTGCAAGGGTTGAGTGCTAACTATCTGCACTTTTCAATGCGAAGTTAATATTTTTTCCTCAATTATCAATTTCTGGTACTAAAAAAATGGAGTTTATCGCACTTTTATTTTTTCAAAATAGGGTTTTTTGCAAATTGTGACTTTTTTGTGAAAAAATAGGTCAAAACATTTCGCCAATTCAAAAAAATGGGGTATCTTTGGGTGATTTTTGGAAATACACAAGCGTATAACGAATTCAAAACAAATATTAAGTTAAACTTTATAAAAACTAAACACTATGAAAGTATCACACATTGAGCATCTCGGCATCGCCGTTAACAGCTTGGAGGAGGCAATTCCTTACTGGGAGAACGTATTGGGTCTTAAGTGTTACGCTATCGAGGAGGTAGCTGACCAGAAGGTTAAGACTGCATTCTTTATGCTTGGCCAGACTAAGATCGAGCTCTTGGAGCCTACATCACCTGAGTCTACTATCGCTAAGTATCTCGAGACTAAGGGCGCTGGTATCCACCACATGGCACTCGCTTGCGAGAACATCGAGGAGCAGCTTGCTGACGCTGAGGCTCGTGGTATCCGTCTTATCGACAAGACTCCACGTAAGGGTGCTGAGGGTCTTACTATCGCATTCCTTCACCCAAAGTCAACTCAGGGTATCTTGACAGAGCTTTGCGAGAACAAGAACAAGTAGTCGAAAAGAGAGTTTCAATTCAAATATAACTAAAACAAAATATTTCACTATGAGCGAAATTCAGAAAGCAATTGAGAAGTTGATGGACAACCGTCAAACAGCTCGTATGGGTGGTGGCCAGAAGGCTATCGACAAGCAGCACGAGAAGGGTAAGTACACAGCTCGTGAGCGTATCGCTATGCTTTTGGACGAGGGTAGCTTCGAGGAGTTCGATATGTTCGTTACTCACCGTTGCTATGACTTCGGTATGGATGCAAAGCACACATTCGGTGATGGCGTTGTAACAGGTTACGGTACCATCGCTGGTCGTCTTGTTTATGTATTTGCACAGGACTTCACCGTTACAGCAGGTTCGTTGTCAATCTCACTCGCTGACAAGATTTGCAAGGTTATGGATATGGCCGTTCGCAACGGTGCTCCATGTATTGGTCTTAACGACTCAGGTGGTGCTCGTATCCAGGAGGGTGTAAACGCTTTGGCTGGTTACGCAAACATCTTCCAGCGTAACGTTATGGCTTCAGGTGTTATCCCACAGATCTCAGCTATCTTTGGTCCATGTGCTGGTGGTGCTGTTTACTCTCCAGCTTTGACTGACTTCATCATCATGCGTCGTGAGACATCTAACATGTTCCTCACAGGTCCTAAGGTTGTTAAGACCGTTACTGGCGAGGATGTAACTCAGGAGCAGCTTGGTGGTGCTAACATGCACACAACTAAGTCTGGTGTTGCTCAGTTCGCTGTTGACTCTGAGGAGGAGGGCTTGAAGCTTATCCGCGACCTTCTCTCATACATGCCACAGAACTACACAGCTCTTGTTCCAGATCAGCCATGTACTGATGATATCGCACGTAAGGAGGATATCTTGAACGAGATCATCCCTGATAACCCTAACAAGCCATACGATATGATGGAGGTTATCAAGGCTATCGTTGATAACGGCGAGTTCTTGGAGTCTGCAGCACCTTATGCTAAGAACATCATCACAGGTTTCGCACGTTTCAACGGTCAGTCAGTAGGTATCATCGCTAACCAGCCTAAGTTCATGGCCGGTGTACTCGATATCAACGCTTCACGTAAGGCTGCTCGTTTCGTACGTTTCTGCGATGCGTTCAACATTCCACTCGTAACATTGGTTGACGTTCCTGGCTTCTTGCCTGGTACTGCTCAGGAGTACGGTGGTGTTATCACTCACGGTGCTAAGCTCTTGTTTGCATACTGCGAGGCTACAGTGCCAAAGGTTACTGTTACATTGCGTAAGGCTTATGGTGGTGCTTACATCGTTATGTCATCTAAGCACATCCGTGGTGATGTGAACTACGCATGGCCAACTGCTGAGATCGCAGTTATGGGTGCAAGCGGCGCAGTAGAGGTATTGCACGCTAAGGCTTTGGCTGGCTTCGAGAACAAGGAGGATAAGGCTAAGTTCGTTGCAGAGAAGGAGCAGGAGTACCGCGACAAGTTCTCTAACCCATACAACGCAGCTCGCTACGGCTATATCGACGATGTTATCGAGCCACGTAACACTCGTTTCCGCGTAATCCGTGCTTTGGAGTCATTGCGCAACAAGCGCTTGGAGAACCCTGCAAAGCGTCATAACAACATTCCTTTGTAGTATTTATATTAAATTATAGGTAAGTTATGATGTTACTTGCAGCAACAAATTGGGGCAATGCAGGCCTTATGGCACTCGTCAGCATTCTGCTGGTATTCGTAGTGCTTATTCTTCTTATCTTCATCTTGAAGCTCTTCGGAGTTATCTTTGCAGAGAAGAAGAAGCCAGCTACAGCCTCTGTAGGTGCATCATCTGACGAAATCACTGACGAGGAGGTGGCAGCCATCGCTATGGCTGTCAACCTCTTCTTCAACCGTCACGATGAGGAGAGCGACGTACTCACATTCCGCCAGAACCACGACGTTTCGGCATGGCAGGTACGCAATATTCACAAGCAATTGTAAAACAAACACACCAAAGTTAACTAACACGCAATTATGCAGAAATTCAAATTCAATATTAACGGCAAGGGCTTCGAGGCAATTGTTGAGGAGACAGATCGCAATACAGCCCGTGTAGAGCTTAATGGTAAGAGCTACACCGTTCAGATCGAGAAGGAGGAGGCTATCGTATCACCTAAGATTGCTGCCGTTAAGCCATCATCTTCAAGCGCAGACTTCGTAGATGCACCTCAGCAGGTTATCACTGGCAACGCTGGTTCAATCAAGTCTCCACTCCCAGGCAACGTATCTAAGATCAAGGTTCAGGAGGGTCAGGCTGTTAAGGCTGGCGACGTTCTTATGACTTTGGAGGCTATGAAGATGGAGAACGAGATCATGGCTCCTGCAGCTGGTACTGTTAAGAAGATCTACGTCACTGAGGGTAAGGCTGTTCAGCAGGGTGAGGCTCTTATCGATCTCGCTTAATACTAACTCTTTAATTAGTAACTTAATATGAAGAGTGTAAAATTCTATTTTTCATTGCT
>JAGBXX010000008.1 GCA_017629035.1 Alistipes sp. | reverse complement strand
CCCACCCCTATATGACAATACTACAAGCATTGTATATATGGGTTTTGTTATGAGTCAATGACTATAGTAAAACATCAATAAATCAATGTTTTACAGGTCATTTGAGGAGTTTTTTTTGCTTGACTATAGTTGGGTGTAGGTACAAAAAAAACCTCATAACAAATGCTTGTTATAAGGTTTAAGGGTGGAAGATGGGATTCGAACCCACGACCTTAGGAACCACAATCCTCTACTCTAACCGACTGAGCTACATCCACCGTTTAGATCCGTTTCCGAATCGGTGTGCAAATATACGTACTTTTTTTTATTCTCCAAAATTTTTTGCTTTTATTTTTGCTTTTTGGTGCAAATTACCCCTTTTTTCTGCTATTTGACCGTGACTACGGGTATATCCTCCCAGCGTGTTGTGTACCTGGGGGAGCGATAGTCGCTCGAGGCAAAGACCTTGCCCATGCCCTGCGAGGCTACGATAACGCTATTTTCGCCACTTGCTCGGTTGATGTTGTCTATAGCCTCCATGAGTCGTTTGTGCTGCTCCTGCTCCTTGGCGTTGAACATGGAGTGAATGGCTCCCTGACGCTCCACGATACCCGAGGCGATGACACCCGCACGCTTATAGCCGTAACCGCTGAGATATATCTCGTCGATAGCCTCACGTGCCGCACGCACAATGTGTAGTGTGCTATCCGTAGGCTCGGCAAATGGGATGGTTATGTTGCCATACTGCTGTAGCTCGTCGGCGTGAAAGCGGTTGGTGGCGGCAAATACGGTTAGCTCGGAGCATAGGCTATGCTGCTCACGCAGTTTGGTGGCGGTCATCGAGGCGAACTTAGCAACCTGCTCCATGAGCTCCTTGCGGTCGTATATCTCGCTTGCAAAGCTACGTGAGTTGCATATAGACTGCTTGCTGCGAGGGTGGTGCTCGAAGCCTATCGAGGGTATGCCGTGCAGCTCTCGCCATGTGCGCACACCGGGAAGTCCCATGCGCTGGCGCACTCTATCCTCGCTAAGCTGCATGAAGTCCCATGCTGTATGTATTCCTGCGAGCTCGAGGCGTGGTGCACTGCGTCGACCTATGCCCCAGACATCGCCCACGGAGGTTTTGCGCATCACCTTCTCTATATCCTCCTTGCGGTGCATGTAGCATCCGCCCTGCAACTTGGGGTAGTGCTTGCATAGTTCGGCAGCAATCTTCGCCAGGGTCTTTGTCGGCGCCACACCCACGGATACAGGTATTCCCGTGAGCTGTCGGCAGCGCTTTGAGAGGCTCTTGGCAAAGGTGTCGAAATCCTGCTCCTCCATGCCTCTGAGGTCTAGAAAGGCCTCGTCGATAGAGTATACCTCGATTTGTGGTGCGCTCTCACGTAGCACAGCACGCACACGGCGTGAGAAGTCGGCATAGAGCATCATGTTGCCCGAGAATACGGCTATGTTGTGGCGTCGCACAAGATCTTTGATCTTGAATAGCGGCTCGCCCATCTTTATGCCCAGGGCCTTAGCCTCGTTGCTGCGTGCCACGGCACATCCGTCGTTGTTCGAGAGCACAATGACAGGACGCCCCTCGAGATCGGGGCGGAATACTCGCTCGCACGAGACAAAGAAGTTATTGCAGTCGGCAAGGGCAAACATCGCAGATTATGCTCGCTTAATGACGTATGTCACAACGCCCCACACGGCAAAGTTGTTGTCGTGGGTGATGCGTATGGTGTCGAACTTGGGGTTGGCCGCAATGAGGTCTATATGGTCTTTGTGGCGCTGTATGCGCTTGACGGTAAACTCGCCGTCGATAAAGCATACTGCCGAGCAGCCGTTGTATGGCTCTATGCTGCGATCCACGATGATGATATCGCCCTCGTCCATCTCGGCATCTACCATCGAGGTGCCTCCGATGCGGAAGAAGAAGGTGGCAGCAGGGTGGCGCACAAGGAGCTTTAGTAGGTCGAGCTTCTCTGTGGGCTCCTCGTCGGCAAGCGACGGAAAGCCTGCACGTACCTCGCCAAGCATGTCGAGCTCGAGCGAGTCGCTACAATCTATAGGATATGGTTTCATCTCTTCTAAGGTTTATCTACGCACAAGGCGCACAACATCTGGAATAAGCAACACGGGCGAGGTTATAAGGAGTATCCATCCCCAGTCGCTGAGTGTGAGTGGTGCCACGCCAAAGAGCTCTCCGGCGAAGTTCACGATAACCACCTGGCCAATGAGTATGACAGCCGATATTAGCACGAAGTAGAGGCTGTACGACTCTGCCACGGCCTTAGGGTTGCGCACCAGGTCAACGATGTCGAGCAGTAGGCTGCGACGTGTGGCGAAGTACTTGGCGTTGAACATGTTCCAGAACTGCAATATCACAAATATCGAGAAGAATATGCCCAGCTCGTAGCGTGTGAGTGGCTCGGCAGCCATGGAGTTTGTCAGGCTGTGGTATAGACCACTAAGGCTCTCTCTCGAGATAATCTCACGCACGCTCTCTACCTCTACATGGTGCAGCAGCTGCCACAGGCCTACGAGGAGCAGGAAGAAACATACACCTGCACCCACGATGCGACCGAGCATTTTGCGGCTGATGATGTGGCTATCTGCTTTGCGTGGAGGCTCGTTGAGCACACCTCTGTCTGCTGGTAGCGACGATAGGGCCATAGCTGCAAAGGTATCCATGATGAGGTTTACCCACAACATCTGCGTCACGGTAAGAGGCGACTCGAGGCCGATGAATGCGCCAAGAAGCACGATGAGGCATGCCGAGAGGTTGATAGTCATCTGGAAGATGATAAATCGGCGAATGTTGAGATAGAGCGAGCGACCCCACATGATTGCACGGTTGATGCTCGCAAATGAGTTGTCGATAATCGTGATATCGCTCGCCTCCTTGGCTCGTGATGTTCCGTCGCCCATGGAGAGTCCTACCTGGGCCTTGCTCAGTGCTGGAGCGTCGTTTGTGCCATCGCCCGTCACGGCAACGACCTCGCCATTATCCTGTAGTAGGGTCACAAGGCGTGCCTTGTCATCGGGGCGTGCTCTTGCAATAATCTTGAGCCTATGGTCGCTGAGTAGCTTGCGTGCATCGTCGTCGCTGAGCTGTGCAAACTCTGGGCCGGTGATAACCTCGCCCTCGACGCCATCCATCAGACCAAGCTGACGGCCAATCTCGGTTGCAGTGCCTGGGGTGTCGCCCGTTACGATTATCACCCTCACGCCAGCCTTGCCTCGGCATATCTCGATAGCCTCACGCACATCGTCACGTATAGGGTCGGCAATGCCGATAATTCCCATGAACGTAAGCCTCTGGTTGTCATCTATTTGCTCTACGGCAAAGCCGAGTGTTCGCATGGCACGACTCTGGTACTCAGTGAGTTGTGCCTCGATATCGCTGCGGCTCACATCGCCAGCAATCTGCTTGCACATCGACATGATAATCTCGGGAGCACCCTTCACAAAGCGCCAGCGCTTGCCCGTAGTACGATCCTCGACAGTTGTCGACATATACTTTGTCATGGTTGAGAATGGCTGCTGCTCCACAACCTTGTATCTATCACGAATCTCTGTGTAGTTCACTTCACAGGTGCCAAGCCACATGAGCAGAGCACCCTCCGTGGGGTTGCCTATCACCACCTCACGACCCTCCTCTGTGCCGAGCTCGGCAGTAGAGTTCACGGCCATGGAGTGCATCACGATATCCTTGACGCTTGGGTCAAATATGCGGTGCTCAACCACCGTCATGCGGTTTTTCGTGAGCGTTCCTGTCTTGTCGCTACATATCACCGTCGCCGCACCCATGGTTTCACAGGCGTGGAGCTTGCGCACAAGGCTATTCTGCTTGAGCATACGGCGCATACTCAGGGCAAGGCTTATGGTGATACTCATGGGCAGACCCTCGGGTACTGCCACCACGATGAGTGTCACGGCAATCATTATCGAGGCAAGAGCAAACTCGGCAATCTCGATAAACGAAAGCTCGCTCAGGGGCGTTGGCTCGAAGATAAGAAAGCTTGCAATGCGACCCACAATGATGAGCATTGCTATGATAAAGCTCGCCGTAGATATCCACTTGCCAAGCTGCGCAAGTTGCTTGTTTAGAGGTGTTTCAACATCGCTTCCCTCACTTGCACGTGCCACGCCACGACCCTCCTCTGTGTCTACGCCCACGGCCGATACTCGCATCACGGCGCTACCCTCGATGATCGTTGCACCACGCAGCATGAAGTTGGAAGGGTAGGTCGCCTCGTGGTCGAAATCCTCCTCGTTGAGATACTTGTTGGCGTATGTCTCGCCCGTGAAGTTCGACTCGTCGACACGCAGCTGCACAGCGTCAACAAGATAGCCATCTGCCGGTATCTCGTCGCCCGACTCCAGACGCACTATGTCGCCCACGACAACGTCCTGCTTTGAGATGTTGAGTAGCGAGGCACGTGCCGAGGTCGATGTGCGGCGATACACCTTCACCGGACGAGAGTCCTTGACCTTGTTCAGGATGTCGAACTCCCTGCCCGCCTTAACCTCGAATATGAAGCCTACGCCGGTAGCCAGGAGTAGTGCTACGAGTACTCCCGAAGGCTCGAGCAGCAGGTCGAGGCCCTTGTCTTGCAGAAAGATCTCGTATAGTGCCACGATTACCGAGAATAGGAATACCACGAGGAGTACGATGATGATTGGATCCTTGAACTTCTCGAGATATGCACGCCATAGCGACTCACGCTCGGGTGGTGGGATGATGTTTTTGCCCTTGCCAAGTCTTACGTCGTCGGAGCTCTCGATAAGGGCGCTACTTAGGTAGTTATCCTGATTTTTGTTCATTGTCTATTTTGGTTTTATGCTCGACAAAGATACGTAAATTTTTAGACCTTTGTAGCTCTGGGTATAAAATTTTGGATGATGTAACTACAATTTAACTAAATTGTAATATTGTGCGTAGTAGATAAAAATAGTTGGATAGTGTATAGTTATGGCCATAATATTTTGATTTTTGCGTTTAATTTTATATCTTTGTTATAATGTTGTGGAGGTTGGAGCAGTTTTTGACCTTCACGGCGCATGGAAATATTAATTCTTTCTGCTATGAGTACTATTCTATCAATAAAGGGGAAGTCGGAGATTTTTGTTGGTCGTGTCGAGGAGGCTCTCGATAAGTTTCTGCATGGTGAGCGTGTGGTGGTTATTACCGATGCCAATATCGACCGCTTGTACCACGATCTCATCGGCCGCTATGACCATATAATCGTGGGCCATGGCGAGGGTAACAAGAACCTCGTTGCCGTGCAGACCATCTACTCACGACTTCTGGATATGGGTGCTGATCGCTCTACTACGCTGCTGGGCATTGGTGGCGGTATAGTTACCGATATCACGGGATATGTAGCCTCGACATTTATGCGTGGCCTGGACTTCGGCTTTATCTCTACATCGCTGCTTGGCCAGGTCGACGCCTCGATTGGCGGAAAGAATGGTGTGAACATCGCCAATTATAAGAATATGGTGGGCACCTTTGCTCAGCCACGCTTCGTTATTTCTGACGTGGAGTTCCTGCGCACGCTGCCTCTGCGTGAGCTTCGTGCGGGCATGGCCGAGGTTGTCAAGATGGCTATTGTTGGCGATGCGGAGCTCTTTGCCTTTATCGAGGATAATATCTCGGAGCAGTGCTACCGTGATAGCGATATCATGCGCCGCATTGTCCTGGAGTCGGCACGCCTTAAGGCCGATATCGTTGACCGTGACGAGTGTGAGAAGGGTGTGCGCCGTGTGCTCAACCTGGGTCATACCATTGGCCACGCTATTGAGAAGTGTACCAATAAACTCAACCATGGCGAGGCTGTGGCTATTGGCCTGTCGCAGATCTCGCACCTCAGCTCACGCCTTGGACTACTTTCAAGAGAGGAGATGTTGCGCATAGACTCGCTGCTCGAGAAGATTGGTTTCAGCCTCGAGCTGCCTGTTGCCATGAGCGATATTTTGCGTGAGATGCGATTTGATAAGAAGAAGAGCAACAATCTGTTGCGTGTTGTGCTTCCAGAGCGTATTGGCCTCTGCCGCATTGTCGAGATGCCACTCTCGGAGCTCGAGAAATATTTTGTTGAGTAGACTATGAAACGTGCTTATATACTCCTTGCCGAGGGCTTCGAGTGTGTCGAGGCTATGGCGCCTATCGATGTGCTGTTTCGTGCCGGTGTATCGCTTGTGCGAGTGGCTGTTGGTGAATCGTTGGATGTGAGGTCGTCGCACGGCCTTGTTACGCTCCGTTGCGATGTTCTGCTTCGTGATGTAGATATGGGCGATGGCTGTGCACTTATCCTCCCTGGTGGCAATCCAGGATATATCAACCTGCGTAGCAACGAACTTGTCTGTCGTTCGGTCTTCGACTACTACCAGTCGGGTCGTCTTGTTGCTGCGATATGTGGTGCTCCTACGGTGCTTGCTGCCGCAGGTGTAGCCTCAGGCTCACGCATTACCTGCCATAGCAGTGTCATTGCCGAGATGGGCGACTATCGCTATGTGGGCGATAGTGTTGTCCACGAGGGTAACCTAATCACCGCTGCCGGTGCTGGTATCTCGATAGATTTCGCCTTGGCCATCGCCTCACGCCTTGTCGACCCTGAGACCCTCTCCCGCACCCGCCAGGGCATGGAGCTTTAGAGCTAAATAATAGGTATAAATTTCAGACCTGGCTGTTGATACAGATGCATAACCTCAACCAGTTGTTAGCGGTTACATTGAGTTCGCCGGGGAAATTATGAAGATTAGCTCGGCGGATGATATTGAGAGGGTGTTGGAGAGAATCAAAGCAACTCAAAAAGCATAAGAAAGGGAGGTGGTGAGCCTCCCTTGTTCTTGTAAATATGAAAAGGTGAATTATTCAGCTACAATACCATTCTCAAAGTCAAAGCCGACAATTTGGTCAGCGTACTGACTCCAACCTTCAGCTGATTTATAGGCATGAACTGACTCCTCGGGAACATAAATCTTGTATCCTAAGGTGTTGTTTTCTGATAGACTACCTAGTGTAGGTGGCGTTGTTGGCTTGCAATATATATATTTAAGGTTCCTGCAATAATAGAATACACCAAATCCAATAGTAGATATACTAGATGGAATAGTAATACTTTCAAGACTTGTGCATGTCTGTATTGCAAAATCTTTTATAGTGGTTACACCATTAGGAATTGTAATAGCTGTAAGTGATGAGCATGCTGTAAATGTAGCCCTTTCAATCGTTATTACACTATCAGGAATTGCAATACTTTTCAGGTTGGAACAACCACTGAACGCAGATTCTCCAATAGAATTAACATTATTAGGAATTGTAATACTTTTCAGGTTGGAGCAACCATAGAACGCAGATTCTCCAATTGTTGTCAGATTTTCTGGTAATACAATTTTTCTTAGGTAAGTGCAATTGTGAAATGCTTTTGATTGTAATTCTGTAACATTTGTAAAATACTTAAATTCTGTAAATATAATTATGTTGGTATTATTAAATGCTCTTCCAATATCTGCCACTGCCGTTGCCTCAGAATGGGATATCTTTCCATCGTTGTTTGTATCCCATTCCTCAGTACATATTACTTTAACTTGCAAATCCTCAAATTGGATATTCTCTTCATCATGCTTAGGTAGAGTTATCATTGTGCCATCTACCAAGTTGAAATATACATACTCGTCGTCTTGTGTTACACTGGAGAAGATATTGTCACCATCAGCTCCGTCACTGCCATCCTCACCAGTTGCTCTACCCAATTCAATCCAAGTAGAACCCTCATCGTAGGATACATACCAGTAGTCATTCTCAATCTTCAATCGTGGAGTAATACCATCTACTCCATTGGTGCCATCTTCACCGTTACTGCCATCAGTACCGTCAATTCCATTAACACCATTAGCTTGTATCTTGTTACCCTTGCCATCGAGCAACCATTCTCCATCAAGTGTCCAATAGTAGATACCATCTGTATCCTTCATTATACCAATCTGTGGGGTGTAACCATCTTTTCCATCGGCTCCATCCTTGCCATTCTCACCGTGGTAGATAGTGATAGTATCACTATCAGCAAATGATATGGTATAACCAATAACCTCACCATCCTTGCGTACTGGTGATACATTGGTAACGTAGTCTCTCTTCTCTAAAGCCTCAACAAGTGTCTGTAGAGCATTGATGTTTGTGTTCATTTGCTTGCACAGCTCCTCGAGGGCTGTAATTCTTGATTCGTGGTCATTGAGTTTGTCCCAAATTTCGGTATCATCAAACTTACTACACGATGATACAGCCACTGCTATCACGATAGCACATAGGGTAAATAGTCTTTTCATAGTAATATAGTTTTTAGTTTGCATCTACTTAAAAAAAGAAAGTGTGGAGATGGATTCGTCTATCAAAATGGAGGTTGTGGAAAGACCTAAACTGAAATAAACGATACAATGCCCCACACTTGGATAGTATGGGGTATACACAAATAGTGCATAGTCACACATAACTATACAAGAAATGAGTGCTGTTCGCCATCCTTCAGTTTTGAAAACTTCCACATTTCCATTTTAGGACATCGAAAACACTTTCAATATGTCTGCTATTTATCCAATAGCACTACAAATTTAGAAAGAATTTCCCAAACGAACAACACTCCCAGGGACATTGCTCGGATAGATTACTAAAAAATAACACCTGTAAGTGATAAAGGTGGGATTATGAGTCTGTATCGGTATAATAGTTAAGATAAAATGTAGGTATAAATATAACCGGGTAGCCCATATTATTTTTGCCTATATTAGTATAAAAAATAACAATTTGACAATTACAAATTATTGCCCTATTTTTGCACCAGAAAACAAAATATAAAAACTTAAAAACGATTATTACTATGGCAACAATACATTTGACAAAGGGTGGTTTTGAGAACCGAGTAGCAGATATTGCAAAGCTCACTGAGGGCTGGAATTTCAAGGGTCAGCGTCCCGCACTTATCGACTTCTACGCTAAGTGGTGTGGTCCCTGCCAGCGCCTGTCGCCGATCATCGACGAGCTCGCTGAGGAGTATGATGGTAAGGTAGATATCTACAAGGTAGATGTCGACGCTGAGCCCGAGCTTGCCAAGCTCTTCAAAGTTCGCTCTATCCCGACTCTGGTCTACATTCCAACCAACGACCTTCCAATCGTGGAGATGGGTGGCAAGGGCAAGGGAGAGCTCAAGCAGAAACTCGATGCACTTAAGTAGAGATAAAAAAGTAGGGCTGTCCCGTTGGGGCAGCCCTAATGTTTTGATGACTAAATAGTTGTGGGGTAGTGGTTAGTTCTCCTGCTCCTCTACCTCCTTGCGACGCAGATCGTTCTTGCGCATGAGCTTGCGTATAGACTGAGTGAGTCGCTCAGGGTCGATATTACGCTTAATCTCAGAGTCATGAGCAAGCGATATGCCACCTGTCTCCTCCGACACGGCGATGATGATTGCGTCCGACACCTCGCTCATGCCTAGTGCTGCACGGTGGCGCATGCCGTATGCCTTGGGCACGTTCTGCTGCGTAACGGGCAACACGCACTTTGCAGCAATTACACGGTCGCCACTGATAACCATACCACCATCATGGAGCGGAGCATTCTTAAAGAAGATATTCTCGATGAGTGCTGTCGACACCTTTGCGTCGATCGAGATACCGCTCTCCTCGATGATACCCAGGTCGTTAGACTGCTTGATGATGATCAGCGCACCAACCTTCTGCTCACCCATCTCACGACAAGCGTCTACGATAGGCTGCAGGTCGATATCTCGCTCAGCCTTGCGGTTGCGGAAGTTGAAGATGCGTGATAGCCACTCGAAACGCTCACGCTGACGACCGATGGCCTGCAAGAAGTAGCGAATCTCTGGCTGGAAGATGATGATAATGGCAATAACACCGACGGAGATAATCTGTCCCAGGATCGTTGAGAAGAGGACAAGATTAAATGTCTTGACCAATATCCACAGCAGGTAGATAAAGAATATACCGACCATGATATATGGAGCGCTCGTGCCACGCATAGCTCGGTATAGACCTAAGAGTAGCGACGATACGAGGAGTATATCAATCAGGTCGACAAATGTGAATGGTATAAAGCCCATAGTCTAAGGTGTTATATCTTCAGTTGTTAGGCTTCGTAGCCTGCGTTAGGGGGTGTTTGTTAGTTTTATGATTAAGGGGTTGTTCCTAATAGTGCTAACAACCCCTTAATATCTTGATACTCTGCTTATAGGCTTACTTAGTGATAGCGCCAGCGTCGTAGAGCTCGTCGATCTTTGTCAATACCAAAGATGAGATGTTGCGACCCTCGACTGCGTCAACAACCATCATCGAGTTTAGAATCATCTTGTAGCGACCGTCAGCGTTAACCTCCTTGATTGCGAGGTTAAGAAGCTCACGGAAACGGTTCTCGAGTACAGAGTGCTCGTTAGCCAACTCCTGCTCCTCCTTCTGGAGAGCCTCAGCATCCTTCTGTGCCTTCTGCTGGTATGCTGCTACGCTTGACTGGAGGTTCTGAGCACGCTTCTGGAGCTCCTCGCCCTTTGTCTGAGCGTTGAGAGTTGTGATAAGACCCTTAGCATAGTCAGCCTGGAGCTTTGCCTCGTCCTGAGCAATCTTGTTCTGCTCATAAGCCAAGCCCTGCTCACGCTGTGCCAACTCCTCCTGGGTGCTGATCATCTTCTTCTCGAATGCAGCAACCTTCTCCTCGAGAGGCTTGCCCTCGGCAGCGAAAATCTTGCTTGACTTGAACATAGCGTCGAGGTCCACGAATACAACCTCAGCGCTTTCAACGCACTCAGTAGCCTCAGGAAGCTCTGCTACCTCCTCGCTCTCAGTCTGAGCGTCGGCGCTCTTAGTCTCTTTCTCTGTCTCCTTATCTGCGCACGATACAAGCATCGCTGCAATGGTAAAAGCAAACAAAAGTGTCTTTTTCATAATTCTATCCTATAGATTTTAGTTAAAATTCAGTTTCAAAAGGCAAAGATAAAAATTTTTATTTATATTTGTAGAGATTTTTTGAATAATTTTTAACCTCGCACCACCTTATGTACGAATATATCACTGGCAAACTCGCCGAGGCAACCCCCACATACGCAGTTATCGAGGCTCATGGCATAGGCTATTTCATCAATATATCGCTCAAGACATACTCCGATATCGAGAACCACGAGCAGGCGAAGCTCTATGTTCACTTTGTGGTGCGCGAGGATCAGCAGGCGCTCTTTGGCTTCAGCTCAAAGCTCGAGCGTGAGCTCTTCCGTCAGCTCATAAGTGTCTCTGGCGTAGGCGGTAACACTGCTCGAATGATACTCTCGACCTACTCGCCCCAGGAGCTTCAAAATATTATTGCCACCGAAAATGCCGTGTTGCTCAAGAATGTCAAGGGTCTGGGCTTGAAGACTGCGCAGAAGATCATCGTGGAGCTCTCGGGCAAGATGCTCGAGATTGGAGCGAGCGACCTCATGGCCAAGGCTATCTCAAGCAACTCTCGACCACAATCCTTCGACGAGGCGTTGGCTGCGCTCTCCATGCTCGGTTTTCAGAAGAGTGCCTCGGAGAAGGTGCTCAACGCAATTTTCAAGGATAACCCACAAATCGCTGTCGAGGATGCTATTCGCACGGCGCTTAAGAGCTTGTAGCGATTTTTAATTTCATTAAAAAGTGCTCGGTTGCAAAATATTTATTAACTTTGTGCGCTTATATGGATATGAATAGATTTTGCAACATAGTTATTGCCTCTGTTGTGGCCCTTGCCGCAGCACTCACTCTGTCGTGTAGCAACGAGACAGATACAACACTCAATACCCAGCAGCGAAATATAGCAAACTACCTCAAGGGCTCACACCAGCCACGTCTTGTGCCCGAGGAGGAGATTGGTAGCTCGCTGGATAACGAGCCCAAGTTCTACACATCGTGGGGCTTGGATATCTATCGCTACATCTCGACCTACTATGCCGAGGGTCGTGACTCATGGACCCAGATTGAGCCAGGCGATAGGGTGGCGATAACCTACTCAGCCTATGTCTTCAAGAGTGGCAAGCCCTCGCTTAGCGACCTCTTTGCTACCAACGACGAGCAGAACATCGAAAGCCTTAAGGACTTGGGCCTTGATACTACCTACGAGTGGACCACGGAGCCTTTCGAGTTTACAATGGGCTCGGGCGACCTGCTCGAGAGTCTGGAGATTGCGCTCGAGGGGTGTCGTGAGGGCGATAACGTCGAGGTATACCTCACGTTCGAGGCTGGCTATGGCAACAAGTATGTCGGCATGGTGCCCCAGAAGTCGGCACAGATGTGGATAATTGATATTAAGAGTGTAACGAAAAAGTAAAATATATATATGCGACAAACGATTTGTCTTATGGCGCTTGCCGCCTCAATGCTTTTTGTGGCGGTGTCGTGCATCAAGGAGCCAACACTTAGCGGTGAGGAGATAGAGCAGCGCTCGCTCAAGGCTTGGGTTGAGAAGTATCACCCTGAGCTTCTGGATAACTATCAGGAGGATGGCGGCTACTATGTCGAGATTATCGACGAGGGTTGCCAGGATTCTCTCCCTATCTCGGGCCAGGATGTCTGGTTGTGGTACGACTTTACAGGCCGTGACCTCAAGGGTAATGTCTACGAGACTCGTGATGCAGGCATGGCCGAGCAGCTCGGAACATACACCAAGTATACACGCTACATCCCTGCCTTCCGTTTCAGCGGCAAGGAGAGCACTACGATGATGGAGGGTACGTATCTCGCTACGTTCAACAAGCTCAAGATTGGCAACAACGAGTTTGAGCCACGCTATGGCACTGAGATGATACTCTACCTGCCATCGTCGATTGTTGCCGAGACCGAGTCGAGTGATGGTGGCTACGAGGGCGAGTTCTCGCTCGACGAGAGCAAGCCTATGATCGTGCGCATGAAGATATGGGGTCATGTGACCAACCCTGTTGCCTACGAGGGCGAGTGGGTAGATAGCTTTGCACGAGGCAATGGTGGCCTCTGCCAGGAGCATAAGAGCGTTGAGGAGGATAAGGAGCAGACCAAGGCTATGCGTCGTAGCTCGACACGTGGCACAGAGAGCGAGGAGGAGGTAGATACACGCCCCTTGGAGTTCTACGATGGTCGCTGGCATCAGCCTATCGATACTCTCGAGCAGCTATATGTAAACTATTCGTATAACCCCTCTAAGGGTATCAACTTCGAGGTGCTGGGCCGTGATACGCTCAAGTACCAGGGCGAGGATAAGTATGCCAAGGGTAGCACCTATGCTGCTCAGGATCTCGATGCACGCATCAACGAGGTGCTTATCGAGCGTTTTGGCGAGGGTATCAGCTACGACGAGGTGCTCACTACCGACTCTATTACGGCGAAGCCTACGGCTAAGGTGTGGTACATCGGTCGCTTCCTCGATGGCTTTATCTTTGATACCAACATCGACGAGGTTAAGGAGATCATCTATGGCGAGGTTAAGTCCGAGGGTGAGGCCTTGACATTCACCACGTCAGACCCTCAGTCGAACAGCTATATCTTGTCGTGGAACTACTCTATACCTACACTGCGCCAGGGTCAGTGGGCAGCGATACTCACAGTGTCGACCTACGCCTATGGCATCTCGGGCCAGGTGGGTGCTCACAAGTCGACGACAACCGAGGATAATACTGCGTACTACGACTACCTGAACTATCTGAACTACATGAGTACCATGAACAACTACTACGGTAATGGCTATGGTAACATGTATAACTATGGTTATTACGGCTACAACCCATACTACTACGGCTATGGATATACGCAGTCAGGTTCGTCGTCAACAACGATAACTACCACCTCGAGCGAGATTCCAGCATATAGCCCTATGTTGTTCCAGATATTCGTGGAGTAGGGTGCTCGGGCACAAATTGAATGAGGCTGTCAACAATAGTTGGCAGCCTCACTTATTATATATATGTATTGTTTCTCGTGTAGTGTTGTCCGGTTTAGATTAGCTCCTTGACATCTACCTCGGCAATGCCTCCCTTGGCAAAGAGTATGGTGCGTGAGGGGAACTGCTCTATGAGCGATATGTTGTGTGTCGACATCACCACGGCACAGCCGCTGTGAGCAATCTTGTGGAATAGCTCCATGATACCCTCGGCAGTCACGGGGTCGAGGTTACCCGTAGGCTCGTCGGCAACGATAAGACGTGGGTTGTTGAGCAGTGCACGTGCAATGGTTAGTCGCTGCTGCTCGCCTCCCGAGAGCTCGAAAGGCATTTTGTAGCTCTTATGCTCGAGGCCCACAAGGTTGAGCACCTCGCCTATGCGACGACGTATATCCTCCTCCTTCTTCCACCCCGTGGCACGCATCACGTCGTAGAGGTTGAGAAAGACGTTGCGGTCTGTGAGCAGCTGGAAGTCCTGGAATACGATACCCATTGAGCGACGTAGCTGCGATATCTGTCGGCGCTTGAGGTTGCGCAGGTCGAAGCCTACCACGTGAGCGCTACCCTCAGCGGGCTCCACCTCGGCATAGAGGGTCTTGAGCAGCGTGCTCTTGCCCGTGCCTACACGGCCTATGAGGTAGACAAACTCACCCTCCTCGACCGTTAGGTCTATGTTCGAAAGTATAAGGTCGTTCTCGCTGTTAGCGCCACCCTTGGCCTCGCCATGATATATCGAGACACCACGCAACTCAATAACTTTATTTCCCATTTTTGTGATATTATGGATGCAAAATTAAAAATTATTTTTGCTTTAGGCAAATATTTACTATTTTTGCATCGCATTTGCGTTGCCACAGATGCACCACGACATATTTGCTGCCGTGTGTCCCACTGCTTCTTGTAGCCGTTGAGGTTCGGAGGCGTAATATCGGGGGTGACCGGTTTTGACAGCAGGTAGAATTCGATTGTAAGCATGTCGAGCCTTGTGTGGGGTCTCGTAAAACTGAACGCTCAAGCTATAAATGGCAATAACAATTACGCACTCGCTGCCTAATTTTCAGGGAAAATTGG
>JAGBXX010000007.1 GCA_017629035.1 Alistipes sp. | reverse complement strand
GTTTTAGGGTTTAACAATTAATCTCCTCAACGAGAACCTGTGTCAGATACTGACGGTGACCGTTACACTTCTGATAACCTGTTCTACGCTTCTTCTTGAACACGAGGACCTTGTCGTCCTTGAGGTGCTTCAAGATCTTGCACTTAACTGAGGCGCCTTCTACTACAGGTGCACCTACCTTAACCTGACCGTCGTTGTCTACAAGCAGGACTTTGTCGAAGCTCAAAGATGAGTTTTCCTCACCCTGGAGACGGTGAACATAGAGCTTACGACCCTTCTCAGCCTTAAACTGCTGACCTGCGATCTCTACTATTACGTACATTTAATCTAAAAATTGTAATGTTTAGCGGGGCAAAGGTACTAATATTTTTCCATTCTGCAAACTATTGGGCCAAAACTTTAGCCTCTTTTGCAGATTTATTAAGTAAGTAACACTCAATTAACATAGAAAGAGCAGTAAGTTTACACCTACTGCTCCAAGGCTATTGCAGATACCGTTTAGAAATAATACTTGAAACCGATAGTTGGATTTACGCCGATATCGAAACTAGCTGCATTTGCAGTAATTCCATATTTGGTTAGCGATACGAAATTTAGCGAAAGCAGATTAGCGCTAAAACCAAAATGCTCAGACGGTCTAAACTCTAGGGTAAAGAAGTGTGCTGCCAATCCGAAACCCGACATTGTGAAACCCTCCTCAGCTCCGAGTGCATAACCAAGCTCAAGACCTGGTGCGTAGTAGAGGCCATCGCAAAGAGGAAGATAGTAAGAGATATTAGGGCAAACAGTAAGCGAATGTGCACCAGCGCTAATACCATAGCCGAGGCTAGCACCAATCTTAAGACGATCAGCAACAAAGTAACCAAACTCTGGCTGAATAGCTAAAGCTGCGCCTACAGCAGCATCACCACCGGCACCCACCGCCTGAATAGATACTCCAGCATAACCACCAAAATACATATCACCCTTGTTCTGAGCAAATGTAGTTGCTGAGCAACATAGCATCGCAACTAAAACGACTAAAAGCTTCTTCATAAGATCGTGAATTAAATTAAACAAAACGCCTCAATAAAAAGGTGGACTACATACAAGTCAACTACGAAGATACTCATTTTTTCGTAAAAATAGGAAGACTACCCCCGAAAACTATCGCCTCATGGCACACTTTTAGCCACCATGCGTGGGGCGTGCCGATGTTTATGGTTCGAGGTGCGTGCCACAGCTACAAAATAGAGGGTGCAGCTGTTGTTTTATTCGAATAAAATAGCTAACTTTACCTACAGAAAGTAATGATTGTCAAAACAGAGAGTATAATGATTGACCAGAGCATACGAGAGTACCTACTCCCCGAGCAGTTTAACGCTGCTGTGAGGGCTGGCGCCGCTATCATGAAGATATACAAGAGTAGCGACGACTACGACATTACGCTCAAGAGCGACCACACGCCAATCACTATCGCCGACCGCATGGCACACCTTGCAATCAAGGAGTCGCTGGGCAAAACACGAATACCTATACTCTCCGAGGAGGGACGTGAGATGCTCTACGACGAGAGGCGCAACTGGGAGCTCTTCTGGCTGGTAGACCCCCTCGACGGCACGGTGGAGTTTATCAAGGGCAACAACGAGTTCACGGTCAACATTGCACTCATGGAGAACAACATCTGCATAAGCTCGGTGATATATGTACCCTACCACAACAAGATGTACATCGCCGAGCGAGGATATGGCGCATGGGTGATGGAGGATGTTACACCTACCGAGGATGCGCTATACAGCTATGCCGAGATCCACGACAACATGCGTCGTCTGCCACTCTCGGAGCGTGAGCACGACGTATTCCGTGTTGCGGTGTCACGCTCGCACCAGACTCCCGAGACACACTCGCACATCGACACACTACGCACCGAGCACCCCGACCTCGAGATCATTGAGCAGGGCAGCTCCTACAAGTTCTGCCTCATTGCCGAGGGGTATGTGGACTACTACATACGCACGACAACGACCTCGGAGTGGGATACTGCCGCAGGCGAGCTTATACTCCACGAGGCGGGAGGTGTGACCTACGCCTACCCTACTGGCGAGCAGCTATGCTACAACAAGTCCGAACTCGACAACCCCTGGTTTGTGGCTCGCAGGTAGTGCGATACATATATTATATATAGAGGTGGCTGCCCTTTGCCTGGACAGCCACCTCTATATTGTTATGAATTATTACTTCTTCGTGCTACGAAGCTTTGTCACACCCTCGATAAAGCAGAGAGGGTGCGTAGGTGCTCCTGGCAACCAGAGGTCCACGTGATACTTATCCAGGAATGAGCGATCAACAGCAGGGCTATCGGCATACAAGCCTCCAGAGATAGCCTCCGAGCCACACACTATCAATACCTTAGGCTCGGCAATCGAGTTGTAGCATATATCGAGAGCCTCGGCCATATTCTGGCTTATAGGGCCTGTGAGCACAAGACCATCGGCATGGCGAGGTGAGGCGGTGAAGCCCACGCCATAGCGGCCAAAGTCGAAGTTCACGTTACCCGTAGCACCAAGCTCCATCTCGATCGATGCGTCGCCACCTGCCGATACCTCACGCAGCTGCAATGCACGACCGAAATATTTAGATATCTCGGGGCGCACAACGCTCATATCGAACTTAGGTGCTGGGTCGCCAACCTTAACTACGAGATCCTCACGGCGTGTAGCAGCGAGGCGGTGTTCGTTAGTAAAGCGTATGTTGCGAGGTGCGCACTTGGCACACTCACCACAGAACAAGCAACGACCCATATCGAGCGTAAGTGGCTCGGTGGTGATAGCCTTTGTGGGGCAGATAGCCGCCGCACGCTCGATATCACTCTTATCCTCGGTGTCGCTGAGAAGTGGAAAACCACGAAACTCCTCGGTAAGGGTCACACTATATAGATCGGGAATATACTGCCAGCCGTGGCTGCGCAAAATCTTTGCTTTTCCAAAAATCATAGTTCAGAAATTTTTACCACTGCTCGCTACAAGTCGTGACCGCAGTACGATAGGTTAAAACTCTTGTTGTTAATAGGGAAGTCCGAAATACCCTCCGAGCGCACGGCGATAGCCAAGCCAAGCCAGTTGTGAAGGCTCGGATCCTTGATCTTATACTTGGCAATCTGGCCCTTGTCGTCAGTGAGCGCTACGTGGCATATCTCACCACGCCAGCCCTCGACAAGCGAGAAGGAGAGTGAGTCGGCATGCAAGGGCGCAAAGTAGTCGGGCGCTGAGAGCTCACCCTTAGGCTGGTAGCTCTCGAGTGTGCGGAGAATATAGTCGGCACTCTGCCATACCTCGTCAAGACGCATCATGAGGCGTGACATAACATCGCCATCCTGCTTAGTGATAGGCTCGTGCGAGAGTTTAGTGGCATAGTAGCCCGAGGGGTGTGACTTGCGTATATCTCGACACAAAGCACTTGCACGTGCTGCCTGACCAACGCCACCAATGCGCTGCATCTCGACATGAGGCACAAGGCCACACTGCTCAAAACGGGCAAGAAGCGTAGGATCCTCCAACATATCACGACGAAGCTCAGCGTAGCGACGACGAACATCTGCAACATTCTTGCGTATAAGCTCGCACTTTGCCGCAGTGAGTGGGTGGTTAGTACCGAATGGTCGGATAAGGCTCTTACCAAAGCGGTTGCCACACCATGCCTGGGTGGTGTTGATAGTAACCGTACGGAGTGCCTCGCAGGCAACCTGATAGAGCTGGAAGCCGATATCGGTTGCCAAGGCTCCGGTGTCGGCAATATGCATAGCCATACGCTCAAGCTCCAAGCCAATCATACGCTCGAGGTAGAGATCCTCATCCACTCTCTTATCTCCAAGCTTCTCGATAAGCTCGGCGTATGCCGTAGCATGACCCACAGCCGTGTCGCCAGCAACAGACTCCGAGATAACAACACGGCGCAACGAGTTGTTCTCACGCAACATCTCACCCTCAACACCACGGTGCTGGTAGCCCAACGCAATCTCGAGGTGGAGCACCTGCTCGCCACTACAGATAAAGCGGAAGGCACCTGGCTCGATGATACCTGCATGGATAGGGCCCACATTCACCTCGTGGAGCTCGTCGCCCTCGATAGTGTAGAATGGATAGGTATCCATCGAGGAGTTCTTGTTGCGACGATCGTGCGAGAAACGCAGAGGCTTCAACCATGGGTGGCTATCGAAAGGCACGCCATAGAGCTCATGAATTTCACGCTCAAAGGGGTGGAACTGAGGATGCAAGGCAGTAAGCGAGGCAAGACCCTCGGCATAGTAGTCGGGCACAAACGACGAGATAAGCACCTCGCCATTAGCATCGTTAAGAAGTATAATATAGAACTTGAGTCCCTCGGAGATCTCCGTAGCGAAGTAGTGGGCAACGTGGTAGTTGCCATCCTTCATACGCTCCTTGAGGTCGTTGTACAGCTCTACATAGTCAACCACGGGGATGTCGGCAATAGCCACAGCCGCAGCTGTATTATTTGTTATATGGTATAGTTTCATAGCTCTATTCGATGTTTACGATTAGATCAATAGCCTCCTTAAGCACCTCGGGCTGCCACAAACCGAGCACAATAGCCACAACAAGAAGAATGGCTGCCGAGTAGGACAATCTACGATTTACGGCCGAGAGGTGCAACTCGTCCTGGTTAGAGTGGTAACCAAGGCGAAGGGTGCGTGACCAGATTGAGTAGATAACAACGCACATCAATATGAGCATTGCAATGAGCAACCACCAGCTACCCACGGTAACAATCTCCGTGAAGATCATAATCTCCGAAACGAAGAGTGGTGATGGTGGGAAGGCCAAGAGTACAAGAGTACCAACGATGACGCCAATAGCACCTACACGGTTGATGTTCATATAGTTACCGATACGGTTAATGCTATAGCTATTGTAGATATGGCGCACGATACCCACCTGGTAGAACATCGAGCTCTTAACCAGCGTGTGGCATACTACGTGGAACACCGCAGCCCAGAGCGCTACACCACCGATACCCATGCCGATAGCCACGATACCCATGTTCTCAACGGTTGAGTACGACAAGAATCGTTTGTAGTTGTTGCTACGGCGAAGGAACATAGCACCCACGGCAAGCGACAAGATACCAATCAAAATCAAGACGTGGCGAGCCCAAGCAAAGACCTCGGTAGCCGAAGCATAGAGCGTGTAGATACGCATAATCGACACAAAGCCTGCATTCACAAGCGCCGTAGAGATAAATGCCGAGGCTGGAGCAGGAGCTGCATAGTTTGCATCGACACCCACGGTGTAGAGTGGGAAGATCTCCATCTTACAGCTATAGCCCACAACGATAAGCAGGAATGCCACCTTCAAATAGAGTGGGTTACCGTTATCGATGACAGTCTTGAGCGACTCGTAGTCCAGAGCACCATGCTCGGCAACAGTCGAGAGCAGCAGGATACCGAGGTATGCCATAGCGATACCTGTTGAGCAGACGAAGATATACTTCCACGTAGCCTCCAACGACTGCTGGAACTCACGGTGGTAGATGATACCTGCCGAGCAGATTGTCGTAGCCTCGAGGAATACCCATGTCATAGCCACATTGTCCGAGTAGTATACGCACGTAATAGCCACGGCAAGGAGCATGAGCAGTGTGTAGTATGTCTTGTACGAGCGTGTTGTGACCTGCTCAGCATGCAGATACGACGACGAGTGGATGAGCGTGAAGCCAAGCACTGCGGTCATCAATATATGGAAGAGCACTGCCATAGTATCGGCACGGAACACCGAGAGCATGACGCTATCGTGCAACTTAAGCACGAAGATAGCAACGATAGAGGCCACCTGCACTAAGAAGAAGAGTGCAGAGATGATGTTCGATGCTCGCTCCGTACGCACCAAGAGGGGTGCAACGGCCAAAATAAGCGATATAACGAGATATATAAGCATAGCCTTAGTCTTTAATTGAGGTTAGAGCATCAGATTCGTCGGTGTGCATATCGTCGTCAAGGCGGCGTAGGAACATACCGAGGATAAGAATCGATATAAGGATATCGAGCATGATTGCCAGATTGATAAGTATAGGCAACTCAACACCGATAGCCATCGAGAAGAGGAAGACACCATTCTCGATAACGAGAAATCCTACAAGGTGAGCAAAGATTCGCTTACGCAACACAATGAGGATAAGACCCGACAAGAGCGCATAGAGTGCCACGCCGAAGAAGATCATATCGGTACGATCGTCGGCCATGTAGTAGGTGATAGTACAGCTGGCAATAAGCGCAAATATCGACATCACAAGAGCACCAAACTGTGTCGAGGCAGAGTGTATGCGGTTAATCTTTGTCTTGTTGATCACTCGCATCAAGATTGCTGGGATGACAATAGCCTTGAAAATGAGTGTCTCGGCGATGATGAAACTGAGCTCCACAGGATGGAACGAGTGGAGGCGTGCCATGGCGATACCAAAGAGCAACAGACCCTGAATAGCGAGGATCGTTGTATGGTTGCGAAAACGGTCAGCTATCGAGAGATAGATGAGCGTAAGCACATATAGAATAATTAGCGAAAGTATCATAAATCTCTATCTCTTAAATATCTATGTTCTGATAAAGCAAGAAGCCTGTTAGAAGTACCAATGCCGACATCGCCACGATTGTGAGGATGTAGGTTGTGTTGCGAGAGAGCTTGTTTCGTGCACGCAACGACTCGATAGCACCGATAGTAATACCGCTACCAAGGATAGCCAGAGGTGTAGCAAACTCCCAGTGGAAGCATACCACAACCGAGACCGCATTGGCAGCAATCATTGCCCAAATAGCATTCTTCAACCAGCCAGCAATATTGATCATCGCAAGGTCGATACCCGAGTAGTCAAGACACATAACCTCGTGGATCATGGTGAGCTCGAGGTGAGTACGTGGATCATCCACAGGGACACGGCCCGACTCGATAATCATGATGATAAGGAAGACGTAGGCAAGCAACAACATCACGATTGTGATATTGGTGTCGAACATCTGCGCCGTAGAGAAGATATCGGCAAACGATGAGTAGCCGCAGAAGAGGGCAAACGTTGCAAGACCCATCATCAGGGCTGGCTCAACGAGTGCGCCATACAAGGCCTCACGTGCAGCACCCATACCCTCGAACGAGCTACCTGTATCCATGGCGGCTAGCACAATAGCGATACGAGAGAGGGCGAGCAGGTAGGCAACAAGAACAATATCGCCGTGGAACGACAATACCGGCTCGAGGTTAGCCACAGGGATGAACAAGAAGGCCATAATTGCCGCACCGAGATATACGCATGGGGCAATACGGAAGAGAGCTGTGGTAGTGGGTGAATATACAGCACCCTTACGCAACAGCAGGCGTGCGTTGTATACATGCTGGAAGAAGCGGATACCCTTACGTCCAGACAGAAGCGCACGTGTACGATTGATGACACCCGTAATCGAGAGCGCCACAACAATCATTAGCAGTGTATTAAGTAGTTTGATTAACATACGTTCTTCGATATTACGGGTTTACAAAATTCCTACAATCGTGAATACCAGCACTACAGCCAGGAATACAAGGGCAAAGGTCACGTAGTTGTTGACACGACCTGTGCGCAGACGCATGACATACATATTGATGCGGTGCATGAGCTTAACCCACCACTGACCAAGCAGCGAGTCAACCTTATCCTTATGCTTGATCTCGTAGTTGTGCTCCGAAGGGAATATCTCGCCCTTATCCACAGCACGACCATCGACAGTATCCTTCATAAGTGGCTTGCCAATACTCTCAAGACCCTCAGAGAAGGACTCGCCGGTATACTGCATACGGGTGTTGGTGGCAGTAAAACCACAACCCCATGTTGGGCCAGCCTCGATCTTGCGCTTGAGCTGCGCACGACGCTTAGCAACATACAATAGGCCAATGAGCAGAAGAAGCATCAGTCCGATATAGCTAAGGGTCTGGAGCATAGGCATAAACGAGGCAACAGCCGCAGCGCTGCTACCACCCGTAACTGCCTCGGCAACAAGTGCTACGGGACGTATTGCATACTGAGGCAAAAGACCAATCACTAGGATAAACATCGCAGGGAGCGCCATGGCCACAATACGCTGGCTATCAACCTCTGTACACTCAGCAACATGGTGCGAACGAGGTGAGCCGAGGAAGACCACGCCATAGAGCTTTGAGAAGGCCAAGACCACGACACCACCAATAAGCGAGAGGGCAATAATACCACCGATAGCGTATAACACCTCGTGTCCATCGCTCACGCCGTTAAACATGCCGATGTAGATCAACAACTCCGACACAAAGCCATTGAGTGGAGGGAGTGCGCAGATAGCCACAGTGGCAAACATCATGAGGATAGCCGTCACTGGCATGTGCTTAGCAAGGCCACCCATCTGATTCATCGCCGTAGTATGCATTCTCGAGTAGATATTACCTGCACTCATGAACAACATGGTCTTGAACAACGAGTGGTTTACGATGTGTAACAGCGCACCGCACATACCACACATACCGATAAGGTTGCTACCCGCAGCATGACCCACGGCAGCAACACCCAAACCGATGAGTATCACGCCGATATTCTCAATACTTGAGTAGGCCAAAAGACGCTTGATATCGTTCTGCATAGCTGCCAGGATAACACCCCAAAGGCCAGTGATGATACCCGACAAAAGGACGATAAGACCGATCGTGTAGAGCAGGTCGATATTGTGGTCGATAGCCTGCATAAGGCGCAAGATACCGTAGACACCCGTCTTGATCATCACACCCGACATGATAGCCGACACGTGCGATGGTGCCGCAGGGTGAGCCTCGGGCAACCAGATATGCATAGGGAAGAGACCCGCCTTCATACCAAAGCCGAGGAAGAGCACAACAAAGAGCGGAAGTGGCTGTGCAACCTTGAAGTAGCACTCCACAGCGGCGAAGTTTGCCGAGCCCGTAACGTTGTACAACATGACAAAACCAGCAACAAGGAACATAAAGCCGATGTGCATCATAACCAGATAGTTAAGAGCAGCACGGCGCACCTCCTGGCGGTCAGCCTCGAACAGAATGAGGATAAACGACGCAATGGTCATAAGCTCCCATGAGAAGAGGAACGAGAAACCACCGCTCGACACCACAACAAACATCATCGACACCACAAGCAGCACAAGTGCAGTGTAGTGCAGCGAGATGTGCGTAGGCGAGAATCGCTTGAAATAGCCCTCGACATAGCCTCGTGAGTAGACCACAGTAGCCACCGAGGCGATAGCTATAATCGCAAGAAAGAGTGCCGAAATGGCATCGACCGAGATTCGCTCAGCACCGAATAGATCGGTAGTAAACCGAGCAAGAGTAATCTCGCCTCCGAGCAGTGTAGATACCACAAGGAAGAGAGCTCCAATAGCAACTGCCGAGATTACCGATGTTGCAACCCACACCTTTGCACGCAGAGGTGCAACAAATATGAGCACGGTAGCAATTACAGCTGCCAGTAACGTGTATAAAAACATAGTGTTATATTATTGGGTAGTAATTATTTATCACATCTTATTAATGGTTGCTGTGACCACTGTTGCCACCACAGCAGCTGTCTCGGTGCGAAGGCGCTCCTTACCCAGCGAGATAGCCTTAAATCCATTTTGAAGCGCAAAGTTAATCTCTTCGGGCGAAAAATCACCCTCTGGACCAATTAAAATTAGAGTTTTTTCTCCTTTTTTAAGCAAACGACCAAGATATTCACGCTCGCCAAGCTCCGAATTGCAGTGTGCAATGAATTTTGCACCCTCGAAAGGCATGGCGATAACATCGCGCACCGAGGTCAGTGGGTGAAGCACAGGGTGATAGGCCTTGAGCGACTGCTTGACGGCCGAGGTCACCACCTTCTGCTCACGATCGAGTTTAAGCTGACGACGCTCGGAGTGGTCGCACTCGATTGGGTATATCTCCGATATGCCCACTTCGGTAGATTTTTCCAAAAACCACTCAAATCTATCAATAATTTTTGTTGGGGCGATTGCCACCGTGAGTTCATAGTCCATTTTCTGATATTCGGACTCACTCTCAACGACCTCCACAACACAACGTTTCACGTTGTTATCCACCACTTTACAGCGATGCATATTACCCTTTCCGTCGGTGATATGAAGCTCGTCGCCGACCTCCATTCTAAGTACTCTGACACAGTGTTTTGACTCCTCCTCGGAGAGGGTGTAACGAGGCAATGTTATCTCTGGTGCATAAAATAGTTGCATGACAGCTATAATTTTGTTAACTTTGCAAAGTTAATTAAAAAATATTATAGATGAAACGCCTTTTTGTATTATTATCACTTATCTCTCTAATTACCATGAATTATTCATGTCAGAGCGAGAATACAACTATCGCAAGTGGCAACCCACTTCTCGAGGAGTGGTCGAGCGACTACAACATCCCAGCATTTGACAAGATCCGTGCTGAGCACTACGAGCCAGCATTCGAGATTGCAATGAAGATGCACAACGACGAGATCGCAGCAATCATGCGCTCAACCGAGGAGCCTACGTTCGAGAACGTGATCCTTGCATTCGATAACTCAGGCATCAAGCTCTGGGATATCTACAACGTATTCGGCATGCTCTCATCATCGGATCTTGATGAGAAGATGCAGGAGGTGCAGAACAAGATGATGCCTCGCATCGACGAGCACTACAACGCAATCATGCTCAACGACTCGCTCTTTATGCGAATAAAGGCCGTGTACGACAAGTATGAGCGCAAGGAGATTCAGCTCGACGAGCTCCAGACACGCCTCTTGAAGAAGACATACAACAAGTTTGTCCGCTCGGGTGCATTGCTCGAGGGTGAGAAGAAGGCTCGACTCATGCAGATCAACACCGAGCTCTCGGCACTCACCATCCGCTTTGGTAACAACCTCCTCTCTGAAAATTCAAGCTTCGTTCTTGAGCTCAACGCACAGCAGGTGAGCGACCTCCCAGAGGCTCTTCGCACACAGGCTGCCGAGGCTGCTAAGGCTATGGGCAAGGAGGGCTATGTCTTTACTCTCGACAAGCCAAGCATGCTCCCATTCCTTACTCACTCAACAAACCGCGAGCTTCGTCGCCAGCTATACGACGGATACTTGATGCGTGGTAACAACAACAACGACAAGGATAACAAGGAGATTATCAAGCAGATGACAGCTCTTCGCATTGAGAAGGCTAACCTGCTTGGCTACAAGTCGTACTCTCACTACGTGACTGCCGACCAGATGTCAGGTTCGCCTGAGGCTGTATACAACCTTCTTAACGAGGTTTGGGAGCCAGCACTCAAGTCAGCCAAGGAGGAGCTCGAGCAGATGAAGGAGCTCTTTGCTGCTGACCACCCTAACCAGACATTCGAGAAATCAGACTGGTGGCACTATGCCGAGAAGGTACGCAAGCAGAAGTATCAGCTCGACGAGGATGCCGTACGCCAGTACCTCTCGTTCGACAACTGCCGCAACGGTATGTTCCAGCTTGCCAACCGTCTTTATGGCATCACCTTCCGCCCTATCGTAGCACCTCGCTACCATGCTGAGTGCACAACATACGAGGTTCTCGACGTTGACGACTCACACCTCGGCGTATTGTATCTCGACCCACACCCACGCCAGACTAAGAGTGGTGGTGCATGGTGCGGTTACTTCTCGGAGCAGCGCTACGAGAATGGCAAGCGTCGTACTCCTGTTGTAGGCATTGTCTGCAACTTCACACCTCCTGTGGGCGACACTCCATCTCTTCTCTCGTTCGACGAGGCTGAGACCCTCTTCCACGAGTTTGGCCACGCCCTCCACTTCCTCTTTGCCGATGTTAAGTACCGTGGTCTTGCCGATGTTGAGGGTGACTTCGTGGAGCTCCCATCGCAGATTATGGAGAACTGGGCATTTGAGCCAGAGATCCTCAAGACATACGCCACACACTACCGTACTGGCGAGGTTATTCCTGAGCGTCTTATCACCAAGATTCAGAATGCAGCACTCTTCAACCAGGGCTTCATCACCACTGAGCTCTGCGCTGCAGCACTCATCGACATGGACATCCACACTTTGGAGTCTATGCCTGAGAAGTTCGACGTAGTGGAGTTCGAGAAGCAGAACTTGGCAGGTCGTCGTGGTCTATTCCCACAGATTGAGCCTCGCTACCGCTACACATACTTCTCACACATCTTCAACGGTGGCTACTCATCGGGCTACTACTTCTACCTCTGGGCAGAGGTTCTCGACAAGGATGCCTTCGCTGCATTTAAGCAGAGCCGTGATATCTGCGACAAGGAGCTCGCCTCAAGCTTCCGCCACGACCTCTTGGCACAGGGCGGTCAGAAGCCAGGTATGGATATGTACATCAAGTTCCGTGGCGCAGCACCCGACAAGAAGCCTATGCTCCGTGCTCGTGGCCTCTGGAAGGATCCAGAGCCTGTGGTAGAGAACACAACAGCAGAGAACCAGAAGCCAAGACTTAACACAAACGTGGGTAAGTCGCCTATCACAGCACCTGAGCGCACAATAACACCTGCAAATGGCAAGCCTCAGTTCCGCACACCTACAAACCCAGCTAAGGCAAAGACTCTCCCATCGACAAAGACAGAGTTGAAGGTCGAGAAGAGCAAATAGATGACGAATCCTAAATAATTTATATCTTTTATGAAAAAAGTAACATTCTTTATGTCAGCATTGACAATGGCTCTCGTGGGCTGCGCGCAGGACAGCCTCGAGAACAATCCACTTCTCCAGGAGTGGAACACACCTTACCAGACTCCACCTTTCTCTCAGATCGAGACTAAGCACTACGAGCCTGCTATCGACTATGCTATCGAGCAGCAGCGTGCCGAGGTTGAGGCTATCATCAACAACCCTGAGGAGCCTACATTCGAGAACACTATCGTTGCTATGGAGCAGGCAGGTGCTCTTCTTAACCGTGTTACAGGCGTATTCTTCGTGCTCAACAATAGCGATACATCAGACGAGATGCAGGCTATTGCAAACAACATCACTCCTAAGCTCACTGAGCTTGGCAACGACATCTCACTCAACCCTGAGCTCTTCAAGCGAGTAAAGGCTGTTTACGACAATCGTGAGTCATTGGATCTCGACCAGGAGGACAAGCAGCTTTTGGAGAATACTTACAAGAGTTTCGTACGTTCAGGTGCTTTGCTCGAGGGTGAGCAGCAGGAGCTCTACCGCAAGTACTCTACTGAGCTCTCACAGGCTACCTTGAAGTTCGGCCAGAACGCTTTGGCTGCAACAAACGCATTCTCACTCAACATCACTGATGAGGCTAAGGTTGCTGAGCTTCCTGAGTTCGTTAAGGAGGGCTTGAAGGCTGACGCCGAGGCTCGTGGTCAGGAGGGCTGGACAGTAACTCTCCAGGCTCCAAGCTATGGTCCTTTCATGACCTACTCTTCACAGCGTGACCTTAAGGAGCAGCTCTACCGTGCTTACAACACACGTGGTATCGGTGGCGAGAGCGACAACCTCGAGGTTATCCGCACTATCACTGAGCTCCGTCTTAAGATCGCTCAGTTGCTCGGCTACAACTGCTATGCAGACTACGTTTTGGAGGAGAAGATGGCTGAGAACACAGCTACTGTTAACGGCTTCCTCAACGAGCTTCTCACAGCTACTCTCGACTACGCACACCAGGATGTTAAGGCTGTAACTGAGTTCGCTAAGACTCTCGGCTTCGAGGGTGAGCTCATGCCATGGGACTGGGGCTACTACAACGAGAAGTACAAGGAGGCTAAGTACTCTATCAACGACGAGCAGATCAAGCCTTACCTCAAGCTCGAGAATGTTAAGGAGGCTGTATTTATGCTTGCTGGCAAGCTCTACGGCTTGACATTTACTCAGGTTGACAACATTGAGACTTACAACCCTGAGGCTACAGTTTACGAGGTTAAGAACGCTGAGGGCGAGGTTATGGCTATTCTCTACCTCGACTTCTTCCCACGTGAGTCTAAGCGTGCTGGTGCATGGATGACTGAGTTCCGTGGTGTTAAGGTTGTAAATGGTGTTGAGCAGCGTCCTTTGGTACAGCTCGTGATGAACTTCACTAAGCCTACTGCTACAACTCCATCACTTCTTACTTTCGACGAGTTCACTACATTCCTCCACGAGTTCGGCCACGGCTTGCACGGCATCTTGGCTAAGGGTAAGTACGAGTCTATCAACGGTACATCTGTTAAGCGTGACTTCGTAGAGCTCCCATCACAGATCATGGAGAACTGGGCTACTGAGAAGGAGTACCTCGACATCTGGGCTAAGCACTACCAGACTGGTGAGGCAATGCCTGCAGAGCTCATCGAGAAGCTTATCGCTGCTAAGAACTACCTCGCTGCTTACTTCAACGTTCGTCAGCTCTCATTCGGTATGCTCGATATGGCATGGCACACAATCACTGAGCCATACGCTGGCGACATTATGGAGTTCGAGAACAAGGCTATCGCTGCAACACAGGTTCTTCCTTTTGTTGATGGTTGCGCTATGGGTCCTGCGTTCACTCACATCTTCAGCGGTGGTTACGCTACTGGTTACTACGGCTACAAGTGGGCAGAGGTTCTTGCTGCTGACGCTTACTCATACTTCGAGGAGAAGGGTATCTTCTCTGAGGAGGTTGCTAACAAGTTCCGTACTGAGGTTCTCGAGAAGGGTGGCCACGAGCATCCTATGGATCTCTACGTTAACTTCCGTGGTCACAAGCCACAGACTCAGGCTCTCATCGACCAGATGGGTCTTGGCAAGTAATCGTATTACGACCAACAAAAAGTTAGGGGTTGTCCACTCAAGGACAACCCCTAATTCTTTATATAATATAAATGTGTTGCTCTTAGTTTAGAGCTTCACTCTATCAAAGGTAAGGAACGAGAATGGCGACTCGAACTCCTCGCCACGCTCATGACGCTCCTCGGCCACAAGCTGCCAGTAGCGATAGTCGATCTCTGGGAACGAGGTGTCGCCCTCGTAGTCACGCTCAACAAGCGTTAGGTACAACCTGTCGGCGCACTCGAGTGCCTGGGCATAGATCTGAGCGCCGCCAATGATGAATACCTCCTCGTCGCCCTCAGCCATACGGATAGCCTCCTCCAAGGAGTGTGCCGTGAGAGCACCCTCGAACTCTACATCCTGACGAGTGATGACGATGTTTGTGCGCTTGGGCAGTGGTTTTGAACCAAGCGACTCGAAGGTCTTGCGACCCATGATCACTGCATGGCCTGAGGTTGTTGTGCGGAAGAAGCGCATATCCTCCTTGATGTGCCACAAGAGTGAATTCTTATCTCCAATAGTGCCGTTCTGTGCTACGGCAACGATAATGCTTACCATAATATATAATTAGAATGATAGTGGTGCTTTGATTGCTGGGTGTGGGTCGTAGCCCTCGAGTGTGAAGTCCTCGTACTTATAGTCGAATATAGACTTAACATCGGGGTTAAGATGCATCGTAGGCAACTTGCGTGGCTCACGCTGCAGCTGCTCGTCGGCCTGCTCGAGGTGGTTGAGGTAGAGGTGAGCATCGCCCAACGTGTGGACAAAGTCGCCAGGCTCCAAGCCGCACTCCTTGGCAATCATCATCGTAAGCAGCGCATACGAAGCGATGTTAAATGGCACACCGAGGAACGTATCGGCGCTACGCTGATAGAGCTGACATGAGAGCTTGCCCTCGGCCACGAAGAACTGGAACATGGTATGACAAGGTGGCAGAGCCATATCCTCAACATCGGCAACATTCCATGCCGAGACAATCATGCGTCGTGATGTAGGGTTGGTTTTGAGTGTATTGATAACAGCCTGAATCTGGTCGACAACCTCGCCCGAGGCCTTAGGCCAGCTACGCCACTGGTAGCCATATACATGGTTCAAATCGCCAAAGCGGTAGCCCTCGATAGGCGACTCTACGCCAGCAGCCGAGAGGAATGTCTCGAGGTCCACGGGTAGAACACCATGCTTAACACATAGCTCGTTGTAGTAGCGAAAGGCATCGCTATCCCATATATGCACACCATTATCGACAAGATACTTGATATTGGTATCGCCACTGAGGAACCACAATAGCTCGTGGATCACACCCTTCAAAAATACCTTCTTGGTTGTGAGCAACGGAAAACCCTCGGCAAGGTTAAATCGCATCTGATAGCCGAAAATTCCCTTGGTGCCTGTTCCTGTGCGATCGCCACGCACAACACCCTCACGGCGTATTGTGCTGAGCAGGTCAAGATACTGTTTCATCTATAGTATAGGTTTTAAGTTCAAGGTTATTCGCCTCATCCATCTGCGCATAATAGGCCACGGGCGAAGACCAGTCGCTAAGGAACAATACTCTGAATTTGCCCTCAACAACCGAGTATGGATAGTGCATGTGTCCGAAGATATAGCCATCGGTATCGCCATTTTGCTGATAGTGCTCACGGGCATAATCTATGAGGAAGCCGAGCTTCTCGGGCGTGATAACATCACCACTATGCGACTTACGTGACTTGCCACTCCACCACTTGCCAAACTTAAGGGCAAGGTCGGGATGAAGCAGCCAGCTAAATATCTGGCGAGCTATACGTGAGCGGAAAAAGGCGTTCATAAGGCGCAGCATAGGCTGGCCCTTGATATTCATATTATCGCCATGAGCAAGGTGCAGAGTGAGTCCCTGGATGCTCTCCACCTTAGGGCCTCGGACAATCTCTATACCGCACTCACGTGTAAGGTAGTCGTAGCACCACATATCGTGGTTGCCCGTATACAACACCACACGCACGCCACGTGCCGAGAGGTCAGAGAGACGTCCAAGCACACGTGTAAAGCCCTGCGGCACCACCCTGCGATACTCAAACCAGAAGTCGAAGATATCGCCAAGCAGATATATCGTCTGGGCATCGGCAGCAACCATATCGAGCCAACGACAGAATGCACTCTCCGTGCGTCGTGACTCAGAGGGAGTTCCTGCGCCGAGGTGTATGTCCGAGACAAAGTATATCATCCTAAAGTCGCTTCTTGATTTCGAGTTCGAGCTCCGAAGAGGCGAGTGGGCAGTTGGTCAACGTGCCATCACGTGAGATGATATATGCCGTAGGCAGCTGAGCTACGCTATAGAGAGTAAATACCCTACCCTCGTCGCCAGCAAAGAGTGATGGCCAAGGCAACTGCTGAGCACGCACAGCCTCGATCCACAACGCACGCTCCGCATCGGCCGATACCTGGAACACCTCAAAGCCCTGGTCGTGGTACTTCTCGTAGAGAGTCTTAAGCTCAGCATTGATATTGTTGCATATAGCGAGTTCTGCCGACCAGAAGTAGAGCAACACCACCTTACCATCGTATGAAGAAAGCGAGTGCTGCTTCTTGTACATATCCTCGAGTGTGATATCGGGATATGATGTCTCGACAACCTTGTCGGCGAGGTCTACGAGTGCCTGAGCCTCGGTAATATCACGCTCCAGAAGAGCAATAAATGGAGAGTCGGGATAGCTCTGCTCGAGGCCCTCCTTGAGAGCCTGGATGTGTGGCAACGAGATACCCTTACCCTCGAGCTGAGGAACATACTCCTCGACAACATGCTGGCGAGCAGCATAGAAGGCAGCAAGAGTATTTTGATGAGAGCCTACGAAGCGCACCTGTGCCTGCATAGCACCCTTAGCAGCGGCATAGGCCTGCATGCTGAGTGCCTGAGCACCCTGCTCACGCTTGGCAATCTGCTCGCTGAGGTGGGCGAGACGGTCGACCGAGGCAAAATACTCCTTGTTGAATACCTCGATAAGCTTCGACTCCTCGGAGTTCTGCACCTCGTAGTTAAGGAAGATGTCGCCTGCCGAGTCGAGATAGATGTTATCTCCTGGCTTCACGACGAGCGTGATAGGGCGAATTGTTGAGTCGAACGTAAGACGGAAGAAGCGTGGTGAGCTATCCTTAGCCATCTTAAACTCGAACTTAAAACTGCTATCCGAAGCAAGGGCCACGCCCGAGAGGCGATTTACTGCATCGTACATATCCGACACCTGCTCTAGGAATACTGAGTCGACACGATTGCCTACGAATCGACCCTCGATAGTTGTCTTTACCTCGTTTGTAGCGCACGATGTGAGCATCGCTGCGATGGCCACCAGGGCCAAAATCAATCTCTTCATCTCTTTTATGGTTGGTTGGCCCCTCAGGCCAACATTGTAATTTCAAATTTCATTCAACTATTTGTGTGCAGCGTGACGTGGTGCACTCTTAGTGCTACTCTTCTGCACCCTGCGTGGCTGGCTGTGCTGGGTGTGCTGCACCTTCTTACCCTTGACATTGCGCTGCACGGGTGTGTGAGGGCGGTAGTCGCTGCGCATATTTGCGATCTCACTGAGGTCGATATCTACATCGCCACCCGACATCACACGAATATCTCGCAAGATAGAGTCGTTGTGCGGATGCTCGTGGTTGAACTCGAAGCTCTTGGTACGCATGTAGCGAGCTACGTTGAGAAGCTCCTTGTCGACACTACCCTCGGCCACGTCGTGCACAAGGTGGCGAACAAATTTCTGCGTGTACTTGCCGTAGTGTTTGTAGATTATGCGGCTCTGAGGATATGGCAACTTTTCGGGGCGAATAGCCAAATCTTGGCGTGAAGGTTGCATATAGGGGGAGTCGACATCGAGCTGGAAATCAGACATGATAAATAGATGATCCCACAACTTATGCTTAAACTCCTCGGTATCTCGCAACATAGGGTTGATATTGCCCATGACGGCAATTACAGCCTTAGCCTGACGTGTGCGCTCGGCACGATCCTCGATGGTGAGCAGTGTGTCGACCATCTGATGGATATGACGACCATACTCCGGAAGATAGAGTTTGCGTCGAGTATAGTTATAATTTTTTCTCATTGTCATGCTATCAGTTCAGACCGTGGCTTCGAAATATACTCTATTCGAGCCATTAGCTTATCCAATTTGGTTCAATCTTAAGTTAAGATATTGTGCCGATAGATAAATATTAGCACCTTTATCCCTTGTTTTTGGCCAGTATAGCGCACCACGAAGGCCGCCGGCCAAGATATGTAAACTATAAGTTTACACTACAAAGTAAATGCAAATTATTTACAAATACAAACTATGACAAAAATTTTACTTCTCTTTCACTCCAAAAGCATGCTTAACTCGCTTAGTGAGCGCCTCAGATTCGAGAATTTTGCCACCTACGAACTCTCGGACCCGTCGGAGCTCGAGCAACTTCTCGAGAGCGTAGATATAGATGTGGCAATCGCTGGCGACGGCGTGAATATCGAGGAGCTGCATCTGCCTACGATCGTTGTCACGGCAACACCCTCGATCGAATCTGCCGTGTGTGCGCTGCGTCATGGTGCCATAGACTACCTGAGCCTTCCACTCGACATGAACCAACTGCTCGACACCCTGCGGCATATCAACCACGACACCTCGAACGAGATGGCCACCTCGCTGCGCACACCGCCTCGACAACATACAAGACGCACGAACTGTGCCACACAGCAGATTATTGGCGAGTCGGCAGCCATAGAGCATGTGCGTGAGATGATACGTCGTGTAGCGCCCTCCGATGCACGTGTCCTCGTGCTGGGCGAGAATGGCACGGGCAAGGAGCTTGTAGCTCGCTGGTTGCATCTCAAGAGTTCTCGCTCCTCAGCACCCTTTGTCGAGGTTAACTGCGCAGCGATACCCTCCGAGCTCATCGAGAGCGAGCTTTTTGGTCACGAGAAGGGCTCATTTACCTCGGCAATAAAGCAGCGCAAGGGCAAGTTTGAGCTAGCAAATGGCGGCACACTCTTTATGGATGAGATTGGCGACATGGCACTCTCTGCACAGGCCAAAGTGCTACGTGCGCTGCAAGAGAACAAGATTACACGTGTGGGTGGCGACAAGGATATCTCTGTCGACGTAAGAGTTGTGGCGGCAACAAACAAGAATATTCGTAGCGAGATTGAGCAGGGGCACTTCCGTGAGGATCTATACCACCGCCTGAGTGTTATCGAGATCGACGTGCCACCACTACGTGAGCGCCGTGACGACATAGGCCTGCTGGTCGAGCACTTCATCGACGAGATATGCTCACGTCGCCAGATATGCGCAAAACACATAGACAACGCAGCCGTAGAGATGCTCAGCTCACGCCCCTGGACAGGCAACATACGTGAGCTTCATAATGTCGTGGAGCGACTGATAATATTGAGCGACGAGCGTATCACGGCAGAGTGCGTAAAACGCTACTGCAGAGGCTAAACACTACTCTTCAAAGAGCATATCACGAAGCTCTGCGGAGTGTGTCACCACACTCGTTGCACCCGCCTCGTAGAGTTCCTCTGCAAAGCGGAAGCCCCAGGCTACGCCGATAGAGTCGATGCCCGCAGCAGCAGCGGTACGAATATCTATACCCGAATCGCCAACCATGACTGTGCGTGATGGCTCAACCTGAGCAATATTGATGATATTATGCACAATCTGAGGGTCTGGCTTGAGAGGTGCGCCCTCACGGTTACCCTCGATGGCTACAAACTCTATATCGCCAAAGAACTTTGCCACGAGGCGATCTGTGCCACTCTGAAACTTGTTCGAAGCAACAGCAACCTTTACGCCCCTACTACTAAGCTCCTTGAGTAGTGAGTGCATACCCTCGTAGGGCTCGGTGTAGCGATCTATATTGTCGACATAGTATCTGCGGAACTGCGCCACGCACTCCTCGACATAGGCCTCATCCTGAGCCAGATGCTCGGGCAGAGCTCGCTCAACAAGGCGTTTGATACCGCCACCAACCATCTGTCGGTACTCGGCATCGGTATGCTCAGGAAGTGATCGAGAGCGCATAACATAGTCTACAGATGAGGCCAGGTCGCCAATAGTATTTAGCAACGTGCCGTCCAAATCGAATATAATAAGTGAGTATTTCATGGGTGCAAAGATATACATTTTGTCGAAATTTTGTATCTTTGCCCTATGATTGATCTCACACTCATCATAGCGACCTACAATCGTGCCGAGCAAGTAGTAGTAACACTCGGCTCTGTGGCCACGCAGCACTACCCCGCAGATAGGTGGGAGTGCGTGGTTGTGGACAACAACTCCCAGGATAACACCCGAGAGCGTGTCGAGGCCTTCATAGCAGCACACCCAGAGCTCAACATACGCTACTGCTTTGAGCCAAACCAGGGTCTGTCACACGCTCGCAACCGTGGTATCACGGAGGCTAAGGGCGATATTGTGGCAATCATCGATGACGATGAGCGCATTGTCGAGGATTTTGTTGCGGCATACGTGGAACTATTTAATAGTCACAGTGATGCGATGGCTGCAGGAGGCAAGATTATCGCCGAATACCCCACTGGTCGACCACGCTGGATGTCGAAATATACGGAGCGCCCCATTGCCAACCCACTCGACTTTGGCGAGTGTGTCAAGCTCTTTCCAAAGGGTAGAATTCCTGGTGGAGGAAACATGGCCGTACGCAGCAAGGTATTCAAGGAGATTGGCCTGTTCGACACCTCGCTTGGCCGCACAGGAAAGCGACTTATCGGAGGCGAGGAGAGCGACCTCTTCGAGCGTATTGCACAACATAACATGGCGTGTTACTATGTTCCTCGTGCAGTGATGTACCACATCATCCCCGAGCAGAAGCTCACACAAGAGTACTTCTGCCGCCTATCGTACAACATTGGCCTAAGCCAATATCGCCGTGCCGAGATTCATGGACGCAAAATGCGCCTCTACATTAGCGAGATTGCCAAGTGGTGCGCCACGCTCCTTCTGTGCATCACGCATACCTCGGCCCAATCCCGCCAACTTATCACCATGCGCCGACACATATCTCGAGGCATATTTCGACAAGAGTAGATATAAAATAAGCAGCAATTTTCATTGCTGCTTATTTATTTTCGACCAACTAATTAGAAGTTATATACGCAAGTGATACCGAGGTTAGCGATACCCAAGCTATTGAAGTCTGTCTTGCTGTGGCCTGCGAAATATCTGTTATAAATACCAAAGCTTGGTGACCAGTCGACAGATACGGTAAGAGGCACGTCGAAGAATGTGAAGCCGAGGCGTGCAGAGCCCAAAGCACCTACATAGGCGTAGTGCTGACGACCACCTACATTCACACCAACACCTGCATCAACAAACCATGAGCCACCATTAGGTGTCCAGTCCATATCCAAGAGGTGCCAGTTGTGCATAATAGTGAAGTCGGCCATGACACGTGATGCGTCGATTGTGCCGTCATTGTAGTAGATAGTGTGCAACATATTGTTCCACGAACCACCAAAGCGTGCCTCGAAGTAATCCTTACCGTTGTAACGGTACTGGCCTACGGCCTGGATACCCGAACCTACACGAAGACCTGCTGACCACTCCTGGGCAAAGGCCGAAGTTGCAAAGATTGTTGCAAGAAGTAGAAGAGCTACCTTTTTCATCATCAACGAAATACAAAATAAATATTTAGACATTAAAAATGGAGCTGTCATAGGAAGTTTGACAGCCCCAAAATACTCTATTATCTAAAGACTTTAGAAGTTGTAAGTACATGTAAGACCTACACCATAGAAACCATGACCCCAAGCATTGTGCAAGAAGTAAACAGTTGGGCGGTAGTCAAGTGAGAGAGTTACAGGCTTGTTGAAACGGATACCGAAAGCAACATCACCAGCAACACCTACCTGGAAACCAAGCTTATCATTGTCATGACCCCATACACCAAGAGCACCACCGACACCTGCTGAAAGGAACCATCTACCAGCATTTGGAGTCCAATTCCAATCGCACAAATTCCAGTTGTAGGTAGCATTTACAAAGATGTCACGACCATTGAAGCCAGAGAGACCGAGGTTAGCCTCGAGATAATTCTCTGAAGAGAAGTGACGCTCGTACTGAAGCTCTGCACCGTAACCAAGACGAAGACCGATAGAGTTCTTGTAGTCCTGAGCAAATGCACCTGAAACTACCAACATTGCAACCAAAGCGAGTAATAGTTTTTTCATAGTACTTTAATTTATTAGTGAATAATTGTTCTAATTCTCAATACAAATATATGATAATTTTTGCAAACATACAAACCTAATTCAACAAAAAGCTAAAATATACGCATAAATAATTATGGGCGCCCCAATATCGCATATTGGCGGCGCCCATTGATCTCTTTTGCCCGACTTAGCAGACTATTTAGTAGTGAATGGATCGAGTTCGACGTAGGTTGCTCCGTTGTTCATGTCTACGACCTTGATACATGGAGTATACGACGTGCCATACTTCAGGCCATCCCACTTATAGTCGTACTGCGACTCTACAAACTGGCGCATAAAGTCGTGGCTAAGGCTTGGGATAAGCGAGAGCATACACTCCTCATAAGAGTCGTAGCCGGCCATGGCATACTTACCATCCTTAATCTCCTGGAGGTTCTCTGTCTCCATCATCGCCACGTAACAGCACCATACATTATCACCAAAGATGCAGTCGAGAGTGATGTCATTAACACCAACCTCCTTGATTGTCATATCTACACTACCCACACCCTCAGCCTCGGCATTAGTACGTATCTGAACAACCTCAACACCTCCGAGCAGGCTATTCTCCTGGCCCTCGCTATAGTCCATCAGAGCAGCCAAGATAAGGTAGTCGGTCGACGAGCTCACGTTCATCATATATCCTGTGACATACTCGCACTCCTTGCCATTCTCCCAGTTGAACTCGAGAGTACCCGAGAGCATGAAACCATAGGTCACAACCCATGCACCAGGGTTAGACTCTACCTGGTCGTAAATACGCTTATCCACAACCGAGCAACGCCAATACTGACCCTCCTCGGCATTGATTCTAAACCTGAACGATGTTGAACCTACCTCCAACACCTCGATAAGCTCCTCAGAGCCGTTGTCATCACCCTCAGGCACCGAAGCACCAGACAAGATACCGTTGTAGTAGCCCTGGATACTCTTCGACACACCATCCTCCTCGTAGGTAAGCATCATATAGATAGCGTAGTAGCCATTTACAACATCTACAGTAACATAGCCATCGGTGAAGAGGTAGCCCTCGCCATCGGCACTCTTGCCAGCAGGAATATAGCCCGATGTCTCGCTGTGAATTGTGTATGGACGCATGTTTGTTGCGAAGGTGTACTGACCATAGGGGAAGTACTGGCTCATAGTCTCATCGAGAGTGTAGAAGTCGAGGATGATACGGTCGCCATTGTCACGCACAAATGTAACGTAGTAGTTATAAGGCTCATACCAGCGACCATCCTTGGTCTTCTCGATAACGATATTCTCAACACCCTCAATATCAGGGAGCTCGAAGTTGCCATCATCATTACCGCCATTATTGCCACCACCCTGCGCCGAGGTTGTCATAGAGAGAGTGTTGGATAGCACCTCGCCATGAGCATTGCGTGCCGCAGCAACAACATAGTAGGTGGTCTCAGCCTTGAGATTATCGACCTCAACAACACCACTCTGCTCAACAGCAGTACCATTAGCAAAGACATCGGCCACTGATACAATGTCGCCATCGTAGATAAGATATGCGCACTCAGCAGCATCGGTTGCGGTTACTCTAAATGAGATAGTGTTGGCAGTGCTCTTAAGCGCAACAATCTCGATTGTTGGTGCGACACCCTCATTGTCACCACTCTGGCAACCTGCAAGGGGCAAAATAGAGAATAGAGCTACAGCAAATAGCTTAAAAAAGTTTTTCATATAGTTAATAGTATTAGTAAACACTTCTGAGTGGGACAAAGATAGCTATTTTTTCGGCATGTACACCAATTAATACTACGAATTTAGCGCTCATGCTACACTCGGCAAAAATGCCGTCGATGGGAAGTACTTGACGTACATCCCATTACGAAGCATGATTACTTACTTATGGAGCCGTAAATTTGTTGTCAGAAGGTAGTAGATGTGGACTCGATAAAGAAATTACCCTGGATGGGTAGTACTTGGCGTACGTCCCATTCAGGGTAATGATTGAGAGGCCGCAGATGCTGCCTTATCACGACAAATTTGTTGTCAGAAGAGTGCCGAGTGCTACACTCGGCAAAAATGCCGTCGATGGGTAGTACTTGACGTACGTCCTATTGACGGCATTTTTTGTTAGGGGCCACAATCGACCTCTTATCACAACAAATTATCGCTTTGTTTTGTAGGCTGCACGATACGAACCACGTGCCATCTTCTGCAACTTATTCTTGATAAGGTTGCGACGCAACGGTGCGAGGTGGTCGGTGAAGACACGGCCCTCAATATGGTCGTACTCGTGCTGAATCACACGTGCAGGCTTGCCTGCAAACTCCTCGTCGTGCTCCACGAAGTTCTCGTCGAGATAGCGCATACGGATTGAGACTGGGCGGCGCACATTCTCGTGAAGGCCAGGGAGCGAGAGGCAACCCTCCTCGAAGAGCGATGTCTCCTCCGAAGATTCGTAGATCTCAGGGTTGATGAATACTCGCTTGAAATCAGCAAGTGTAGGATCATCCTCGCCCCAAGGTGTACAGTCAACGATAAAGAGGCGGATGTTCTTGCCAATCTGTGGTGCAGCAAGACCCACACCCTCAGCCTCGCCGAGAGTGATCCACATATCCTCAATAAGCTTCTTGAGCTCTGGGTACTCGGGAGTGATATCGACCGACTCGTTGCGCAAAATCTGCGAGCCGTATATAACGATTGGATAAATCATAACAGTGTTAGTATCTATGTTTTACATTCCTACTGAAGCCATATAATCCTGCAGGATGATCGCCGCCGAGACCTTGTCTACAAGCGACTTATCACGACGTGCCATCTTGCCGATACCGCTCTCACGTATGGTTCGCTGAGCCAATACCGAGGTAAATCGCTCGTCGTAGGCCACAACCTGCTTATCGGGATAGGCGTGCCTTAGGCGTCCCATGAGTGGCTGTATGAAGCGCATGGTCTCCGAGGGCTCGCCATTCATCTGGCGTGGATGGCCCACAACGATTGTCGATACCTCCTCCTTGGCAAAGTAGTCGGCAAGGTAACGCTCCAGCTGCTTCGTGTCGACAGTCTCGAGTGGCTGCGCAATGATACCCAGAGGGTCGGTCACTGCCAAACCTGTACGCTTGGTGCCGTAGTCTATGGCTATAAGTCGTGCCACACTATGCCTCCTTAATCTTCTTGAAGAGCTCGCGGAACGATACCTCCTTCTCGATCAAAGCACGCAAATCCTCGATCTTAACACGCTCCTGAGCCATGGTATCGCGGTGGCGAACAGTGACCTGACCGTCGGTCAAAGTGTCGTGGTCGATAGTCACGCAGAATGGTGTACCGATAGCATCCTGACGGCGGTAGCGCTTACCGATAGAGTCCTTCTCGTCGTAGACAACATTGTAGTCATACTTCAAGTCGTCGATAATCTGACGTGCCACCTCTGGAAGACCATCCTTCTTAACAAGAGGCATAACAGCAACCTTTGTAGGAGCAAGAGCTGCAGGGATGCGCAATACTACACGCTCCTCGCCATTCTCCAACTTCTCCTCGCAGTATGCTGCCGACATGATCTGCAAGAACATACGATCTACGCCGATAGAGGTCTCAACAACATAAGGAACATAGCTCTCGCCACGCTCTGGGTCGAAGTACTGAATCTTCTTGCCTGAGAACTCCTGGTGACGACCAAGGTCGAAGTCTGTACGTGAGTGGATACCCTCAACCTCCTTGAAGCCGAATGGGAAGTTGTACTCTACGTCGGTAGCTGCGTTAGCATAGTGAGCGAGCTTGTCGTGGTCGTGGAAACGGTAGTTCTGGTCGCCAAAGCCGAGAGCTCGGTGCCATGCCATACGTGTCTCCTTCCACTTGTTCCACCACTCCATCTCGGTGCCTGGCTGCACGAAGAACTGCATCTCCATCTGCTCGAACTC